>CAKUZI010000001.1 GCA_934717855.1 uncultured Candidatus Melainabacteria bacterium
GATGCAAAGAGGCATAGTCTTTTACGGTTAAGGAAGTTTGATTTATTTAGGAAGATTGTTGATATTTTAAGTTTAGTAAAACGAAACATTTTACTCTCTCCCCTTGAGGGAGAGAAGAAATTTCTTAGCAAATTTTGTGAGCTTAGAAATTTCAGAGAGGGGTATAAAAAATATAAAAATTCAGATCGCGCAACAAAGTGCGCGATGACATGTGTTGGTGAAAAGAAAGGAAAAATAAAAATGAATAAAAACAATTTACAACAAAAACAACCTAATAACCCAGCTGCTTTTTCTGCAATGAACCACTCACCACTCACTATTCACCATTCACCCAAACGCATAGCGTTTACCCTTGCAGAAGTTCTAATAACTCTCGGCATCATTGGGGTCGTTGTGGCATTAACCATTCCAAATTTGGTGCAAGGATATAGAAAACGTGTTGTTGAAACTAGGTTAAAAGAGTTTTATACAATCACTCAGCAGGCATTCAAGATGGCGGAAGTTGATAATGGGGATATTACAAATTGGGGGCGTTATAATAATTCTGGTAATGTATATATTGAAAATGATGTTTACCATTCAAATAGTGATGAGTGGTTTGATAAATACATTTCACCTTACTTGAAAGAAGAGAAACGTGATTTGAGAGCTGAAAACTTTACAGAGTCTCGGATATTGAGAGTTTTGCCGAATGGAAGTGCTTTTGCGTTCAATGTTAATGCTATAACCTTCTTTCCTTTTGCTGATGATTATTATAAATGCGCACAATATGGAAATGATTTAATTAAAAAATGTAGTGGAAGAAAGTATTTTTTATTCAAATATTACCAAGATTCTCGTATAACTCCTTTTGATTATCCAAATCATTTGGCAAAATCAAATTTTGAATATTCTGACTATAGAAACAGGTTAAGAAGAGAACAACTTGTTGGAAATATTGGTACTTGTTCTAAAAAATCTATAGAAGCTAACAGAGAAGCTCATTATTGTGCTGAATTGATTATGCTTGAGGGCTGGAAAATTCCAAAAGATTACCCATTTAGATTTTAAAGTAATAGAACATTTTTATTATTATTATTCATAAGTCGGGTACAATTTTTTGCCTCAGTCTCAAACTAATCAACAGAGAAAATTTCTCTAATATCATCCATTGTAAGTGATTTTACGATATTTCTGTCAACAGAAATTACGCTATCAACAAGGTTTCGTTTAACTGTTTTAAGTTTTTGAATTTTTTCTTCAACGGTATTTTTCGTAATAAGTCTATACACAAAAACTTTTTTAGTTTGTCCGATACGGTATGCCCTATCGGTTGCCTGATCTTCAACTGCAGGGTTCCACCAAGGGTCGTAATGGATTACGTAGTCTGCACCTGTAAGGTTCAAACCAGTACCACCGGCTTTCAAACTGATTAAGAATATTGGAATATTCGGGTTAGAATTAAATCTTTCAACTGCACCTTGACGGTCTTTTGTTTTTCCTGTCAAATACTCGTAAGGAATGCCCTCACGTTCTAACCAGCCTTTTACAATATCAAGCATATTTACAAATTGGCTGAATAATAAAATTCTGTGCCCCTCGTCAATAATTTCTTCAAGCATTGATTTTAATTTTTCAAATTTGCCTGATTTCATAATGTGTTTAACGTTCTCTTTGTCATAAAGTCTTGGGTGACAGCAAATTTGACGCAATCTTAAAAGAGCAGAGAAAATTGATAAACGACTCTTTTCAAGCCCGTTTTGTTCAATTGATTTAAACAATTCTTCTTTTGTGCTGTCAAGAACTTGTAAATAGAAATCTCTTTGTTCATCTGTAAGTTCGCAATACGCAATATTTTCAACTTTATCCGGCAAATCTTTTGCAACATCTCGTTTCATACGACGTAAAATGAACGGATAAATTTGCAATTTTAAACGTTTTTCAACTGTCTTATCCTGACGTTCCATAATCGGATTTACGTAATGAGAATTAAACTCTGCCATATTGAACAAGAATCCCGGCATCAAAAAGTCAAATACTGACCATAATTCTTCAAGTTTGTTTTCTATCGGCGTACCAGAAAGAGCCAATTTGTGCGAAGCTTGAAGTTTTTTTACTGCTTGTGCTGTTTGAGACATCGCATTTTTGATATTTTGAGATTCATCAAGAATAACATATCTGAAATTATATTCTTTTAATTTGTTGATATCACGTCTAACTAAGGCATAACTTGTGATTACAACATCAAAGTTTGGAATTTCTTTAAAAAATTGTTTTCTTTCTACTCCGGAAAGTTCTAATGTTGATAATGTCGGAGCAAATTTTTGAATTTCTGATTTCCAGTTAAATACAACGGTTGTCGGACAAATTACAAGTACAGGCATAGGGCCGTCTTCTTCTTTAGCTTTTTGAACAACAGCAAGAGCTTGGAGAGTTTTCCCTAACCCCATATCGTCCGCTAAAATACCATTCAAACCGTATTTGTACATAAACCAAAGCCAGCCAAAACCTTTTGATTGGTATTCTCTAAATTCTGCGTTAATTCCTTCCGGCAATTTTAAATCTTCGGATGTTGAGAAGTTTGACATTTGCTTCCAGAATGTTTCAAATTTCTCGCTCAAAACTAGTTCTACATTAAGATTTTTCAACTCATTAATAAGTCCGGCACGATAAGTTTTTACAATATATTTGTTATCATTGTTACGATAAACATCAAATGAATTAAATGCGCGCATTATTGAATAAATGTCTTGCGCCGGATATTCAACAAAGCCTAAACTTCTTATGCGACTGTATTTTTCACCACTTTGAATTGTTTCATAAATCTCATCAAAGTTAATAATTTCTTCGCCAACTTGTCCATATAAAAATATTTCAAAACTATCTTCCGCTTCTTCTGAAAAGTCGATTTTTGCACAAAGCCTAAATGGATCATCCATAAGTTTGAAGAAATTCATGTCATCTTTTTCAACGAATTTCCAACCTTCTCCGGCTTGTTTTATATAATAGTTATAAAAATCAATTGCATTTTCTTTTTCTAACGCTAAGTTGTTAGTCTGCATTGGAACAAATCTACATGCCAAAAGCATCTGATATGCTTCCTGCTCATGTTTAAGATTTCTCTTAATCCAGTAAACAAGGTCTTCTCCCGGTTTTTTAATCGTAATATAAGGAGCTTTTTCTGCTGTTGATTTGGAATACGGCACAACAACTCCGTCATATTCAAATTCCAAAGAAGCTTTCAAGGATTGGTCATAATCAATTCCCATTGTTACGATGTTTAATGGAGGTCGTTCTGTTAACATCAATTGACTGATATTATCTGCAATTTCAACGTCCATAACCTCTTGAAGTTTTGGAAGTTCTTCATAGATAAATTTCCCGCCGTCAGCATCTTTTAAGTCTGTAAAAGATGATTTTAAAATATTTTGTGGCAATGAACTCATCGCAATGTTAGTCGGGAAAATTATGTTTTTGTATCTTCCCCATTTCAAATGTCTTGAAAAATATCTAACTTCTTCAAGCGGATAAACATCGTCTTTGTCCGGTCTGCGCCATTCCAAAGACAAAAGAATAGTACCTTGCGCTCCGGTATTTACAGTTAAAACAAGTCTCCATTCTTCATCCGTAAATTTCAATCTTTCTTTTGTTTTTTCATCTAAAACTTCATCAGCCTTAGAAAGTAGAGTGAACAACGGCCCAAACTTCGTAATCGGAATATCATACCAACCGGCTTTTTTGTCTTGTCTTGCAACAGTCAAAAGTTGTTGGAATATTGCAACTTCAACCTTTTGAGAATTATTTAATTCAAAATCAGGGTTTTGTTTTTGCGCTTCTATTAAAGCTCTCAAAATAGGCTCTATTTGACGAACAACTTTTCCTGTTTCCCTTGAGCGAACAAGAATTGAGAAAAAATTTGCTTTTCTTTTCGAATTAAAGTGAAAAAGAAAACTTCCTTGAGGTTCTTCGGTTAGAGCAGTATTTTCATCCGGAAAATCAAATTCCATACCGTATTTAGTTTCTAACCAATCCTCGTAAGCGTGTTCGTCAATCGCTTTTAATGCGACAGCAACCGCATGCTTGCACCACTCTTCTTTGAGAGGGCAATTGCATCTTGCTTCAACCTTGTTTTTCTTAAAAATAAGGTCAGTATTATAATGATCCTGAAAATTCCCTTTTACTTTTGCCATATAAAAGTTTTTTTCGGGATACGAATCAAATACCATATCTTTAAGATGGTATTCATAACCTCTGCGCCAGCTTCCGGCACTTGCATTTTCTTTTATAAATTTGTAGTTAAATTCCTGCTGTTTGGCACTCATTAATGAGTATCTCTTTCTTTTCCCTAAGGGTACAAACTTTCGGATATAGAATTAATCTATAAGCCCTTATACTTCCAAGTATTACACGAATAATACAAAAAGGCAATATGTTTACAAAAATTTATAATAAAATATAGAAGTGCATGAAATAAGCGAATGCAATTCCAAAAAGCGCGCCCATAATAACTTCAAATGGAGTGTGCCCTAAAAGTTCTTTTAGTTTTCCTCCAATTGCTTGTACATCGTGTTTGTAGAAATCATCCATCATTCTGTTTAAGCAAGCTGCTGTTTTACCCGCTGCGCGTCTCACACCGGCTGCATCATACATTGTAATTAGTGCAAATCCAACAGACATTGCGAAAAGTACAGAATCAAACCCTTCAATTAAACCAACAGCTGTTGCAAGCCCCATAACTCCTGCAGAGTGAGAACTTGGCATTCCGCCTGTTGTTGTAAAAATTTTAAAATTAACTTTTCTTGATTTAATCGTAAAAATAAAAAATTTAATTACTTGTGCAAAAAACGCAGCCAAAACACCGGCTAAAAGCGCTTCGTATCCAGTGTTTAAAATACTAATTGTCATTAAAATCCTACTCTCTTTTTATGTGTATGAGATTAGTATAACACAACTATACATTTTGTAAAATCAAATCTTGTAAAACTCTGAAAAATATGTTAAACTGATAATGTTATTTAGGATTATAAGAGGTGGAAATGAAAAGTTTAAGTTTTGGATGTGCTTTTGCAGGAGTGAGGCAATCGCAGGTCTCTTCTAATAGTAAGTCTCTGGGTTTTACATTGGCGGAGGTGTTGATTACTCTTGGTATTATCGGTGTTGTAGCAGCTATTACAATGCCTACGTTGTTTTCTAATGTTCAAGATAGAGTTAAACAAAAACGTGTTGAAAATATTAAACAAAAATTAAGTAAAGTGACCGACAAAATGGCAGTCCAAAGCGGATTAACTGGTTATGGTGATACAATGTCATTTGTTCGAGAGATGAACAAACATATGAAAATAGCTAAAATTTGTGATAACAACAATATTGATGGTTGTTGGCCTACACAAGAAGTTGACTTGAATAATGATGGAAAGATGTGGAAAATAACTAAAACAAAGACAGCAAGAAATTTAAAAATTTCATCTAATATTAAAGGTGATTGGGCGAATACTGTTGGTATTATAACTGCAGATGGAACTGCTATGATATTGAGTTATGACAAGGATTGCGAATTTGATGTTGATAAATCCGGACTAATTTACAATAAATCTTCTTTATCTAATTCTGTCGAATGTTTGTCTGGAGTTTTTGATTGGAATGGAGGTAAAAAACCAAACAAACTTGGACAAGATGTTTTAACATTTGGTAAAGCCGCAGGTTTAGGCAATGCTTGTGCCGTAGAGGTAAATGGAAAATGTTTTACGGCTCCGTTCATTCCGTCGCCTTTATCTTTTGCAGAATGTGAAGCAGAAAAAGATAAGCTTGGTATAAAAGCCTGCACATCGTATTCTGTGATTTCTTCTAATGCTGAAGATTATTGGGCAGGGGCAGTAAAAGCATGTGGTGGAGTTCAGAATATGCCAACACCGGCAGATTTAGCCAAAATAGCAAGTTTAATTTACAAAGGGAATCCACACATTGCCCCAGATGGTTGGAACGAAGGGTTGGAAATAGATGAGGATAAAGCAACATCTTTAGGTTTTACAGGTACTAATTTTTCTATATGGTCTAATCAAGAAAATGGTAGTCGAGATGCGACAGTTCTATTCTTAGGGCCGGATTATATGAGCTTCAAGGATACTTATACTTATGGGAATCGTGTAGTAAATTCCAATACTCTCACAATTTGTATAGGAGAATAGCAAGTAGAACCGGATTTAACAAACTAATAAAAATATTTTGAACAAAAAGTGGCGGGGAAACCCGCCTTACTTTTTTGTTTTCAATGTGTAGCTCAAGTTTTCTCTCCAAGGGCGAGAGTTAGAGAGAGGGGGTGAAAAAATTAAAAAACAATTCATTTATCCCTCTCCAGAATTCGTAATGCTCACTATTGTTCGCAGACGACTTTGACCTCTACCCTCGGAGAGGTGAAATCCATAAAAAATAATTTTTATTTAATCCTAATTTTCTCTAAAATTTGTTCAAAAACTTCTGATTTCAAATTGTTTCTGTTCAAAATATCATAGCACTTGTCGATTAGGTCGTTCAAATCTTTTTTGGCTTTTTCTAAACCATAAAGAGAGGTATATGTTAACTTTCCCTCTTCTTTGTCTTTGCCCATGGTTTTACCCATTTCTTCAAAAGTTGAGGTTTCGTCCAAAATATCATCGGCTATTTGAAAAGCTACTCCCAAAACTTGGCCGAATTCTGTGATGTCTTCGATTTGTTTATCTGTTGCATCAGCGATAATAGCACCGGTTCTAAGAGCTAGTTTAAATAAATCTGCTGTTTTGTGTGTATGAATATAATCCAATATTTCCGGTAATTGTTCGTCATCTTTACCGTATTCAAATGCTTGCATTAATTTTTCGCTCTCAATATCAACGACTTGGCCTGCTATTACACCATAAGCGCCTCCAGCTTGAAAATATTCTTCCATAATTTTTATTAATTTTTCAGCGCCAAGATTTTTTGAATTTTTAAGAATAATTTGTGGTGCAAAAGTCAATAGAGCATCCCCAGCCAACACTGCATTAGCTTCTCCAAATACCATATGATTTGTTAATTGACCGCGTCTATACATATCATTGTCCATACATGGCAAATCGTCGTGTATGAGTGTTTGAGAATGCAACATTTCAATTGCGCAGGCAGTTGGAATAGCGTCTTCGAGGTTTCCTCCGAACATTCTGCAGGTTTCAAGACACATAACAGGACGAAGTCTTTTCCCTGGAAGAATAACCGTATATTTCATTGATTTGAATATCTTTTGCGGATAGCAAATCGGCATGAATTCATCAATTTTTTTATTTACTAAATCTATGTATTCGTTCATTTTCATAATTCTTGTCCTTCGTCTATTTCTTTATAAATTTGTTGTTTAAGCGTGTTTCTAGCGCTTTGACGTTTCTTTTCGCTTATTTTAGCTATTTGTCGATTATGAACCATTTTTTTAGAATGCTCTTGTTTTTTGCCTTCGTACTTGATTCGTTCTTTGTATTCTTTTGCTTCATCTACAAATGTCAAGTAACTTTCGTATCTTGTAGAATCAATTTTGTCAATATTGTTCAATACATTACAACCGTCTTCATTTATGTGTAAGCAATCGGAATATTTGCAATTATCTCTATATTGAGCAATTTCAGGAAAAAGCAAATCGACATCTGCCGGAAGTAAAAAATCAAATCTTGCGTTACTAAATCCAGGAGTGTCCACAATTCTTGATGTATCATTAAGTTTAATAATCTCGCAATGACGAGTTGTGTGTGTGCCTCGTTGAGTTTTTTCGCTAACTTGTTTTGTTTTGAGGTTTAAGTTTGGGTTAATAGCGTTAACCAAACTGGATTTTCCAACACCTGAATTTCCGCAAAGCACACTTGTTTTACCCTCTAAAAGTTTTTCAAAATTCTTTAGTCCTTTGTGTTCGGTAGCAGATGTATAAACGATTTTATAGCCTAGTGGTTCATAAATCTTTTTAATTTTGTTACTTAAATGTTTATCCCATTCTAAGTCATCTTTGTTGAAGCAAAGAACTGTTGGAATGTCAAAATATTTTGCAAGTGAAATATACCTGTTTAGCTGATGCAAGTCTAAATCCGGCTCTTTTAAAGCTGAAACAATAATAATTTGATCGATATTGGCGACGCTAGGTCGTTTGATGAAATTTTTACGCTTAATAATGCTTTTAATAACACCATTTTCAAATTCCACAAAATCTCCAACAAGAATTTTTTCGCGTTGTTTTTTCAAAACTTCTCGAATTTTGCACTCGTGAAAAGAAGTTCCGTCATCGACATAATAAAAATCTGAATGAATTTTGTAAATTTGTCCCTCAGCCATAAAAAGATTTTAGCACAAAAAGAATTTATTCTTCACCTTCTTGGTAATTTTCGTAACTCAAATTGTCATCATATGGAAAAGTATCAATTGTAATTTTATCTTGATAAATTCTAAGGCTCCATGTATCAGCACCTATTTGATTAGGTTTTTTAGCACCGTTAGTATCAATTATAATTTCTCCACATCTGGTTTCTTTTGAATTAATAATGATGTCATTTCCGTTTTCATCTTTTATAATGTTGCCATTAGAATCCCTTTTAGGATAGCTGTTGAACCAGACACAACCACCATTTCCTTTGTCTGTGTCATTGAAGTTACTAAGCAAAATAACACTCCCATCATTTAAAATAGCGCTAGTATAATTATGAAAATCTCTATATATGGTTTGTCCGTTATAGTATGTTTTTTTATTGTATTTTGTTTTCCAAGTCCAACAACCTCCTCTATACGCATTACAAATTTTTGTCATTTTTAGCGATTTGGATAGCTCTTGCATTAATTCATCGTTTGTTGTGTTTGGTCTAAAAAAATCTGCATAAGAATCATAGCCGTTTTGGGTTTTAACTAAAAGCAAAGCATTAGAAATTTTTGAGTAAGAGTTTTTAGCTTGATTTAGTAAAACTTTGTTCTTATAATTTGCAATTAAAGAAGGCAATGTCATAGCTGCAACAACACCGATAATCCCAAGAGTGATAAGGACTTCAGCAAGGGTGAATGCGACTTTGTTCTTGTGTGAAAAGTGAGACGTGAAACGTGGAAAGACCGTATCGGAAAAGTTGCTAAGATATTGAGGCACTAGGGTACTAAGTTCTTTACGTGAGAAGTTATTTTCGTTGTTTGTTAAAATTTTCGATTTAAAATCACAATTGATTACGGAGTCACACCCCTCTCTGAAATTTCTAAACTCATACAATTCGTTAAGAAATTTCTTCTCTCCCTCAAGGGGCGAGATTTTAATTTCTTTTAACGTGTCTTCGGGGGGGGGGCAATCGTTGATCTATTATTAAACATTTTAAGCTCTCCTATTATTCTGCAATGCCTAAATTATCTGAAAATTTTTTATATTTGTCAAGATATATTTAAGTGTTTTATTTTAATTTAACAAAATCAGGAACTTTGTTTTTAGCCATTTGCATTTGCATGTATTGGGTTCTTAATTTTGCTTTTTCTTCTTCGTTTGCGTTTTTGGCTTTTTCGTTCATTTGAGTATAAAGTTCTTTTTCTGTATCATTTCCCTTGATATACACATCCATATCTTTACTTTTTTTGTGGGCGTTAATATTGCCCTCATAGTTTATTTTAGGTGCTTTGAAGAGAGTGTACAAAAATGCAAATCCTGTAACAAAAGTTGCTAACAAACCAACCCAAGCCCCAGCAGTCAACCAAGCTTTTTTGGTTGAATTGGCGTTTTTATGTTGTTTATTAACTATCTCTGAAGCTTTTTTCCCGATTTTTTCTCCAACAAGATCAAAGTCGTCAACGAGTTCAAACAACAATTTTGTACCAACACCTAAGCCAGCAATAAAAGTAGCTTTTGCTAACTTTGTTTTTTCACCGGCTTTAGAAATTGGATTTTCTTCTTGCTGTTGCTTTAGTGGCTGTTTGTTTGCCATAAAAGAATATGTATTAACAGGATTAATCTGCATTACGCTCCTTTGACAAGCATTCCATTTCCATTGTTTGCCATTTGAACAGATGTGTAATGATTTATTTTTTGGTCTAAATCAACATCTTCGTCTTTAACTTCTTTATTTACTTCTTCCATAATATTAGATTTCAAATCTCTGTCGCGAGTGAAAACATCCATTTCTTTTTCGCGAGTAAATGCGTTAACTTTAGTGTTGTACAATTTTGATGGAAGAGTCAATGCCATTGTAATTAAGCCTGCTGCAACTCCGATGCCTCCAAGTTTTAATGCTCTGCTATTTGCGCCTTTGCCAATAAAACAAGAACCCAATGCTGCGGCTGTTCCGCCAATAATAGCGCTTGAGCCGATAGAAGTCCAAATTGCTAAATTCTTTTCTGTGC
The DNA here is from genome assembly GCA_934717855.1 of uncultured Candidatus Melainabacteria bacterium. Classification (GTDB taxonomy): domain Bacteria; phylum Cyanobacteriota; class Vampirovibrionia; order Gastranaerophilales; family Gastranaerophilaceae; genus Stercorousia. The sequence continues at coordinate 10,330 of CAKUZI010000001.1, forward strand.
TTCTATTGATAGGGTTTTCATAACCATTTTTTTTGCCAGTGAAATGAGGCTTTGGGCAACAAGCGTTAATTGCTGAAATATGCATATTTATTACTCCTTATATAATTCAATTGTTATTTACTTTTATAATATTCAAAAAAGAAAAATTTTGCTACTATGTTAATATTTACGATTTAATTGTAACAATTATTTGAAGTTTTGCATTTTTATGTTATCATCGTCACATAAAGACAGATTATTATTTTAATAAGGGGAAAAATATGATTTCAGTAAACGATTTAAAAACAGGCTTAACGCTTCAATTAGACAACGGTTTATGGTCTGTTGTTGAATTTTTACACGTAAAACCTGGTAAAGGTGCTGCGTTTGTACGTTCAAAACTAAAAAACGTTGAAACAGGTCAAGTTGTTGAAAAAACATTCCGTGCAGGAGAAAAAGTTGCAAAAGCTATGCTTGACAGACGAGAGATGCAATATCTTTACAAAGAAGGTAAAGAATATGTTATGATGGATAATGAAACATATGAACAATTGCAATTAACAGAAGATCAAATCGGCGACGGTATCAAATATTTGAAAGAAAATATGGTTGTTCAAGTGTTGATGCATGATTCAAGAATTATCGGTGTTGATCTTCCAGCTCACGTAATTCTTGAAGTTACTGATACACCTCCATCTGAAAAGGGTAACACTGCACAAGGCGGTACTAAACCGGCTACTTTGGAAACAGGTGCAGTTGTAAACGTTCCGTTCTTTATTTCAAACGGTGATAAAATCAGAGTTGATACAAGAACTAACGAATATCTTGATAGAGCATAGTTCAAGTGAAAAGTGAGACGTGAAAGCTGAAAAGACCTTTTAGCTTGCGAACTCGAATTTTGATTAAGTGCGTAGCACTTATTTGGACTTCTCACTTTTCACATTTTACATTTCACTTAAAACGAAAGGCAAAAAACAATGAAATTTGATATAGATTATGTGGAAAAATTAGCAAAAGTTTTGGCTGACAATTCTTTAACAGAAATTTCTCTTGAAGATGGAGAACAAGCTATTACTTTGAGAAAAGAAGTTGTAAGCGTTGCTTCAGCTCCGGTTGCTGTGGCTGCTCCTCAAACATCTGCAAATGCTCCGGCTCCTGCAGTTGCTCCTGTTGCAACACAAGAACCAGCTCATAAAGGAAAAGCTTTGACATCTCCAATGGTTGGAACTTTTTATTCAGCTCCATCTCCTGATGCTGAAGCATTTGTCAAAGTTGGTCAAACAATTAAAGAAGGCGATGTAGTTTGTATTGTTGAAGCTATGAAACTTATGAATGAAATTGAATCAGATTTTGCAGGTAAAATTACCGAAATTTGTGTACAAGACGGTCAGCCTGTTGAATTTGGTCAAGTTCTAATGTATGTAGAATAATAATAAAGTTGTTAGTGAAAGGTGAATTTTTTAAATTCACTTTTCACTTTTTATAGGGATAAGAAAAAGATGTTTAGAAAAGTATTAATAGCAAACCGCGGGGAGATTGCGGTAAGAATTATTCGAGCTTGTAGAGAACTTGGTATTCCAACAGTTGCGATTTATTCTCAGGCTGACGCGAATTCTCTTCATGTTAGATTAGCGACAGAAGCTTATTGTATAGGGCCTGCTCAAAGTGCAAAAAGTTATTTGAGCATTCCAGCAATTATTTCTGCAGCTATTGTTTCAGGTGCTGATGCAATTCACCCTGGATACGGTTTTATGTCTGAAAGAGCAGATTTTGCAGAAATTTGTGCAAAACATGGTATAAAATTTATTGGACCGACAGCTGAAGCAATGAGAAAAATGGGTGATAAAGCTACTGCTCGTAAGACAATGATTGAAAATAATGTTCCTGTTACACCAGGTACCGGAATTTTGCAAACACCTGAAGAGGTTAAGGAATTTGCTCATAGAGTAGGTTATCCGATTATCTTGAAAGCTACTGCCGGTGGCGGTGGTAAAGGTATGAGAATTTGCAGATCTGATGAAGAAGTTGATGTAAATATGAGCCTTTGCCAATCAGAAGCTCAAAACTTCTTTGGTAATCCTGATGTTTATGCTGAAAAATTCTTGGAAAATCCTCGTCACATTGAGGTTCAAATTTTGGCTGACCAATATGGAAATGTTGTTCACTTAGGTGAAAGAGATTGTTCTATTCAAAGACGTCACCAAAAATTGTTGGAAGAAGCTCCATCTCCGGCTATTGATGAAACTACTCGTAAAGAAATGGGTGCTGCTGCTGTTCGTGCTGCAAAAGCTATAAATTACGAAAGTGCCGGAACTTGCGAATTCTTGCTTGACCACGACGGTAAATGGTACTTTATGGAAATGAATACAAGAATTCAGGTTGAACACTGTGTAACTGAAATGATTTCTAACGTTGATTTGGTAAGAGAACAAATTATGGTTGCTGCGGGTGAAAAACTTGACTTTACTCAAGATGATATCATGTTGAGAGGTCATGCAATTGAATGTCGTATTAATGCTGAAAATCCTGAAAAAGATTTTATGCCAAACCCTGGAACAATTACAGGTTATGTAACTCCTGGCGGATTTGGTGTAAGAGTTGATTCTCACGCATACCAAGATTATTCAATCCCACCTTATTACGATTCAATGATTGGTAAATTGATTTGTTGGGGGAGAACTCGTAACGAAGCTCGTCGCAGAATGTATAGAGCTTTAAAAGAGTATGTTATTACTGGTGTTGAAACAACTCTTCCGTTCCACCAAGCAATTATTGAAGATCCTGTGTTTATGAGCGGAAAATTTAATACCGGTTTTATAGAAGAGTTCTATGAAAGAACAGGAAGAAATAAAAAATAAAATAACTAAAAGCTCGAAGAAATTCGAGCTTTTTTATTTATAAAAAAGCTTGCCAAAATTTCAAAAATATGCTACAATTATAGTAGAAATATGTGTGAGGGTTAGAGTATGGCAGGAATTAATTTGTTCTATCAATTTACAAATCCGATTGAAAAGCAAAAAGAACAGCAAAAAGCTCAAAAAAATGCTTTGATTAATAAGAATTATAAAGAAATATACGCGCATGAAGCTGCTCACAAAACTGCAGGTGGAAATCTTGCAGGTTCAATTGTTATAGAGAAAAATGCAGATGGAATTCCTGTTGCTGGACACGTTGATATTAAGATGCCGTCGCTTAATCCGAATAATCCGCAAAAGACAATAGACGATGCAAACACTGTTATCAAGTCTGCAATGGCTCCGTCGAATCCGTCGACTCAGGATTATAAAGTAGCTTCAAAAGCACAAAGTTTAAAGATGCAAGCTCGCGCAATAAAAAATAAAAATGTTGGAAATAAATTGGATTGTGATGCTTAAAAATTAAATAGTGTTTTGATGTCTGTGTTTAATGCTTTGGCAATTCGTTTTGCTGTGGAAATTGTGGTATCTGTTATGCCTCGCTCAATTGAACTCATGTAGCTGGGAGAAATGTTTGCGCGAAAAGCAAGTTCTTCCTGTGTAAGCTCCTGAAATATTCGTAATTCATGTACTTTTTTGCCAAATTTTCGACAAAGAACTTTATCGTACTTATAGACTTTTTTACCCATATGAAGATTTTAGAAAAAATTTAAAAATTAATTAAACTATCCCATAGTTGAAAACAGGTTAAAATTGTGATATAATTATATTTACATGCTTTAAAATAAAATACTATTGAATAGTTGATGTATAAAATCTAAATAAATGCTATGATTGTGATATAATATGTCACGGAGGGAATATGAAAAAAGTTTTAAAATCAAAATGTGCTTTTACTTTGGCAGAAGTTTTAATAACTCTTGGTATTATCGGTGTTGTTGCTGCTTTAACTTTGCCAAGTGTTATAACAAATTATCAAAAAAAACAAACAGTTGAGCAATTAAAAAAAGCATATTCAACATTTTCTCAAGCTTTAGTTTCTTCTCAACAGGAAAATGGAAGTTCTTCGGAATGGGATACAACTTTGTTAAACAGTTCTTATGAAGACAATTTAAGTTATTTTGAAAAGTATTGGAAACCCTATTTAAAAATCATTAAAGTTTGCAAAACAATGTCAGAATGTGGGTATAAAATAAATGGTTTTCATTATATAGATGGTTCAGGAATTGTATATGGTCAATATGATAACGTTCCTGGATTTATATATGGAGATGGTACTTATGCATACATTCGACCATATAGTATGTCTCTTAATCTTCTTCCTGAATTACAAATGTTATGTATAGATTTAAATGGAGCAAAAGGCCCTAATGCAATTGGGAAAGATGTGTTTTTTTTAAGGATAGATATAAAAAAGGGTGTATTTGGAACAATGGATGGGGTTAGTTCTTGTACGAAACAACATTTTGCAGATGGGCGTTCTTGTGCCGGAAAAATAATACAAGATGGTTGGCAAATTAAGGATGACTACCCGTGGTAATAGCAAATATTTTACACAAAAATTAATAGTTTACAGTTGTATGAAAGCATTACTTATAAAATTTAATAAAGACTTGCTATTATGGTTTGACATGGTATAATTTTTTTGTATGAGTACACAATTTAGACACTATGCCAAAGAATTATTAAACATTGCCCTGCCGATTATTATGGGAAACCTTGGGTTTATCCTTATCGGAGCAGGGGACGTATTGATTGCCGGACACCATTCAACAGATACGCTTGCTGCAATTAGTATCGCAACAGCTATTACAAATTGCATTCAAACATTCGGGATTGGTTTGATTTCGAGTGTTTCTCCTTTGCTTTCTAATTTTAGAGGAGAAAAGAAATCTGCTAAAAAATATTTTTATCCGACATTAAGGTTTGCAATGCTTTTAGCTGTAATTGTTATGTTTGCAGTTTTAGCGTTTATTCCAGTAATTGATTACTTGCATTTTGATGCAAAATTAGTTCCTATGATTAAGCAATATATGCTTGTAACTGCGTTTGCAACATTTGGAGCTTATTTGCATGCTGCTTTGAAAGAATTTTTACAGGCATTTGAAGTTGTTATGTTCCCGAACTTAGTTACTGCAATTGCTGTGTTTTTGAATATTGCCGTAAATGTGCTTTTGGTATTCGGGTGGGGGATTATTCCGTCATTAGGTGCTCTCGGGCTTGCTATCGCAAGTTTTATTGTAAGATATTTTATGGGCTTTGCGTTATTGATTTATTGTTTTAGGATGATGAATTTCAATGATTACAAAGACTTTGATTATTATAAAAATTTGATAAAAATTGGAATTCCGATTTCTTGCGCAATTCTTGTTGAATTTATTGCATTTAACAGTATTGCAATAATTATGGGAAGAGTTTCCGGTGTTTATGCTGCTGCTCAAAATTTAGTTTGTACCCTAACTACAATTTCTTTTATGGTTCCGTTAGCTATTTCTAATGCTATTGCTGTTAAGGTCGGTTTTGCAAATGGGGCTGAAAATATAAAAGATTTGAAGCGCTATTCATTCGTTGGGATTGTAATGTGTGTCGGATTTATGATGTGTAGTGCGTTTGTATTTGCAACATTCCCTAATTTTCTTGTCGGATTATTTACACAAGACAACACTCTTGTTAAAATTTCTATTCCAATTTTGTATGTGCTTGCTGTGTTTCAAGTATTTGACGGATTGCAGGTTGCGCTTGCCGGTATATTTAAAGGCATAAAAAGAACCGGTGTAGTTCTTTTATCAAACTTTATAGCTTATTGGTTAGTTGCAATTCCTTTGGGATACACACTTGCGTTTAAGTATCATTTGAATATTAGAGGTTTTTGGTTTGGTTTAGCAACTGCGGCTATTTTGCTTTGCATAATAATGCTAACGATGTTGTTTAGAAGTATTAAAAAACTTGAAAACTGTTAATTTAGTAATGTTTATGCTATTATAATTGTACGAATTGGAGGAATTATGCATAAAGAAGAAAGAACATTTGTGGCTATTAAGCCTGACGGAGTAAAAAGAGGTTTTATCGGTGAAATTATCAGCCGTTTCGAAAAGAAAGGTTATAAACTAATCGGTATGAAAATGCTTCAAGTAACCGAGGAAATTGCTGCAAAACATTATGCAGAACACGTTGGAAAACCTTTTTATCCTAACCTTGTAAAATATATTACAAGCGGGCCGATTGTTGCAATGGTGTTCCAAGGTTATCAAGCTGTTCAAGGAATTCGTCACGTGTTAGGATGTACAGATCCTTGCGAAGCCGACGTTGGTTCTATCAGAGCGGATTATGCTCAATTGAAAGCGTATAATACTGTTCACGGTTCAGATAGCTTAGAAAGTGCTGAAAGAGAAATTAATATTTACTTTAAGCCGGAAGAACTTTGTCCGAATTACAAAAATATGATGGAATTAATCACAGAAAGCGTAGATGAAGATTAATGCGAGATAATGCTCACGAAAATTTTTCATATGAATTAGTTCATGAATGTAAACAAACAGGCGCAAGAGCCGGAATTTTGAATACTCCGCACGGATCTATTCTTACTCCGATTTTTATGCCTGTTGGAACTAATTCTGCCGTTAAAACACTTACCGCAGATCAAATTGTTGATACTGGTGCTCAAATTATGTTATCAAATTCTTATCATTTGTATTTGAGAGCAGGTACCAAATTAATTAAACAGTTTGGTGGAATTCATAACTGGATGAATTGGCACAAACCTGTGTTAACTGATTCAGGCGGATTTCAAGTGTTTTCACTTTCTCATTTGAATAAAATTGGAGAAGATGGCGTTGAATTTCGTGATCCGAAAGATGGTAAAAAACATTTTATTAACCCTGAAGTTTCTATGGAAATTCAGCAGGATATTGGTGCGGACATAATTATGGCATTTGACCAATGTGCTCCGTTTCCTTGTGATTATGATACGGCTAAAAAAGCAATGGAGCGTACTCATAGATGGCTTGAAAGATGTTTTAAAGCAAAAACAAATCCTCGTCAGGCTTTATTTCCGATTGTTCAGGGAGCTTTTTATGATGATTTGCGTAGAGAAAGTGCTCGAATAATATCTTCTTATGATGCTGTAGGATACGCAATCGGTGGCTTAAGCGTTGGCGAAACAAAAGACATTATGAATCATTTTGTTGAATTTACAGCTCCTTTATTACCGAATAATAAACCTAGATATTTGATGGGCGTTGGAACTCCAGAAGATTTGCTAGACGGAATTAAACGTGGTGTGGATATGTTTGATTGTGTTCTTCCTACAAGAAATGCTCGCCACGGTTCATTCTTTACATGGGAAGGTAAATCAAATATTAAAACTCAAAAATATTATGATGATGATAGACCTTTGGTTGAGGGTTGCGATTGTTACGCTTGTAAAAATCATTCAAGAGCGTATATTAGACATTTGTGGAGATGTGGTGAAAGCACTGCTTCTACTTTGTTATCAATTCATAATATAAAATTTCTCGTAGATTTTTCTCAAAAATGTCGCCAAGCAATTTTGGAGGACAGATTTGGAGATTTTTATAATGAACATTATGAAAGATTGATTCGATAGTGTAAAGTTTTGTAAAAACGAATTTAAAAAGGCTGAAATGTAGATATAATGCTGCATAGCATAGCATAGCATAGCAGGTGTCGTGTAAATTCTAATAAATCTATTTCGTTTATATAAATACAGGGGATTAAATAAACGAAAGGGAATATTATGGTATCTTTAGGACGCCTTGTTTTTAAGGCTACAGGAGTTATGTCTAATCGCGGGGTAATGAAAAACAGTAGAAAAATTGGAACTGCTATTGCTGAAAAAATGAAGCAATCAGGTGGAAAAATAGAATCTCAAGAAATTGAACAAATAATATCTGATACTATCGGTAAAAAAGCAGCAAGGAAAATAAAATTTGTAGATTCCAAAACTGCGATGCGAGAAGAAATGGTAAATGCAGGTGCAAAAAAAGCTGATATTGATAGAGCGTTTGAATTCGCAGGCGGGTGGACGCACCACGATAAATACAGGCGAAAAGCAAGTATCTTTATTAATGATGACTTCTTTACAGACGTAGGTTTGTCTGGTGTCGCTTATAATACAGCTAGGACTAATACATTAGCACATGAAATACAACACGCAATTAGTGATACATCAGGAAGAATGGGGTTATATAAATTAAAGGGACATTTTTCTTTTGGTCGTAAAATGCTTGATAAAGAATTTAATAAAGCCAAAGCTCTTGACTTGCAAAGTAAATATATAGACTTACAAGAGATCTGTTTAAAAAAGTTACAATCTGGAGAACAAGTAAGTGAGGCTGATATTGTAAAAACTTTATATTCAAAAGGTATTTTGCAGGTTGGAAAAGATAAAGAAAATGCATTTATACTTAAAAATTTAAGAGATGTTTACAAAGACGAATGTCGTTCTTATAAAGTTGGATACAAAGCTGCTGAAACTTTTAGGGGAACAAAAAATCCAAAACAAGTGAATGAAATAATTAATTTATATGAAAATTTTGTAAAAGCTACAAACAAGGAACTTCGTCATACTCGGTTAAATCGAGTAAAACGATTCTTTGGAATGAAGCCTAACACCGCGCAAGAACAGGCTATTATTAAGCAACAGCAAACTTCCGAAGCTGAAAAGTTGAGTTTTACTAAAGTTACCAAGAATGATTCTAATGGTAAGATAAAAGCAAAACTATTTGAAAATAAATAATAATATGTCATCGCGGACTTCATTCCGCGATCTTGCTTAAGTAGTATATTGAAATGGATTAAAGGCTTGGCTTTATAGATTTTTATACATAGAAAGTTTCAACTATCTGAGTTGGATAAATCATAAAATCTTGACAATTCAAAAAACATCATTACATATATAATATAAGGAGTTTATATTATGAGTAATGTAGTTTTTGAAGGATTAAATGTGATTTACCCAGCAACCGAAGGCCTCGAAAAATATGGAACATACAATTTGGATGATCCGTTTATTGTTTCTATCCTTAACAGTTTTGAAAATCAAGAATTAATGAACCAAGATTTTATAGAATTTTTTACAATTTAATTAAACAAGTTCAATTGTGGAACATCAACTGTTGGTGTATCAACAGATTTTTTACGTGTTGCAAGATTGTTTGAGTAATCTTTTTGCATTCTTGTCATAAGTTCTTGAGAACGACGAATTACAACCGATGGAAGTCCTGCCATTTTTGCTACTTGGATACCATAACTTTTGCTCGCTCCGCCTTGAACTATTTTTCTTAAAAATTCGATTTCTCCGTTTTCTTCTGTTATCGTAATTCTGTAATTTTTGATTTGCGGATAAGTTTTTGTCATTACGTTCAATTCGTGGTAATGTGTTGCAAAAATACATCTTGCTTTGATTTTTGTTGCAATGTATTCAGCAACAGACCAAGCTATCGCAACCCCGTCGTAGGTGCTTGTGCCACGTCCGATTTCGTCTAACAAAATAAAGCTTCTGTCTGTAGCAGAGTTCAAAATGCAAGCTGTTTCAATCATTTCAACCATAAATGTAGATTGACCTAGTGTTAAGTCATCTGAAGCTCCGACACGTGTGAAAATTTTGTCTATAACTCCGATTTTTGTGAAATCTGCCGGAACCCAAGATCCGATTTGTGCCAAAATTGCAATAAGGGCATTTTGTCGCATGTAAGTGGATTTACCGGCCATGTTAGGACCTGTCAAAATCATAAACTGTGTTGTATCAATAGAATTACATTTTAACTCTAAATCATTCGGAACGTATTCGCCAAGCGGTAAAATTTTCTCTAAAACAGGGTGACGTCCGTTTTTAACAATAAAGTCGTCAGACTCATCAATAATTGGTTTGCAGAAATTGTTTTCAGAAGCAACATCGGCAAGGGCTGTAAAAACATCACATTTTGCGATGCACTCTGCGATTTCTCTAATTTTTGAAACAAATTCTTTTGAATATTCTCTAAAATCGCAGAAAAGTTTGTATTCCAATTCGGTTGATTTGAATTTAGCAGAAAGAACGTCATCTTCGTGCTTTTTCAATTCTTCAGTGATAAATCTTTCACCGTTTGTCAATGTTTGTTTTCGAATATAGCCCTCCGGAATTTGGTTAAGGTAAGAGTTTGAAATTTCAATAAAATACCCAAAAACTTTATTATAACCGATTTTTAGAGTTTTTATTCCAGTTCTTTCTTTTTCTTGTTCTTCAAATTCTTTAAGCCAATTTTCTCCGCCGGTTAATAGTTCTCTGAAGTAATCTAGTTCTCCGGAAACACCTTCTTTTAAAATTCCACCCTCTTTAATCAAAACAGGTGCATTTTCAGCAATAGTTCTATCTATTAAGGCTGTATATTCAGCGATTTCATCTCTATATTGGTTAATTTCAGACAAAGGATTATGCTCTAAAACATTAGTCGCATCAAGTAAATCCGGTAACATCATCAGTGAAGTCTTTAAACTCAAAAAATCTTTAGGGTTAGCAGAACTATTTGACATTCTTGTAGCCAAACGTTGAATATCATAGATTTTTTCGAGCAAATTCCCTATATTTAATCTGTCGTCTGTTCTTTCGACGAGTTCAGAAACAAAATCTTGTCGAGTAATAATGTCTTCAACTCTTTTTAAAGGTTGACAAACCCAGTTTTTAAGTAATCTTGCGCCCATATTGGTTTTGGTTTTGTCGATTGCCCAAAGAAGTGAACCAAACTTGTTTTTGTCACGAAGAGTTTCGGTTAGTTCAAGGTTTTTTCTTGTCCCGCCGTCTAAAATCATATATTCAGAAAGTTCATACGGTTCAATTCTGTCAAATTTTGGAACATTTTCTTTCATGTTTTCCCAAATATATGCAAGCAAAGCCCCTGAAGCTCTAAAGCCGATTTTGTATCTGTCGTAACCAAAAGATTCAAGGCTATTTGCTTGGAATACTGCTTTTAAATTGTTTTCTGCAAATGTTGCATCAAATACCGATGCCGGAATTTTGGAACAATTATAAATTTTTGTAATTTCTTCCGGTAAATCAATTTTTTCATCAGGCACAATTTGAAACGGCATAATTTTTTGTTTGACAGATGGACCAACAACTTCTGCCGGAGCAATTCTTGTAAGTTCAGCTAAAATTAACTCGAACGGAGCTTGAGTGACTTTGAATTCTCCTGTTGAGATATCAGCATAAGAAAATCCCCAAATACCGCTTTTTTCTTCCTTGAAAAGAGCACAAATGTAGTTGTTAGAATTTTGTTGTAAAAAGTCGCTTTCTGTTAAAGTTCCTGATGTGATAATACGTGTAACTCCACGTTTTACAAGACCTTTTGCAAATTTTGGGTCTTCAAGTTGGTCACAGATAATAACCTTATAATTTTTTTGAACAAGTTTTTCAATGTAGTTGTTAACAGCTTTTGCGGGAATTCCGGCAAGCGGAATTCTTCCAAATTTGCCTTGTTCACGCCCTGTTAGCGTAAGTTCAAGTTCTTTCGACATAATAACAGCGTCTTCAAAAAACGTTTCGTAAAAATCACCAAGCCTATATAGTAAGATTTTATCAGGGTTTTGGTGTTTAATTTTTAAATACTCCTGCATTGCTGGAGTTAAGTCCTCGACTTTAATGTCGGCTGTATTTATAAGATTGATTTCTGCTTTTTTCATAGTTATAATGATAGTATAACATGATAAGGATTTCAATATGGGATGTTTAAAGAATTTTTTGAGAGCGATAATTATAACATTAGCGGTTGTCGGGTTTATGGCAATTGGAGGGAAAGATTTAATTAGCGGATATATAAATAATTGGTTTAATCCGACAAAGGATGAAATGTTAGAAAGAGCTAAAAAGGTTGGAGATTTTTCTCATATTGATGATGAATTTGAACTTGAAAGAGCAACAGGTATATTAGGCTATAATGCTGTAGTTGCAGAACACAAAGCATCAGGACAAAAAATGTTTGTTGTTGATTCCGGAGAAAAACAAATTTTAACTGAAAATGATATAAAGTCTGATAATGTTGAAGAAAAATTGTATAAAGCTGTTAGCAAAATAAAATATCAAGCAGTATCAGTAGATGATTTGAAAGTTACAAAACATGGAACAATGCATTCATATGGCAAGGAAGTTCCTTATGTAAAATTTGAAGCAAGGGTTAAAAAACTTCCGATTGGTGATGTTGGAGGAATTGTTTCTGTTGCAGAAACAAAAGATGGCAAACCAAGACTTTTGATTTCGGCAAACGAAAAAAATAAATATTCGCAACTTATTTCGGATGAATTTTTTAAGAAAGTAAAATAAACACATAATAAAAATTGGTGTCCGAGTGGCACTCTGCCGAGAAAAACGATTGATAATTGTTTAAATGTGCATTTCGCCACAACGGTTTAGTTGGTACAGTGAAAATTGAATGAAAATTGATGTCCGAGTGGCGAAACTGGTAGACGCGCACGATTCAGGTTCGTGTAGAGAAATCTTTGTGGGTTCAAGTCCCATCTCGGATATTTCTATTTTTTTTCGAAGTGTAGATATAATAATTGGAATGTTTTTTGTTCTTGAAAAATTTAAATAAACTTTATACGTTTCCTGTTGAACTGTTTCTATCGTCTTCAAGTTGTCTTATGTCAATGTTATTGTCATCTGTGTAAGTGTTCATTACAGGGACATCAATTTCTACGTTAACATCGGCATCAACCATTTCAATATCATTTTTAGAGAATTCTTTAGTTTTACCGTCTTCCATCTTAACGGCAATCTGTCCACTCATAAATTGTAAGTAGCAAACTTTGCCCAGTCCGTCCGGAGTCATTACAGAAGAACCTACAGGTGGCATACCTTTTGCAGCATCAATATAGTTTGAATATTCATAAGTTAAACAGCATAAAAGTCTTCCGCAAGTTCCGGAAATTTTTCCGGGAGCAATTGGCATACCTTGGTCTTTTGCCAATTTTACGTTGATTGTTGCAAATTTTCTCAAAAAACTTGAACAACAGAATGGGCGTCCGCAAACTCCGGCACCCTCTAAAATAGAGGTTTCGTCTCTAACACCAATATGTCTTAAATCAATTCTTACACGCGTAAACACCTGAGTTAAATCTTTTAATAAGGCTCTAAAGTCAACTCTTTCCGGAGCCGTGTAATAGAATGTTATTTTTCTTTTGTCAAATGTAATTCTGCATTGAACTAAATTCATGTTTAGTTTGTGTTGTTTTACAAGATTTTGGCATTTAAAGAATGATTGAACTTCTTCTTTTTTGATGTCTTCTAAAGTCTGCAAATCACGCTGTGAAAGTGTTCTAATTACATGAAAAGCTTCCGGTTTGTTTTTTGAGTGTTCCCATATTTTTTCGATTTGAGAGTTTACAACAAAAGCTTTTAATGCTTCTTCTCCTTTTTCGGTTCTTACAAGCACCATTTGCCCATCTTCAATATGAATTGTATCAGGTACGTTAAGCGGGTAAAATGTGTTCTTAAGGTATTTTACAGCGTATTTAAACATATCTTTCTTCTTCTTTTAACTTTCTATTCATTAATTTTTCTAGTAATGCTTGTGGAGTAATATCTGTGTAAACGGCTTCATAAATAGCGTTTGAAACAGGTACTTCAATATCAAGTTTTTTTGCAAGTTCGCAAATCGCCTTTGAAGTTTTTACACCCTCTGCAACAGAACCAAGTTCTGCCAAAATGTCGTTAATCTTCTTGCCTTTAGCAAGCATTGAGCCGACAGTATAATTCCTAGACATAGGGCTTGAACAAGTTGCAATTAAGTCTCCCATTCCTGACAATCCGTATAATGTTGATGGATTTGCACCTAAATTGATACTAACACGAACGATTTCTGCCATTCCTCGTGTTAAAAGTGTTCCGGCACAGTTATCTCCTAAGCCCATAGTGTGCGCAAAGCCTGATGCGATAGCAATTACGTTTTTCAAAGAACCGCCAAGTTCAACGCCAATAACGTCTGTGTTTGTGTAAAGTCTGAATTTAGACGGTACATTCATTGCTTTTTGAACGAATTCTGCAATTTTTATATCTTCACAAGCAACTGATGCTGCTGTTGGTAATCCTGCTAAAACTTCTTTAGCTAAAGTCGGACCAGAAAGGATAGCAAGTTTTTGTTCCGGTAAAACATCTTTTATAACTTCAGACATTCTCATTAATGATGGAACTTCGATTCCTTTTGAAGCATTTACTAAAACTTGTTCAGGTTTAATTCCTGCTTCTTTTAATTTTTCGCAAACATCTCGTGTTCCTGAAGTTGCAATAACTGATAAAATAATATCTGCTCCGGAAATTGCTTCTCTTAAGTCGGAAGAAATCTCTACTTTTTTATCTAATTGAACTTCTAATGGTTTTGATGTGTGTTTGTTTATTCTTAAATCGTCTGAAATGTCTTGCTCTCTACCCCAGACAGTTATTTCTTCAAAATTGTTAGTCAATAGCCAAGCTAAAGTTAAGCCCCAACATCCTGCACCAAGTACTGTTAATTTCATAATCTCTCCTTTATACTGTCTGATATATTTTTAATAATTTGCGAAGAACTCCGCCATGTTTTCTTAATTCAAGTCTTGCTTTATCAGGATCAATTTTCATTAAAATTGAAACGATAGCTGTTTTAATTTCCCAATCACATTTTAATAATGTCGAAAGGGCTGTGCTATGAGGTGTGTTCGCAATTTCTGCAACAATTCTTATAGCTCTATCTTTAAGTTTTTCGTTTGTTGCTTTTAGGTCTATCATAAAGTTTTCGTATGTTTTACCAATTTTTATCATAGAACCTGTTGTCAACATATTTAAAATCATTTTTGTCGCAGTTCCTGCTTTTAGTCTTGAAGATCCTGCGATAACTTCAGGGCCGACTTCTGCACAAATTACAAGTCCTGCTTCTTCGGCAATTTTGCCCTTTGAGTTACAAGTGATACCAATAGTTTTGCAGTTTACGTCTTCTGCTTTTTGCAAAACGCCTAATAAATATTTAGGATTTCCACTTGCAGAAATTACGACCGCAACATCGTTTTCGGTTAAAACACCTGCATCACTGTAACCAAGTTCAAAATTGTCTTCTGCCCCTTCTACAGCTGTTCTGAAAGCACTATCTCCGCCAGCAATTATACCTTGTACCATATCTGGAGAAACGCTGAAAGTTGGAGGGCACTCTGAAGCGTCTAAGATACCTAATCTTCCGGAAGTGCCAGCGCCAAAGTAAAACAATTTCCCGCCTTTTAAAAACTGTTTAGCAATTAAATCAATCGCTTCTGCAATGTGTTCAGTTTCTTCTTCGACAGCAAGGGCAACAAGTTTGTCCTCTTCATTCATTTTTTGAACCATTTCTACTGTTGAAAGAATATCTATGTCTTTAGTATTCTCGTTTCTGTATTCGGTAATTACTTCACTCATATCATACCCCGCACTAATATTTATACTAAACCAATTTTAGCAAATTTGCCATTTCAATAGCTGTTTTAGCCGCGTCAGAACCTTTGTTTCCGGCTTTAGTTCCAGCTCTTTCGATAGCTTGTTCAATGTTTTCTGTTGTTAGAACTCCAAATATTACAGGAACCTCTGTTTGTAAGCTAACTTGTGCAATGCCTTTTGAAACTTCTGCACAAACATAATCATAATGAGAAGTTGCTCCTTTTATTACAGCACCAAGTGTAATAATAGCATTGTATTTCCCTGTTTTTGCGAATTTTAAGGCAGTAATAGGAATTTCAAATGCTCCGGGAACTCTAACAATATCAATATTTTCTTCGGCAACTCCATGGCGTCTTAGCTCATCTATTGCCCCTGATAAAAGTTTGGAACCAATAAAATCATTAAATCGTGATAAAATAATACAAAATTTTTCGTTACCTGCAACTAACTGCCCTTCAAAAGTTTTCATTTTTCCTCTCCTTTGTGCACATTATACGATATATAGGCGTTTTTTACAACTGTACGTAAAGATATATCACAGAATTTTATCTAACAATTAGTGGTGCAAAAATTTTGTAAAAAATATAAATAGAAGCAATTACTAATAGTCCGCCACTAATTTTTAAAAGCCAATCGGAAAATTTGTAAAACCCTTTCCAATTTTTTAGATGAGAGGTTAAAAAACCTGCAAAAATTAAGATTAATCCTTGTCCTAAAGAGAATAGGAAAAGCATTATTATTGCATGCCAAATACTCGCAGAGAGAGACGCAAAAGCCATAATTCCTGCTAAAATCGGGGTAGAGCAAGGCGTTCCGGCAAGTGCAAAAACTCCGCCAAGTAAAATTGGGTACAAATATATGTTTGTACTGTCATTTCTGGGCATTTCTTTAATCATTACAGGAAGTTCAAAATCCAAAATCCCCATTAATTTTAACCCCATAACCATAATTATGCCGGCAAGAAATATTCCGAAATATCCACCCGCAAAAGAAATGAAAACTTTTCCTGTTACGGCGCAAATTATTCCAATAATTGAAAAAACAATTGCTGTACCAAATACAAAAAATAACAATTGTATAAATGTTTTAATTGGTTTTTCTTTTGAATAACCTCCGATGTAGCCGATTATAATTGGAAGCATCGCAAGAGAGCATGGAGAAATAGAAGCAACCAAACCGCCCAAAAAAGAAAGAGCAAATAATAATGGCAAACTACCGTTTTGAGTAAAAAGACTTATATAATTCTCCATTTACTTTAGCTCCTGCAAATATTTGTCCATCTGCTCTTTAGAAATTGCTCCCTCGATTCGTCGAATTTGGTGTCCGTCAGAATTAAGTAAAATAATTGTTGGAACTAATGTTACATTATATTTTTTTATTTGCTCATCTCCAAATGAGTTTTTATCTTGAACCTGAATTTCTGTTAAAACAATTTGATTGTTATATTTAGGAAAAATTTCTTTAAAAACTTTATTCATTGTTTGACAATCTAAGCACATTGCGGATGTGAATTTTATAACTTGCGGTTTGCCAGTTTCAGTTGTTTTTGCAGTTGACGAATTAGACATTGTCAAAGCCATGTACAACATAATTGGAATTGCAAAAATTAAAGATATAATAATTAGATTTTTCTTCATGAAAAAACTCCTTTCTATTTGATTTTAGCATAAAATAAAAAGGGATTTATTCTAACCCTAAGTGGGGGATATTAAAGTATAAGATGTATAAGTGCGTAAAAGTTGTTCTTTAATATTTTAATGAATCGCAAATTTTGGCACTGTGGATTGTTTGAATAAATCCTACTCAGAACTAAACATCTTCAGGAATAAAAAAGTCTACTTTGGATAATAATTCTCTGGTGTGTTCGTAGCAACAAGAATTGTGACAAATCTCTTGATATTCCCTAACTATACTCAAAACATCGTCTACAGACATTTTTATAATTCGTCTTTCACCATCTATAATTCTAGCCATAACCTAATTCCTTTCAAGATTATTTACGGTTTTTTTATAAAAAACTTTTAACAAATCATTTGATAAGTTTAGAAAAAAAGTTTCAAAAAATAATAAAAATTTTAAAAATAAAAACGACCTCTTGATTAAGAGGTCGTTTTTCGAATATAGTTAACGTTGAATTATTCTTCGTTATCGTCACCTAATTGGAAATCAGGAGCGCCGAACATACCTTCGATTTCTTCCAAAATCGCAGATGGTTTACGAGCTTGATTCCTTTGAGCAACTGCACGTTTTCTTTCTTCACGTTCTTTTTCTTCGTTAGCATTTGATAAGTGATGGAAACCTGTACCTGCAGGGATTAGACGACCGATGATAACGTTTTCTTTCAAACCTCTCAACAAGTCTTTCTTTCCATCTACCGCAGCTTCTGTCAAGATTCTTGTTGTTTCTTGGAATGATGCTGCAGAAATGAAGCTTTCAGTGTTCAAAGACGCTTTTGTGATACCTAACAACATGTATTCACAAGTTGCTGGAGTTCCGCCTTTTTCTTCAACTTCATGATTTTCTTTTTCAAATGTTTGCATTTCAACAAGTTCACCAGGTAACAATGTTGTATCACCTGCATCAACAATTTTAACTTTCTTAGTCATTTGTCTTACGATGATTTCAACGTGTTTATCAGCGATTTCTACGCCCTGTGAACGATATACTCTTTGAACTTCGTCTACCAAGTATTGTTGAGCAGCCTCAGGTCCGCAAAGTCTGATTACATCGTGTGGGTTCAAAGGACCACTTGTCAAAGGTTGACCTTTTGTAATCTTTTGTTTGTTTTGAACAACAATGTTTGCATCAATTGCATACTTGATTTCAGTTCTGCCATTTTCAGTTACTAAGAACAATCTTGGCAAATCATCATCTGTTTCGATCTCTGCAATACCGTCTTCTTCTGCCAAAATAGCACAATCTTTAGGTTTACGACCTTCAAGAAGTTCTTCAACTCTCGGCAAACCTTGAACGATGTCGCCTGTTTTTTGTCTTTCGAATACCAATGTTGCAATGTTATCACCGCGTAGAACCAAAGCCCCTGCTTCAACCTGTAACATAGTACCTGGGCTGATTAAATAAGGACGACCGTTTCTGATTGAAATTTCACCCTTGTTAACAGCTGTAACCATACCTGAAACAGTTGATTTTTCTCCGCTATCAGCAAGCAATCCATCAAGTCTTACAAAATCACCTTTTTTAACAAGAGCTTTACCCTTAACTGCGATTTTTTCTTCATAATTAGCGCTTGTCAATAACAATCTTCTTGCATCTTCTCTATCTGATTTAATTGATGCAACACCATCATTGATAGCCAATACTTGAGTTTTAGCAACCGGTGTTTTTGGATCAATTACTTGACCGTCTTTAACAAGAAGTTCTGTTTGAAGTGAAGACATAGTCTTAGCATTACCTTCAAATTCACGACGAACAATCAAGTTTTCAAGAACAACAATTCTTAAATTGTCTTGTTCATCAAGTTCTACCATACCTTTAAGGTGTGATAAGTAACCTTGCATTTGAAGAACTAAACTTGTTCTTGTAATTGTTGAACCGTCAAGGTTTCTAACTCTAGCACCATCTTTGTATTGCAATTGAGTAACAGGAACGATATCAATCAAATTATCTGATGTGTTAAATTTAATTGAAACATTCTTTTGTTCAACTTCCAATACTTGAACAGGTCTTACCAAGATTTGAATTGGTTGGTTAGAAATGCTGTCTTCATCAATTGAAAGACTTGTATCTAATTCTTCATCCAAATCATCAATATCAATGTCATCCATTGAAGAATCCATAATTGTAACGATTGAAGTTTCTTTAGCTTTAATTCCGTCAGCAATTACAGTACCTTTCTTAACAACTTCACCTTCATCAATTTTCAATTCAGAAACACTTGATAATGTGTGAACTTCACCAGGTCTGATTGTAATTTCGTGGATTACGTCATTGTATTCTTTGAATTCAACAACACCGTCAATGTGGCAGTATACGTCTTTTACAACTTCTGTACCAGCAGTAACATGAGTTCCGTTTTCAACCATTTTCAAAGAAGAATCTTTGTTAATTTGGTGAATTTCTTCCGGAATAAATACTACAGAACCAGGTTTTGTAATAATTTGGTTTTCATCAACTTCAACATCAACGTATCTGATTTCACCAGATGAAGCAACTGCACATTCATCATCAATAAGTTCGGCGATAATCATACCATTTTCAACTGTTGTATCAACAGGAGCTTTAACGATATATTTTTCACCTGTTTTATTAACTGTCCACAATTGTTCTTTCTTAGTTTGTTCAAATGTTGCGTTTTCAGGCATCAATGAAGCGATTACAATTGTCAATTCTTTACCTTGAACAATTTTTTCAATCTTTTTACCTTCAAATTTAACCTCTTCGATAACTAAATCTTCACCGAAACGAACTTCACCGCCGTGTTCTGAAATAGTTAATGTTTCAGCAAGTTTTTCACCTTCTTTGATAGCTTGACCGTCTTTTACAAGAACTTTTGAGCCACCTGGAAGGTTGTAAACATCACCGCCAAGAACCCAGATAATACCTTGTTTGTTTGTAGTTCTTGAAATGTTACCTTGTCTGTCTTTCTTTTCGTCAGCTACGAAATCTTCGTATAATACTTCACCTGATAAATCAGATGTAATATCTTTTGTAGCTTTTTCTGTTAAACGAGAACCAGAACCTTGAGCTGCCGGTTCAAATTGAGCCAATTTGAAACCTTTTTTAACTTGCATTCCGTTAGTAAAGAATACTGTTGAACCTGCTGGAATGTGGTATTTTTCAGTTCTTTTTGCACCTTTTAGTTCAATATCTGTTTCATAGTTAGAAATATTTACGATATCACCGTGACGAGTTCTTAATTCTCTTGTTTTAACATTAGAAATAACTTCACCGTCTTGTTTTGCGATAACTTCTTTAATAGCATCTTTAACGCCAACCGCACCACCGGTGTGGAATGTTCTCATGGTAAGCTGTGTACCAGGTTCACCAATTGATTGAGCTGCGATAATACCGATTGCTTCACCGATATCAACAAGTTTTTGAGTTGTCATTGCCCAACCGTAACATTTTTGACAGATACCGTATTCAAGACCGCAAGTTAAACCTGAACGAACTTTAAGTTCTTGTAATTTCAAGTGAGAAACTTTCTTAACGTCTTCTCTGTTCATTGTAGTTCCAGCAGTAACAAGAACTGTTCCGTCTGTATCCTTGATGTCTTCTGCAATTGTTCTTCCTAGCAATCTGTCGATTAGAGGAACAATTACGTTATCACCATCAGTGATAGGTTTCATGTTAATTGATTTTGTAGTGTGGCAATCGTCAGCACGAATGATAACATCTTGTGCAACGTCAACCAAACGTCTTGTCAAATAACCTGAATCGGCTGTTTTCAACGCTGTATCTACAAGCCCTTTTCTTGCACCATATGATGAAATGATGTATTCAGTAACGGATAAGCCTTCTTTAAAGTTTGATTTAATCGGCAAGTCGATGATTTGACCTTGTGCGTCTGCCATCAAACCTCTCATACCTACCAACTGAGATACCTGTGACAAGTTACCTCTGGCACCAGAGAATGCCATCATATATACCGGGTTTAATTTATCAAAATTTTCAACTACTTGAGAAGTCAATTTTGCTGTTGTTTCAGACCAAGTGTCAATAACTTTTGTATATCTTTCAACTTCAGTGATTTCACCTTTCAAGTATCTGTTTGTTGATTTTTCGATTTCAGATTCAGCTTCTTGTAGCAATTCCTTTTTAATTGCCGGAACTTGTAAGTCTGCGATAGAAATTGTCGTTCCGGATTTAGTAGCATACCTGTAGCCGAGATTTTTAAGGCTGTTAGCCAATTCTGCGGTTTTAGCTCCGCCAAACTCTAGATACATTTGTGATAGCAAATTGTTTAAACCTTTTTTATCCATTTGCTTGTTAATGAAATCTACAGTTTTTTTAGCATGTGTGTATGTTGTTTCCATTATACTTATATCCTTTTTTAATAAATAATTGCATTTTTTTAATAGTCTTAGGGCATTGAAAGCCCTAAGAACTTATTTACGCCAAAGCATTTCTTACAGCTTCGTTAAAGATAATTCTTCCTGCTGTTGTTTCAAGTCTTTCGCCGTGTTCATCTCTTACAATAATTTTATCGTGAAGTTCAATTACACCGACTTCAAGAGCTGAAATTGCATCTTGGAAGTTGTAGAAATATCCTTTAGGTTCCATTTCAGGATTTTTCAAGATTGTCAAGTAGTACATACCCAATACCATATCCTGTGTAGGAGTGATGATTGGTTTACCTGTAGCCGGAGCTAAGATGTTGTTTGTAGCTAACATTAACATTCTTGCTTCTGTTTGAGCTTCAATTGATAGTGGAACGTGAACAGCCATTTGGTCACCGTCGAAGTCGGCGTTAAACGCTGTACATACTAATGGGTGAAGTTGGATTGCACGACCTTCTACCAATTTAGGTTCAAATGCCTGAATACCTAATCTGTGAAGAGTTGGGGCACGGTTCAATAGAACTGGGTGTCCTTCAATTACCTCTTCTAATATATCCCAAACGACTGCTTCAGAACGTTCAATTTTCTTCTTAGCAGATTTAATATTTTGAACGTATCCTCTTTCAATCAATTTGTTAACAACAAATGGTTTAAACAATTCGATAGCCATTTCTTTTGGCAAACCGCATTGATTTAATTTCAATTGCGGACCTACTACGATAACTGAACGACCTGAGTAGTCAACACGTTTACCAAGTAAGTTTTGACGGAAACGACCTTGTTTACCTTCAATAATGTTAGACAATGATTTTAATGCTCTGTTGTTAGGACCAACAACTGTTCTTCCGCGTCTGCCGTTATCAATTAAAGCATCAACAGCTTCTTGCAACATACGTTTTTCGTTACGTACGATGATTTCCGGAGCCCCCATTTCTAACAATCTTTGCAAACGGTTATTTCTATTAATTACACGTCTGTACAAGTCGTTCAAATCAGATGTAGCAAAACGGCCACCGTCCAATTGAACCATCGGTCTCAAATCCGGAGGAGTAACAGGAAGTACATCCATAATCATCCAAGTTGGATCTGTTTCTGATGAAATCAATGAATCTAATAATCTTAAACGTTTGATTAATTTACTTTTCTTTTGTACAGAATTTACAGTTCCTGCAAGTTCTGTTCTAATTTCTTCTGCCAAACCTTTTACGTCGATTTCAGCAAGAAGTTCTTTAATAGCTTCAGCACCGATACCTACTTTCAATTCAGAATCTTCGTGTTCAGCCATATAATCTTCATATTCTTCTTCTGATAAAAGTTGAAGTTTTTTGAAATCACTTTCGCCAGCATCTAGAACAACGTAATTGTTGAAGTAAATAACTTGTTCCAAATCTTTTAAAGTCATATCAAGAAGTAATCCCAAATATGACGGAATACCTTTTAGGAACCAAATGTGAGAAACAGGGGCAGCAAGTTTAATGTGACCCATTCTTTGACGTCTCACTTTTGAATCTGTAACTTCAACACCGCATCGTTCACAAATGATGCCCTTGTGTCTTACTCTTTTATATTTACCGCAATAGCATTCCCAGTCTTTTGTTGGTCCAAAAATTCTTTCGCAGAAAAGACCATCACGTTCCGGTTTTAGCGTACGATAGTTGATTGTTTCCGGTTTAGTAACTTCGCCGTAAGACCATTTAAGTATTCTTTCCGGTGAAGCGATACTAATTCGTATATAGTCAAAATAATCTATGCTTGTTGACATTGTTTGTCTTTCTCCTTTTTATATTTTAGTGAGTGGTGAGGAGTGAGTTGTGAATAGTTCTTTTCATAAATAATCTATTCACTACTCACCATTCACTATTCACTTAATTATATATCTCCGAATGTAGTCGGTGTTTCAAAGAAATTGATATTTAATAATTCTGAATCGATGTCTGATAAAGTGCGTTTTGGAGCAGATTTTCTCAAATCATCCATATCAGTCATTAAGTCAACTTCTTGACCGTCTTTTTTCGCTACCGTAATATCCAAACCAATACTTTGTAATTCTCTTACAAGTACTTTGAATGATTCAGGAATACCCGGTCTTGGAATGTTGTCACCTTTTACGATTGCTTCATAAGCTCTGTTACGTCCGTTAACATCATCTGATTTAATTGTTAACATTTCTTGAAGAGTATATGCTGCACCGTAAGCTTCCAATGCCCAAACTTCCATTTCACCGAATCTTTGACCACCAAATTGAGCTTTACCACCCAATGGTTGTTGAGTAACAAGTGAGTAAGGGCCTGTAGAACGAGCGTGGATTTTATCGTCTACCAAGTGAACAAGTTTAAGGATGTAAGATAAACCTACAGCAACCGGTTCATCAAATGGTTCACCTGTTCTACCGTCAATCAATCTTACTTTACCGTCTTCGTTAACCCAATCGCATCCAGATTCTTTGATACCTTTCAAAAGTTCAGCTTTTGTAGCTCTTTCTGATTGGTTATCGCCGTATCTTTCGTCGAAAGAAGGTGTTTCATAGTAGTTTCCAGTCAAGTATGCAGCCAAACCTAGTAATAATTCATATGTTTGACCAACGTTCATACGAGAAGGTACACCTAGTGGGTTCAATACGATATCAACCGGTGTTCCATCAGGCAAGAATGGCATATCTTCTTTAGGAAGAATTCTTGAAACGATACCTTTGTTACCGTGACGTCCTGAAAGTTTATCACCTACAGAAACTTTACGTTTTTGAGCAATGTAAACTCTAATTACTGTATTTGCTCCTGGTGGTAATTCATCGCCTTTTTCTCTATCGAATACTTTAACGTCGAGAACTCTACCACCCTCTCCGTGAGGAACTCTCAAAGAGTTATCTTTTACGTCTCTTGCTTTTTCAGCGAAGATTGCACGTAACAATTTTTCTTCTGGCGGATGTTCAGATTCACCTTTCGGTGTAACTTTACCAACCAAGATATCATCAGCGTAAACTCTAGCACCAATACGAACAATACCGCGTTCATCCAAGTGTCTCAATGCGTCTTCTGAAACGTTTGGAATTTCACGAGTAATTTCTTCTGGTCCAAGTTTAGTTTGACGAGCGTCTATTTCTAATTTTTCAATATGAACTGATGTGAAGATGTCATCATGTACGCATCTTTCAGAAAGCAAGATAGCATCTTCGTAGTTGTAACCTTCCCAAGGCATATACGCAACGATTACGTTTTTACCTAATGAAAGTTCTCCGCAGTTTGTAGAAGCACCATCGGCAATTACATCACCCTCTTTAACCTTGTCGCCTTCGTGAACCAAAGGTTTTTGGTTAATACAAGTATCTTGGTTACTTCTTACATATTTCATTAATGTGTGAACGTGAGGTTTGTTGTGAATATCACGGATGATAATTTCTTCACCAACAACTCTTTCAACAACACCGTCGCAATCAGCGACTTCAACCATACCAGAGTCTTTAGCAGCTCTCTTTTCCATACCTGTACCAACAACCGGTCTTTGAGTAATCAAAAGAGGTACTGATTGACGTTGCATGTTTGAACCCATCAATGCACGGTTTGCGTCATCGTGTTCAATGAATGGAATTAATGATGTCGCAACAGAGATAATCTGAATAGGAGAAACTCCCACAAAGTCAACTTTGCTTGATTCGCCCATTGTAAATTCAGATCTGTATCTGATTGGAACATATTCATCTTTAAATGTGTTATCAGGGTTAAGTTGAACGTCAGCAGGAGCACATCTGAATTCTTCGTCCTCGTCTGCTGTCATATAAACAACTTCGTCTGTAACTTTTCCGTCTTTTACAACAAAGAACGGAGCTTCAACGAAACCGTAGTCATTAACTTTTGCGTGTGTAGCCAATGAACCGATCAAACCTGCGTTTGGACCTTCCGGTGTTTCAATCGGACAAATACGACCGTAGTGAGATGGGTGAATATCACGAACAGCAAATCCTGCTCTTTCTCTCATCAAACCACCAGGTCCTAAAGCTGAAATACGTCTTTTATGAGTTAATTCAGCCAATGGGTTAATTTGGTCCATGAACTGTGACAATTGAGAACTTCCGAAGAATTCTTTCAAAGAAGCAACAAGAGGTTTTGTGTTCAATAAGTTCAATGGTGTTAATGTTTCAGAATCTTGCAAAGTCATTCTTTCTTTAACAATTCTTTCAATTCTTGAAAGACCTACTCTGAATTGGTTTTGCAACAATTCTCCAACTGAACGAATTCTTCTGTTTCCTAAGTGGTCAATATCATCAACAGAACCTTCGTCGTATGTCAAATTAATTAAATATTCGATTGATGCAACGATATCTTGAACTGTTAATGTTCTTTGGTTTTTAGGAATGTTCAAGTTTAATTTTTTATTTAATTTATAACGACCAACACGACCGATATCGTATTTCTTTTCATCAAAGAAACGTGATTCCAAAATAGAGCGTCCGCCGGCAGCAGAAGCAGGATCACCAGGTCTTAATTTTTTGTAAACTTCAATTAAAGCGTCATCAGTTGTTTCTGCAGTATCTTTATCCAATGTTTTCTTCAAGAAATCAAAGTGAGTGAATAAAGATTCCATTTCAGAAACAGTGATACCCATAGCTTTCAACAATGTTGTAGCCAAGATTTTTCTGTTTTTGTCGATTTTAACGTAAATAATATCGTTAGAATCTGTTTCAATTTTCAACCATGCACCACGGTTAGGAATCATTGTTGCGTTGTATAAACGTTTTCCGGCAGGGGAAATATCACGTTTGAAGTATACACCAGGAGAACGAACGATTTGAGAAACGATTACACGTTCTGCACCGTTTACAATGAAAGTACCTTTGTCAGTCATTGTAGGAATGTCGCCGATGTAAACTTCTTGTTCTTTAATTTCACCGCTGTCACGGTTAACAAGTCTTACCATTACACGCAATTGTTTTGCATATGTTGCGTCATGAATTCTTGCTTCTTCAATAGTATACTTTGCATTGTCGAAAGTATAGTTTGGCAAGAAATGCAATTCTAATCTGCCTGTATAGTCTTTAATAGGAGAAAAAGAAAGTAATTCTTCTTTTAAGCCCTCTTTCAAAAACCATTCAAACGATTTTTTTTGCACTTCAATAAGGTCCGGTAAATCATCCAAACGAGTATGTGGAATACCCATTGGTGTTACTCTTTCTGCATATTTTGTGTTAGACATTAATTCACCTCGTCTATGTGTACGTACTATATAAAAAATTGTATTATTTTTTTTGTATGTGGTCTCGCATTTGTTTGCAAGATTACTTATAAAAACTTTTTACAATTAAAAATCTAACTTGAGGCTGTAAACCTTTCATTCTACTGGACTTCCAGTTAAATGAACTTACATGTTCTTTTCAAAATTAGGCATAGTTCACCCGACTTTAAAATTACATGTTCTTAAATAATAATACATCAATATTTTTCGTCAAGAAAATATCGATTGTTTTAGAAAAATATGTTAAATTATTGTTACAATCATTTTGTAATAGGTGAAAAGTTTTGATATGACAGAGATACACTGTCAAGACTATACATGAAATTTGTTCATTGTATGATATTCAAATAAAGGATGAAATTATGAAAAAATTAGTTATATTATTATGTGTTTTAATGTTAGGAAAAGTTGCACTATCAGCTGAAACTCCGGTTACTAGTCTTCAAGAAAAAACACCTGTTTCAATCGTTTTAACAGGAAATTTGGTTTTTGACTGGCTGGACATTTCTCAAATTGATAGAGATGCGGTTATTGAAAAATATAAAACGGAACTTTTCGGGAATGACACTGTGTATAAATACAACAAAAAAGAGTTTCGAAATGAGTATAAAGATTTCTTGAAAGATGCGGATTACAAACGCCATTATATGCTTGTAAAAAATGGAGTAAGAGAAACAGATAACGAAAATCTATGCGGATTTTACAAAGGAAATCTTTTGATTAGTTACGCAATTCAATATAAACACGATTTGCGTTCAGTGTACTATTATGACGCACTCGGAAATCTTCGTTATGTAGATAAATTTTCTGAAAATTATCCGAATTTTCCGTATATGTCAAAGCAGTATAAATCAAACGGAGAATTAGTTAGCGCAATTTATTTTATGTCCCATGATATGCAATATATGTACAATAATGACGCAACATTCCAAGGAGCATGGTACAAAGATAAAATGTATAACCGCCACGCAAAGCAAGTACTCACAAGGACAAATTGGTAATAATTGTATTGTAACAAATTATT
Source organism: uncultured Candidatus Melainabacteria bacterium (assembly GCA_934717855.1). Taxonomy (GTDB): domain Bacteria; phylum Cyanobacteriota; class Vampirovibrionia; order Gastranaerophilales; family Gastranaerophilaceae; genus Stercorousia. Next base: position 37,924 of record CAKUZI010000001.1, read on the forward strand.
AATTAGCCTTAATAAAATGACAAAATAATTCTTTCTGTGACTTTAAAACAACTGAAATTAAACAGAAAGGATTTTATATGAACGTTAACTTTTCTCCAAACAATAACTCTCAGTCATTTGGAATGGCATTAAAACTTAGGAATGGAGCAATTAACTCTCTTTCAGAAATTATTCAAAATGCTCCTAATCCGGAAAAAATGGAACAAAAAGTTATAAGAGATATATTAACACCAATTAAAAGATGTAAAACTGATGTTTTAGTTGATGATAATGATTGTGTATATGTAGCTGATGAAGCGAACGGTGCCTTAAAAGAAATTATAATGGGTGGTGTTGATAGAGTGGGTGAAATGACTCTTGGTTTTAAAACAACGATTCCGTGGGAAGGCCCTCAAAATGCTTATATTGATTATTTAAGTTCAATAGGAGCAGAATTGGCAAAACAATCTATAGATGCAGAAACAGGGCTTTTGCAAAAACTAACCATTGCACGTGAATGGGCTAAAAATTTAGATCGTAGTAATATACTAAAATCATATTCTAAACCTTTAGCCGATAATCCAACAGCAGCAAAACTAAAAGATCTTTTTGGCTAAGCTTAAATTTTGATGATTTTAGTAATAAATAATTCACATAACAAAAAGGCGGAATGTATAAATTCCGCCTTTTTAATTTTTATAAAATAAATTTTAAGCTATTTTTTCTATTGAGGTTTAACAACCGACAGTACGTAATTGCTTGTAAACACTTTATTTGCAACATCAATAATATCGCTTTCTGTAACACTGTTTATTAATTGTGCGTATTGATCATCGAATTTGTATCCTCTGCCTGATGTTTCAAACCAGCCTATAGTTGTTGCTTTATCAAGATTTGTTTCCTGACCGATTATGTAGTGTCCCAAAAGTTTATCTTTGGCTTCTTGCAATTCTTTTGAACCTACAAATTCTGATTTTAACCTAAATACTTCTTCAAGCATTCTTTTTTGAGCGTAGTCAAGGTTTTCATGGTTTGTTCCAATATATGTTATAAATGATCCTTTTAAAATATGTGGAGAATATTGAGAACCAAGCTGATATGCAAGTCCGTCTTTGTCACGTAAATTTTTGAATAGTCGGGAGCTCATTCCTGAACCCAACAAAGAATCAATAACCTCTAAAGTTGCATATTCTTTGCGATTTAGTACTCCGTCTGTTTGCCAGCCGTAGATTATCCAATCGGTTTTTAAATCTTTTACTGTTGCGCATGCCTGTTTTTTAGATGTAATCGGAGTTACAGAATGTTTTGAATAGTCAAACTTTTCGCCTTTTTTGTTGTTGAATAATTTTGTAAAATCTTCAATTGCGTTGTCTTTGTCAACGTTTCCGTTGATAGATATTACAACATTTTGCGGGTAAAAAGCTTTGTCATAATATGCTTTTACGTCTGATTGAGTAATTTTAGGTAAAGATTTTTCAAGGATTTTGTTTGAATACGAATACGGAGATCCTTCAAAAATCAAAGATTTATAGTTATCAACAGCAAGATTTAATGGAATATCTTTACTTTTTTTGATTGAATTTAATTCGTCGTTTTTTGCTTTTTCAATCTCGTAATCATCAAGAGTTGCGTTATTAATAATTTCATTTAATAGTTCAATTGTTTTGTCATAATCATTTTTTGTTGCAAGTACTGTTATATTAAAACTGTCAGCTTTTGCAGATGGAACAATTTTTATTCCGTTATCTTCCATTGTTTGGGCAAATTCTGTTGAAGAATATTTTTTAGAGCCCTTTGTTAGAACGCTTGCTGTTAAATCTGCAGTACCGGCAATATTTTCGATAAATTCTCCTCCTTTAGAAAAAATTCCGATTGCAACAATGTCATTTATTTTGTTAGGAGTTAGCAAAATAGTTGCGCCATTTGAAAGTTCATATTTTTGAGTATTTGAATTTTCACTGATAAATTTTGCAGGTTTTGTTTTTTGTGTAACATTTGAGACTTTTACTTCTTTACAATCTTCCGGCAAAACTATTGATACTGCGCTTTTTTCAATACCTAAATATTTATTGGCAACATTTTTTACATCCTGTGCAGTTACTTTTTTAATATTATCTAAATAGTTTTCATAATATTTTGTATCATCAGTTGTTACAACGGTATAGCCAATTTCTCCTGCTATATTTGAAATTGATTCTCTTTCGTAATACGTATCACGTTCAATTACATTTTTTGCAAGTTGAAGTTGTTCTTGCGTAACTCCACTTTTTTGAACGTTTTTTATCTCATCAAAAATGCTGTCTTGAAGTTTTGCGCATTTTTCAGGATCAAATGTTGCAGAAATATAAAAAATTCCATCATCTTTAAAACCTGTATTTGCGGTACCGATAGTATTTGCAAGCTGTTTGTTTTCTTTTGTATTTCTATAAAAAACAGACGAACGCCCTTCTCCCAAAATCGTTGCCAAAACATCAAGTGCATAAGAATCTTTGTTGTCAATTTTTACGCTTCGGAAACCAATTAGCATATATCCGGATTGAGTGTCAAAATAAGCAATATTTTTTTTCTGAGAAGTAAGGATTTCTTCTTTTGGATAAACAAGTTTTTCCGGTTTTTTGTAGTCTGAATTAAAATCAGATTTAACCTTTTCAATTGCGGAATTTGTATCAACATCTCCAACAATTACAGTTACCATATTTGATGGGTTGTAAAACCTGTTGTAATAATTCATTATTTCATCACGATGAATTGTGCTTATAATATCAGCTTTTCCGATAACTTTTCTTTTATAAGGATGGTTTGTATAAAGCATATTTACTAAATTGTCAAAAACAAGCGTGTTGGGAGAATTGGCGTCTTTCATAATCTCTTCAATAACGACTTTACGCTCTTTTTCTAATTCTTTGCGAGGAACAAGCGGGTGAAGAAGCATGTCAGAATGCATTTCCAATGCTAAGTCAAAATCTTTGGATGGTATTGTTACATAATAATGTGTGAAATCCTTGCTGGTTGCCGCATTTGTAATAGCTCCTTTAGTTTCTAAAATCTTGTCAAATTCACCTGGGGCGTGGTTTGTTGAACCTTTAAAGAACAAATGTTCCAAAAAGTGTGAAACACCATTATTTTGGTCGTCTTCATTGATAGAACCGGTTTTTATCCAAGTATCAATAGTCACAATCGGATTTGACTTAACCTCTTGAATAACAACGGTTTGCCCATTATCAAGTTTATATACATTAAAATCAGTGGCAAAAACGCAATTTGAAAAAATTACCAATGCCGTTAAAATTAAAAATTTCTTCATATTATCCCCTTTAAAATTTCTTCTTACCTATAAAAACATAATACAATAAATTTTGAAATTAGAAAACAGGGGGATAAATATTAATGTGAGACGAGAGTTGTAAATAGTTAGTAGACTGTTTTATAACGTTTTAGGTGTTTTAATCTAAAACGCTACTCTTTTTGGATAATCTTTTGGAATTTCCCAATTGTTAAGGTAGATAATAGCTGTGCAGTATGTTCCATTTCTTTCTTTCAATAAACTCTTTAAATTTGATGATTAGTGCCTAAAAACTTTCTTTATTAACGGATAACAAAGAGCCAAAGCTCCCAAACCAAGTGCTACAAAAACAGATGTAGGAGTTTTCTTTTTTCGAATATCTTCTGAATTTTTCATTGATACGTATAAATCATGATTAAGTACCTGAAAATCTCTGGATGCTTGAACGTGAGAATATAATACCGGCTTATAATGGTCGTTTGGCGGTACAATAATTCCAACGTTAAGCGATGGATTTTTCATATGTTGATTTACACTAACACTATTATCCATACATTTTATAAAACAAAATGAAGTTGAAAATTGCCTTTGTTTATAGATTTGTTAAGTCTAAATAAAAGATTAGCCGTTTGTGTAATTATTTTTGTTTTAATAAGTGTTTAAATCTTTGTATGAAAAAATTTTTGTTTACAATTTTAGCTTTACTTCTTCCACATATTGTTTGTAATGCAGAAGAAATTCATTTTGAAAATGAGGTTTATAAATTAAAGTTCAGTGCAATTGCTCCGCAAACACAAGGATATGGGAACGAATATTTTAGAAATTCTGAAAATATCGGCAATTGGTCAAAAATGATTGGAGTTTATTACTATCCGAACGAAAACAATCCCGTAAAATATGCAGAAAACTTTGATAAAACTGTTGAAAACACAGAAAACAGTGTTTTGTTAAAATTAATCGAAAATAAAAAAGCGGACAAAGCTGTAATAAGTTTTTTGGTAAATGGTTGTGAAAATGCTAAGAAATATTTCGAATACGATATTTATAAATTTGAAAAATATAAAAACAAAGGTATATTGGTTGTAAGGTATGCTGTGAAGCACTTCTTCACAAATAATGAACAAATAAAAACAATTGCGGAAGGAATTAAAAAAAATAATGATAAATACCTAGAAACTATTATTACATCTGCAACTCCAAGTGTTATAGAAAAAGATATATGTGTTAAATAATAATAAAAAATGTGTTGACAAAAGTCACAAAGCTCCATATTATCATAATATGGTAATTGTTGATACAAAGCGTGTAAAAGATTATTTGAACAAAACAAAACTTACGACATTGGATTATGTAATAAATCCTTATGTTGGATGCCCAAACAAATGTTTATATTGCTATGCAGCTTATATGGTGGGATTTAGCAAGCATTCGGAACCTTGGGGTGAGTTTGTTGATGTAAAGCAAACACGTAAAAGGATAAATATTTTTAAGATAAAAAACAAAAAAGTTATGATTAGTACGGTTACTGATCCGTATAATTGTTACGAAAAAGAATATGAGATTACAAGAAAACTTCTAACTCAACTTGTTCCATCAGAGGCATTTATAAGTATTGTAACAAAGTCAAAGCTAGTATTAAGAGATATTGATTTATTCAAAAAAATGAAAAATGTTGAAATTGCCTTGTCTTTCAGCACAATTGACGAAAAAATCAAGTCAAAATTGGAACCTTTTTCATCAAGTATTGAAGAAAGACTTGAAACATTAAAAATTTTAAGAGAAAATAAAATTAGGACAGTTGTTTTTATAGCTCCAATTATTCCAGAGATAACTGATTACAAAAGAATAATTGATGTTACAAAAGACTTTACAGATGAATATTGGTTTGATATGCTAAATCTGCGCAGTAGTTTTAAAACAAACATGTTCAAATTTATTGAAAAAGAATATCCCATAATGAAATCATTATATGAAGATATTTATAACAAAAAGAATTCGAAGTACTTTGAAGAGGTATCTGAAGATATAGAACGCTATTGTCTGGAAAAAGGCATAGCTTACAAGAATTTCTATGCCGGCACATAAATTGCTTCTTGACAAATAAACATAAATAAATCTTTGCCGGCTTTTCCTAAAATTTATAAAAAGAACTTGATGTTTTCAGGTTCTTTTTGTTATCATAATTTTGGAGGTTTTAGATATGAAAGTTTTACTAGTAAATGGTAGTTCAAATCCGCAAGGATGTACTTATACAGCGTTAAGCGAAATTGCTTCAACTTTAGAAAACAATGGGATTGAAACAGAAATTTTTCAACTCGGGAAAGATGCAATTCGAGATTGTATCGGATGCGGATATTGTAAAAAGAATGAGGGTTGTATTTTTAAAGACGACGTTGTTAGTGAATTAATTGAAAAAGCCAAAACCTCTGACGGATTTATTTTTGGTTCTCCTGTTTATTATGCACATCCATCAGGTAGATTAATATCAGCAATGGACAGAGCTTTTTATTCCGGAGGAAAGTATTTCGCATTTAAACCGGCAGCCGCAATTGTTTCAGCAAGACGTGCAGGGACAACAGCTTCTTTAGATGTAATAACAAAACATTTTACAATTAATCATATGCCTGTAATCCCTTCAAATTATTGGAATATGGTTCACGGTGCGCAAAATACCCCTGATGATGTTAGAAAAGATGAAGAGGGTTTACAAACTATGCGAACTCTAGGAAACAATATGGCTTGGATTTTAAAATGCATAGAAGCCGGCAAAAAATCAGGGATTAATCATCCACAACCGGAAGATAAAATTAGAACAAATTTTATTAAATAGATGAAAAATTATTCATATCTTAATGCATCTATAGGATTTAAAAGGGAAGCTTTATAAGCTGGATAGTATCCGAATAATACTCCGATTGCTCCTGAAAATCCTAAAGATAAAAGGATTGAAAATAATGAAATTGAAACTGTCATAATTCCTGTTAGTTGGATGATTTGTGCTCCGACGATTCCGATGAATACTCCGATTAAACCTCCGATTATAGATAATAAAAACGATTCTATAAGAAATTGGACGCGGATGTCGGATGGTTTTGCGCCAATTGCCATGCGGATACCGATTTCTTTGGTTCTTTCTGTAACCGAAACAAGCATAATATTCATAATCCCGATTCCGCCGACCAAAAGCGAAACAGACGCAATTGAAGCCAATAAAATTGCGAAAGTTTTTACTGTCGACTTCATTTTTTCTTGAAACTCTGCAGAATTTCGTATTTCAAAATCTTTGGTTTGATTTTTTCCAATTTTGTGACGAGTTGTTAAAAGTTCTTCAATATCTTCTTCTGCTGTAGAAACGTCGTCAGGGTTTGAACCTTTGACAACAATCATAGAAACAGTTCCCGGAAAATCTGTTCCGAAAACTTTTTTTTGAGCAGTTGTAATCGGAATAAAAATCAAATCGTCTTGATCCATTGGTCCCATACTCCCTTTTGATTTCAAAGTTCCAATAACCTTAAACGGAATTCCGCCAACTCTCATAATTCTATTTATCGGATCCAAATCACCAAATAATTCAGAAGCGACAGTAGAACCGATTACAGCGACTTTTGCAGAGTTTTTTATATCTTCCGGAACAAAACCTCGACCAACTTCAACTTCATAATTTTTTATGTAAAAATACTGAGGATCAGTGCCATATACGGTTGTTGACCAGTTTTGATTTCCGTATGTTAATTGTTTGCCCTCTGAGCTAATTGAAGAAACTGCTGAAATTCCACGAGCATTTTTTTCAATAGCTGATGCATCTTTTAGCGTTAATGTTGGACGAGTACCTAATCCCATCCTTACACCGCCAGATTTTGCAGAAGCAGAACGAATTGTCAAGATGTTACTGCCCATAGATTCCATATCTTTTTGGACTTTTTCACTCGCACCGGTTCCGACGGCAAGCATTATGATAACAGCGCTAACACCAATTATTATACCAAGGCTTGTTAACATTGAACGCATTTTGTTTATTTTTAGCGAAACTACCGCCATTTTTAAAGTTGATTTGAAGTCTATCATAGTTTCCCTTTTTTTATTGAGTGAGAAGTGAGTAGTGAGTCGTGAATTGTTCTTTACAAAAATTATTTTATCCTGATAAGAACCACTCACCATTCACTTTTCACTTAATACGGTATCGTCGTATGCTTGTTTATTTCGTCAGAAATAATATTTCCGTCCTTAAACCGCACGACTCGTTTGCAATACTCTGCAATGTCAGGTTCGTGAGTTACAAGAACAATTGTTTTGCCTAAATCTTTGTTTAGTTTTACAAAAAATTCCATAACCTCAATACTTGTTTTTGTATCAAGGTTTCCTGTTGGTTCATCGGCAAGAATTAACGGCGGATCATTGATTATCGCACGAGCAATCGCAACCCTTTGTTGCTGTCCGCCTGACATTTGATTTGGCATATGGTCTTCTCGTTTACCTAAACCCACAATTTCAAGAGCTTTTCTTGCTCTTTCAACTCTTTCTTCTTCCGGAATTCCTTTATATATCATAGGAAGTTCTACATTTTCAAGAGCTGTTGTTCTGGAAATTAGATTAAACCCCTGAAAAACAAAGCCCATTTTTTCATTTCGTACCATTGCAAGACTGTCTGTGTCTAGTGAAAGCATGTCAATTCCATCAAGAAAGTAACTTCCGGAATTGGGTTTGTCCAAAGTTCCAAGCATATTCATAAAAGTCGACTTGCCGGAACCTGATGTTCCCATAATTGCGACAAATTCCCCTTTTTCGACAGAAAGCGATACGCAATTTAAAGCATTAAAACTGTCTTCTCCGGTTTGGTATGTTTTTATAGCATCTTTAACTTCGATTAATGGCATGAAATCCTTTCTATTTTTAGGCTTTTGGTATGTAGCCACGACTAATCCCTGCTGGGGCGAGGTGAAATTTTCGCTAAGGCATTGGAGGATGCCCGCCACCATTTGAATTCTTTTTAGAGTTTTTGCCTTGAATACCCATTATGACCTTCATTCCTTCGCCAAGAGCTTTTGAGATTACCTCAGTTGAAGAATCATCGCTTGCTCCTGTTTCAATATCAACACGTTTTGCCCTGCCGTTTTCTAAAACCCAAAGACCTTGGTTTTTATATTTTGGTCCGTTTGCATCTGGCGTAAATTTTAGTGCCATATTAGGCACACAAAGAACATTTTCACTTTTGTTTGTAATAATCGAAACATTCGCAGTCATACCCGGCTTAAGCTTTAAGTCCTCATTATCAACATCAACGATTACGGTGTATGTAACGACATTTGAAACCGTTGTCGGAGAAAGTCTGACTTGAGTAACTTTTCCTTCAAAAGTGCTGTCGGGATAGCCGTCAAGAGTATAGGTTACATCTTGACCTTCCTTAACTTTGCCGATATCGGCTTCGGAAACACTTACTTCTATTTGCATTTTTGTCAAATCTTGCGCAATTGTGAATAATTCCGGAGCTTGAAAACTTGCGGCAACCGGAGATCCAAGGTCGATTTCTCTGGAAATTACAGTTCCGTCAACCGGAGCTATGATTTTTGTGTAACTTAAATTGGTTTGAGCTGTTTTTAAAGACGCTTGATATTGATTAATTTGAGCTCTTGCTGCATTCATCTGTGCCAAATCGGATTGGTATGTGCTTAATTTTTCGTCAAGTTCGCTTTTTGCTACAAAGTTTTTAGCATAAAGATTTTTGTATCTGGCATATTGTTTTTGATCATAATTTGCAATTGCTTGAAGTTTTTGAAGATTTGCACGTGCATTATTAATTTGAGCCTGATTTTGTTGAACTTGTGCAATAAAATTTGCAGGGTCAATTTGAGCTAAAATCTGACCTTTTTTTACAACATCATTGTAGTCTACAAAAATTTCTTTAATCAAACCTGATACGGTAGAACCAACGCTAACAGTGTTAACTGGGTTGATTGTGCCGGATGCTTCTACAACCTGAGTAATTGTGCAACGTTCAATATCTTTTGTGTCATATTTTATCTGTGTACTTGTAGTAATTCCTGCTACTCCGATAGCTACAACACTTGCAACAATCAATGCAGTTGCAATATATCTTTTCTTTATTTGAATTTTTTTGAATTTTTCAAAATTTATCATTTTTTATCCTCTATTGTCGTTGTTACATCTTGTTGAAGTGCAATAGCTTTTTCCAAATTAGCCCTTGCAACATTATAATTATAAACCGTTTGCACATAAGAAACTTGTGCGTTATTGTAATTTACTTTTGCATCTTGCAACTGAATATAATCGCCTAAGCCAACTGCATAACGTCCATCTGCCAGTTCAAAGTTTTCAAGAGTTTGTTTGACTTTTACTGCAAGTAATGGGATTTGTTTTTCCAATTGTGCCATGTTTATGTACAAATTTTGAACTTCAAAATAAATATCTTGTTTCGCTTGATCAATCTCGTTTTCTGCTAGTTGAACTTGAATTTTTGCATTATCAATTTTGTGTTTTTGTCCTTTTATATTTACAGAGCTGGATAAATTAACGCCAACGTTGAAAGAATTAGAATTATATTTGTCTCGATAACCATAACCTGCGGAAGCTGAAATTTCCGGCATATATTCTCGTTTTGTGTATTTTAAAGCTTCTTTCATCGCGTTTAAACTGGAGTTATATGCTTTTAAGTCAGGTCTGTTTTTGTAAGCTAATTTTACTGCATCTTCAAATGAATAAGGGAATGGTTCAAATTTGTAGTTATCAAGAACGCTGATTTTTTCAACTTGTGAAGTCAAAAATGCATTGTTAACATCTTTGGGTGGGGTGCTCAAATCTTTCTTTTCATCAATTTTTTCTAAATTTACAGGTGTGTAATTGTTTTGAAAATTGAATGTTTCAGTGTTTTCGATTTCATATTCTGGAGCAAAGGCGATATACATTGAGTTGTTAAGTTTTACAATAGCGTTTTGGTAAGCTTTTTCTGATTCAACAAGCGTAACTTTTGAATCTGATAAATAAACTTCTGCATTGACTAGGTCTATTTTTGATTTAATTCCCTCATTAAAATACGCTTTTGTTCTTTGGTAATTTCGTTCGTTAATCTGAACATTTGCACGATTAACTTCCATCGTAGCTTTTGCGGCTAGAACTCCGTAATAATTTGTTTTTACGCTAAAAATTGTATCAAGAACCGTGTTTTCAAATTCGTAAAGAGTAGCATCTTTGTTGAAATTGTACATTCTGATATTTGCGTTTGTTTTGCCAAAGTTCCACAACAATTGATTAATACTTGCTTCAGCTGAATAGATATTGTTACTTGTGCTAGTTTTATTTGTTTTGTTTTCTGTTATGTTGTAGCCGGTTCCGACGCCTAGTGTGGGGAAATAACCAGATTTTGCAATTCCGGCATTTCCTTTTGCAATTCCATAATTATATTTTGCTTTTTTTATTTTGGGGCTGTTTTGTAATGCGATGCTTACACAATCTTTGATATTTAGAACTGCATTTTTTTGAATACCAGCTTGTTCTTCAATTGCCCAAACTGATGTTGTGGTAAGGCATAAAGCTAGTATTAGGGTAATAATTTGTTTGTTAAATCTCAAATTTAAAATCCTCACTATAATTTACTAACGATTAAAATATAATTTTTGTTCATTTTTATCATCTGTAAAGAGGGAATTTTTTTATGAAATTATACTTTCCAAAAATCTTTTTGGAACATAACTAAAAATGGAATTAATTCAAGACGTCCGATAAACATTCCTGCAATCATAACAATTTTAGATAAATGGTGTAGCCCGTCACAATTAGCCATAGGTCCGATTGATGGAGCTAATCCGGGCCCAATGTTCCCAAGAGCGGTTATTGCTCCTGTTAATCCGAGAACTGTATCTCCCTCAAAAATAGACAAAAGAACGGACATTCCGCCAAAAATTAAAAAGTAGAAAAATACGTATACTATAATTTGTCTTGCTACTTCCGGCTGAACAGTTTTGTTATCTACTTTAATATTAATAATAGCATTCGGGTGCAAAATTCTTGTTATTTCTGCTTTCATTGTCTTAAAAACAACGAGCCATCTTGCCATTTTGATACCGCCACCTGCAGAACTTGCGCATGAACCCATAAACATTACTACAAAAAGTAGAGCTTTCGATGTGTAGTTCCATTGAATAAAATCGGTACTTGCGCTACCTGTCGAAGTTGCAATACTGATTACTTGGAATGATGCATCCGTAAAGTTTTGGAATAAACTAAATTGATTGTTTATGCAAAGTGAAATTGTAATTAATATTGCCATAATAAGAACAAGAGTTCCATACAATCTGAATTCTTCATTTTTAAACAATAAAAACGGATTTTTGTGAGTCAAAACTTTGTACTGCAAGTTAAAGCTTGCACCGGCAAAAAACATAAAGATTAAGACAATCCAAGTAATCACATTTGAATGATAGCCCATAATACTTTGAGAGTTTGGTGAAAAGCCTGCAGCCGAAAGTGTTGAAAATGAATTGCAAATTGCGTCAAATAAAGGCATTTTTGCAAGATATAATAAAATTATTTCTAATATAGTAAGTCCGGCGTAAATTTTCCATAAAGCAGAGGCTGTGTTGCGAATTCTAGGAGTGAATTTATCTTCAGTAGGTCCTGGGGCTTCTGCAAAAAACATTTGGCGTCCTGCAACTGCAAATTGAGGTAAAATAGCAATAAATAAGACGATAATTCCTAACCCGCCTAACCACTGAGTAAATGCTCGCCAAAAGAAAAATGCTTTTGGGTAATCAAAATGTGTTAAGATAGTTGCGCCTGTTGTTGTAATCCCTGAAACGGCTTCAAAAATAGCGTTTAGCGGACTAAGCCCGTAAAATAAATAAGGGATTGATACTAACAGCCCGAAAGAAATCCAAGAAACAGCAACAATAAACAGTCCCTCATCTTTTTTAATATCGTTTAAATTTTCTAAAGATTTTGTATTTGGAACTAAATTTCTTAAGGCAAAGCCAATAGTTTCGGCAACGAAACTCGCGACTAAAAAAGGTAGTATGGAATTGAAATCTTGATAAAATAGCGCGACAGCAACAGGTACAAGTAACACAATTCCGGTATACCTCATTGACACACTTAATGCATTTGCAATATAGTTTAATCTCATACTAATTTACCTTAAAAAATTCTTTAATTTCAGTTGCATTTTCCGATGTTGTAAAGATTATCAAAATATCTCCGGTATTAATTACAGTATCGCCTTTAGGGATGATAATATTGTTTCGTCTTATAATAACCCCAATAATTGCGCGAGCCGGAAATTTTAAGTCCATAATCTTTTTGCTGTCAAAATCCTGTACAACATTAATTTCCAGAACTTCTCCCTGACCTTGTTCTACAGTCGCAAGAATATCAACGTTATTTTCTTGCAAATCGTTTTTAACTTCGTTAATCGCAGAATTTTTTGGAGAAACGGCAATATCAATACCAACTTTTTCAAAAAGAGGAATATTTAACACTTTGGCAACCCTTGCAATAACTCTTTTTACACCAAGTTGTTTTGCAAGCAGAGAGCAAAGCAAGTTTCTTTCATCATTGTTTGTGACACTAATTACAACATCTGCGCTTCCGATTTCTTCATCATCAAGAAGTTTTAAATTCGTTCCATCGCCGTTTATCACAAGTGTATTAGATAATTCTTCTGCTAAATATTGACAGCGTTCGTAATTTTTTTCGATAATCTTTGTTTTGATTTTAAGCTTTTCCAATGATTTTGCAAGCATTAATCCAACATTTCCGCCACCGATTATTGATACGGACTTAACGATTTCTTTTTCATGGAAAAAAGTCCCCGCTAAAATATCTAAAGAGTGTGAAGTCCCCATAAATATCAGTTTATCGTCTTCTTTAATTTCTGTTTCCCCGTTAGGAATAAACAATTTACTTTCTCTAGTCAAGCCTACCATCAATGTATTTTGTGTAAAACCGCAATCTTTAACCTTTTTCCCAACTATTGGCAGATTTTCTTTAACTTTATATTCCAAAAGTCTTGCGCGTCCGTCTGCAAAATTTTCTACATCAAGGGCTTGTGCTACGGTTACAATTCTGAAAATGTCCTGAGTTAGTAATTCTTCCGGCCAAATAATGTAGTCGATAAAGAAGTCACAAAAGCTGTCGCTATTTTTTTCAAAATTAAGCGTTTTTTTGTATTCTTCACGGCTTACAAAACAAATTGTTCTAACTCCGCCAAATTTTTTGGCAGAAAGACAAGCAACAATATTGGCTTCATCAATCCCTGTACAAGCAATAAATATATCTGAATTTTTTATGTCTGCAGTTTTTAAAACATCGATATTAGAGGCATTTCCCTGTACAAAACTAATATCAAGTTTATTAAATTCATCACTTCTGTTTTCTTCTTTGTCGATAATTGTTATATCGTGGTCTTCAAAAAATTCTGTTGCAAGTAAGCAACCGATTTCTGTCGCGCCATAAATCACTATTTTCATAAGTGGATTATACATTAAGTAAATTTTTTTTACAAGTAGACAAAAACTACGCAATTTTAAATGTTTACAGGAGTTGTTCAAGATATGTTAGGTAAAGTTCCAAGTGTAAATTATGAAAGATGTTATCCGAGCAGATTGAAAACTTTTTTCTGCAAGAATTATAATTATTCAACTTACGATTCTTTTGTGCCTTATGCAAAAAGTAAAATCGTCGGAAATTTCCCTCATGAAATCATTGAACTGTTTGACAAGCCGGAACGAGCAGAAAAGATAAAAGAATTCCAAAAGGCAATGTCAAATGTTACTAAGTATGTGAGAGGCTGTTATAAAAGTTGTAAAGAAAATAATATTATTTACTATGGTTTTGAAGATCTTGATCCTCAAGATTTAAAAATGATAGAGGAAGATTTTTCTGCATTTTTAAATAAAATGCTTAAAGGTGTGGTTCCAAAGGGAATAAAAGCAAAATTAGCGTATACGGGAAAAGGAGCTTGGGGAAATGTATTTCAATTTTCACTTGTGGATAAAAATGGTGAAAAAATAATGCATGATAAAGCATTAAAAGTTTTTCATAAAACAAAATGTCCGATAAAATCTCTTGCAAAGAACCAAGGTTGTTACGCAGAAACAAACTTTTGGACATTTTTGAAGAAAATAATTGGACATAAAATGGATAAAACTCAGTTTACAAGACACTATTTGTCAGATATGGATAGTGCCTATTCGATAACAGAATTTGCGGATAAAGATATTCATCCGGCAACTGCGCCTATAGATTTTGAAAGATTATTTAAGATTTTTTATACAGATTATTCAAATGAAATGATAAATGGAAAACTTTATGATGTTGGGGGTTGTGCAAAGTACCCTAATTTTGTCGATGATAAAGTTGTTTTAAAATATTTGAAAAAATTAGTTTTTAGAAATTCTGATAAAGATTTAAAAGAATTATTGGCTAATTTGCAAGCTAAAATCCAAAATCCAAAAACACCTCATAGGGATAAAATACAAAAGGCTCTTGAACTTTTTGATAAGTACAATGAGCCTCTGTATTGATAAGTTTTTTAATTTTGTTATTTAAACATTAGTAAAATGAATATTATTATATAATTCAATACTTGTAATGCAATAACCGCAATTATTGGAGAAAAATCTAATCCGCCAATTGGAGGAACAATTTTTCTAAATAGGTTTAAATACAAATCAGTTACGTCTTTAATAGCTGTAAAAGGTTGTTTGTACCAATCAATTGTTGGGACAAAGCTTAATAAACATCTGACAAGAATTAGCCAGAAAAATATTTGAAAAAAGTTATTTACTACAAAAATTAAATTATTTATCATGTTGACACCTGTTTAAATTATAATTGAGATGATTTTTTAGTGTTTGCACAAGAACAATTTTCTCTTGAAACAGGAATGTTTTTAATCATCTTGAAGAGCAATTCTTTCAAATGAGCTACATTTGAATTGAATACTTCAATTACTTCGTGATGAGAAACAGGTGGAACATCACCTACTAAACCTGCATCGTAGTCAGTAATTAAAGAAATATTTAACGGACACATATCCATTTCTTTTACAAGGTAAGCTTCTGGAAATGCTGTCATGTTAATTACTTCCCAGCCTTGGTTTGTAAAGAATTTAGATTCTGCTTTTGTAGAAAATCTTGGGCCGTTGATTACAACAACTGTTCCGTTTTCATGAACAGAAATTCCAAGTTCTTTTGCTGTTTTAACTGCTAATTCTCTTAATTCTGGGCAATAAGTTTCTGCGGCAGATGGGTGAGTAACAATTGGGCCTTCAAAGAAAGTCGATTTTCTTCCGTCTGTCCAATCAACAAATTGGTCGCAAATTACAAAATCACCAGGTTTTACGTGTTTTTGCAAGCTTCCTGCTGCGCAAGGAGAAATAACTCTTTCGCAACCAACAGATTTCATAGCCCAAACATTTGCTCTATAATTTATTAAATGAGGTAAAATAGTATGGTTTCTACCGTGTCTTGGCATAAATGCAACTTTGTGTTCTCCTACAGTACCGATGAATAAACTGTCACTTGGCATTCCGTAAGGAGTTTCTACTCTTACTTCTTCAATGTTTTCTAAAAATTTGTAAAATCCAGATCCGCCAAAAACGCCGATATCTGCAAGTTTTTTCTTTTCCATAATATTTTCCTCTCGTTTTTGTAATATATGTAAAACGATAGTAACATAAAAAATAAAAAAAATAAATAAAAAGACATTCTATTAAATATTAAAAATAATGCAAATAAATAGGAAAAGTCAATTCTCTTTACAATTGTTACAATTACACTTAAAATACTGGAAATAGTGGATTGTAAGGTCGCTCAAGTTTACGCTGAAAGCTCCTAGGGGTTGAAATTTGATTTTTTTGTAATATAATAGTCATATAAATCATCTTTAAAAGTTTTTGACTTAGTTGTAGAAACGGTCGTTATGGAATTTTTAGGGATTTCAATTTACAATACAGAGGATTACATTTTGAAAAAACTATTAGTTTTAACTTTTACACTTGCGTGTATGCTTCTTTGCCATGCGCAATGTCAGGCATCAGACGTAAATTCGGTAAAAGCAACAATAGTAAAACACGCTATTGAAATGGGTGTAGATCCTGCAATTGCGCTTAGTATTGCGCGTACAGAGTCAGGATTTCGCCATGAAGCAAGAAGTTCACATGGGGCAGTTGGAGTATTTCAATTAATGCCGTCTACTGCGAGAAGAATGGGGTACAATCCATATTCGTTGAACGACAACATTAAAGCAGGAATTACATATTACAAAAAAATGTATAATATGTTTGGTTCTGTAGAATTGGCTCTAGCAGCTTACAATGCAGGTCCAGGAAATGTTCAGAGGTATAGAGCAATTCCTCCTTATGGAGAAACAAGACGTTTTGTTAGCAAGATTATGACAGATGTTAACAGACAAAAACATACTCCTGATCCTGTTGTAACAAAAGTTAGACAAGGAGCTTATGTAGCGCAAAAACCAAAAGCAGTAACTCCAAAGCCAGTTGCTCAGACAGTTCGCAAACCTGTAGCTCCAAAAGTTGTTGAAGCAAAAGAACTTCAGGCAGAAGTGTTAGAAGAAAAGCCAATAGAATTAAAATTGGAAACACTTTCTGTAGCTATTTAGGTTAAATTAATTTATTTAAAAAGGAGAAGTTGGAATTTCAACTTCTCCTTTTTGTTTAGTATTTATAACGCTTATTCGTTTAGTAATTTTTCTGCAAGTTCAGATTCGGTGCGTCCGTTTAAGGTTTTGCTGATTTTTTGTAGTTTTTGGGCAATAAGTTCTAAATTGTCTGTCCAAACAAAGTTTTCAAGAACGTATTTTTCTGCTTTTTCGAATTCCCCGTCAATTTGAATTCTTATAATTTCAGCAAGCATTTCTTTTGCAATTGGAACAACTTTGTCTATATTAACGTGGATTTTCCCATCAATTATGTCATAAGCTCCGCGTTCAGAGAAGTATTTGTTTTGCATAACTGTACGAACTCTGTGTGCTTGGCTCATAGTTGGTTTAGATTTTAAGAAGTTATCCGCAACTGTAGTAACAATAATTTGTTTTCTTTGTTCTTCGGTGTACATTCCGAGTTCTGTTAATAAGTCAACGAATGCCAAAGCTCCCATATCGGCTTTGTTTTCTTCGATTATGTTTCTGTATTTGCCAAGTGTTTCACAAGCTTTTTTAGGTCCAAGTGAATGAGCATTTTCATGACCTATTGTAAACCAGTGGTCTGCTTCATCAAGGTAATATTTGTGTTGGTCTTTATCAAGAATTGCATCAAGTCTTTCTTGAAGTTTTTTTGTGTCGCTAATAAAACGAATTTGTCTGTGATAAACATTTCTTCTTCCACCGCCTATTGTAAGTGATAGTTTATCGTCGTTTGGAAGGTTTTCAGCAAGAGTAATTCCACCCCTGTAGGCTCCAACATCTCCACAAACTGCAACAAGGTCAACATCAACCATTGTTTGTTTAGTGTTTTTGTCTGGTGAAATGTTTTGTTCATATTCATCAGCAAACGGCATGTTTTTCGCAAGAGTTGGAAGATATTGTTTGATAGCCATAAGAGCTTCTGTACCTTTTTTGTTTACAATTCCGACTCTTCCGCCTAAAAAATCTTTTGGAGTTGCCTTAATGTCGTGTTTATCTAATAATGCTGAAAGCTCTTTGTTTTCAACAATTGTACCAGTCATTTCATCTTCGTAATTTTCTCTTGTGATTGTAAATTCAAGTGGAGTGTCTTGCAAAGTCGCCCATTTTTTATCAGCATAAGCATCTAACATTGAATCTGCTGTACGAAGAGCTTTTGCTTGAAGTTTTAGGTATTCTGTAAAATCTGCATTAGTAGATGTTTCTGCAGCTTTGTCTATTTCATTTGCCATTTTGGCAAAATCTTCTTTGAATTTGTCTATATAATCAATTCCGACAAGTTCATTTCCGTTTCTTTCGACAACGGAACGCTGTGTCAAGATTTTTTTGACTTCTTCAATTTTACCTTCGTTAAGCATTTTGGCTAAAATTTGATGAAATTCTTCTTTTGACAAATCTTCAGGATAAACACCTTTGCCAAGTTTTTCTGTAATTCCTTTTGCTAGATTAATTTTATTTGACATTGTATCAATTGCATTAATGCCTTTTTGTGCATCAAATAAAATTTTTGTTAATTCAGCTTGTTTGTTGCCTTTTTTTATTTCTTCTTCTAGAAAAGCTTTGAATTCAAGGTTGTGATGGCAATCTATTTGCATATTAATTTTTTCTAAAATATATGCAGATTTTACAAGATGTTTGAGAGTTTCTTTGTCGCCATCTGCAAGTGCCAAGTATTCCGGTGCATCACATTTTAACATTTTTTTAGTCATTAAATGATCTTTATCAGTGCGCATTTCTAGTTCTTCCATGGGAAGATTAAATTCAAATTTTGTCATATAAGTCTCTCCTTTTGTCGACGATTGTACCATATATTCGTTATTTTGGGTTAACCCAAATAGATGAAAAATCAATTAACTAATCTTTGCTCGGAAAAGTTTTGTGATATTTATTTATGATACGTTTCGCCTTTTATTATTTTGAATGCTCTGTAAATCTGCTCAATCAAGATTAATCTTGCAAATTGATGTAAAAATGTCATTTTAGACATACTCATTTTTAGGTTCGCTCTTGTTGATACGATTGGGGAAATTCCGCAAGAAGAGCCGATTACAAAAATTATTTCACTTGTTCCGTCGTTAGTCAAATCTTCAATTTTTTGAGCAAATTCTTCTGAAGAAAACATTTTTCCTTTAATTTCCATAGTGATTACATAGGACTGAGGTTTTATGTGAGAAAGAATTTTTTCTCCTTCTTGTTCCAAAACTCTTGCTGTTAAATTTTCATCTTTTATTTCAATTGCAGGAAGTTCGATTATTTCAACAGAAGCATAAGGAGTAAGGCGTTTTAAAAACTCATCAATCCCGTCTTTCAAAAATCTTTCTTTAATTTTTCCTAATGCAATTATTTTGATATTCATTATTTTGCCATATAAACAGTTTGTGAAGGGAATGCAAATTCAATTCCTTCTGCTCTGAATTGTTTTACTATTTCAAATAAAATTTCACCACGAACTTTTTCCAGTGTTATAATTGATGATGTTTTTACGTAACCAAACAACTTGATATTAATAGAACTGCTATCCAAAGCGTCAAGATTAACTCTGAAATCTTGTGTAACGTCGTGGCGAGATTTCATTACTGATTTTATTATTGAAATTGCTTTTTGGATTTTTTCCTCGCTTGTGTTATATGTAATTCCAAAAACTACTTGAATTTTACGTTTTTTAGCTCGAGAAATGTTTTCAACGACATTAGAATCAATAATGTTGTTTGGGATTGTAACCATGAAATTATCAAGTGTGCGAACTTTTGTTGAATGTAATGTGATATTTTCAACAGTTCCCTCAATATTGTTTACTCTAATGTAATCGCCTATTTTAAAAACCTTGTCAGTTAAAATTGCAAGAGTACCAAACATGGAAGCAATTGTTTGTTGTGCAGCAAAGCCGACTGCTAAACCGGTAATTCCAAAACCTGCAATAAGTGATGTTAACGAATATCCTTGGCTTTGTAAAAAAGAGGCTGTTATAAAGAAAAATATAAGTGTTTTTATAACTTTTTCTAGTATTGGAAAAACATGCGCTAAGGTTGCAGAATTGTCAGGATTGATAAATCTGGCTTTGAGTTTATTAATGAACATGTCAGTAAGTCTAAAAAGCACTGATATTATGATAATATTTATAACAATTCCGAGGAACATGGACACTTTGAAAGTTGAAAAAATTTTATTAATATTATCTGCGTTTACAGCCATTTGTTCTAGCATACGTTATCTCCTAATTTTTAACAATGCAAGTATAACAAAAAAATAGCTATTGCAAAAAAATATTTTTTATATTATTATATAGATATGCGGAAGTAACTCAATGGCTAGAGTACCTGCCTTCCAAGCAGGCTGTTGCGAGTTCGAGTCTCGTCTTCCGCTTTTTTGATGCAATTTTCTAGTTCTTTTGGACTAATTCTATGATGTTAATTGAAAACTTGAAAACTTATTCTTAAGAGTGGTGAAAAGTTTTGAAAAAAACGTTATTATATATTAGTAAGCTTGTTATGTCCAAACACTTTTTCGGGGTTGCGACAAGATTTTTTCTTTAGCGGTTTGGTTTAAAATGTAGCAAGCTTATCCTCTAAAGAATACTATGTACAAATTTTTTCATAAACAGACTCTATGTTTACACCTGCTTGGCCCCCCGAGCAGGTTTTTATTATGTAAAAATTTTATTTTTTATGATATTATTTGCTCAGGTAGAATAAAAGGAGAATATTATGTTAAAAGAAGTTAGAGCAAGTCATATTTTGGTAAAAACAGAAGAAGAAGCTAATAAACTTCGTGAAGATATTAATGCAGGTAAGATTGCATTTGAAGAAGCTGCAAGACAAGTTTCTCTTTGTCCATCAGGTCATGAGGGTGGAGATTTAGGCTTTTTTAAACGTGGTGTTATGGTAAAACCTTTTGAAGATGCAACTTTTTCTCTTAAAGAAGTTGGTGAAATTTCAAATCCTGTTGAAACTCAATTCGGATGGCATTTAATTCAACTTACAGGCATGATTGATGAATAATTCAGTAAAAAAAATTAGAGAATTTATGAATGAGCAGGGAATAAATTTCCTGCTCGTTAATTCTACGAATAAATATTTGGAAGAATATACGACGTTAGAAGAAAACTCAAGGTATTTTTTGACAGGCTTTTCCGGTTCTACAGGCGATGTTTTAGTATCGCCGGATAGTATATTTTTATTTGTAGATGGCAGATACCATATACAAGCGGATTTAGAAGTCAACCATGACATTGTAACAGTGGTTAAACTTCAAACGGGGCAAACTTTTTTAGATGAATTGGTAAAGAAAATTCCAGAAAGAGAAGTCTTGGGCATTTTTTCTAAGAAAAACTCTCAAAAAAGAGTTGAGTATCTACAAGAAAAAGGCGTTAAACTTAAATATTTAGATTTTGACCCTTTGGAAAAAGATATTGAATATAATAATGTCAATATTGTTCAGGTTAGTGGAGTTCCGGTAGAAGAAAAAATTAAAGATATTGATGTTAACGGAGCTCTTTTAATTACTAATTTAGAAGAAGTTTCATATTTGTTTAATTTGAGAGATTTTTCAAAAAACTATTCTTCAAAAATTAGAGGTAAAGCTGTTATTCTCAATGGTAGAGCACGTTTGTTAGATGAAATAGATGATTTTGTTGAAAGTTATAATGGGAAAATTTATGTTGATAAATCAAGCATAAATGCTTATGACTTCAATTTAATTGGTGACAAACTTATGGTTTTGGAAGATAGTCCGATTAAATTGATGAAATCTGTAAAAACAGATGAAGAAATTTCTCATTATATAGATGCGTTTGAACGTACAGATAAGGCTGTTAGAGCAATTCGTGATTATATAGAAAATAACGAAAATCTTTCAGAGTATGATATTGCAGAGCAGTTAGAAAAAGAATTTAAAAGATTTGGTGCAAAGGGTTTGAGTTTTAAATCAATTGTTGCAAAGGACAAAAACTCTGCACTTGCGCATTATTCAAAATGTGCAAAGGATGAAGTTTTAAAAGACGGAAGTTTAGTTTTAATTGATTGCGGAGCATATTACGAACAAGGTTTAGCAACAGATATTACAAGAGTTTTTGTAAAAGGGAAACCGTCAGAGTTGCAAAGAAAAGTTTATACAACTGTTTTAAAAATGTTTTTGAATGCATATAATTATGAGTCTCAAGATGGGAAATATGTTGGTTACAATATTGATGAATTGGCTCGAAAAATATATTCTGAAAACGGAATTGACGGATTTGAATTTAATCATGGACTTGGACATGGAATAGGTGTAAGCGTCCATGAATATCCTCCAAATTTGAGTAAAAACGAAATGGCGAAAATTGAAATTAAAGACAATATGTGCTTCACGATAGAACCGGGACTTTATAATGAAAAACATTTCGGAATAAGATTGGAAAACTCTTGTTATATGAAAAAAGGCAAGATAACTTCTTTGGTTCATATGAATTATGAGAAAAAATTAATAGATTTTTCGATGTTAAATGAACAGGAAAAAGAGTGGTTAAATGAATTCGAGGTACTTTAAGTGCAAGAAATTACGAGCGTAAACAATGATTTGGTGAAAGAAACCGTTAAGTTACAGCAAAAAAAATATCGAGACAAAGAAAATAGGTTTTTGCTTGAGGGACGAAAATGCGTTGAGGAAGCCTTTAATGCAGGTTTGGAAATTGAGACCGTATTTGTTTTGAAAGAAAAATTATCTCAATATAACTTTTTTGCTGATAAATTAATTTTAACGACAGAGGCTGTATTAAAGAAGATTTCAACAACAGAATCTGCTCCCGAGGTGGTGGCAATTGCTCAGAAAAAAATATATTCTGTTCGGGATTTAAAAAAAGCTAAAAAAGTTGTTCTTTTAGAAAATATAAAAGATTTAGGAAATTTAGGAACAATTTTAAGGACATCTGTAGCTTTTGGTGCCGATGCTGTAGTGCTTTATGGTAAAGAATGTGCAGATTTATACAATCCTAAATGTGTTCGTTCAACTGTCGGAAATTTATGGAAAATTCCTGTTATATACATTTCTAATTTTGTGGAACTAGAAAAAACTTTTGAAAAATATGATAGAATTGCGACATTACCGAGAGCAACTCATTTTTTAAAAAATTGTGAAATTGGTGAATTTGTTGTTGTAATGTTTGGCTCAGAAGCAGACGGACTTTCGGATGAACTAATTGATTTTTCTACAAAAAGTGTAAAAATAGAAATGGCGCCTACTGTTGAGTCATTAAATTTATCAGTTTCCTGTGCAGTTGTTTTATATGAATTATTTTTATAGTAAAATATTTATATGGATATTTTGGAAGTAAAAAATCTTTGGAGCGATATAAAGGATGAATTAAAAGAAACTCTTCCGGCACCGGCGTTTCAAATGTGGTTAGATGCTCTAGAACCGGTTGATTATGATGGAAATGTTTTCTTTTTATGTTCTGTTCATGCGCTGGCTCCGCAAGTTATTAAAGCAAACTATGACAGTCAAATATTGGAAGCTTTAAAAAAAGTTCTTGGTAAAAGTGTAAGCTATCAAATTACATTTGATGCAGAACTCGCTGATAAGTACCAAAAAGAAAAGAAAAAAGAACTTCAAAAAGCAAAGCGTGCACTTCCGGAAACAGAAGAAAGCAAAATTATTGATAATCTTGCGCAAATGCAGTCTTCAGCAAATCTTAATTTAAAATATAAATTTGCAAATTTTGTGGTTGGTGAAAATAGTCGTTTTGCGCATGCTGCAGCGTTTGCTGTTGCTCAAAACCCTGCAAAAAAATATAATCCGTTATTTATCTACGGAGCGTCAGGTTTAGGAAAAACTCACCTTATGCAGGCAATAGGACATTATGTTATTTTTAATAAACCGAAATTAAAAGTAAAATATATTAAAACTGAAGAATATGTAAATGAATTAATCAAAAATATCCAATGCGGTGGAAATGATAGAAATAGCAGAATGGATAAATTCCGCCAAAAGTACAGAAATGTTGATGTTTTGTTAATTGATGATATTCAGTTTTTGGAAAGTAAAACTTATACTATGGAAGAGATTTTTCATACGTTTGATAGTTTGCATAATAAAAATAAACAAATTGTAATAACCTCAGACAGGTTGCCAAAAGATATTCCGACACTTCCGGATAGATTGAGAACTCGTTTTGAAATGGGATTAATGGTAGATATTACGCCACCTGATTTTGAAACAAGAGTTGCTATTCTTGCAAATTTGGCAGAACAGGCAGGTGTGAAAGCCGGGTTTGAGGTTTTTGAATACATTGCGAAAAACTTTGTAAATAACGTGAGAGAACTTGAGGGCGCATTTAACAAGGTTAGTGCATATGCAGATATTGAAAAAACAGATGTTACTCTTGAATTTGCTAAAAAAGTTTTGAATTGTGAACAAATTCGAGATGAATTAACAATTGAAAAAGTGGCAAGAGCTGTTGGAGACTATTATGGTGTTTCTATGAAAGATTTTTTGAGTTCTGCAAGAAATCAAAGAGTTTCCTCTGCTCGCCATGTTGCAGTTTATATGGCAAGAGAAATGACCGAAAAGAGTTTTGAAAGTATTGCAGAATTTTTTAAGAAAAAACACACTACAATGCTTTATTCATATGAAAAAATCAAAGAAGAATTGAGAACTAATAAAGAATTGGGAAACTCTGTGTATGAAATAAGGCGTTCTATTGAGGGTTAAAGTATTATGTATGATTATATAAAAGGCATTTTGGCGAATAAAACAAATTCAACTAAAGGGACATATATTACGATAGAGACTGCCGGTATAGGTTATCTTTTGGAAGTTACAACTAGAGATTTTAAAGAAGTTGCTGATGGGAATGTAAAAATATATACTGTTCTTTTGCACCGTGAAGATAAGATGAGTTTATGCGGTTTTTTGCATAAAGAAGACAGAGATATATTTAATATTTTAACATCGGTTTCCGGTGTTGGCGCAAAGATGGCTTTAACATTGTTAGACGAGTTTGAATCGTCTGAGCTTATAGGTTTTGTTATAGATGGTAATTATAAAGAAATAACAAGAGCAAAGGGAGTAGGGACAAAACTTGCACAAAAAATTATTCTTGAATTGAAAGATAAGTTAATGAATTATCAAACAAAAGAACCTATTAAAATTACATCAATTACCCCTCAAAAAGTTGATAATCAGGCAGTTGAAGACGCTCAAATGGTTCTCGTTTCATTGGGCTATGAAAGAAAAGAAATTCAAAATGCAATAACCAAAGCTCTTGCAACTCTAAACGACAAAGCTTCAGCTGAAGAAATTCTTAAAGAAGCCTTGAGAGTTTTATCAATTTAGTTTGTTTTGAAAAAATCCTTTTTCTTATGTTTACAAGAAAAAGGATTTTAGTTTGTTTTTATCTATAATAGTGTTATTTACAAAATCAAAGCTATAAATGCTGCAACAACCATTGCAGGTCCAAATGGCATGTATGTTCTGTTTTCAGGTTTTTCTCTCAAGCCTTTAAAGATTAATGCACAAGAAACAATACCTAATACTGCTAAGATTAAAGCTCCAATTGAATATAAAATTACCTTTTCTACAGTAATTACTCTAAAATGTTGTAGTGAATAAAAAGCTATTGCATATATACAAAACAATGAGAATGAAATTAAAGTTTTCCATTCTCTGTTTTTAACAAGTCCTTTTATAAAAATAGGTAAGAATAAAATCACTTGAATTAGTACAGATAAAGCAAGAACTACTAATAAAGTTCTCCAGCCAAACATTGCTCCCAACCCAGCAGCAATAAATGTATCACCCTCGCCAAATGCTCTAGTACCGGCAACCAAATATCCTGCGCGCGCACAAACTTCAAGAATAACTGCACCAGCCAAAGCTCCTAAAATAGACATTGACAGAGGGTTGTTTAATAAAACATATTTTGAAAATTCTAGAGGAGTACCTGCTATATGGACTTGATAAATTGCTGTTGCAGTTATGAAAAGCGCATATAAAAGTCCAAAACCTAAAAGAGTGTAGGTATGGACATCATAAACAACTTTTTCTTTTATGTCTGTTCCCGCAATAACAATTAATAATGCAGCAAAAATCCAAGCAAATAAAGTATCAATACTTAAACCGAATTTCATAAACAAAATTGTGTAGATTATACCTGTTATAAGTTCTATTATCGGATATTGAATACTAATTGGTTCTTTGCAAAATGCGCATTTGCCACGCAAAAATATATAAGAAAAAACGGGAATGTTATGCCACCACTTTAAAGGTGTTTGACATTTAGGGCACTTTGAAGCCGGAAAAACAATTGATTCTTCCGATAAAGTTCTTAAAATTACTACATTCAAAAAACTTCCAATGCATAATCCGGTAGCAAATACCAGTGCAAGTATTGTTATAAGTGCGCCCATTATTAATATCTCCTTAATTTTCGTCTTTAGATTTAATTATTTCGTACATTTTATTTAATGCTTTTTTTAATCTTCTTGAAACCTGCATTTGAGAAATATGGATTTTCTCTGAGATTTCTCGTTGGTTTAAATCTTGATAATAACTCATTTTGATTATTTCTTGCAATTCTTGTGGCAATTTTTTTATAGCTTCTGCAAGCATAATTTTATTTTCATATGAGTTCATAAATTCTTGGTAATCGCCTGCAGGTATTTTGTCGATTAGTGTCAAATCGTCATCATCAACAGATGAAGTCGCTTGGTCTAAAGAAAGAGTTGTCTTGCATAAATCAATAGCCATAACTTCATGAACTTTTGTTGCAGGAATTCCTACAACTTCGGCAATTTGTTCTTCTGATGGCTCTTCTATTCCCTTTTCTTTTAGATGTTTAACTGCAGAGCTTATTTTAAACACAAGTTCTTGTAATTCTCTTGGAGCTTTGATAATAGAGGCTTTGTCTCTTAAATAGTGTTTTATTTCTCCTCGAATAAAATATGAAGCATAAGTTCTAAACCTAGTATTTTTTTCAGGATTAAAGAATTCAATTGCTTTTATTAGTCCGATAGAACCTACTTGAACCAAATCTTCGTTAGGAATTCCTGATTGGGCTGAAATATTTCCGGCAATTTTTTTAACAAGACGCATTCCTGTTTCAACAATATGCAAGTGAAGCATGCGTTTTTTCTTCTCATCTTTACAATCAATATAGATAAGAATTAATGTATCTAAATCTTCGCTTTTATTTTTACTCTCTATCAAATTCTTCTCCATTATAGTTTATATTATATCATAATTTTTTCATTTTAAATCATTAAAAATATGTAAATAATACATTTGCATGAGAAATTTTTGTGTTAAGATGAATTAATAAATGGAGTAGAAAAATGATTACAATAAAAGATGTAGAACATGTTGCAAAACTTGCAAGACTAGAATTAACAGAAGAAGAAAAAGAACTTTATACAAAGCAATTGGGCGATGTATTAAAATATGTTGACCAAATGAATGAAGTTGACACTTCAAATGTAAAACCGATGACTCAGGTTATTGATTTTTGTAATGTTATGAGGGAAGACAAAGTCGTTCAAGAAATCAGCAAAGAAGCTTTAATGTCAAATGCACCTGAAGTTGAAGGTGATTTCTTTAAAGTTCCAAAAATTAATTAGTTGTATCCCCCCTATTTTTATGGGATGGGTAAAAGTATTGATTTCTAGGCAGGGTAATATATTTTAAAGCCTTGTCTGTTAGTGTACATTTTTATTGAGGTTAACATGACAAAATATATTTTTATAACTGGCGGTGTAGTTAGCTCCTTAGGAAAAGGAATTGTTTCAGCATCTTTGGGGAGATTGTTAAGAGCTAGAGGATTTTCTGTAATAAATCAAAAATTTGATCCGTATATAAATGTTGATCCCGGGACTATGAGTCCGTTTCAACATGGTGAAGTTTTTGTGACAGATGACGGGGCTGAAACCGATCTTGATTTAGGCCACTATGAAAGATTTACAGATACTTCATTAGGTAAGTTTAACAATGTTACCTCCGGAAGCGTTTATCAAACAGTTATTGAAAAAGAACGTCGCGGGGATTATCTCGGAGCTACTGTTCAAGTTATTCCTCATATTACAAATGAAATTAAGTCAAGAATTTTGGGGGCGACTAAACAATTTAAACCGGATTTTCAATTAATTGAAATTGGTGGAACAATCGGTGATATTGAGAGTTTACCGTTTATTGAAGCAATAAGACAATTCAAAACAGAAATTGGTATTGGGAATGCTATTTCAATTCACACAACTTTGTTACCTTATTTGCCAACATCCGGAGAGTTAAAGACAAAACCGTCTCAGCATAGTGTTCAAGTTTTGAGAAGTTATGGTATTCAACCAGAAATTTTGGTGTGCCGTACTACAAAACCTATTCCGAAAACAGAAAAAGAAAAACTCGCTTTGTTCTGTTCAGTCCCTAAAGAAGCGGTTATCGAATGTCGCGACATGAAAAGTATTTATGAAGTTCCTCTTGCTTTAGAAGATCAAAATATGGCGCATGTTGTTCTTGATATGTTGAGAGTAGAAGATAGACCTGCTGATTTAACTAACTGGAAAAAGTTAGTTGAAAATATTAAAAACCCAAAAGGAACTGTAAAAGTTGGGATTGCAGGGAAATATACAAAACTTTCAGATGCATATATTTCAGTTGTGGAATCTTTAAAACATGCTGGTTATGCGGATGATGTTAAAGTTGAAATCAAATGGATTAATTCAGAAGAATGTATTGATATGAAAAAATGCAAAGAACTTCTTTCTGATGTTCAAGCTGTTGTCGTTCCTGGAGGATTTGGAGTTCGAGGAATTGAAGGAAAGTTGAACGTAATTCGTTACGCAAGAGAAAACAATCTTCCATTCTTGGGGCTTTGTTTAGGAATGCAATGTGCTGTTATCGAATATGCTCGAAATGTTGTCGGAATTAAAGATGCAAATTCAAAAGAATTTGATGAAAATGCCCAAAATCCGGTAATAGACCTTATGCTTGAACAAAAAAATGTTCACGGTTATGGTGGAACGATGAGATTAGGAGCTTATGATTGTGTTTTAAAACAAGGTTCTAAAGCAGGTATGGCGTATGGAGAAACTCGCATTTCAGAACGTCACAGACACAGATATGAAGTTAATAATGAATATATTGAAAGAATTGCAGAAAAAGGTTTGGTATTTTCTGGAATGTCTCCGGATGGAATGTTGGCAGAAGTTGTTGAATTGCCTCAATTAGATTGGTTTGTAGCATGTCAATTCCACCCAGAATTCAAATCTCGTCCTGAAAGACCACATCCTTTGTTTAAAGGTTTGATAGATGCAATTATTAAAAAAACTAATTAAATTTAAGTATAGTTTGTATAAAATAAAAGCAAGAGTTTTGGCTCTTGCTTTTTATTTTTGATTTATTTGTTTAATATTATTTGTTGAATTTCTTAAACAATTCTGTTAATAGTTCGTGACCTTTTAAAATTGTTTTATATTCCAAATATTCATTCTTTGAATGCATGTTGCAAACAGTTGCCAATCCAAGTAAATACGGAATAAATTTTTCATCATTTGCGTTTGTTTTGTTTGCATAAATGTGAGTTTCTGCACCGGCATGAAATGATGTGATATCTGGAGTTACACCAACTTTATTTGCAACTTTTTCAAAAATTGCAGGAATATAATCATCATCAACTTTTTCAAATGGAGGAAGATGTTCTTCAAATTCAATAGTTGCTTGAGCAAGTTCTTTGTTTTTGATATTAAATTCATCTACAGTTAAAGTCATTTTGCTTTTTAATTCTTCTTCTTTTTTACGACTAGAACTTCTTATTGAATAATTTGCCTGAGCATCTGTGTTAATAATATTTGTAACATTAATATTTCCTGCTGAAATTCCACCAATGTTGCAAGAAGTTACTACTTGTCCATCTTCTTCATAGAAAACGCCTTGAGGTAAATCCGAAATTAGATCAGCGATTAATTTGGCAGAATTTGCTCGTTTTTTATCTCCGATGTCGATTCCGGAATGCCCGCCTTTAAAGCTGTGAACTTTGATTTTTGCAAGAGTGTAACTGGCACCAGCAACTTCGCATTGCCCAAGGGTGTCGCTATCCAAAACTAAAACATATTTAGATTTAAAGTTTTTAAGGTTTGCATTTCGAATTCCTGAAAGTCCGTTTTCTTCGTCTCGAGTGAACATAACTTCTAAACCGCCATGTTCTAAATCACTGGTTGCAAGTTCTTTCGCGAAAAGTAGAGCATTCGCAACGCCGGCTTTGTCATCTCCGCCAAGAGTTCTACCTTCTGCATGAATATTCCCATCTTCGTCAAGATAGGTTTTGACAGGGCTGTCATCTCCGATTACGTCCATATGGGCAGATAGCATAAGCGGAGCTTTTGTTGTGTCTGTCGCAGGTATATTTATAACAACATTTCCAAAATCATCGAATTTGCAGTTTATTTTATTTTCATCGCAATAATTTTTAATCCATTGTGCAACTTTTTCTTCGTGCATAGACGGAGATGGTACTTCTGCCAAATTGCAAAATAGATCAATTAATTCGTATTCTTTTCTTATTTTTTCAATAGTCATATAAAACCTCTCTACTGTGTACTGTTGCGTTTTGTCTTACGCTAATCTAAATTCTAACAGCTTTATTGTAGCATTTTTTTTGACTTTTGCAAGTAAAGCGATTTGTAAACTTTTATTAAGACAAGTTTAAAAAGTCTAAAACGCAGGTATAATGCCTCATAGCATAGCATAGCATAGCATAGCATAGCATGCGAGGCGAGGTGTAAATTTTCAAAAATCGATTTCGTTTATCTAAATATAGGGGATTAAATAAACGAAAGGGGAAATATTATGGTATCTTTAGGTCGTCTTGTTTTTAAGACTACAGGTGTTATGTCTAATCGAGGATTGCTGAAAAATAGTAGAAAAATTGGTACGGCTATTGCAGAAAGAATGAAACAATCCGGAGGGACAATAGAAACTCAAGAAGTTGAACAAATAATATCTGATACAATTGGTAAAAAAGCTGCTCGAAAAATAAAAATTTTTGGTTCGAAAGATGTTGCAAGAGCTTATATGGAAAAGCAAAAAAATAAAGCTGCAGATATAGAACAGATATTTAAAGAAGCAGGAGGAGTTACAATTCCGGAAAATTATAGCAGACGAGCAGGTGTTTATCTTAATAGATCTTGTATAGATGAGTTTGTTGGTGGAAATTCTCAACTCGCATCAGCATTTGAGGTTAATACTTTAGCGCATGAAATTCAACATGCAATGACAGCAACATCAGGGAAAACAAGTTTGCCAAAATCAATTGGTAGATTTTCTTTTGGACGCAAGCAAATAGACAAACTTGTGCAAAAGGCAAGAACTCTTGATTTACAAAAGAAGTATATGGATTTGCAATTAGAGTGTATGAAAACAATTCAAAAAGAGAAACCTGTTAGTGAAGCAGAAATTATAAAAACTTTGTATGCAAAAGGGATTTTGCAAGTTGGGAAAGATAAAGAAAACGCATTTATTTTAAAACATTTAAAAAGAGTATATGAAGATGAATATAGGTCTTATCGAGTTGGAAATGAAGCTATGACCGCATTTTCAGATTCAATAATGCCAGAAAGAATAATCCACGTGAATGATTTATATAGGGATTTAGTTAAAGTTACAGGCAAAGAGCTTAAACATGCCAGATTAAATCAAGTAAGGCGCTTCTTCGGGTTCAAAACTAATACGGCGCGAGAACAGGCTATTATTCAGGAATATGAAGCTCAGCAGGCTGCGAAACTTGCAGAGCAGGCAAAAGCAAATAACTTTGCAAAGTCTGTTATGGGGTCGAATAGAAAAGTCAAGGCTTTCACTCCTACAGAAAGTTGATATGAAAAGTATTTAGCCCATGAGGGCTCAAATCAATTGAATTGTGTCTTATTGTGTATTAACTAAAACAAAATCTGCAATGACTGATATTGTTGATATTCATCATTGCAGACTTTATTTTAGTTTGAAAATTGTTTTACTAATTTTTACCGATCATTTTGATTCTATTGTCGGTAGTGTAACCTCCATCTTCAATAACCATACAATTTCCTTGGGTGATTTTTCTTCCACCGCCATCGTTTCCGCTCAATTTAAAAGTATATAAATCGTATCCCCACTTATTAGGGCCTTTTAGTCCGTTGATGTCAACCATAAAATTGGTTCCGCCATACCCGATTATTGTAATACCATCTTGTAGCACAATAGCCTTTTGATTTCCAATATTAGAAGCTCGATACCCTGGACAACCTGCCGAAATTTGAGAAGCGTAATCATCTTCACCTGTGAATAAATCCTTTTGAGTTTGACTTAAATTCCCAAAATTTTTAACTTTAATTTGATCAAATCCTTTGTACTCAGAAGAATAACATTTATTATTTCCTCCGTTTGAATCACAAGTCTTAGCAACTTTTAATGTTTTCTTTGCTTGAGTCCAAAATGCATAACAGTCTCCAAATTTTCCCCAAATATCTGATGGAACCGGTGTATTTGGGTCATTCATAACAACTCCATTTTTTCCATTTTCTCTATCTGTTATGCAGACATCTGCGGCATTTCTTGAGTCATCGCAATTATATTGACCATTATAAGGGTTGTTAATCCATTCATAACACTCTGTTGTATAATCCAAGTCAGCGTTAACTTTTTGTGTCATGTTAGATAGGATACTATAAGCTTTTTTAAATTGATTCATCAATACTTTGTCTTGAACTTTTGCGATAACCGTAGGCATTGTAATCGCTGCAACAACACCAATAATTCCAAGGGTAATCAACACTTCTGCTAAAGTAAATGCTTGTGTTTTTTTTAACATATATCAGCTCCTCTTAAGTTATATACGAGTATATTCTACCCAAAAATCTAAAGATTGCAACAGTTATATGAATTTTATTTTATATCTACAATACTTACTCCGTCGCCACCTTCGGAATCTTCTCCAACTCGCCATTTTGCAACGTATGGTGATGTTGTTAAGAAATCTCTTACCGCAGATTTTAGAGCTCCTGTGCCGTGACCGTGGATAATTGTTACACAAGCGAGGTTCGCAAGACTTGCTTTATCAAGATAGAATTCCAAGCTATCAAGAGCGTCTTCAACTTTGTAACCGCGCAAGTCGAGTGTGTTTGAGATGCTTGTTTTTCGAAGTTCAAAGTTTTCAAATGAACTTGGTCTATATACATTCTCTTTTTTCTCATAAGCTGAATCGTATGGCGCAAGTTTATTTGTTTTAATTTTAGTTTTAAAATTACCCATTTGAACAAGGACATTTTCATTTTTGTCGGGAAGTGAAAGTAGTGTAACCGGTTGATTCATTTCTTTTAAAATCATTTTGTCGCCTGTTTTTACGGTTGTCCAATCAATATTTTCGTATTGTTGTTTTTCGTCGTATTCAGATAATTTACCTCTGAACTTTTGTTCCGTTTGCGCGAGTCGAGCGTAAGAACGACGTGCAATTTTTTCTGATTTTTCACGTCTTAATTCATCTAAAATATGTTTGATTTCTGCTTTAACTTCTAATAATTCTCTATCGAATTTATCTTTAATTATTTTTACAGTTTTTTTCTTGTCTTTTTTGATTTGAGCAAGAGAATCTTCATATTCAGTCTTTAGGTTTTCGGATGTTTCTTTTAACTCTTCAGCTTGTTCCAAGTTTTGGGCTAATTTCGCTTGTGTTTCCTGCAATTTTTCAACAACAAGAATTGACGGATCTTTGGTTGAAACAACAATATTTTTAGCTTTATCTGTAATTTCTTTATCTAATCCTAAGTTTGTCGCAATAGCAATGGCGTTGCTTAATCCGGGGATGCCTATTAGCAATTTATATGTAGGTTTTAAGGTTGTTGTATTAAATTCGACAGATGCATTTTTGAAATAAGGATTTGTGTATTCAAGAGCTTTAAGTTCTCCGTAGTGAGTTGTAACTGTTGAAATAACTCCTTTTTCTGCAAGTTTTTCTAAAATAACTTGAGCTAAAACAGCTCCCTCTACAGGGTCAGTTCCTGCACAGATTTCGTCTAATAAAACAAAAGATTTGTCATTGCTTTGGTTTAGAATATCAATTATGTTTGTCATATGAGCAGAAAAAGTTGAAAGATTTTGCAAAATACTTTGATCGTCTCCTATATCTGCAAAAACATTTTCGAACGGATAAACTTTTGCAGATGTACAAGGTAGAAACATTCCTGTTTTTGCCATAAGAATGAATAAACCTATTGTTTTTATTGTTACTGTTTTCCCACCTGTGTTAGAGCCTGTAATTATAACGGATTTATAATCTTTTCCGATTTCAAAATTGTTAGTCACAACATTTTCAACATTACCGATCAAAAGCGGGTGTTTCATGTTTTCAAATTCAACAAATTTATGCGTAACTATTTCGGGTTCAATTGCTTGAATTTTTACGGCATAACGAGCTTTGGCAAAATGATAATCAATGGTTGCAAGAAGCTGTTCGGATAGAGCAAGTTCTTTTATTTCGTTTTTTACAAGAGAGGTTAAGCCTGCCAAAATTTTAATCATTTCTGAGTGAATATTTGATTTTATTTCTCGTATTTTGTTGTTTAAAGGTACGATTTGTTCCGGTTCAATGTAAAAAGTTTTGTTTGTGGCTGATACATCGTGAACAATTCCCGGAACTTTACTTTTTGAAGAAGCCATTACTTGAAAAACAATTCTTTCATCTCGCGTTGTATAAATATTCTCTTGTAAATGTTTTGAAAAACTGGCAGAATTTAATAACGCATTTACAGTTGTTTTTAAATTCTTTTCGGTGTCTCTTAAGGAAGCATACAAATTTTTTAATTCTTGAGTTGCGTCTGGTCGAATATTTAAATTTTCGTCAAAAGTTGCGAAAATTTTGTCTTCCAATTGCTTGTCGACGAGAAGATTTTGTGCAGAATTTTTTAAAATAGACATCATTGTCAAGTTGTCTGATAAAAACTTTTTTACTAATCTTGATGTTCTTAATGTTTTGGCTATATCTATTAATTCATCTTCTGCTAAATAACTAACTCCGATATTTTTTTGAATTTGTGTAATGTCTGCCACAAACTCTATTGGAATATCGTTTGGAATATCAAGAACTTGTTTTGCTTCTCGAGTGCATTGAAGTTCGTTTTTTATCTTTACAATATCGTCAAATGGTTTTATGTTAAGGCAAATTTCTTTGCTTTGTTTGGTTTTTGCAAAATTTGCAAGTTGTTCTTTTATTTTGTCAAATTCTAGTGCTTTTAAGCTTTTTTCAATAGTATTCATAAGATTATTAAAAGACAAGAAAGCGCTAATTACAATGAATTATTAACTTTTTTTGATTTATTTGCACTAAATATTTTTTAAAGTAAAATACAGGTAGAAGAGTTTAGTAAGAAGGTGAAAATTATGGCAATAGAAAGACAACACGTAAAAGAACAAGATAAAATGCAAAGAAGACACAACTTTGAACCTGTTGAAAGTAATTTGACAGAAGAACAAGTAAAGTTGGAAGCTTCAAGATGTTTGCATTGTAAAAATCCAAGATGCGTTCAAGGGTGCCCTGTAAATATTCAAATTCCTGATTTTATTCAAGCAATCAAGGAAGATAATCTTGAAAAAGCAGGAGAAATTATTCGCCAAACAAGTATGTTGCCATCTGTTTGCGGTAGAGTTTGCCCTCAAGAAAGGCAATGTGAAGGACAATGTGTTCTTGGAATTAAGGGAGAAGCAGTTGCAATTGGAGCATTAGAAAGATATGTTGGCGACAATACAAATGCAGAACTTCCAGAAATTAAGCCATCTGGTAAAAAAGTCGCCGTAATTGGCTCAGGGTGTGCAGGCATGACTGCCGCTTGTGATTTGAGAAAAGCAGGCCACGATGTAGAAGTTTTTGAAGCTTTGCACGAACTTGGCGGTGTTTTGAGGTATGGTATTCCTCCATTTAGACTTCCTAGGACAATTCTTGATAAAGAAATTAATAATCTTGAAAAAATGGGTGTTGTTTTCCATAAAAACGTTGTTGTTGGAAAATCAATTACTCTTGAACAGTTGAAAGAGGATGGATTTGACGCAATATTTATATGCTCAGGTGCTGGTTTACCGAAAATGTTGAATGTTGAGGGTGAAAACTTAAATGGAGTTTTTTCTGCAAATGAATTTTTAACACGTGTAAATCTAATGCATGCTGGTCAACCTGACAGTATTACTCCTTTGCGTGTAGGTAAAAAAGCTGCAATATTTGGTGGTGGAAACGTTGCAATGGATGCTGCGAGAACTGCTGTCAGAGTTGGTTTTGAAGAAGTTTATATTATTTATCGTAGAACTGAAAAAGAACTACCTGCGCGTTTGGAAGAAATCAGACACGCAAAAGAAGAGGGTATTATTTTTAAATTTTTGTATGCGCCTAAAGAGATTTTGGGTGAAAACGGCTACGTAAAAGGTGTTGAACTTGAAGTTATGGAACTTGGTGAACCGGATGACTCAGGGAGACGCAGACCGGTTGCAACAGGCAAAACAGAAGTTATGGATTTAGATACCGTAATTGTTGCGTTAGGAACTGGACCAAATCCGATTATACAAAGATCTGCACAAGCAGAAGGTATTGATATTGTTACCGATAAAAAAGGTTATATCGTAGTTGATGGCGAAACAAGGTGTACTAATATTCCTACTGTTTATGCAGGTGGAGATGTTGCGCCGGTTGGTGCTTCAAATGCGATTAATGCTATGGGGGCAGGGAAAAAAGCCGCTAAAGCAATTAATGAATTATTGAAATAGAATAGTGAAAGGTGAGAAGTGAAAAGTTTGTATACAAAAAAAATATTTAGTTTGTTGTTTGTAACATTCCTTTTGACTTCTCATTGTTTTGCGTTTGAATTGGATACGTCTGTAGATGATGAAATTCGAAAAAATTATAATCCGTCGGCATTGGAACATAATCTTCCGGCGTTGCCTAAAATAGCACCAAGTCAGACACAAACAACAGCTCCAAAAACAAATGTTACAACAACTCAAACAAGTCCTGCAGTTCCGAAATCTCAGCCTGTTACGCAACCTGCAAAACCTCAGTTAGTCATAAAAAAAATGGAAAATGACTATAAATATGATAAATCAACTGCAATCAGAATAAAAAAGGGGACTAAATTCAGGGTTAAATCAAACTGTGTGATTTCTGATTATCAAAGAGAAGGAACTCGAGTTTCTTTTACTTCAATAAAACCAGTTACACAGCGATATATAACAATCAATGAGGGGACAAGGTTTAATGCTGTCGTTGAAGATTCTCATCTTCCTCAATTTACGGGGAATGGCGGTTTAATTGTTTTGATGGTTGATGGAATTGTTGTAAACGGCTCTACAAAAAGTGTTCATGCAAAAATTACTAAAGCAAATATGAAAAAAGTTTTTCTTAATAACATAAAAGGAAAACGAGGCTATATTAAGGGTGTTTCTAAGCAAGTAGACAAAGGTGAAAATTTCTACAGAAAAACCCGCAGAGCTTCAACAAAACTTGCAGATAACCCAATTGGTGCGATAATTTCGCCAATCCCAACAATTACCGGTGCGGTTGTGTACACTGTGAATTTAGTAGGTTCTCCTATTTTTGCAATTTGGGCAAAAGGTTCAAGGATAACTATACCGGCCGGTTCAGAATTTGAAA
Source organism: uncultured Candidatus Melainabacteria bacterium (assembly GCA_934717855.1). GTDB lineage: Bacteria > Cyanobacteriota > Vampirovibrionia > Gastranaerophilales > Gastranaerophilaceae > Stercorousia. Next base: position 75,456 of record CAKUZI010000001.1, read on the forward strand.
TTAAGCTATTAGAAGATGTTTATTTACAATAATTTGTAACATATCTTAATTTTTATCGATAATAGCGCAAATTTTTAATTTTAGGGTGTTTAGTGCGAAAAAATGAAAGGACTTTTATTATGAATATAGGAATGAAAATTTTGGATGTAAGAGCATCAATTATGACACAAGCTTGTAAAGAGGGTTCAAAAAGCGCAAAATCAGCTACAATGAATTTTTTCAAATATGCAAATGAAAATAAATTGCCAACACAAGCTCTTATAGCGTGTTATGATAATGCAAATAATATGAAAGGGTATAGCTCAAGACAACTTTCAAGTGATATTATTTCTTTAGCTTCTAAAGATGAAAGTCTTAAGACTGAACTAAAAAGATTTGAACATATGGTAAAAGAAAATTATCCTAAAACTTTAGGAGATAGAATTTCTTTACTTAGCAATGGTGCTGTTGTTTCTGATAAAGTTAAGCCACAATCATTTTTTGTAAAAATGTTTACCTCATTAAGTAAGTTTTTTAGAGAAATAGAAGAATAGTTGAGAGAGAGAGATTTATGCTAGATATAAGAATGCAATATTTAAACAATTGTGCCGGTAAAATGGTGAAAGAGTGTCGAGATGGGATTGCAAAATCCGGAGAAACGGCAAAAAACTTTTTTAAATACGCAAATAAAAATGGAGCTCATAGTCAGGCGTTAGTTGCGTATTATTCTCAAATACGTAATACCCCAAAAGTTAATATAGCTCAAGTTTACGATAGAATAGAACTTGATGCTCGAAAAAGTATTTGTCTTGAAAGACATTTAGGACTTTTTGCAAGAAAGTTGGAGCAAAAGTATCCTAAAACTTTAAATGCGCGACTTGCAATTGCTTCTAATGGCGGAGTTGTTCCGAGTACAGTGAAAACAAAAAATAAGTTTAGAAAAATGGCAATTTTGATGGAAATGGGTTATAACAACATGAAACAAAGATTTTATAATTTGTTGCGTGGAAGGCAATGCTTGTAATATATACCTGCAAGTTTTGTTATTAATATTTTTGTGGTATTGTTTAATATTATAATTTGTTTTATAATACGTTTGTTATTACGAAAATTAATGGTAGGACAACTTGTATAAAAAAGGAGAGATTATGATTAAAAAGTTGACTTCTCCAAAGGCATTGATGGCTCTATTTGCTACATTGCTAATGGGCATTTCGCCTGCTCTTGCAAGCGAAGCTGATTTGGTTGTTCCAAGTATCAAAAATGCAAGCCCTGTAAGCTTTAACTTATTGCTTATTGGTATTGCAATCTCTGTTGTAGGGTTGATATTTGGATTTATCGAATTTTTCAGAATTAAAAAATTAGATGTTCACGCATCTATGGCTGAAGTAGGAAACACAATTTTTGAAACTTGTAAAACTTACCTTATTCAACAAGGTAAATTCTTGTTTGTATTGGAAGTTTTAATTGGTCTTTGTATCGCTTTCTACTTCGGATATTTGCAACATATGCCTTTATCACACGTATTGATTATCCTTGCGTGGTCAGTAATTGGTATTTTAGGCTCTTATGCTGTTGCTTGGTTTGGTATTAGAATGAACACTTTGGCAAATGCTAGAACTGCTTTCGTTTCATTAAAAGGAAACCCTTTGAATATCTTGAATATTCCTTTGAAAGCAGGTATGTCAATTGGTGTTTGTCTAGTATCAGTTGAACTTATTTTGATGTTGACAATTTTGTTATTTGTTCCTGGCGAAATTGCAGGTGCTTGTTTTATCGGTTTTGCAATCGGTGAATCTTTAGGTGCTTCTGCTCTTCGTGTTGCAGGTGGTATCTTTACAAAAATTGCCGATATCGGTTCTGACTTGATGAAAATTCAATTCGGAATTAAAGAAGATGATCCTAGAAACCCTGGTGTAATCGCTGATTGTACCGGTGATAACGCTGGAGACTCTGTAGGCCCTACAGCAGATGGCTTTGAAACTTATGGTGTAACAGGTGTTGCTCTTGTTTCATTCATCTTGTTAGCTGTTGTTGGCAAAGAAAATCAAGTTCAATTGTTGACTTGGATTTTCGTTATGAGATTCTTAATGATTGTAACTTCTGTAGTTGCATACTGGATTAACGGTATAGCTGACAAAATCTATGCAGCTAAAACAGATAAATTCGACTTTGAAAAACCGTTAACTAACCTTGTTTGGTTAACATCTATTTTGTCAATTGTTATGACATTTGGCGTAAGCCACTGGTTGTTGGCTGATATGGGTAACAACCTATGGCTAGTTCTTTCAGCAATCATTTCTTGCGGTACTTTAGGTGCAGCGTTGATTCCTGAATTTACAAAAATATTTACTTCTCCAAAAGCAAAACATACAGAAGAAGTTGTTACAGCTTCTCGTGAAGGCGGTTCATCTTTGACAATTCTTTCAGGTATTGTTTCCGGTAATATGTCTGCTTTCTGGATTGGTATGGTAATCGTACTTTTGATGGGACTTGCTTATGTAGCATCTCTTCATATTCCTGAAGCTGTAATGATTTATCCGTCAGTATTTGCATTTGGCTTGGTAGCATTCGGTTTCTTAGGAATGGGACCTGTTACAATCGCAGTTGACTCTTACGGTCCTGTTACCGATAACGCTCAATCTGTTTACGAATTGTCTTTGATTGAAGATATTCCAAACGTTGGCGAAGAAATCGAAAAAGAATACGGTTTTAAACCTGATTTTGAAAACGCTAAAAAATACTTAGAAGAAAATGATGGTGCTGGTAACACATTCAAAGCAACTTCAAAACCGGTTCTTATCGGTACTGCTGTTGTTGGTGCTACTACAATGATTTTCTCATTGATTTTGGTAATCAAATCAACTTTGGGTATTGAACCTGAAATGATTTTGAATATGTTGAACCCATACACATTGCTTGGTTTCTTATCAGGTGGTGCTGTAATTTACTGGTTCTCAGGTGCTTCTATGCAAGCTGTTACAACAGGTGCATATTCTGCAACTGAATACATTAAAGATAATATCAAACTTGACGATGAATCTTCTAAGAGTGCAAACGTTGCAAATTCAAAAGAAGTTGTAAAAATTTGTACTCAATACGCTCAAAAAGGTATGGTAAATATCTTTATCGCATTGTTTGCATTTGCATTGGCATTTGCTTGTTTGTCAGCACCATCTTGTTCAACATCAGCTCCTGTAGCATTCTTCGTAAGCTACTTAATTGCAATTGCTGTATTTGGTTTGTTCCAAGCTGTATTTATGGCAAACGCAGGCGGATGTTGGGATAATGCTAAGAAAATCGTAGAAGTTGATTTGCAAGAAAAAGGCACACCGCTTCACGAAGCAACTGTTGTAGGTGATACAGTTGGTGATCCGTTCAAAGATACATCATCTGTTGCGATGAACCCAATCATCAAATTTACAACATTGTTCGGTCTTCTTGCAATGGAAATCGCAATTTCTGAAAGTTTCAGAAACATTGCTCCGATTGCAGGCTGGATTTTCTTAGTAATTGCATTGATATTCGTAATTCGTTCATTCTATGCAATGAGAATTCCTACAAGAAAATAATAATATAGGGAAATGAGTATATCTCATATAAAAATCAGCCTCACTTGAAAAAGTGGGGTTGATTTGTTTTTGAATAATTATAAAATAAATAAAAAGGTCATACTATAATGACCTTTTCAAAACCTATTTAATAAATAAACACAGAATAAAAAATACCTAGTCTACATAAGCAGTTAGAACCTGCTGACCCAACACGGAGAATCTCATTTTTTTCAAAGCTCTTAATTCTGTTTGGCGGATACATTCTTTTGTAACACCATAAATATTGCCGATTTCTTCTAAAGTTTTTTTAGCGTTGTCTTCCAAACCATAACGCATTTTTACGACTTCTTGTTCGCGCTCTTTTAATGTTGAAATTACGTTCAAAATATCTGTTTTTAAATCTTCAAATTCAACTTCTTGAGTAGCAGAAGCTTTTTTGTCTTCAATTATATCTGCGATATTCATATCTTTTCCGTCGTTGTTTTCAAGTCCGCTTTCTATTGAAATCGTCTTTGAATATGCATTTAAAAAAGTATCAATTTTGTCAGCTGATATATTCATTCTTTTTGCAACATCTTCAGTTTTTACTTGTCCATTGTTTTCGTGCTCCATTTCTCGTTTAAGTTTTGAAAAACGAGAAAGGGTTTCCTGTATATAAACAGGAATTTTCATGCAGTGAGATTGTTCTGAAATTGCTTTGAACATAGATTGTTTAATCCACCAGCTTGCGTAAGTTGCAAATTTGTAACCTAATTTGTAATTAAATTTATCAGCCGCAATCATTAGACCTACATTGCCCTCTTGGATTAGATCTGTCATAGGTAGATTTGACATGTGAATTGCTTTTTTGGCGATAGTTATAACAAGTTTGAGGTTTGCTTTAATAAGTTGTTTTTTTGCGTCAATGTCGCCATTTTTTGTTCTTTTAGCTAAATCTTTTTCTTCTTCAGTTGATAAAGCTCGATAATCAGATATCTCTCTGAGGTAATTTGATAAAACATCATCATTTGCGCCGTCTACAATTTCGTTTTTTGCGGGGTTAGACAATTTTGTAACTGTTTTCATTTTGATAGGTGAATTTTTGCTCATACCTATTTAAACTCCTTCTTTTTACTTTAGTAACACAAGACTTCATTGGTTGGGGTATATAAAACTACTCTTTCTGTATATATATAGTATATACCATAATATATAAATGTTTTAACATTTTTGTTAAGTTATATTACTCAAGAAGAATAGAAACTTCCTTTTGTTTATAATATAATTAGGCATGGAGGGATATTATGAAGAAGAAAATTTTGATAACATTAGGGATTTTAGTTGCAATAATAGCGTCGTCTTTGGTTGGCTTTGCGTATACTTCTATGAATGCTCCAAAACATCCGTCAGAATATAATATTGGTATTTCTTATAATGAAGCAATGCAGTCTGACAAACCTATGTTAGCTGTGTTTTATGTTGATTGGTGCGGATATTGTTTGAGATTTATGCCTAAGTTTAAGGTATTGAGTACAATTTATAAGAACAAATATAATTTTGTAATGATAAATGTAGAATCTAGTGATAAGATGAAAAAATTGGCTGATGATGTCGGCATTGGTGGTTTTCCTACAGTTTTCATTCTTGACCCAAAATATGATAATAGAGTTTTGATGTCAAATAGTTATTACCACAATTTGTTAAAATTTAGAACTGAATTGGACAGATATTTAAGAATTAGAGCTCTCTTAGACAAGGCTACTGCTGAAGATAAAAAATAAGCAAAAAAAAGACCTTGATCAAAATTCTTTTCAAGGCCTATCCGTTTAAATAAGAAGAGAGAGCTTTATATTTATATAAAGTATAGGCAAATAAAAAATTTGCTAATTTAGGTTAGTTTTATTAAGAAATATTAACAGGAATTTATGAAAGATATACAAAATTTAAAAGATAATAGAAATGTAGATATTCAAAAAGTTGGAATTAAGCACCTAGAGCTTCCTTTGATTATACAAAGAAAAAACAGCTCTAATCAGGTTGTTTGTGCAAAAGCCAGAGTGAATGTTTCTCTTCCGAAAGATTACAAAGGCACTCATATGTCAAGATTTGTCGAAGTTTTGACAGAATGGCAACATAAAAATCTTCTAGGTGTTGATATAAAAGGTTGTTTGGAAAAAATTATTCATAACTTGGATGCACAAAGTGGAGAATTAGAATTTAAATTCACATATTTTCTTGACAAAAAATCGCCTGTTAAAGGAATGATTGCTCCAATGAGCTATCACTGTTCATTTGAGGGTAGAATAGAAAAAGATGAATATAAATTTATTCTAGGGGTTGAAGTTCCCGTTACTACACTTTGTCCTTGCTCAAAGGAAATTTCTGATAATGGAGCGCATAATCAAAGAGCGTTTATAAAAGTTAAGGTCTCTTATGATGAAAGTGAACAGGTTTGGCTTGAGGATTTAATTGAGTTGATAGAATCTTGTGCTTCTTGTCCTGTTTATCCTCTTTTGAAGCGTGAAGATGAAAAATTTGTTACAGAAAAAGCTTGGGAAAATCCAAAATTTGTAGAAGATGTTTTGCGTGATGTTGTAGTAAAACTAAGAAATCATTCAATAATAAATGAATTTGAAGTAGAATGTGAAGCATTTGAAAGCATTCATAATCACTCTGCTTGGGCTTTTCAACATGAAATAAAATAGCTTTAGGTGTCGTCTTAGAGAATTAATGAATGTGTTTGTAAATCTTTTATATTTTCATTATGTTTGTGATACCATGCCTATAGAAATAGAGGAAAAATTATGGGATTAACAGTATACTTAGGAATAGATGTCGGTTCAGTTACGACAAAATTAGCGCTTGTAGACGAAAAAGGAAAGTATGTTGACAGTTACATGCTTAGAACTGCAGGTAAACCGGTTATGGCGGTTCAAAAAGGTTTAAACGAACTTTATGCTAAAAGAATTACAGATTATGATGTAATGGGTGTTGGGACAACCGGTTCCGGTCGTAATTTGGCAGGTGCTCTTGTTGGTGCTGATATTATAAAAAATGAAATTACTGCCCACGCAGTTGCTGCAAGTATTAATGTTCCCGGAGTACAAACAATTTTGGAAATCGGCGGACAGGATAGTAAAATTATCATTATGAGAGATGGTATTGTTACAGACTTTGCAATGAATACTGTTTGTGCAGCCGGAACAGGCAGTTTCTTGGATCATCAGGCTCAAAGGTTGAATGTTCCGATTGAACAGTTTGGTGAAACAGCTTTGAAATCCGAAAATCCTGCTCGTATTGCCGGACGTTGCGGAGTTTTTGCTGAAAGCGACTTAATTCACAAACAACAACTTGGCTATCCTGTAGAAGATTTATTATATGGACTTTGCCAAGCTCTTGTTAGAAACTATTTGGCTAACCTTGCTTTGGGTAAGGAGTTGCTTCCTGTATTTTCATTCCAAGGCGGAGTTGCGACAAATTCAGGTATGGTGAAAGCTTTTGAAGAAGCTTTAGGACATAAAGTTGTTGTTCCTGATCATCACCAAACAATGGGGGCAATCGGTGCAGGTCTTTTAGCTATGGAAAATCATCAGTATACAGATGCAAAAACAACTTTCAAAGGTTGGGAAGTTGGTGAAATGAATTTCCATTCTATTACTTGTGATTGTACTGGTTGTTCGAATAATTGTGAAGTTATTACAATTGTTGAAGGTGGCGAAGATATCCACCACGTTGAAAAAATTAAAGATATTAAAGGTAATATCATTGCTCGATGGGGTGGAACTTGCGGAAGATGGGATATTTCTTAAGTTAAGTATAATATAAAATATTAACAAATATGAACACAGGTCAATTTGGCTTGTGTTCTTTGTTTTGACAATTTAAAAATTTTTTTGAGGCAATTCTTACAAATAAAAATACTTTATTATTAGGTAAGCACGATTATAAAAGGGATTTTTATGGGATTTTTAAATGTTTCTTCTTTAAACGCTTCTGCAAGCGAGAATTATACTAATAATGGGAACGGCGAAACACCTAAAACTAAGGAAAAGATTAAAATATTTCCTCAATATAGTTCTTATAGTCAAGGCGAAAAATTTCAACAATTTACGCTTGATGTAGATGCCGCTCAGAAAAAAATATTAGATGATATTCAAAATGGAAATATCTCTACAGAAGAACAGCGAAAACAAAGACATTCTGAAATGTCAAATATGTCATTTGATGTTACGGGTGATGAATATAGAGCCTTAGCCGGAAAACAAAACAGAACACCGGAAGAAACTCAAAAAGTAATGCAATTATACAAAGATGGATTTTTAAAATTTGGAACTTCTTATACCGCATATTTGGATAAAAAATATGGTAATGGTGATGGAGTTTTAACTAAAGAAGAATATATTAGTTCCGAAATGCAAGATTTGCCAGAAGAATTGAAAGAATTCGCAAATCCAAAAGATGCGGAAAATGTTTTTTCTCATATTGATATAAATAAAGATGGAAAAATAAGTCCTGAAGAAATGGCTGTATTTGGCTCTGTTCTTGATATGTCTGTTGGTTTGGAGGGCGATAAAGCAGGCGGAGTAAACGGAAAAATTAAAGCTTGTGATATGAATGCCAATATGATGAATATGGTAAAATCATCTGATACAACAGGCGGAAGAGCTATGGATAATAAAATGAAAACAATGCATAACTTTTTGTTTGGAGAAAACTAATTGATTTATTTTTACAATCTTTGTGATTTATGCTAAAATTAATTTATGAACGACGTAAATAGTAAATTACAAAGTATGAAAAGTATGTATCGAGAAGTTTTTGAAAAATCTTCCGATGCGATACTTGCTCGTATTGAGGAAATTCGTCCAAAAGATTTTAATGGAGATATCTTGACAGAGTATGAACCTGAAAGTGTTGGTGCTCAATGGCAAAAAGACGTTTTAGATATGCTGGAAAATGATATCTCTCATGAAATTTACGATAAATGGCAAGAGATATTGAAGTTTCGTGAAAATTATGAATGCAAAGGTTGTGCTACTTGTTGTAATTTAGCTTGTTCTGAATTCTCTCCCGAAGAATTGAAAAAACGCGCTGAGAACGGTGATAATTTCGCAAAACAATTTACTTCAATTTTTATACCTTATGAGTCAAAAGAAGAAGCTAGGATGGTTTATCCTGAATATATAGAGTTGTTGGATGAAAATATTAGTGATGATGTTTATTTTTATCACTGTCCGAAATTAACAGATTGCAAAAGATGCTCGGATTATGAAAATCGTCCAGATATTTGTAGGCATTTTCCTGATAATCCGTTGTGTATTTTGCCGAAATCTTGTGGGTTTTATGAGTGGCGAGAAGAAGTTTTGCCGATTGTTCTTATGCTCCATGCAATGATGGAAATTATCGGGTATTACAAGTCAAAAATAAAAATTTAACAGGTTGTGGTTCCTTATTTCACAACAAAGGCTTAAAAAGAGGAAATTATGCAAATACTTTCAGGATTAAATTTAGAAGAAATACAAAAAATCACAGATGAACTTGGTGCATCAAAATTCAGAGCTCGACAAATTCATAACTGGATTTACTTGAAGTCGGTTAAATCAATTGATGAAATGACTGATTTATCGGTAAAATTTAGGGAGCAATTAAAAGAAGTTGCAGAAATTTCTGATACAAAAATAAAAGTTAAGCAAGAAAGTTCTGATGGAACGTTGAAATATTTATTACAATACCCTGACGGAGAGTGCGTAGAAACTGTTTTGATGAGATTTGACAATCGTGCAAATTTAACGGCTTGTGTAAGCTCTCAGGTTGGCTGTGCCGTAAATTGTTCTTTTTGTGCGACCGGAAAACGTGGTTTTATAAGAAATCTTTCTTATAAAGAAATTATCGAGCAAGTATTGACTATTCAAAGAGATACAGGTTTGAAAGTTACGAATGTTGTATTTATGGGGCAGGGTGAACCACTTTTGAACCTTGATAATGTTTTGAAAGCAATGGAAATATTTAATGAAAATTTTCAAATCGGAGCAAGACGTTTAACTGTTTCAACTTCAGGAATAATTCCGGGAATAAACAGGCTTGCAGAGCTTGATATGCAGTCAACTTTGGCAATTTCTCTGCATGCTCCAAATCATGAAATTAGAAAACAATTAATGCAAATTGAAAATAAATATCCGATGCCGGAACTTAAAAAAGCTTTGAAGTTTTATATTGAAAAGACCGGACGTAGGATTACGATTGAATACTTGTTGATAAAAGATTTAAATGATACATTGCAGAGCGCTAAAGAGTTGGTGGAGTATTTGCATGATTTAAAATGTAATATTAATTTAATTCCGTACAATCCAACAGAAAAGAATGATTATCAAAAGCCGTCAGGAAATTCAATTATGCGTTTTAAATCATTGTTAGAACAATCTGGAAAGAAAGTAACCGTTCGACTTGAACGTGGAGCTGATATAGATGCAGCTTGCGGTCAATTGAGGGGAAAGGTAGATTAATTGAAAGCACTAATTCAAAGGGTTAAAAGAGCGTCTGTAACTGTTGATGGCGAAAAGATTTCAGAAATTGGAAAAGGCATTCTCGTTTTTCTGGGTGTAGAAAAAGATGATGAAAAAGAAAATGCTGAAAAACTTGCTGACAAAATTTATAAATTGAGAATTTTTGAAGATGAAAATGACAAAATGAATTTATCTGTTGCTGATGTAAAAGGAGAACTACTTGTTGTTTCTCAATTTACATTATGCGGAGATTGTAAAAAAGGCACTCGACCATCATTTGATAAGGCAGCAGCTCCAGATAAGGCTGTTGAATTATATGAATATTTTGTTGAATATATGCGCGACAAAAATATACCTGTAAAAACCGGAAAATTCCGAGCAATGATGGATGTTGAGCTTATAAATGACGGCCCTGTAACATTTTGGCTTGAAAAATAGTTGCACATGTTGCAAAAATTTGAAAAGCATGCTATAATGAGTCTATTAATATAGAGTTAGAAATCGATTTTTTAATACTGAGGAGAATTTTTACTTTATTAATATTATTATTAACCCAAAATTACGTTATTTTTTAATTAAGAGGCTTTTATTATGTATGTAAACAAGTGTATCAAATGCGGTCGTGAGTTTGAAACAAAAAACCCGAAAAGAGTTATTTGTCCGGATTGTTTGTATCCAGATAAGAAAATGATGGTTTCTCAACCAACAACAGAAGCATCAAATGCTCCTACTCAAGACTCTACTCCGACAGAAGAAAGACCACAACAATATTTGAATGGTTATAGTGCCGGAGGAACAGAAGAAACTCCTCGTTATTACAGTGCCGGTGGAAATCCTGAACCACAGCAAAGATACAATAGACCACAAAGAAACTATAATCAAGGTGGTTACAATAACAGAAATAATTACAATAATAATCGCCAAGGTGGCTACAACCGTAATCAAGGCGGATATAACAACAATCGCCAAGGTGGTGGCTATAACAACTACAATAATGGTGGTGGTTATAATCGTAACCAAGGTGGCTATGGCAATAACAGACCTCAAAGAGGCGGATATAACAATCAAGGTGGATACCAAAACAGACGTCCGCAAGGTGGCGGATTTAACAGAAATAACAATTTCAACAGACGTCCACAACAAAGAAGAGCTCCTAAACAATTATTAGTAAGTAAGGAACAATTAGAACAAATTGAATTGTTGTACAAAATGATGTTACCTCTTCCAAACCCTGATTGTCACGAAGTAATTGGTGAAAAAATCGGTTTGGAACCAAGAAAAGTTTTCTTTGGTATAAATTTGGTAAGACAAAAAATGATGCTTCCGAAATTGCCTTTCCCTAAACGTAAATTGGCGATTTCTCCGGATCAATTGTTTGCAATTAAGAATTTGTATGAACCATTGTTGCCATTGCCTCCAATCGGCTGTCATAAAATTATTGCAGCTCAATTAAAAATGGATGAGTGGAGAGTTCACGTTGGTATTGGCTTAATTCGTTCTCAAATGGGATTAGGCAGATGGAATGAAGACAGACCGGATCTTTCAGATGATTTGAAAAAACAAATCGTTGAAGATGCTAAAAAAAGAGAAGCTGAAAAAGCTGAAAAGAAAGCGTTAGCTAAGAAAGCGAAAGAAGAAGTAAAAGAAGAAAAAGCTCCTGTAGCTGAAGAAGCACCGGTGGCAGAAGAAGTTCCAGTAGAAGTTCCTCCAGAAAAACCAAAAAGAGGAAGAAAACCTAAAAAAGTTGAAGAAACTCCGGAAGCTTAAGCATTATGACAAAATATGTTTCTGTTGGCAAAATTTTGAATTTTCACGGAATTAAGGGCGAAGCAAAAGTTGGTTTTACTAAAAATCAAGCAGATTTTTTCTGCTCTTTGAAAGATGTTTATGTAAAATCAGATAATGATTATAAAAAACTTTTTATAAAGAGTGTTCGTCTTCATAAAAATATTGCACTTGTTTGTTTTGAGGGAATAAATTCCATAAATGATTTAATGGAATTTAAAGGTGCTTTTTTATATGTTGAAGAAGAAACTATTCGCAAAAACCTTGATGAAGATGAATTTTTGATTGATGAACTTGTAAGCCTTGAAGTTTTTGATCAAAATGGAGTAAAAAAGGGCTTTGTTGTCGGCGTTTCTAATAATGGTGCAAGCGATCTTTTGTCAGTAAAAACAAATTCTAAACAAATTGTTCTTGTTCCTTTTGTAAAAGCTATTGTTACGGATGTCAGCATAAAAGATAAAAAAATTATAATCAACAATATAGAAGGATTGCTTGAATGATTTTTGATGTCCTTACGCTATTCCCTGAAATGGTTGAAAATTATTGCGGATACAGCATTCTAAAAAGAGCTGTTGATAATGAAATTTTGTCGGTCAATACTATAAATCCTCGAGATTTTACGCTTGATAAACATAAAAAAGTTGACGATACACCATATGGCGGTGGCGCAGGAATGGTTTTGATGGCTCAGCCATATGTTGATGCTTATGAAAGTATAAAAAAATGTGAAAACTCCATTACAGTAATGCTTTCTCCGCAGGGAGAACCGTTAACGGATAATTTGGTGAATAATTTAGTGCAGTTTGATCAAATTATAATGTTATGCGGGCATTATGAGGGCTTTGATGAGCGTATCAGGGAAATAATTAAGCCTAAAGAGATTTCAATTGGTGATTTTGTTTTAACAGGAGGAGAATTGCCTGCACTTTGTCTAATAGATGCAGTTAGCCGTAAAATAGAGGGCACATTAGGGAAAATGGAGTCTGCTGATGAAGATAGTTTTTCTAACGGCTTAATAGAATATCCACACTACACAAAACCAAGGGAATATAGAGGATTAAGAGTTCCTGAAGTTTTGCTTAATGGAAATCACAAGGAAATAAATGAATTCCGCTTTCAGCAAAGTTTAGAAAGAACAAAAATTAAACGTCCTGATTTGTATGAAAAGTATATTAAAACTCAGAACAATTAAGTTTATTTAAACTTTTAAGGCTCTTAGGGAATTTAAAATTGCAATCAGAGTTACTCCGACGTCTGCAAATACTGCACCCCACATTGTAACAAATCCAAAAGCTCCTAAAACAAGGAACAAAATCTTAATTCCGAGTGCAAATATAATATTTTCTCTAACAATTGCCATTGTTTTTTTAGAAATTAGAATTGCATTTACTATTTTTGATGGCTTGTCATCCATAATTACAATATCTGCAGATTCAATTGCTGAATCAGATCCTAGTGCACCCATTGCGATACCTGCATCTGCTCTTGTTAGAACGGGGGCATCATTAATTCCATCTCCAACAAAAATTACATTACCTTTATGTTCATTGATTAAGTTCTCTAAATTTTCTACTTTTTGTGCCGGTAAAAGTTCTGCTTGTACGTGGTCTATACCAAGTAATGATGCGACTTTTTCTGCTGTTTGCTTGTTGTCTCCGCTTAGCATAACAATTTTTTTGACAAGTTGTTTTAATTTTGTTACTGCAACTTTAGAATCCGGTTTTATTTCATCTGAAATAATGATGTAGCCTGAATAAACTCTGTTTTCAGCAATATAAACAATACTACCAAAATCAGTGACTGTTGGAATTTCAATCGCAAAGTTTTTCATCAATTTGTTATTTCCAACCAAAATTTCTGCCCCATTTACAGTTGCTTTTATTCCGTTACCGGAAATTTCTTCTATATTTTCAATAAGATTTGCATTAATTGGTTTGTTGTAAGCTGTTTTGATAGAATTTGCAATCGGATGATTGGAATAGTTTTCTGCATATGCAGTTATTTCTAACAAATGTTCTGGTGTAACATTTTCAGTTGGGCTAATTGAAGTTACTTTGAAAGTGCCTTTTGTTAAAGTACCTGTTTTGTCAAAAACAACTGCATAAGGTTTTGAAAGTGTTTCGATATAGCAAGCACCTTTGACTAAAATACCTGCTTTTGAAGCTCCGCCAATTCCGGCAAAAAATCCTAAAGGAACAGATATTACTAATGCGCAAGGGCAAGAAATTACGAGAAATGTTAATGCTCGTTGAAACCAAACGCTAAATAGAGCACCTTTAATAAGTAAAGGAGGGAAGATTGCAAGGATTATTGCGCTTATTACGACTATTGGAGTGTAATATTTTGCAAATTTCGTGATAAAATTCTCAGCTTTTGCCTTTTTAGAGCTCGCATGTTCAACAAGTTCTAATATTTTTGAAACAGTTGATTCTCCAAAAACTTTTTCGACTTTGATAGTTAATAGGCCATTTGTGTTTATACAGCCACTTACTGCATTATCTCCGATTTGTAATTTGCGCGGAATACTTTCACCTGTCAACGCAGATGTATCAACGCTTGCACTTCCATCTATAATAATTCCATCAAGCGGTATTTTTTCTCCTGTTTTAACTTTTATAACATCTCCAATTTTAACGTCTTCCGGAGATTTTTTTATTAAATTCCCATCAATTTCGACATTTGCATAATCAGGTCTAATATTCATAAGAGCAGAAATTGAGTTTTTTGATTTTTCAACAGCGTTATCCTGTAGCATTTCTCCGATTTGATAAAGCAACATAACCATTACGGCTTCCGGATATTCTCCAATTGCCAATGCTCCGATAGTAGCAATTCCCATCAAAAAATTCTCATCAAAAACTTTTCCTTTAAGAATATGTTGAAAAGCTTTAATTATTATATCTCCACCGGAAATTATATATGCAAAAAGATATGCGACTGTTTTTAAGTCGTTTGCCGGGTTGGCAATTAAGGTAATTATAAAAATTAAAAAAGCGATAATTATTCTAATCTTTTTTAAATTTTCGTTTTCTTCTTCTTCGTGATGATGTTCATGTTCGCACATATATTTATCCTCGAATTTGATGTAATCCATTAATATTATAATAAAATAAAAATTTATTTGTTCAAACAGAATAAAAATATTTATTATCTTTTATATTAATATTTTCTATTTAAATCATTATAGTGACCAAATCCGAGAACATCTTTAAATAATTTTATACCAGCATAAGCGCCAAGTCCAATAGCACTGCCTTTCGCAACCCAGCCTTTACCTAATAATGCGCCTAAACCTAAACCAAACGGCACTACACTATCTACAAGCATTGTTCCAAAACCTTTAAAGTAACCAATTCCAGAATTTACAAAATGTCGGAAATTATTTTCTACTTCAAGATTAAATACGCCTTTTTTAAGGTTGGAAGTTGTAATACTAGGACTTGCAAGGTATTGAGTATTGCTGTAAGCGCCAACACAAGCATCAGCATCTCTGCTTTTTGAATAAACATCTGATTGTAATTTGCCTAAAACATGAGCGTCATATGCTACAATTCCTAATGCTGTTACACCTACGCCTTTAGGTAAATATTTTATGAAATTGTTTTTTACTGATGATAATGCTGTACTAATACTCATAGTTCACCTACTAAGCTTGTGATTGTTCTGTTTTTTCTTCTTTTTTAGTTTCAGTTTTCTTTTTATCGTCTTTTACTTCAAATTCTTTTTCAACTTTTTGTCCTGACATTTTCAAAAGAACATTTGTTGCTTGCATTGCGTCTTGACCATAACCGCCTGTAGAATTTTGCATTTGTTTTAAAACTCCCACAGTAAAGTCATCACCCGTAACAACTCTTGAATCAAGCGCACTTAAAGCCAAAATTCTAACCGGAGTATATGGGTCTTGAAGCATTTTGTTTACTAATGCATTTAAGGCTTTGTCATCTTTTCTTGAATTATCTTCTTCAAGTCTTGCTATAACTTCTTTTGCGCCCATCATTCGCACTTCTTTATCTTGGCTGTTCAAGTAATTTTCCAGATTTCGAATATAATCGTCTGTAAGTTGGACTATTTCTCGTTTTTCTGTTTTTTTGTCTGTTGTTTTATTTTCTGTTGAATTACTTGTTGTATTGGATAAGTTTTTTGCTCCATTGTTGCCGTTAGCCCAATTGTTTGTGTAATAACCTGACGGATAACAACCATTAGAAGGTGTGCTACCATAATTTGGAGCATTTACGTTGTAAACAGGAGCTGTTCCTCCCGGAGGAGTAACAGATGGGTTAAATATTTGAATATTTACACCTGAATAATTTGGAACTTGAACGCTCTGACCTTGTCCTGCTTGCGGAGCTTGTGCTTGAGGTATTGGTGCTTGGCAAGGCTGTGGTTGTGGTGTTTGCGCTTGTTGTGCCATCGGTGCAGTTTGATATTGAGGTTGAGCATACTGTGGTTGCTGAACCTGTTGTTGAATATTTTGTTGCCCTAACGAACTTTGCATATAACTACCCTTTTACTACTTATATTTATAAAGTATTTTTGTGCTAATTTATTGCTTTATTGTTAAGAAATATTACATTGTTTTTTTATTTTTTGCATGAATACTATAATTTAATTATGAATAGTTACGAAGAAAATTATTTAGCCAAACGTCCTCAACATTTGTGTCATATGTGTGGAAAGTGTTGTCGCGTTGTCACGACTTCTACTCCGTATTCTCAGTTACAAAAAATGGCAAAAGACGGTGATAAAGGGGCAATTGATTTTCTTACGTTGTTTGAACCATATGATTCTATTGAATCTGCGAGAAAAATTGATAAAGATACTGTAGATAATATAATAAATCGTTTAGAAATTGATGGCAAATTTGATGAAAAAGAAATAACTTTTTACGGATGTAAATATTTGCAAGACAATAATTTGTGTTCGAGGTACGAAACTCGTCTTGATTTATGTAAACATTGCCCATCAACACCTTGGTCAATAGTTCCACCAGATTGCGGATTTGAGGGATGGTTGTTTTGGCAGAGAGAAGAAGTAAAACAAAAAATTCGAAAATCTAAAGAAGAACTTTTGGAATTAAAATTATTGCGTATGCGAACAAACGATGAAAACATCTTAAAAAAAATTGCATCAGTTGAACATAAAATACAAACAAGTATTGAGTTTTACAAAAAATATGGTTCTGAAAACTGGTAGTAAATAATAAATGCTTCGCCGTATGTCTTGCAAATATGTTTCTATTTTATATTATAAGTTGAGCCCAACAATTTTGTTAGGCTCAAGATTAAACTATTGCAATAACGCTTTGTCCATTTTTCTTTTGTAAAACTCTGTATTTATGTTTAGGTTTTCACCGATATCAAGAAGCATTTCTACAAAACGTTTGTTTAATGTTTTTTTGTTTTTGAATGCTTCTGAATCGATTATGTCGCCAATTCTATGGTATATTTTGGCAAAATAAATATTTTGAGCTTCTGCAATATCAACCTGAAGTTCTAGTTTTCTTATGTTGTCAAAAATTTCTAAAACAACATCAGCTTGTTGAATTTCAAAACTATGAACAAGTCTGTTAATGTTTTGCAAAATCTTTTTGCTGAATACAATATTTGATGGTGTTTTATCCAATTGAATATCAATTTTCTTGGCTTCAAAATTAATGTCTATCGCTTGTTGGATTAAATCATCTTCGACAAATCCGCTTGAATGAACAACAATATCATTAAATTTATGGCTTAATGCATAAGCTGCAGAAATTTTGAATTCATCAGGAATTTTTAAGCCTAAACCTTGCAAATGATAAATTGAACCTTTTCCCTCATCATACATTTCTTGGTAAGTTTGAGAGAATTTTTCCAATTTACCTTTGAGTAATATTTGCAAAATTTTTCTTCTTTCTTCAATAAAAATGTCTTTTAATGTGAAATATTCTTTACCAAAATATTCATCAAGAGCTCTGATAATTTCTGTTAAAGTATTACCAGTATAAATTTTTATTAAATCTGTTTTTATCCTGTTAAATTCTGCATCATCAGAGTATTCTTTGATAGAACAGTGGAAATCACCACCTGCATATTGCATCAAAGCAAACATTACGTTAGCTTTTTGAAGAGTAATTTTGGATTGTATTTCAATATGTCCGACAACAAATGTCGACAAGCCTTTCTGAACTTTTTTGTAAGCTTTTCTTGTTATTGTGTAGCAATATACACTTTCTTCATCTTCAAAATCTTGGTAAAGAGATGATAAAGCCCACAACGTCGCAATTTGCTTAACTGTAACAATAGATGGTTTTACAAATCTTTCAAAAATCTCTTTCCCTGTTCCGAATTCAGGAATATTGCTTTTTGCTTGTGACAAAATTTCTAGGAATTTTTCTTCAAGATTTTTACTTGTAAAGCGAGATGCAAGTTGCATAGCACGAGCTGAATATTTCATAATTTGAACAGTTTCAATCCCTGAAATTTCTGAGAAAAACCATCCGCAACTTGTATACATAAGCATTGCTTGGCGTTGAATTTCTAACAATTCCATTGCGTGAACCTTGTCCTCATCCGTCAAATCAGGTTTAAAGTTTTCTTGTTGGAATTTTTTTACATTCATTTCATTTCTATCTAAGATAACGTCAATATACTTGTTTCTAACGTCCCAAACATTATCAAAATACTTTTGTCCCTCGGTTTCAAACACAGTAACAAGTTCGTCGCGTAAATAATCAAGAGCATCTCTTAATGGTTTACGCCATTTTTGATTCCAGCCTGGGTGACCGCCCGTAGAACAGCCACAATCTTCTTTCCATCTGCCAACACCGTGGAAACAACTCCAACTTGAAGCTTGTTTGATGTCTACTTCACAATCACTTCTGTATTTGTCTAGGTATTCTGCATAATTTGTAATAGTAAAGCCCTCATCTTTTGCTTTAATTTTTAAAACATAAGACAAAGCCATATCGCCAAATTTTGTGTGGTGTCCGTAACTTTCGCCATCTGTTGCAATGTTTACAAGTTGCGGATAATCTCTACAATCAGAAATACCCTCTTTTAATCTTTTAATAAATTTGTTACCATCTTTTAAAAGTTCATCGAAAGCGACAGAACGGGAGATTGCTCCATCATAGAAAAATAAATCAATAAATTTTCCAGGAGCAGATTTTATGTAATATCTGTATGAACGCGCAGGGTCAATATTTCCCCAACTTACGTCTTGCCAGCTTTTGTCTCCCTCTTTGCGGAATTTTAAAGCCTGATATGGTGAAAGAACAGTGAATTTAATACCGTTTTCTTCCAAAATTCGAAGAGTATCATCATCAACAGCTGTTTCTGCAAGCCACATGCCCTCTGGTTTTCTTCCAAAACGATATTCAAAATCTCTTATTCCCCATTTAATTTGAGTTTGTTTATCATTTTCATTTGCAAGAGGCATAATTATGTGGTTGTAAACTTGTGCCATTGCGTTTCCGTGTCCTGAGTGTTCAGCAACACTTTCAATATCTGCCTTTATAACCCTTTCATAAGTAAGAGGAGCGAAATGTTCCATCCAAGACAAAAGAGTTGGACCAAAGTTGAAACTCATGTGTTCATAATTGTTTACAACGTCAAGAATTCTATTTCGACTGTCTACAATTTTAGACACGGAATTAGGGTTGTAACATTCCTTGTTAATCCTTTCATTCCAATCGTGAAAAGGCAATGCGCTGTCCTGCAATTCAATTGCTTCAAGCCATGGATTTTCTCTTGGCGGTTGGTAAAAATGGCCATGGATAGTTAAAAATACTTCGTTTTTTTTGTCGCTCATCTCTTAACTCCAAAAATCTTGTGTCTTACTTGTTTTCTTCTTTTGGTTTTGTGCTGATAACTGTAAATTTATCAACATCCATCCAAGGATCGCCTAAAGCTGTTGAAAAAACCTTCCCTTCAAATTCTACAACATCACCTGAATTCAAATCAATGTGCTTTTCTGCTTCGGTTCTATTCAAGAATATCTTCAATTCTGAAAGAGGAATGTTATGATTGTATACATCCGGTCTTTGAATTAAGAATGAAATGTATTTTTCAGAACTTCTCATTGCGGGTTTGTAGTCAAGTCCAAGTGTTGCAAATTTATCGAATTTTGCACGAATTTTTACATTTTTGTTTAGGTAAAAATTAGGACGAGCAACCAATTCTAATGGGTTAACCGTAATATATGATTTTGCAGTAGTTTGCGTTTGAACAGAATTTGTATTAACAAGCAAGTTGTTGTTAGAATAATAGTTTGACGGTGTTGCGAAAACGCTAATCCCTGCTGTTACTGCCAATACAAGAACTAAACTTTTTATTTTATTCATAAAATTATACCTCTCTCAAATTTTACAATAGTATTTTAGCACAATATTTCGATTTTGTAACTACCTAAACAAATAATAAACCAAAATATTGAAAAGTTATCAACAACATGTTATAATAAGAATATATATTGTATTACTCAAAATAGGAGCAGGGTTGATGAGAAGATTTAATTCTAAAAAAGGCTATACTTTGACGGAAGTAGTTATTGTAATGCTCGTCGTTGCAGTTGTTGTAAGCGTGAGCATAAAAATAACAAAGGCTAAACTGGATAATATTGTACCATATACCTATTATTCAGGGTATTCTACTTTGAAAGGTGTAACATCTCAGATGGTAAAAGATTTCAAAGCATCAGATCAACAATATATGGCTGTTCCTGATTTGTCAGCATATAATAGGATATTTATGTTTAGGAACGCTTTATTTCCGGTTATGAATATCGGTAAATATATAGGTGAAGATGCTATGGCGCTTGGTAATGGGACGCTTAGTAATGGTAATGGGGCGCTTGGTAATGAGGTGCTTGGTAATGGTAATAGTATTGGGACGCCTTCAACACACCCTGAATGTAATTATTATTACGGCGGACGGCCAACTTGCCCAGATGGGCAGACATGGATGGATTATCCTATTTGTGCATGTCGAGGGGTGATAAAGCCAGATGAAGGGTCTCCAAAAGTTGACTTTAAGCCGGGCGATGGAACTCCAGGTCCAGTGAACCCGGGCGGTGGACCTTTCTTTGGTTGCGACAAACAGCCTACTGAAGCAGAAAAACAAGAAAGGTGTTCTCGAGGGCAAGTATTTAGCCAAGCAAGTTGTGATTGGGTTACAAGGATTTGTTCGAGTGGGGAAACTTGGAGCACGGAGCAATGTGCGTGCGTTTCTAATAGTTCACCAGGTTCAGGTGGTTCAGGTGGTTCAGGTGGTTGTCCTAATGCCCCGACCAGTGAGCAAAAAGATGCAAGATATTGTACTGGACAAAGATTTAATGATATGACTTGTGATTGGGAAAATATTTCCCCATGGCCTCCTTGCGTAGGTGATGAATACAGATGGGATGTAACTCAATGTAAGTGCGTACCAGAGCCTATAACAATACCAAGAAGCGGTCAAAATTTTTGTGAAAAATTCGTAAGTTATTCTAATACAAAATCAGGTTCAGCTGAATGTACTGGAAGTGAAATTGATGCAACATTGACAGATTTTTCTGAACAAACTCCGGATATTACCCTAAGAAACGGTATGAGAATTTATAATATCAGACAAAATCCTGGAGAAATTGCAGATTTGGCAAATAATACTCAAGGGGCGGCATATGATGGAGTCCCTAATGTCAATACGTATGGATATACTGTATACATAGATATAGATGGTGAAAAAGGCTCTTCAACGTTGTGGCAAGATGTTTATCGTTTCTATATAACAATGGCAGGAAAGGTAATACCGGCTTATGATATGGCGAGTAATGCTGATGAAGTCGGTGGAAATAGCCGTCAACATTTGATGACAAGTATTGAAAAAGAAGGTATTGATGCAACTGGTCACCGTAAACTATATTGGGTAAGCAAGAGCGTATCTTTTAAAGAAGGAGCTTGTGCTTCCGGCTATGTTGGTGCTCAAACAAATTATTGTAACGGAGTTGCATTAAAAGATGCTTGTTCAGGTGCGTCTAGCTCATGCGTATTAAAATTCGTAAGTCCGATAAAATTCTTTAAATAAATTTTTATAAAAATACAAAAGAGACAAGTTTATAACTTGTCTCTTTTTTTTATAAATTAGCTTGCAATGTCTTGCGATTTGTGCTAAAATTCTCTTGGTTAATGTATTTTTTACACTTAATAGAGTGTTTAGTAAAAGGAGATGAAAATGGCTACAAAAGAATTTTTTACGGATTCTGAAGAATTGAAAAAGTTAATGTCAGCAGCACGTGCAACTATTACTGCACCGTTTTTTGGCAATAATGTTGAAGAAGTTAAGTCTGTTTCTGAGGCTTATAAACTTGCAAAAAACAGTCCTGGTACAATTGAATTAACAGGAATGCCTGTATTTAAACCTGAGAAAATAGGGCTTCCTCAAGGTGCAAATCAATTGTTATTCAACGACGGAACTGTTGTGGGACGTTGTGCTGCTGCAAGAAAAATCGTTGGTGAACCAAATTGTGATTTAAAATATTTATTACCAATTATTCGTGAAGCTGTTTACAATACTCGTGACAGATTAATGTACAGAACAGAAGCTGTTGTTGGCTTGGATAAAGATTACATGATTAAGGCTCACTTGTTAATTCCGGAAGGTTTTGAAAACATTATGTATTCTTGGATGTTAAACTTCCAGTACATCAACGAAGCTTATGCAGATATGTATGCAGAATCAAGAGAATTGCCAGAGGGCGATATTTATGTATTCTCTGATCCTGATTGGACACACCCTGACTTCCCATACGGTTTAACTTTCTTTGATCCGGAACACAATTGTGCTGTAATTTTAGGTATGAGATATTTCGGAGAACACAAGAAAGGTACTTTGACTTTGGCTTGGGGGTGTGCAGCTCGTAACGGTTATGCTTCTTGTCACGGTGGTATGAAACGTTATAATTTAGACGGTGGGAAATCTTTCCAAGTTGCAGTATTTGGTTTGTCCGGTTCTGGAAAATCTACAATTACTCACGCAAAACATAACAATAAATACAATATCACTGTTTTACACGATGATGCGTTTATCATTAATGTTCATGACAAATATTCAATTGCATTGGAACCTGCATATTTCGATAAAACAGCAGATTACCCTATCGGTTGCGAAGATAATAAATTTATTCTTACCCAACAAAACGCCGGTGCAATCGCTTTAGCAGACGGCAAAGTTGTTTCTGTAACAGAAGATATTAGAAATGGTAACGGACGTGCGGTTAAATCAAAATTGTGGTCACCAAACAGAGTTGATAGAATTAATGAACCTATCAATGCGATTTTCTGGTTAATGAAAGATCCTACAATTCCTCCTGTATTGAAATTGTCAGGTGCTTCTTTAGGTTCTGCAATGGGTGCAACTTTAGCTACAAAACGATCTTCTGCAGAAAGATTGGCTGCAGGAGTTGACCCTAATGCTCTTGTTGTTGAACCTTACGCTAACCCATTCAGAGTATATCCGCTAGCAGTTGATTATACAAGATTTAAGCAATTAATAGAAGACGGTGTTGATTGCTATATTTTGAATACCGGAGAATTTATGGGTACAAAGGTTAAACCGGCTCATACTTTAGGTATTATTGAAGCAATTGTTGAAGGCAAAGCTAATTTCCATAAATGGGAAAACTTCTCAGATATTGAAATTATGGATGTTGACGGTTTTGAAACTTCTTTTGCAAACAAAGAATATGCAGAACAATTTGTTGCTCGCATGAACGACAGAATATCTTTTGTAAAATCTAGAGATACAGAAAAAGCTGGAATTGATAAACTTCCGGAAGATGCTCTAGCTGCATTGGAAGCTGTTGTTAAAGAAGTAAAAGCATAATAATTTAACTAAAAAAAATAAAAGACGGGTTAAGTGTTTTGAACCCGTCTTTTTTATGCTATAATTATTCTCAAAAAGAGGGTTGATAAAGATGTCTAAAAAAAGAGCTATGTCTACACTGGGGTACGCAATTGCGTTAGTAATTATCCTTGGTGTTGTTATGATAATCAGCGCACCAATGATGATAGACAAATACAAAAATAATAAAGAGTCTCCAAATGATAGTTATTCTAAAAATGACGATTACAGATCTAGATATTCAAGAGAGGATAGGGAAGAAAATTATAATGCTTCTCAGAGAGATACTTCGTCAGATGAAGTCTATGAACAATTAAGAATAATGGAAGATAGAATGAATTCAAGACTTAATCTTATAGAGTCGAGACAATCCAAAACTTCTACTATGCCTCAGCAATCAACATCAGACAAATATGTTTGCGAAATTGAGGGAAATGTTGATGCTGACGGGAATGTTACTCCGATAGACAATATGAGTATGAATGAAGTAAGAAAAAGAAAAATAGTTTTTGTATGTGAATATAGATATTAAAATTTGGTCGTATTGCATTCTATAAATAAAAAAGAAGCTCGATAAAAATCGGGCTTCTTCATTTATGTTGTTAAATATTTAAACTATTCAACTTCGATTGCTGATACTGGGCAAGCTTCTGCTGCTTCTTTTACGCAATCCATGTTATCTGCTACAGCTGATTCATCAACTTGAGCAACACCGTCTACTGAAAATACAGCGTCACAAATTGATTCGCAAGCGCCGCATCCGATACAAGAATCGTTTACTGTTACTGTCATTTCTACTTTCTCCTTATAGTTTCATACAATTGTGAATTTCTTCACAATCTTGATTATAATATAAAAGATTTTAAATTTCAATTGGATAAAATAAAAATTATATTTCTAACCAATTTTTAATTCTACTTGCAATATAATCAAAACCTTTAATCATTCCGAGGTTTTCGCCATTTTGTTTTTTGTTGAAAACAAGAATTGGGACATATTCTCTTGTATGATCAGTTCCCGGAACAGTTGGGTCACAACCATGATCTGCTGTAATAATTAACAAGTCATCATCACTCATTGCATCAACAATATCGTCAACATAGGTGTCAATTTCTTCAATAGCATTTCCATAACCTTTTGCGTCGTTTCTGTGACCAAAAAGCATGTCTGTATCCACGAGATTTGTAAAGATAAATGAGTTTGGATTAGAGTATTTTGCATTTTTATCATACGCAATTTCGTTTAAATTAAGTTCATTTTTTACAGCTTTCAGTGTAAGTTCTAAGCCCTCTTTATTACAACCTGTGTGTATTGCGTGGGTGATACCTGATTTAGAAAAAATATCTTCAATTTTACCAATACCGACAACTTTTGCGCCTTTATCTTTAATTTCATTTAAAACTGAATGAGGAGGCACCATTGAATAGTCTCTTCTGTCTTTAGAAATTCTTGTTGGCTTGCCGTCAATAATCTTATATGGTCGTGCGATTACTCTAGAAACATTCCAACCGCCATTGTCTAAAATTCTTCTTGCTGTCGTACACCAAGCGTAAAGTGTTTCAAGTGGAATTAAATCAGTATCAACCGCGATTTGAAAAACGCTGTCAGCACTTGTATAAACGATTGGAAATTTAGTTTTATGATGTTCTTCATTTAATTCCGTAATAATTGCGGTTCCGCTTGCCGGTCTGTTAGCTAAAACCCCGCCACAATTTGTTTCTTTTACAAACTCATCAACAAGTTCTTTGGGAAAACCATTCGGGAAAGTTGCAAAAGGTTTGGCAGAAATTATCCCTGCCATTTCCCAGTGACCTGTTGTTGTATCTTTACCTTTAGATTTTTCTTCCATAATTCCGTATTGAGCAGTAGGGTTTTCAACCTTGCTAATTCCCATATAGTCTTGAATATTGCCTAAGCCCATTTTCTCCATGTTTGGAACATTTAATCCATTATTAAATTTACAAACATTTCTTAAAGTGTTACATTCCTGAATATCGTTAAACTCTCTGCAATCAGGCATTGCACCTGTGCCCATAGAGTCTATAACCATTACAATTGCTCGTTTCATATTTTTCCCCTTTTCTTACCCCAATTTTAGCAATTTTATTCTGCAATGTCAATTACTGAATATGCGTTGAAATCAAGACATCCGTATATAATTTGCACGTGATAATTTCCGTGTGGTAAAAGTTTA
Organism: uncultured Candidatus Melainabacteria bacterium; assembly: GCA_934717855.1. GTDB lineage: Bacteria > Cyanobacteriota > Vampirovibrionia > Gastranaerophilales > Gastranaerophilaceae > Stercorousia. Next base: position 101,305 of record CAKUZI010000001.1, read on the forward strand.
ACAAAATTAATACTTGGTTCTCCAAAATCATCGTTTGTTTCTTCGGCAGGAAGCTTTGCAATTACTGTATGTCCTTGATAAAGCATCAAAAAAGTTTGACCGTTTTCTTTTTTACCCTCAACTTGATAGTGTCCGACAGGAATTATTCCATCTCCAACTTTTAGTGATAAAGGGATTAGAAGTATCGGAAGTTCCTTTGTTGTATTGCTTAAAGCTTCTGTTTCGTTACTTTGAGAAAAACTTTCGCCTTTTGGAATATTTTTGTCTTTTTTCTTTTTTTGTTTTTGTTTTTTGCTATCTAATGCTTTTTGAAAATCTTGCTCTGATACAGCTTGCTGTCCGTATACATTTTGATCCCCAAAATTATCCCACAAATCACCATCTGCAATTGCGAGATTGCTCGTAAAAAAAAGAATAAAGATTAAAGATAAAATTTTTCTCATAATTATATAATAATGAAATTTTATAAAAAGTATACATCTTTTTATATGAAATATTGAAAACTCCTGAAAAACATGGTAAAATAAGCATATGAAGTTTAAAGATGAGCTGAAAATTTATGAATTAGCACGAAAAAGAGCCGTCGGGGGGGGGGCAGTGCGCCGTCACTACTACGTTTAGATAGATGGGGGAATAAAGCAGCTAGGCAGCTAGGAAGCGAGGCAGCTAAGCGTGATTTAGATGCAATGCAAAGTTCCTCTCTCCTAGGGAGAGAGATAGAGAGAGGGGTTGAATCTAATAAAGCAGATTTAGAGGCAAAGTCCGTATCAGAAGCAGCTAAGCAGCTAGGAAACGAAGCAGCTAAGTGTAATATTTTAATCTCGCCCCTTGAGGGTGAGAAGAAAATTCTTAGCGAATTATGTGAGCTTAGAAATTTCAGAGAGGGGTATAAAAAACCTAAAAACACAGATCGCGCAACGGGGTGCGCGATTGTATGTGTTGGTGAAAAGAAAGGGAAAATAATAATGAATAAAAATAATTTACAGCAAAAACAACCTAATAATCCAACTGCTTTTCCTGAAACGAACCATTCACCACTACCAGATACGGTCTTTTCACGTTTCACGTCTCACTTTTCACCTAAACGAAAATCCGCATTTACTTTAGCAGAAGTTCTTATCACTCTAGGTGTTATTGGAGTAATTGCATCTTTGACTTTACCAAATTTAATTGCTAATTATCAAGAAAAAGTTGCTACTGTAAGGTTAAAAAAAGTATATTCAACGATTTCAAACGCATATAGCTTGTTATTAGAAGATGAAGGTGACCCTACCCAGTGGAATGATGTTGAAAGTTTTGTAGACATTTCTGAAAAATTTGCTAAATATATTAATAAAGCAAAAGTTTGTAGTGTTGGAGATACTGGTTGTTTTAAACACGTTCCAAGAAAGGATTTAACAGGAAAAGCTGTTGATGTTTTATATCAAAGAGGGGCAATTGTTCTTAGTGATGGAGCTGTTATAGGTTTTGATTCACAAGTTTCTCTTGAAGAATCATTACAATGTAGCAGGCTAAATCATTGTTTTACAATTGTGACAGATATAAATGGTGATAAACGACCAAATCAATGGGGAGTTGATACTTTTACTTTTCATGTTGGTGAAAAACAAATTCTTCCTAGAGGAGCGGCTTCAACTCATGGAGCAGCGAAAACTTGTATCCCTACAGGAGGTGGTTCTGCTGGTTGGTGGAATGGTTCTGGATGTGGGGCGTGGGTAATTTATAACGAAAACATGGATTATCTTAAATGCACTAAAGGAAATAATAATTATTGTGGACAAAAATACTACTTCTAAAATTTTTATAAGTGGTTAAATGTGAATTGATTTTAATTTAGCAAAGCCTGTACATCGATATTTGTTTTCAATTTCAATGCGTAAATATCGCTACGTGTAAAATCTTTCATTTTTACGGCATCTTTTTCAGTTGTTACAATTATTCCTGTAGGAAGTTCTTCTTCTGTATACATATGATGATCGTCAAAATCTACTGTTTGCTTTATTTGGTAATTATTCAAAAATTGATAAAATTGTTTTGGTTGACCGATGGCGCAAACAGCTGTGATTTCTGCTCCATCTGCTAATCTTTCACCGGTTTTTATATTATAAACAAAATCCGGTTCTGTTTTGCAGATAATTGCATCAACTTTCATTTTTTTAGTCATTATTTTAGCTAATTTTTCGGCACGAGAATGATCGAAATCTTTGCTAACTACAACAAGTTTGTTAATCCTAGAAAGAGCTTCCATCCCCTCTCTCAAAGGCCCCGCTGGCAAAAGTTTTTCATTTCCAAATCCCATTTTGCTGTCAGTTAAAACAATATCTAAATCACGATAAAGTTTTCTATGCTGAAACCCATCATCCAAAATAATTTTATTAGCCTCAAATTTTTCAACTGCGAATTTTGCTCCCTCGTAGCGATTTTTTGTTGTAATTACAATAACACCCGGAGTATTTTGAGCAAGCCAAAAAGGTTCATCTCCGGCTAATTGAGCGTTGTAAAAAACTTTTTCACCATCAGAAATAACATTGATATTTTTATTAGAAAGCTTGCCCCCATAACCTCTTGAAACAATCGCAACTTTTTCGCCATTTGCAATTAAATATTTTGCAATTTCTGAAACAACAGGTGTTTTTCCAACTCCACCTGTCGTAATATTTCCTACAGAAATCACAAATGCATCAACTTTTTTAGGTTGTAAAATTCCTTTATCGTAAAGTTTGTTTTTTAGTCCGCTGGCGACACCATAAAAGATTGAACCAAACTCCAAAAGTTTTACAAACAACCCTTTTGCTTTTTTGTCATAATGAATTTTTGTAATTTCTGTTTTCAAATTCATTAGAACATTAATCTCCAAAGTAAAAATCTTTTATTTAATTTTTCAGAGAATTTTCTTAAGTTGCAAGTTGTTTCTCTTGTATCTTCAATAATAGATTGTAATTCTGTTTTCTTTTCCGGAGTAAGTTTGTTTACTGTATTCAATGTCGTAGAAATATCTACCATTGCTGTGTTCACATTTGCAACTGCACGATTAATATCTTTTTTCAATTGATCGTCTTTTGTCATGGAATTTACATAACCACTAATTTCATTGACATTATGAGTAATTGCTCGCAAATCTTCTGCCATTTGTTCTGCTTCTTTTTCATCGCCGATAATTTTATTTAAGTTTTGAGAAAGCTTATCGACTGAATTTGCAGTAGAAATTACTGTAGTTTTGAATTGAGGATCGCCAATTATATTATTAATATTGTATGACAGCATGTTAAAGTCAGTAGTAGCTTTATCCATCATAACCATTAATTGTTTCAAATCACTGCTGGAATCATCAATCAAACGATTAAGTTTACCCATTGTAACACTTGTTTGTCCGGTTAAAGAATTTATATTTCGGACAGACATCTTTAATTCCGCAATAACTTGATCCGATAATAAATCGTTAATTTTTTTGTTAGTTTCTGTTAATGATTCTGCTGCTCTATATTGCCAATCCATAAAATCTGCAATTCTCATCGGTTCGACAATTGTATATGGTGAAGTTTGGTTTGGGTAAGGCAACGTGATATCATCTAATGTTGAAATTAAAAGTTTATTTGTTCCTTTTTCTTTAACAACTTTTCCTTTCAAAAATTCCGGCAAAATTAACCCGGGAAGATTGATTACATAATCTATTTTATATGCGTAATTGGTTTTAATTCTATCTTTAACGGTAAATGGAACAATATCTTTTGATACAACTTCAATATTTTTAATTTTCCCGACATCATAATATTTTTTATCCAATTTCATTTGAACATTGTCATCTTTGTAAAGAATATCTTTGTTCAACATCGGAATATAAACTGTTCTGATTTTAGGAGGAGTAATTTCAAGAAACAACTCTCCAATTAATCCGGATTGTTGAATAGAAAAAGTTGAAGCTTTGGGAATTTTTACACTTGGGTCAGTTATAACGAATTTAACATTAACGTAGCTGTTTTCGCCATCAATTACAGGCGTAATTTCTTCCACCTGACCAACTCTCAAGCCCATCATCTGAACACCGGCTCCGGGACGCATTCCGTTTACATCTTTAAATTGAATTTCAATCCTGCCAGCTGAAGAAAAAGTCCTGCCTTTAACTTTAAAAACAACGCCAATTAGCAATACGAGAGCTAAAAGAGTTAAAAGTCCTACTTTAAAAGATGATGAAAATTTCATTTGTTGCCCTTTCTTATTTGCAATCATTGTATCAAAAACAAATAAAGTGGGCAAGAAACTTACATTTTATAGATAGTTAGCTAAGATGTTTTTTACATAATTTTGAGTTTCTTTATAAGGAGGAACTCCGGAATACTTATCTACCGCATTTGGCCCAGCGTTATATGCTGCGAGTGCTAGAATAACATTCCCATTGTATTTGTTAAGCATTGATTTTAAATACTTTACTCCGCCCTCTACGTTTTGAACCATGTTATAAGGATCTTTTACTCCCAAATTTTTTGCAGTAGACGGCATCAATTGCATCAACCCCATTGCACCGGCTTTAGATTTTGCTTTAGGATTAAACCCAGATTCTTGTTTAATTAATGCTTGAACTAATTTTTCATCAACATTATATTTTTTTGAAACTTGGTTGATTACATTTAATACTTGAGATTTTGTAGCCGTTTGTGATGCAGGCATATTAGACTGCAATGCTGCGGCTTCTTGCAAAGCTCTATCAAGACTTATTTGCGGGTTTTCTTTAATAATGTTTGCATCTACATGTTTCAATTGAGGGTTTAATAGCAATGTTCCAAAATTTGATTGTGTACTGGATTGTAAAACTTTTTCAAACGATGGAGTATTAATTTTGTTATTTGGGTAAATTGCATCAAGCGGATTTTGAGCTTCTTGAACATGGGAATTCACTCTATTGTTAAGCTGAGTGTATCTTTGCATAGCCTGTGTTTGCCCGCCAGTATTTAATAAATTTTGTATAAATTGTGAGAACATTGTTTCCCTCTGAAAAATTTTCTACCTAATCTTACAATTATATTTTACACTGATGAATAGAGTTGTATATCATTTGAATTAATGATTTTTTAGAAAATGTCAATCGAAAAATTAATTCATTGATAGAGGGGGGGGAGTAGTTCTGCGCGTACGCGCAAATAAAAAGTTAGCAAATGTACATGCAATCACCGTAGGAGAAAAATCTATATTTGTTTTCGATAGCTTCTTTGTATGCGTCGAAAATAAAATCTTTTCCGGCTAATGCACTTACTAGCATTAAAAGTGTTGATTTGGGTAAGTGGAAATTAGTTATTAAATTATCTATAACTTTAAATTCATAAGGTGGATAAATAAACAATTCGGAGTGGTCATGGCATGCTTTAATGCAACCATATTTTTGGTAAGCAGTTTCAAGAGTTCGAACAGTTGTTGTTCCAACTGCTACAATTTTCTTCCCGTCTGCTTTAGCCTTGTTTATTTGTTCGGCGGCTTTTTCTGAAATTTCAAAAGTCTCAGAGTGCATTTTGTGGTTTTCAACATTTTCGCATTGAACAGGTCTGAATGTCCCTAATCCGACATTTAAAGTTACATAAGCAAGTTCAACACCTTTTTCTTCTAATTTTTTAAGAATTTCTTTTGTGAAGTGCAAACCTGCAGTTGGAGCTGCAACAGAACCCTCGTCTTTTGCATAAACTGTTTGGTAACGTTCAAAATCAAGTTTTTTCAAGTCTTCATTAGGAATTTTTCTTTCAATATAAGGCGGAAGAGGAATGTTTCCATTTTTGTGCAAAATATCAAGAACATTGTCGCCTTTATAAATTAATTCAACAAGCCATTCCCCATTTTCTTCCAAGCGTTTAATCGCCCTGACTGATAGTTCGTCGCTAATTTTTATAATTGTATCAGGTTTTACTCTTTTAGACGGCTTAATAAGGACTTCCCAGTTTTCTCCATTATCGTGAGTTTCATGATTTTGTTTTAACAAAAATACTTCAATTTTTGCACCTGTATCTTTATGACCGATTAATCTAGCCGGTAAAACTTTGGTGTTATTCATTACCAGTAAAGTATTCGGTTCTATTAGGTCTACAATGTCATAAAAATGTTTATGAGAAATGGTTCTATCCTTTCGGTTTAGAACCATCATTCTTGAATTTTCTCTTTTATCAGCCGGCATTTGAGCTATTAATTCTTCCGGCAAATTATAATCATATTCTGAAATTAGCATTATTTTACTCTTTTGATTTAATTTGTTTTGCTCCTGCAACTTCGCTATCGCTAGCTAAAACCTGTGTTTTTGCTTGTTCTGCATCAATTTGTTTGTTAACAATTACAGTTTGCAAAATTTGAATAATGTTACTTGTTACAAGGTATAACAAAACACCTGCCGGAATTGGAATAATTACGAATGTACCGATAATCATAATTGGCATGAATGTTCCCATTGATTTTTGAATAGCTTCTTGTGTTGGGTCAACAGCGCCGTCTTTAGGTTTGTTTGTTGCCATCATAATTTTTTGAGAAGCAAACATTGTTAGAGCAAATAATGCAATTAGGACAAATACATCCCAATGGAAAGATCTCGATGCTACAGTTGTTGGAACAGATGAAGCAAGAACACTTCCTTCTTTTGTAAATGTAACATTTTCGATTTCTTTGTTAGACATGTCTGTTACGGCGATTTCTGCTTTTTCGATTTGGTCTAATTGAGCAAATTTTAAATCTAAATGATCTAAATCGATTTTGAAATCAACAGTTTTTCCAGGTTTAAATTCGCCTTGTATTTCAATAGCTTTTGCCGGATTTTTGATTTTTACATTCTCAAGAGTTTCGTTTGGCAAATATACTTTTGCAGTTTTACCGATTGTAAAAGTATCCCCTTGAGAAACGCCAAAACTACCGTCATAAGAACGTCCGGCTGTTGCTCGTAGTGTTGTATCAAGTCTTCCTAAAAATCCGAAAGATGCATCTCCTGCAATTTGAATAAATTGAGGGCTCATCAATGCAGAGTACAACAAAATAAAAATAGGCAGTTGTATTAATAATGGCAAACATCCACCCATTGGATTGAACTTATGTTCTTTGTAAAATTCCATAAGTTTTTGTTGCATAACTTGCGGATTACTTTTGTATCTGTCTTGAATAGCTTTAATTTTAGGTTGTAAAGATTGCATCATTTTCATTGATCGTTGTTGAGATACGTTCAATGGCCACATAGCAAGTCTGATTACAACAGTTAATAATATAATTGCAAGCCCATAACTACCCACGATGGAAGCTAGTGCTTTTAAAACTTCAATAGTTAAAGTAGTAAAATCCAATTCCCTAATCCTCTTCTTGTGTTTTGATTCTTCGGCTTAGTGATTGTCTTTCTGAGCGAAGCGAAGAATCTCTGATAGCCTCAGAATGACATCTTCTAAAACTCTATTATAAAATCATGGTCAAGTCAACAAATTGTAAACTTTCGCTATAAAAACGCAATTTTTTGACAATAAAAGTTTTTATATTAGTAAGGGATTAATATTAGAAAAGGTTAGTTTATATATGAAAGTAACAGGCGGTTTGATAAAATATGCAACAAGAAGTTTTGCAGGCAGTGTTGATACTATAGCAAAAAATAAGCTAAATATACAATCAGTTTGTACTGCAGGCAATAGAGCTAATATCCCACTTTCTTGCTTTTCAAGAACTAAAAATGGTGATTTTATATTATATCGAGGTTTGAAAACGCATTTTGGGGCAGATTATGAAAAATCAGTAGCAGCAGCTTCAGGGCAAACAAGAAAAGGGATTTTAAAACGTTCTGGTTTATCAAAAAGACAGTTAATAACAAGTTATACTGGGTTGACTCAGCATGGAGATCCGGTTTTACACACTACAACAAAAAGAAAAATTGCAAGAACTTTCGCCGGTGATAACGGTGTGATAGTAGTTTATCGGGTGCCTAAAAAGTACATTGAGCGAGCCGGGTTTTTAGGGTATATTGACGAAAATGAAATATCTTTTTTCCATTCTATTCCTAAAAAATTTGTTCAAAGAGTGTTACATACCAGACCGACAAAACCAGCTGAAAAGGATGGTCTATTAGCTCAATTGCCTAAAACTATAAATATTCAAATTTAATAAATTCCTAAAAAAATATAAAAAAAGCACTTGACTATAAAAAATTTTTATAATACACTTGAATTTGTCAGCAGTGACGGGATGTGGCGCAGCTTGGTAGCGCACCTCGCTTGGGACGAGGGGGTCGCACGTTCAAATCGTGTCATCCCGACCATTTAAATTAAAAAGAGAGCCCTAAAGGGTTCTCTTTTTTTATCAAAATTAGTTATGGAAGGTTGATTTTTATGAAAATACAGCGCATAAAACCCAAAAATACAACTTTAAAAGATTTGAAAAATTTAAGAAAACATGGTTCAAGAGCAGAATCAAAAAAATGGGGATATTTTGGTGTTTCCAAAATTTGCTACTCCCCTGAAACAAAGTTTGAAAATATCGTTCATGTTGATAATGGTTCTCCAATGCCTGAAACAAGGTTAGATAAATTTTTAAATAAATTAGATAATTTTTCTGAACCGATAGTTATATCGAAAGAAGAGATGAAAGATTATGCTAAACAGGTCGCAAAGAAAATTGCTTCTTGGAAAAAGATTTTTGGTTAATTCTTTACTCTAATTCACTAAACTGTTCCTTTGGTGCTCCGCAAATAGGGCATTCGTAGCTGTCGGGCAAGTCTTCGAATTTCTTTCCCTCTTTTTCCTCGTCATAAATCCATTGGCAAATGTCACATTGATATTTCATATTTTTCTCCTTTGTGTTATAATTAGTGTATTATGAAACATATTTTTGAAACTAAAGTTTATTACGCAGATACAGACGCTTATGGCGTTGTTTGGCATGGAACATATTTGAGATGGATGGAAAAAGGTCGTGTGGATTTATGCGATATGCTAGGTTTAGATTTGGTCGCAATGAAAAGTAACGATGTTCTTCTCCCTGTTGCAAATATGAATGTTCGCTACAAAGCTTCTGCTCGTTTGAATGATGATATTATTATTGAAACATGGATTGAAAAATACAATAGCTTATCAGTTACATTCGGTCAGCTAATCAAGTCTAAGAAAGATGAAAAAATCTTTATTAAAGCTGAATTTGATGTTGTTGCTATTAATGAAGCCGGAAAATTATATAGAAGATTTCCGGAAGTAGTTGTTAACGCATTAAAAAAGTCTGAGGAATAGAGGTAAAATAATGAGTGGAGTTCGCTTAAACAAGTATATTGCAACTTCAGGACTTTGTTCTCGCAGAAAAGCAGATGAACTTATAGAACAGGGTGTTGTTGCTGTTAATGGGAAAGTTGTGAAAGAACTCGGGTACCTTGTTCAACCTAAGGACAAAGTTTTTGTAAATAAAAAACTTATTCATCCTCAAAAACATTTGTATTACAAGTTTTATAAACCTGCGGGTTATATTACTACTTGTGATGATGAAAAAGGGCGTAAAACAATCTACGATATTTTGCCTGAAAACTTAAACAATCTTAAACCTGTCGGCAGGTTAGATAAAGATTCTACAGGACTTTTGATTTTAACAAACGACGGAGATTTGATAAACGAATTAACACATCCGTCAATAAAAGTTCCTAAAATTTATATGGTTACAGTAAATTCAGCTGTTCATAGAAAAGATCTTGAGCAAATGGCGAATGGTGTTGAAATAGAACCTAAAAAGATTGCATATGCAGATATTCAGGTTTTAGAAATTGATAACAAGCATACAGAAATGCAAATAACCTTATATCAAGGCATGAACAGACAAATTAGAAAAATGTTTGAACATTTTGGTTACGAAGTTAAAGTATTAAAAAGGGTTCAGCATGCTACAATTAGGCTTGATGGGCTTAAACGTGGAGATGTAAAGCCTCTTAAACCTGCTCAAATTAAAGAGTTGAAAAATTTTTTAAATAGGATTTCGAAATGATAAAGTTTGCGCTTTGCGGAAATATTGCATCCGGAAAATCTACTGTTCAAAAGCTTTTAGAAAATCATGGGTATAAAGTTCTTGATACTGATAAAGTTGCACATGAACTTTTGACCGTGAACAATTCAGAATTATACTTAGTATTTAAAAAACTTGATGTTTTTGAAAATGGAGAGTTTTCAAGAGAAAAACTTGGTAAATTGGTATTTGCAGACAAAGAAATTAAACAAAAATTGGAAAATATCTTACATCCGCAAATACGAAAAAAAATAAAAGAATTTTTTGATAAAAACCAAAATGAAAAATATTTATTTGTAGGAATTCCGTTGTTGTTTGAAGCAGGTATGACGGATTTGTTTGATAAAATTGTTTTTATTTATGCAGATGATGACATAAGGTTGAAAAGGCTTTTGCATCGTAATGGTTATTCGGTTGATTATGCAAAAGCCAGATTAAATTCACAAATGCGACAAGAAGAAAAAGCTCAAAAATCCGATTACGTAATAAACAATAACGGAAGTATTGAGGAATTATATAAAAATATTTTTAAGCTACTTGAACAAATCCGTTAATATCTTTGGAAGTATGTGTTCTTTCAGCTACTGTGCCCTTTGAGGTGTTTCCCTCAATTGTATAAACTTTGCCGTCTCGAACTTCTTTGACAATTCCTGTATGAGACTTATTGAATATTACGACATCTCCGGGTTTAGCTTTGGAAACATCGGTTGTGTAACAGTTGTTATCTTTCCCCCATTGTTTTAAATTTTTTACTGCAGGAGAACCAAAACCTGTAGGGACAGATTTCCCATTAGCTCGAAATGCTTCTTTGGTTACATAAGTTACAAAATCTGCGCACCAAGCTTCAGATCTTCCACCTGTAAATTTTTTGTATGAACCGTCTTTTTCGTTGTACCCTTTGTATTTTAAAGCTGTTGTAACAATAGAATTTCCTAAATTGCTGTCATATTTTGTTGGTTGAGTAACAGAACCAAATTTTAGGGAGCCAAAATTGAATAAGTTCAACTTGTTGTTTAATTGAGAAAAAATATTTGGATATTGTGGCAAATAGTAGCTACTAAATGCTGGCGCAAGCATATTAAAATAAGGGTTGAAATAATTTATATCAGCTTTAATATTAGTATTTGCGTTTACATTAACTAATCCCATGATATCCCCTAATTTTTCCTCTTATTAATATAAAGTATTTTTGTTAGGGAAAATTGCTATATTTGTAACGAATTGTTAAACAGGAATAAACACATAAGCTCTGTCTGTTTTAAGAATTTCATCTTCCATAACATCACTGCAAGCTTTTCCGTCGCCTAAAGCTACCGTTACATGTCCGTCTTTCCCAATTCGCTTTGCCTGCCCGTTTTGATCTGTACATTGTTCGTTTGCATCATAAACAACCACACTGCCTTTAGGAAGTGATGACAGTTCTTCTCCTTTTACTTTTACCTCTTTAAAATTAGGATTAGCTCTGAAAATATATTTGCAAAATTCTCCATTCCCGTTTATATATGGTCCTAAACCGCTATTTACCATAGCATTTTTGACATATCTTGCACAAAGAGGGTTATTCGGATCTCTATCTGTCGGTAAACCTGCAACAACATTTTGTGCCAAAATTTCACCTTTAAATGGATTATATTGAGTGTTTCTATTGTAATTCATTTGGAATATAGAATTGTTCATGTTAGGCATAAACCCGTAGTTTTGAGTTTGCCAAATATTGTTTATAGGCATGTTACAGCCATAAAAATTATTTGATGGCATGAAAAAATTCATCATGTTCATGAATGGATTGAACATATTCATGAATGAAAAATTACAATTATAATTGTTAAAACAATTACTAAACCACATAACCTTTTTACCTAATCCTAACCTTATTTATATAAAGTGTTTTTGAACAAAAAAATTGCGTATTTTGTAAATTAATGTAAATTAGGTTGAAAATTAGGCATGAAATTTTTTATTTAAGATATTTGTGTAATTCTTGTTTTTCTTCAAATGTAACGCGCCCAACAACGGCTCTTTTACCATTTTCGTCTTTTATATAAACATAGAAATATCCAAAAGTTCCATCTTGATTTTTATTTCCAAGAGCTGTTCTTAAGTTTTTCATGTCAATGTAAAGTACGTTATTGATGTCATAATCTAAGGATTTGTCGTCCAAGGCTAAAGAACCATCTGAATTTAGTTTAACAAATCTGATATTTGCATTTTGTAGTTCTTGGGTGCTTATCTTAGAGGCGTTTCCGTCACTTTCAAGTTTCTTTAATGAGGCGAACAAATCATCTTTGCTATCTTCGTAACCTAAAATATTTTCAACTGTCCATTTACTATCTTGACTATCTTTTACTAAAACATAATCATTATTTTTAATTCTAACAATATACGGATCTAAATAGCTCAATCTTCCACTGTTTCGTAATGATGGATTTGCGCTCAAAGTAAGTCTTCCTGAATATAAAGAAGTTCCGGCAAGTAAGCCTTGTAAGAAAAGTATATCCGGATTACTCATTCTGTATGTTGAATATCTAACCGGCATGGTTGTGTATCTAGAAGTTGGGCTTGAATACACTATATTATTTAAAGCTTTATAATAATTTTGGCAAAATGCAGGTTGAGCAAGAATTGTAAGTCCTAATAATAAACATATTTTCTTCATAAAATACACCTCATTTTCTTCTACATATATTTATAACGAAAATAAAATAAAAAAGTTCAAAAAAAATGGTTGACAATAAAAAATGTTTAAGTTACTATAGATTTTGTCGGGAGACGGGCGTTTAGCTCAGTTGGTAGAGCGCCTCCCTTACAAGGAGGATGTCAGAAGTTCGAGTCTTCTAACGCCCACCATTTTTAGAAAAAGAGCCTTTAAGGGCTCTTTTTTCTTGCCCTGATTGAATTTCAAAAGTTCGAGGATTTTTAAGAAAACCCCAAAGTGTGAGGTTCGTCCCCGAAAGTCCACCATTTTTAGAAAAAGAGCCTTTAAGGGCTCTTTTTTCTTGCCCTGATTGAATTTCAAAAGTTCGAGGATTTTTAAGAAAACCCCAAAGTGTGAGGTTCGTCCCCGAAAGTCCACCATTTTTAAAATCAAGAGCCGAAAGGCTCTTTTTTAGTACGTTATTTCGTATATATGTGTCCTATTAAACTATTTAAATTAAATATGTCTAATTTCTGTAAAAAAACTTCATAATCATTCATAATCATAGCAATTTTACTTAAACCGAATACTTTATATAAATACACAGGGAATTTTTAAGGGGATTTTATGGTTGCAATCAAAAGTATTGGGAAAATAGTATCTTGCTTGACAAAAACAGAAAAAGCTACCTTAGCACAAAATGATAAAGCTGTGTTTGATTTTTTCAAAAAAATGACAAGCGGTTACACTCCAAAACGCGGAAAAGATTTACCAAGAATTTGTTTTGAGGGTAGTAATTATGAAGAATTACCTTCTTTTGTTAGAAACCTAGTAGATGGCTTAAACCTAAAACGCCCTAATGTAACTGTCAGAGGGCGTTCAATAAAAAAAGGTGAAGGGATTTTAGGTTTTCAAATTTGCGATGGCAACAAAGTTGTAGGAACAACTTCTTATGGTTTAGACTTAAACAGAGGTGAGCCAATACAACAATTAAGAGTAAGTATTGGAAATGGTACAGAAAAAGCAATAAGTTTTAATTCAATGCTAAATACAAACTTAAAAGGAAAATCAGCTCTAAAAGGAGATACTTTTGTAAATCGAAAACTTGCAAAGTCAATGGGATTGTCTGATGAAATTATTGAAGGAGTTCCATCATTCAAAAATGTTTCTGTTTCTGAGATCTCAGAACAGTCCAAATCTCTTAAAAATTTAATAGCAAATAAAGGAAATAGAATTCTCTCTATTGATGAATGTATACCTGAACTCACAAAAATTGCATCAAAAACCGGAAAAGTTACACAAAAATCTGCGACAGAAGCTGTAGAAACAATTTTATCCAAAATGGGTTATAACCCCAAAGATGTAAATATAACATTTTTAGAGAAAAAAGCTCAACACGGTGGCGCTTTTTGTCAAAGCTCCGGAGGACTTGAATTAAACATTAACATGCTAAGAAATCATCAAGATCTGGCAGATGTTATTGGGCATGAATTAACTCACATGGAAGATTTTATTCTTTTATATAAATATAAAGGAGCAGATAATTTTAGAAAGATAATCGGAGAAAATTTTGACAAAGCTTGGTATGATAAAATGTCTAAATATGTAGACGCAAATAAGCATTCTAGCTCCGAATTTAGTGCAATAGAAAAAGAATTGAAAAATAGAGCAAAAAGTGAACTGGCTAATATTACTGGTTCATATAGTAGAGTAAAAGCAAATTTTGAATACATAAATTCAGGTATTGAAAACAAAGCACGACGAACTGAGCAAATATTCAAAAGTGAACTAAAAAAATCAAAAATTTATAGAAGAACGTCTCTTAGCGAACACTACGGGCAAGCCCCAGGAAATTATTCTATAGATTATTCTCTTATGTTCAAGCAAATTGATAAGGCTCTAAATAAATATGGAGCAAATAAGGGGGCGAAGTTTAATGAGCTATATGAACAATCTCTATATATGATAGATAATGAACTTTCAGCTCTTTTTAAACAATTAGAAGAAGTTCCTGCTGGTAAAGCTCGTAATGAAATTCAAAATAAAATAAATGAAATAATAAAAAATAAACATAGAGATTTTGAACATTTAGAATTAAAGGTAATGCAATGGATTCAAACAAAACTTGGCTTACAAGCAATTCCGAGATCTCTTATGTTCAAGCAAATTGATGAGGCTCTAAATAAATATGGAGCAAATAAAGGGGCGAAGTTTAATGAACTATATGAACAATCTCTATATATGATAGATAATGAACTTCCAGCTCTTTTTAAACAATTAGAAGGGCTTCCTGCTGGTAATGGTAAAGCTCGTAATGGAATTCAAAATAAAATAAATGAAATAATAAAAAATAAACATAGAGATTTTGAACATTTAGAATTAAAGGTAATGCAAGGGATTCAAACAAAACTTGGCTTACAAGCAATTCCGGAATCTTATGAATTAACACTTATAGCTATGCAAAGAATAAATCCGGAAATAGCAGAAATTCAGAAAGCTTTGTTTGAAGGACGACCAACCGCAGAATTTAAAGAACTTGTCAAAAAACAAAAACAATTGATTTCACAGGGTTATGGTAGTCAAGAAGAATTTTGGTCTAAATACTCAGAAGAAATTGAAAAAATTCAAAGAGAAATTCTAGAAAAAGACTTAAAACCTGAGTTTGATAAAACAGATAGATTAGTTTCAGAAGCTGTCAAACTTAAAGAACAGCTTAAAAATTTATGATGACTTAATTAACTAAAAAGAAATATGGAAGAAAATAAAGTTTTGTTTAAGTACAAAAATATTAATGGATAAATGTTTTTAGTCTATCTTTTTCCAATACAATGATATTCAAAACCACGCTGTCTTAGGCGTTCTAAATCATATTGATTTCTTCCGTCGAAAATTATCGGAGTTTTCATAATAGACTTGATTTTGTCAAAATCCGGACGTCTGAATTCATTCCATTCGGTTAAAAGCAACATACAATCCACATTTTCAAGTGCTTCATATGAATTATTTGCATAAATTACCCTGTCTCCAAAATATGTTTTTGCTTGCTCAAAACCTTTTGGGTCATATACTTTTATTTTTGCGCCAAATTCTAACAAAGCATTAATTATTGTAATAGACGGTGCCATACGCATGTCATTTGTTTTGGGTTTGAATGTTAATCCCCAAACGCCAAAAGTTATTCCGGCAAGGTTCATTCCAAAGCGTCGCAAAATTTTTGTAATAAACATAACTCTTTGTTCTTTATTTACTTCATCAGCTGCTTCTACTAATCTACAATTGCAATTGTTGTCTTTTGCTGTTTTCATTAATGCCATTACATCTTTAGGGAAACAACTTCCGCCGTAACCTAATCCAGGAAATAAGAATTGATTTCCGATTCGTTTGTCTGAACACATCCCAATTCTTACCATTTCTGCGTTAGCACCAACAGCTTCGCAAATATTAGCTATTTCGTTTGCATATGATATTTTTATTGCCAAAAATGAGTTTGCAGCATATTTAGTCATTTCTGCCGATTTTACATCCATTAAAACAAAACGACTTGCTGTTCGGAAAAATGGTGCGTAAACTTCTTGCATAATTGCAGTTGCTTTAGGAGAATTTGAGCCAATTACAACTCTGTCGGGTTTTAGAAAATCATCAACTGCAGCACCTTGTTTTAAAAATTCGGGGTTTGAAACTACATCAAATTCGCCATCATAATATTTTTTTATAATTTCGGTAACTTTGTCGGCAGTCCCAACCGGAACAGTAGATTTGTCTACAATTACTTTGTAACCGTTTATAGACTTTCCTATTTCTTCTGCAACATTCATGACATATTGTAAATCTGCAGAACCATCTTCGCTTTGAGGAGTTCCGACTGCAATAAAACAAACTAAAGACTGTTTTACAGCTTCGCCCAAATCAGATGAAAAAATAAGTCTTTTTTCTGCAACATTAGCATTAATGATTTCTTCTAACCCCGGTTCAAAAATCGGAACAATACCATTTTTTAGTTTAGCTAATTTTTCAAGGTCATTGTCAACGCAAATAACTTCGTTTCCCATATCTGCAAGACAAGCTCCTGCTACTAATCCAACATATCCTGTTCCGATTACACAAATTTTCATCTAATCTCCTTATAATTCCTTAATATCAAATATAACACAAATAATATTTTTATGAGATAATGTAAAATAAACGTGAGAGAGGATTATATATGGATTATAACTATAAATTGCAAAACACAGCTTCTAAAGATGCATTTAATTATAAGTATTTGTTAGGGAAAATTTTCCCATATATTAAACCGGTTTTGCCAAGAGCTGTAATTAATTTAGTAATTGCAATTCCTTTAGGTTTGTTAGATGGTGTTGTTGCTCTAGCTCTTAAACCATATTTAGATTTTGTGGTGAACGGAAATCCAGCTCATACTTGGAATGTTTTGGGCTTTTCAATTCATTCTCAAGCCTTTTTGGCTACAATAATTCCTTTTGGTATTGTTGGATTTGCTTTGTTTCAAGGTGTTTTGAAATATTTAAGCAATTATTTAACAGATTGGACAGGACAAAAAATCTCAATGTCTTTGAAAAAAGATTTGTTCAAAAAATTAACTTCAATGGACCCTCAATTCTTTGACGTTAATTCTTCTGGGATTGTGCTAACAAGATTTTTGTCTGATCCGGATACTGCCTCAAGAAATATTATAGATATGTTGAAATCATTTATTGCAACATTCTTTGGATTAGTTGGGCTTGTTGGTGTTTTGTTATACAATTCTTGGAAATTAGCAATTATTGGTGTGACTATTATGGCAATTGCTGTTACACCTGTTACTTTGATAAGAAAAAGAATTAAGAAAGTTTCTAACGCAACTATGGTTGTTGGTGGAAATATGACTACAAATTTTAACGAAACATTTGCAGGTAATAAAATTATGACAGCTTATAACTTGCAAAATGACCAAAATCAAAAATTTGACGGTCAAATATCTGAACAATTCCACCTTGCAATGTCTTTGACAAAACGCGTTGGCTGGATGTCTCCTATTATGTATTTTGTTTGTTCAATTGGTATTGCGTTAGTTATGGCTTATGGAAACCACTTAATTTTATCAGGACAAATGACTGCCGGTAGTTTTGCATCATTTGTAACTTCTTTATTGTTGCTTTACAAACCAACTAAAACATTAGGAAACACTTTGACAAACTTGCAAAATGTGTTTGTTGCAATGAGTCGTGTATTTGAGTTGTTTGATTTGCAACCACAAATTAAATCAAGAGAAAATGCAATTCCACTTAAAGGGTTGAATAATTCAATTGATTTTAAAAATGTTAATTTTGAATATGAACCAAATACTCCGATTTTGAAAAACTTTTCGCTCCATGTTAATAAAGGTGAAACAATTGCTCTTGTTGGAAATTCTGGTGGTGGAAAAAGTACTGTTGTAAGTTTGTTGCCAAGATTTTATGATGTTACTACTGGTGAAATTGATTTTGACGGAGTAAACATTAAAGATTTTGAATTGAATTCGTTGAGACAAAATATTTCTTTCGTGTTCCAAGACAATTTCTTGTTCTCTGGTACTATTAGAGATAATATTTTAATGGGGAATGAGCAGGCAACAGAGGCTGAAATTGAAAAAGTTGTTGCAATGGCTCACTTGGATGAATTTACTGCTACTTTAGAAAATGGATTAGATACTTTTGTTGGAGAGCGTGGAACCTCTCTTTCAGGAGGCCAAAGACAGCGTGTTGCAATTGCAAGAGCTATGTTAAAAGATGCTCCTATTGTTATTTTAGACGAAGCAACATCTGCGCTTGATAATAAATCTGAAGCGATTGTTCAAAAAGCTTTAGACAATTTGATTAAAAACAAAACGGTATTTGTAATAGCTCACAGGTTATCAACAATTAAAAACGCAGATAGAATTGCGGTTGTTGATGAAGGTGTATTGGCAGAACTTGGAAGCCATGATGAGTTGATGCAAATAGAAAACGGTAAATATAAATATTTATACGAAATGCAATTCAAAAATCAAGAAGAAATTAATGCATAATTAAAAGACAAATTTAAAACAAAAAAATTCCTCTTTCTTATGATAGAGGAATTTTTAATGTTTATAACGATTTATTTAAACAATTTCTTGTAATGTTTTGAAGATTTTGTCTGTAATTTCTTGAATATATTCTTGAGAAACCATTCCATTAATTACGGCATCTGAAATTTGATATGCTGGACGAATGTATTGTTGAGCGGTTCTATTTACGTCTTGAAATTGTAAATCGGCAGCTGTTCCTGATTTCCCTCTAAGGGCAGCACGTTTATACCAACGGTCTTTAATAACTTCCAATGGAGTATAAACATAGACTTTTACATCCATAATGTCGCGAACTCCCTCATTAAGAACGTATAGACCTTCAGTAAGAACAACCTTGGCAGGCTTTTTTACATCTCCAGCAGGGTTAGATACACAAGTTACAAAATCGTATCTAGGAGAAGTTATTTCTTTACCTGTTTTTAATTTCATTAAATGTGATTTCATCAAATCCAAATCAATTGCATCAGGAGTATCGAAACTAAAACCTGTTTTGAATAATTCTTCATAACTACCTGCTTCTTGTAATTCTTTAGAAGTGTCTTTGTAGTAATCATCACAGCGAATTACGGTATAAATACCTTCTTTTTTGTCTTTTACACATGCTTTTATTGTGTTATCTACAAAAACCGTTTTACCTGAAGCGCTTTCTCCGGTAATCCCAATAAGAAAAGTTTTCTTTTTTTCTTGAACTACTTTTCTAGCGATATTCAAAATAAGGTTGTCAGAAGTTTTTAAAAACAAAGGTTGAGTTTGATGTTTATCTTCTTCCAAAATTTTTTTTAAAGACTCTACGATTTGCGATATTACTTCCATGTCGCGTCTGCTTGAATAATAATCATAACTTGTAAGAAAATCAGTTGTCATTATATTTCCCCTGTATATATGTTAATATTTTACATTAAACTAATTTTATTTTGTAGAAATGATAAATTTTGTAACAATATTATTTAATTTATTAAAGTTTGTTCCAAAAAGTGCCGTTATGGGAATATGTGAAGTAGATTTGCATTTTGCAAAAAAGTTAAAAGGAGATATGAGATTATGTATCATGATGAAATTTTTGAAAACGCACTAAAGGATGTTAAAGAAGAAAGCTACAAAGCATTGAAAGAAGAAATT
Organism: uncultured Candidatus Melainabacteria bacterium; assembly: GCA_934717855.1. Lineage (GTDB taxonomy): Bacteria > Cyanobacteriota > Vampirovibrionia > Gastranaerophilales > Gastranaerophilaceae > Stercorousia. Next base: position 121,116 of record CAKUZI010000001.1, read on the forward strand.
TCTACAATGGAGTCTGCTATTGAAAAAGTTCTAAGATGTATTTTAAATTCAACATCTTTCAGGTCAGAACGAGATTTTCATGTTTCTTCTGTTTAGACAAAGTGTTTAAAATTAAAAGAACCACCTTGCAAAAAAGGTGGTTCTTTTGTTTAAAATTTTTAGTTTTGTCAATTTACTAAGCGACTTTATTTAGCTTTGCTATTGAGCCTAACCCAAGTAATAAGCTTTGTAATTCATCATCATATTGGAATTGAGATTGCATTAAACTATTTCCTGTGTCAACGATTGAACCTGCGCCTTCTTGTCCGCTTTCGCCTAAGCCAAGTTCTGCTTGTCTAGAGTTTAGTATTTTTTCGTAAGCATCCAAAGTTGATTGATCATCTATTCCACCATTTTCTTGAGACATTTGAACAATTTCTGTCAACAAAGCTTTTTGTTCTTCAGGGTTTTCAGAAACTTTTTGAGCTTCTGCTTTTAATTCATTGTCTTTGGCAAAATCTGCTTCTGTTTTATCAAGAGTTTGACTTTCTCCAAGAACTTTTTTTGTTGCTTTCTCTGCAACTTTGCCAGCAATCCAACCGCCGATAATACCGCCAACAGCTCCGACAATAGCTCCGACAACTGTTCCGATACCTGGGAATATTGAACCGACAGCAGCACCTGCCGCAGCAGAACCAAGTGCGTACCCCCCAACACTTGCGGCAACTTTTGTTCCGGATTTTACGAGTTGTCTGTTGCCGTCTGCACGGTCGCGTTTGTAAGCTTTTCCAATATTCGCAAGCTCAAATACTCCTTCTAGAGCTGCAAACATCCAAGTGCCTTTCATGCCAACTTTTGCCATTCTAAGAGCTTTTGCTCCTCTTGGTCCTTTCAAAAGAGCTTTTTGAACTTTATATATACCTGTTTTAGATTTAACCCAATGAGAGGCTTTACCTAGTTTGCCGGTTGGTTTGATAACACCTTGCTGGATTGCAAGATTTACTTGTCCATCAGCTTTAGTCATCGCTATGTGGATTTTTTGGATTTGTTCTTTTAAGGCTTTACCGGTGAGTTTTTTTGTTTTTGCTTCTTCAATAAGTCGTTTTACTTCGCTGTAATAACCGTTTTTGGTAACAGCATTATTATATTTAGTTAGTTTTTTACCTTGAAGTTTACTTGCATCAACATTTGCATCATATTTTGGAATATCAGCTTCTAAAGTTTTTAGTTGAGAAAATAACCGTTTGTTTTTGAATGTTTGCCAATCGCTGTTTGAATCAACAAGATATTTTCTTGCATTTCTTTCAACTTCTCTATTTTCGCCAACTTTTTTCCAAGCATCACTCCAACTTAATTTTGTTCCATCTTGATTAGGATTCGCATTTCTATATTGCCAAACAGAGCAAGGTTTGCTCTTCCCTAAAAGGTTAATTCCTAAAACTAATGGTACTTGACAAAGAACTCCCATGCCAATTTCATCAACTAATGAGGATTGTCCTGTTTCTTGCGTTTCTCCTGTTGTTGGAAGTCCGTTCTTGTATTTAAGTAATTGTAAATTTGCATCAACGATGTCTGTATTGATAGACATTTTAATATCCCTTTTTAATAATTCCCCGTATACTATATATAAAAATTTTGGTATTGAAAAATTGCCTTTTTGTAACAAAATGTTAATAACTAATCGATATTTGATATATACCGATTAGTTATTTAACCCATAAGATTTAATCTGTTCATTCCGCTTGCCATTGACATAAAGTCTTGATCCATCGGAGATGTAAGCCCTCCTCCATACAATTGTTGACGCATTAACATTAATTGTTGAGGAGACATTGTCATCGGAGAGATATTTATTTGAGGAGTTGCACCTGCTTGAGCAACCAAGTTTGTTGGCATTTGTCCTGGCGACATCATTTGTTGTTGCATTTGCTGAGGTTGGAGCATAGCCTTTTGTTGTTCTTTTGCTTCTGCTTTTTGCTCAGAATAAGATTTTCCAACTACTTTACTTACAAGCCAATCCCCAACAAAACTACCAATTAATCCGCCGACTATCGGAATAGGTATTAATGCTTGACCAATTGCGAAACCTCCCATTTGACCAACTAGTCTTGCAGATGTTTTGGCTGTTTCAATAAGACCGCCTACCAAACCTTTATCTTTAAATGTGGAAAATAAATTTGGTAACTCAAAAGCTAAAATAAGTCCGGCACCAATAAATGGCATACGTTTCCAAAGTTGGCTACCAACTCCTTTTGTTTTTGTCCAAAAAGAACCACTGCCTTTACAAACTTTTGAAATATCTGATGGTAAGGTTTTTGCAGATTCACCTAAGTTTTTCCAAAATGGAGTGTTTTTAGTTGCATCATTAGCTTTTATAAATGCATCCCCAATTTGCTTATGTAAATTTGAAAACCCTTTAACTTTTCTGGATTGTTCTAGAGTTTTGGTTGCTGTTTCTTGGAAAACAGGGTCAAATATTAATCGCCCACCGGCTTTTAAGATACCAGTAATGCCTGCCATTTTTCTAACCTACCTAATTTAAATAACCTACCTTACTTATATAAAGTTTTTTTCTTTCTTAAAATTGACTTTTTATCTGAAAATATTAAGATTTGTTAACAAAATTTTAGTTTACAAAAATCTAAAATAGTTATATAATCAACTCATTACAAAGAAAGACGAGGGATAATGAGACGTATTACATTGATTAACGGAGATGGAATTGGCCCAGAAATATCTGATTCAGTTGTAAAAATTATTGAATCAGCAGGTTTAAAAATTGACTGGGATTTACAAACAGCAGGTGCAGATGTTATTGCTGAAGAGGGAACTCCTTTGCCTGAGCGTGTTTTAAAGTCAATAAAACAAAATAAAGTTGCATTGAAAGCTCCTGTTACAACACCTATTGGTAAAGGTTTTCGTTCTGTGAATGTTCAATTACGAAAAGATTTAGATTTGTACGCGAATTTACGTCCTTGCAAAAATTTGCCGAATGTAAAGACTCGTTTTGAAAATGTGGATATTGTTGTTGTGCGTGAAAATACAGAGGATTTGTACGCAGGAATCGAACGTCAAGTTGATGGTGATACGACTGAGAGTATAAAAATTATTACTCGTAAAGCTTCTATGAGGATTTGTAAATTTGCGTTTGATTATGCTGTAAAAAATAATCGAAAAGAAGTTTGTGTTGTGACAAAAGCAAATATTATGAAACTTTCTGACGGTTTGTTTTTGGAATGTTTTAGAGAAGTCGCAAAAGAATATTCAAAAATTGCAACGAGAGAAATCCTTGTAGACAATCTTTGTATGCAATTGGTTCAAAAACCTGAACAATTTGATGTTTTAGTTTTGCCAAACTTGTATGGAGATATTGTTTCTGATTTGTGCGCCGGATTGATTGGAGGATTAGGGGTTGCACAAGGTGCAAATATTGGACTTGATTATGCCGTATTTGAACCTGTTCACGGTTCTGCGCCTGATATAAAAGGGCAAAATAAAGCAAATCCGACAGCTCTTTTGTTGTCTGCTGTAGAAATGCTTAAATATATAGGTGAGAATGTCTATGCAGAAAAAATTGAAAAAGCATTGTTTAAAACACTTGAGCAGGGAGAATGTACCGGAGATTTAGGCGGGACGCTTTCTACAACAGAGTTTACAGAGGCTGTTATAAAAAATCTTTAATTTACAAAAACTCCTACAATTCAATGTAGGAGTTTTTATTTTTATTTTTAATATTTGATTTTATGCTCGTTTCAATTCGTAAACTCTAAATTCACTTGCATCAAGCTTGTCAAAATGTAATGTAGATGTTTCTTCATCAAACGCAACTGAAACAAATTTGTCGTTATCAATATAATGTTCTTTAACAATTGTGTAATCAGTCGGTAGGTTAATTGTTTTGTCAAAAACAGAGTTGCCGTTTAGTATTTCAGAGTAGCTTTGATTATTTTCGTCAAACATTGTTACTCTTTCAGTTGTATATTTACTGTTAGATACAACAAGATATGCTGTTTTTTCAGGGACTTTTGAAATAATCCAAGCAGAAAACCCGTCTTCATCTTGGATTATAATTTGAGCCTCTCCGTTGTTGACGATAGAATTATTTTTTACAAATTTATCAATAGCATTGAATTTTTTGTAAAAATCATAATGTTTTTCTCTAGGCATTGAAATTTCTTCTCCAATAACCATTTCAATTCCTCGTTTAGTAAAACTTTCATCCCCGTCGACGTATAACATAGGTCTTTGTGCGAATTTCCCGCCAGGGAGAAATTTATATTTAAACCATTTATACAAAGCTCCTGTTTCACTTAATTGTCCTGGGTATTGGTCAATACATCTGAATTCTCCGTCTTGGTTGTTGTAAGTTTTTAAAATAGAAAGTTTTTCGCCTTTTTTGAAATTAACATTGTAATTTGCAAGGTGTTGATTATCTTCCATAATTTTTTCAGGAGTTTTTTCAGATTGAGAAACAATATCATTTCCCCACAAAAGGTCAAAACTCATATCCTTATGGTATTCTTTTAAGAAATCGTCCCAAAGCATATATTCGGCAAGCGTTCCAAAATAAGGAATTTTACTTTTTATAGCTCTGTTCAGTTTGCCCAGAACTACTCTTGGTGCGCGATAGCTTATCGGTCTACCGTTGTTTTCAGAAACTTTATCTACAATATGGTCAATGTGATCAACTCTAAAACCGTCAAAGTTGTAATCTGCTTGAAGTTTTATCATATAATTTATAAAATATTCAATTACGTGTTTGTTGAAAGTCCCATTTTCTAAGCAACAGAAGTAATAAGGAGTTTGGCAATCAAGGTTTGCAAAACTTGTTACATCTTCACCTTTATAGTCGTAGTGCTTGAATGTAGGGTAACCGCCACATTCGCTCATTTTATCATATATTGGAACTCCTGCAGAACACCAAGCTCCTCCAGGAGCCGGCCATAATCCTTCTAATATAAGTTCTTGAATTGTATCAATTTGTTTTGTAATATCATCTTCAACAAGTTTTTGGTTTGGTTTAAATTCATGAACTTTTGCAACTATTTCTCGAGCTCGTTTTTGCAACTTTATTTGATTTGCTTTTTGTAACATTACGCTTGAAAGTTTTTTCTTTGATTCAGTCATAAGGCTGTCAAAAGTATCGTAAATGTTTTTAAAATGAGAACTTAAATCTCCTGTAGATCCGTTTTGAGAGTCTTTGTAAATGTTTTTTACAAGCTCTACGTCTTCTTCTTCAAAAGCTTCCGGCATGTTTTTTGCAATTCTTTCAATATTTGCTTCGAGTTCCTTGTTTAGGAAGTTGATATCAAACCATCTTGCAATTTCAGGATTTGCAAGAACAGCTTTTGAAAATCTGCCGGTTTGAGGCAAAACATCGTAAATTACCGGATGCCCTGCAAGTTGAGCAAGAGTGATAAATGTTTTAACTTGTTCTTTTGCGTCCATGCCTGTGATTTTTTCAATATTTTCGTCAAAAAGTTTTTCACTTATTTCAGAACTCTTTGGCAAGTAAGCGCATCCAAATTCTCTAGGATGGAATGGAATAAGATAAATAGTTGTATTAAAAATTCCATTTTCAATGTTTCCTGTAGGAAGAATCAACAATTGTCTCAACCAATCAAGAAATTTTCCTGTCTCTTTTGTTTCATTGCCGTTTCCTAGTCCTGCAAGGTTAATTAATTTAATATCATGTCCTTCTTTTTGTATCCAAGAAGAATTTTTAACTCCATTTCTGGCAAGAACACTTATTTTATTGTTTGCAAATGAGAATTTACCATCAGAAAATATTTTGTTGTCTTGCCATTTTATTTCAAGTCCAAAAAGAATTTCTTCCGGAGTAAGCTCTTCTAGTGCTTTAATATACGGGTAAGGTAAATATCCGCTTTCTTTAATAAGTTTTTTAAGTTCGCTTTTTCTTTCATCTGCAATGTTTTCAGATGGATAAGCTTTTTTTAGCGCTCCATATATTTCATTAATTCTTTTATCAATAGCAACTTCACTATCTTTTTTCCCGAAAAGAAATTCCAACATTTTTATACTCCCATATCCTATATGTATTGTTATTATATCATAACAAAATTGAAAGCAAAGTTTTAATATAAATTGTAAAAATTTCTAATATTATCCTGTTGGGTAATGGATTAATTAAGCCTATTGTCATTAAATAAGAGAATAGTATTATGCAAGATGCAATATAGATGAAAGCGGGGTTAATCCATGACACAAAATGCAGGAGAAACAGAGAAAAAAGAAATTAGTGTAATTATTGTAGAGGATTTTAAATTAACCAGAGTTGGGTTAAGGTGTGCATTAAATTCAAATGAAGATATTAATGTTGTTGCAGAAGCGGAGGACGCTTTTGAGGGGTTAAAACTTATTGAAAAACATAAACCTGATGTAATATTGATGGATTTAGGACTGCCGGGGATGAACGGTATTGAAGCAATGGTTAAATGCAAAGAAAAGAACTTTGATTCCAAAATCATTGCGCTAACTTCTCATGATAGAAGTGAAGAAGTCCTTGCTGCATTGACATCAGGAGCAAGTGCTTATTGTTTAAAAGATATTGATCCGGCGAAACTTGCTGATGTAGTTAGAGATGTTTCTACGGGTGTTTGTTGGATAGATCCGGTTGTTGCTCAAATGGCACTCGATTATTTGCCAAAAATTGATAATGTAGGAATTTTACCAAATAAATCTCAGCCGGATGGTTGTGTACCTTTGACAGAAAGAGAATTTGAAGTTTTGAAACACTTGGTTGCCGGTAAAAGTAACACAGAAATTGCAAAAGAATTGATTGTAAGTGTACATACAGCGAAAGCCCATGTTTGTTCGATTTTACAAAAAATGTGTGTAAATGATAGAGTTCAAGCGGCTGTAAAAGCAGTAAAAGAAGGAATGGTCTAATTTAGTTGTTATAATTATTAAAAGCTCCTAGATTTCTAGGAGCTTTTTTATTGCTTTAATTCGTTTATAATTTTTTCAACTTGTGTTTTCAGGTTGTCATAGCTTGAATTATTATCAATTATATAATCCCAATTCTTTTCAGTATCAAGTCCAACTTCAGTAATATCGTCTTCGCCGACAAGTTTCCCTCTTTGGGCTCTTGTTTCTCTATCTGCTTCTACTCGAATTGTAATTGCTCCGGCTTTTTTGAAAACTTCGTACTCATGCGGAACTCTAACATCGGTAACGATAATATTTCCATCTTGTTCAATAATTTTTTTTAGCCAGTAATCAGGATCTTGGTCTCTTCCCCAATTTCCTAAAACAATTAAATCCGGTCTATATTTGGCTTTATTTTTCTCAATTTCGTCGTAAGTTAAGCCTTTTTGTGCGCCATAGGTAAGTTTAATTATGTCTCCCATCGCACATCTTCTGTAATCAGGCATAGCATCCAGCATTATTTTTGCTGAAGTATCTTTGCCTGCGTATTGTTTTCCGGAAAATATTATAATTTTATTTGCCATAGTTACTCCTTACAAATAATATAGCATAAAAATTAGTCCTCTAAAGTTTTTCTAATTGTTGAAAGTTTGACTTTTTGTGTGTATTTTTTTAAGTACGGGTCATTGACGGCTTTTTCTAATTTTCCCAACATTTCTAGTTTTAAACTACTAGGGAATTCTTCTTCAGGAACTGTTTCAATTTTATGTAAAAGTCTGTCAAATACATTATAATCATTTAATTTTAATAGTGCTTCAAATTGTGGCATGATGTCCTTTTGAGGCAATAAGTGGACGTAGCTAGCTAAATGTTCCCTAGATTCATGAATAGCATGTTTTTTTGCAATATCAAAGAATATTTTAATTTTTTCAGGGAATATTTGATCTTTAGGAACGCACATATCATCGTAAGCTTCCGGTAAAGGTTTCCTTGCAAGTAATGGAATTTCGTTCATTAAAATTGTTTGAGTAACTTCTTCGTTTCTTGCCATTAATTTTTCAAAATATAGTTTTGCTTGATCGTGTGGCAGGTATTTTAAAAGATAACCTAATGCTTGATCTACCATTGGTTTATTTTGTTCCATGCAATATTCAATGCAAGTTTTTTTATTTGATATGTGTTTGATTGCTAGAGCTAAACCAGCAAGTTTTTGGGTTTCATCATATTGGGTTTTGTTATTGTATATTTTCCACCATTCTATATCTCTAAACTTGCGTTCAGTTTTTTTAATGTGTTTAAGAACAGCTCTTGCTGTTTTACTTTCATTTTTAATCCTGTTTACAACTCGAACTCCGCCCCAGTCAATGCTGTAACCGTTAATCTTGTTGTGTCCGTTACATTGGGCAAGTTCTTCATCTGTAAGTTTTAAACCTGCATTGTATTCATTGATATGTTTTTGGTATTGAGGAGTTTGCATATCAATAAAATTATCAACCAAAAAACCCTTGTTTATGTCACCAAAATAAAATTTTCCGCGTTGAGTATTCTCGCCCCAAGTATTTGACCAATATTCTGCTGTGTTTATTTCAGCATAGTTTCCGTGGCTTTTATATCTGTGCCAGTTTGGACCTTTGTCAGCTACGGTGAAAACTTTTATAATAAAATCATCATCTGTTATATTGTCGTGTATGCCTCTTATGCGATATGCACTGCCGTAATCTCCTCTACCTAAAAATTCTAAATCAACATCTTCTTTTTTTGTTGTAAGATTATACTTTTCAAAAACCTCTTTTAATTTTTGGACAGTTGCATCACTTCTTCTGTTTCTATATTCCGGAGCGGAAGCTTTTGCTCCAGGAACATAACCTCTGATTTCTTCCGCGATTTCTCCCATGGTAGACATAATGTCTTTTATTGCTTTCCCTCTTGCGGTTTTATCTGTCGTCAACATAGTAAACAAGCCTTTTGGTAGTTGACCGACAGTTGTGGTTTGTGTATCTTGACGTTTTTCAATAAGTTTAAGAATATCTTTTTTCCCGTCAGTATAAATTTTCTTTTTCATAAGTTTTGTCATACCGGTAAAATTTGGTTGACTTTTGGGTTTGTTGTCATATGTCCCATTAATTGCAGAAATTCTCATATATTTAGTCCTCTTTTTTTATATAAGCATGTAAAGAAAATTTTTGAATACTTGTTATATACAATCTTAATATTTTTAAACAAAATGTTTGCAATATTGCTATGTTCGTCGTAGAATGGACAAGCACGTAATAAAATGGAAAATTCTTTGCGTGTAAACAAGTGTGATTAGTACAATATATTGGAATATGTTATGGCATTAAATTTTCAAGAACTGGTTTTTAATTTACAAAAATTTTGGTCGGATTATGGTTGTATAATTCAACAGCCTTATGATATTGAGAAAGGTGCTTCTACAATGAACCCTGCAACATTCTTGCGTTCATTGGGACCTGAACCTTGGCACACAGCAATGATTGAACCTTGCAGACGCCCGACTGATGCAAGATATGGAGAAAATCCTAACAGATTAGGTCATTATTATCAATTTCAAGTTATCTTGAAACCATCTCCAGATAATGCTCAAGAACTTTATTTACAAAGTTTGGAAGCAATGGGGATTGACTTAAAAGAGCACGATGTTAGATTTGTTGAGGATAACTGGGAATCTCCGACTCTTGGGGCTGCCGGTGTAGGTTGGGAAGTTTGGCTTGATGGCATGGAAATTACTCAGTTCACTTATTTTCAACAAGTTGGCGGTGTTGAGGTTAAACCTGTTGCACTAGAACTTACTTACGGTTTGGAACGTATCGCAATGTATCTTCAAAACAAAGAATCTGTTTACGATATTATGTGGAATGATACTTTGAAATATGGCGATATATATTTACAAAATGAAATCGAACAATCAAAATACAATTTTGAAGTTAGCGATTCAAAAGCTTTGTTTACAGCATTTGATTTATATCAAAAAGAAGTTGATAATTGTATTAATGCAAAACTTGTTTTGCCGGCTTACGATTATGTTTTGAAATGTTCTCATACATTCAACCTTTTAGATGCTAGAGGCGTAATCAGTAAGGATGAAAGAATAAACTTTATTAACCGAGTTAGAACAATGGCTTCTGCCGTTGCAAGATTATATGTAGAGCAAAGAAAAGAATTGGGATTTCCTCTTTGCAAGTAGGATAAATTATAAGGAAAATAGATGGCTGAAAAATTTCACCGTGCGACACTTTCTCGCAATTTTTTGAAAACAATTACTAGAATTAAAAACCCTGATGAAATGCTTGCTGAAGCAAAGGCAGAGGGATTAGAAAAAACTCTAGGAGTTTTTGATTTAATTATTTTAGGTGTGGGAGCGATTATCGGCTCAGGTATTTTTGCAGTTGTTGGTATTGCTGCTGCCGGTGGTGCTGATGGTTCTTTAGGAGCTGGTCCTGCCCTCGTTGTATCAATGATTATAGCTGCGTTTGCGTGTATTTTTTCAGCGTTGTGCTACTCTGAGTTTGCAACAATGATTCCAGTTGCCGGTGGTGCTTATACTTATACATTTGCAACTTTGGGTGAATTTGCTGCTTGGATGGTAGGTTGGGTTTTAATGTTAGAATATGCAATCGGTTTTATTGCTGTTGCATGTGCTTGGTCAAACCATTTTGTTCAATTTTTAAGCGGTTTTGAACATGTTTTGCCGGCATGGTTGGCTCATCCTCCAGTATGGTTAGTAAATGATGCTTTTTCTGTAGCTAAAATTGTTGCAGATAATCCGGGCGTTCATGTTCCTACTTTGTTTGGATTACCGCTTTGTGTAAATTTACCGGCTATTTTAATTGTGCTTTTAATTACAATGATTTTGGTTAAAGGGACTAAAGATTCTACCAAAATGGCTGGTGTAATGGTATTTATAAAGCTAGCAGTAATTGCTTTGTTTGTTGTTGCGGGTGCTTTTTTTGTAAGACCCGAAAACTGGGCTCCTTTTGCACCAAACGGTGCTGCCGGAATTTTTGCAGGAGCATTTTTAATATTCTTTGCGTATATTGGTTTTGATGCTTTGGCAACTGCTGCAGAAGAATGTAAAAATCCTCAAAAAGATTTGCCGATAGGTATTATTGGTTCTTTGATTATCACAACAATTGTGTATGTTTCAGTTGCTCTTGTTTTAACAGGATTGCAAGATACATCAGGAGCTGTTCCAATGGCATTTTTGAAAGCTCCGATGGCTTATTGCATGTCTATGTTGCATATGAATTGGGCTGCCGGATTGATTTCAATCGGTTCTTTAGCTGGCTTAACATCTGTTTTGTTAGTTTTGGAAATGGCTGCTACAAGAATTTTGTATGCAATGAGCAGAGACCATTTTATTTCTCAAAGATTTCAAAAACTTCATCCTAAATTCCACACGCCCGCTCTTTTAACTTGGACAGTAGGCTTATTGGCGGTTGTCGGAATTTTGACTTTAAATTTGGATGTTGCAGCAGAACTTTGTAATTACGGAACATTTACATCATTTATAATCGTTTGTGTAGCAGTTTTGATTTTGAGAAAAACAGACCCTGAAAGACCTAGACCTTTTAAAGTGCCGTTTTCTCCTGTTACTCCGGCATTAGGAATTATTTGCTGTGGTGGTTTGATGGTTTATAAATCAATGCAACCATCAGGTTCAGCTTTATTATTCCCGGTTTGGTTGGGTTTTGGAGCTCTAATTTATCTATTGTACGGTTTTGTTAAGAATAGACTTAATGAAAACAAAGTACACCTCGAAAAAGTAGAACAGAAAAAACAAGAAATGATGAAATAATGGAATTAAAATCTATAATAAAAAACGCTTTAAAAAAGAAAAGCCCCGATGAATTAATAGCAGTGAGTAAAAAGTCTGAATTGAAAAAGACTTTGAATGTATTTGACTTAATTGTACTTGGTATTGGTGCAGTTGTCGGAACGGGTATTTTTACAATTATCGGAACTGCTATTCAAGGAGGACCAGAAAGTGCAGGAGCAGGCCCGGCTATTGTAATTTCAATGGTGTTGGCTGCTGTTGCTTGCGTATTTTCAGCGCTTTGTTATTCCGAAATTGCGGCAATGATTCCTGTTGCAGGTAGTGCATATACATATACTTATGCAACAATGGGTGAATTCATGGCTTGGATGGTAGGTTGGATTTTAATGCTAGAGTATGCAATTGGAAATATTACTGTAGCTTGTGCTTGGACTGGATATTTTGTTCAGTTTTTAAAAGGGTTTAAGCATATTTTGCCAGCATTTGTTGTTAATTTTCCGCTTTGGTTAAGAAACGATTATCGTTATATGCTTTCGTATTGCGATAAATTTGGGCTTGACCCTCACACTCAAATGCCGTTTTTGTTTGACAAAATCCCTGTTGCAATAAATTTACCTGCTATGGTAATTGTGCTTTTGTTGACTGTCCTTTTGATAAAAGGGGTTAAAGAGTCAACAAGATTTGCAAGCATCATGGTTGGTGTAAACATGTTTATGATAATTTCATTTATCATTGTCGGTGCTTTTTATATTAAACCTGAAAATTGGACACCTTTTGCGCCAAATGGTTTTGAAGGCGTATTTATGGGTGCATTTTTAATATTCTTTGCATATATCGGATTTGATGCTATTTCTACAACTGCAGAAGAAACAGAAAATCCACAACGAGACTTACCTATTGCGATATTGGGAACTCTTATCATTTGTACAATTTTGTACGTTTGTGTTGCTCTTGTTTTGACTGGGAATGTTCCTTTAGGGCATATTGATATTCAAGCTCCTATTGCACATGCTATGAGAGCTATCGGAATGGATTGGTTTGCAGGGTTAATTTCTATAGGTGCTTTGTGTGCATTAACGTCTGTTCTTTTGATTTATCAACTGGGAACAACAAGAATTTTGTACGCAATGAGCAGAGATAGATTTTTACCAAAATCATTAAGATTAATCCATAAAAAATATAGAACTCCGCATGTTCTGACATGGATTTCTGGCATTGTAGTTGTTATATGTGCATTGTTTATGGATTTGAATATTTCAGCTGAATTGTGTAATTTCGGAACATTCACATCATTTATTATAATTTGTATCGCTGTTTTAATTTTGAGAAAAACAGATCCGGATAGACCAAGACCGTTTAAAGTTCCGTTCTCACCTGTTTTCCCTATTTTAGGGATAATTACTTGTGGCGGATTGATGCTGTTTTCAATGAAATTTTTGACAACTTCTTCTTTGTATTTTCCGTTATGGTTGTTAATCGGAGTTTTAATTTATGCAACTTACGGTTATAGCCAAAAAAGATTAGAAGAAAAACAAAAAAATAAAAGACAGCCAAAAGCTAAAGTTGAAGCGTAACTCGTTTTTTACAGCATAATTATAAAAACTATTTTTATAATTATGCTATTTTTCAATAATACAAAAATCTTTTCCTAATTTTTGTTCTAGCTTTTCAATCAAGGATGATAGTGGAATATCCAAAGCTTCTGCTATTCTCCAAAGCATTGAGATTTTTGCTTCTATTTTTCCATTTTCTACTCTACAAAGATTCCCAGAATCCAGTTCGTACTCATAAGCGAGCATAGTTTGAGACTTTGCTTTCGTTTGTCTTTCTTCTTTTATAACATTTCCAAGCGCTTTTATTAATTGTAAAGTTTTATTGTTTTTATATTGCATATATACAGTATAAGGATTATACTATTGCTATAGTCCTGTATACATACAGTGGAGGGGAGGGGGTTATGAGAGCTAAAGCGTTTACATTAGCAGAAGTGTTAATAACACTTGGGATTATCGGTATTATTGCAGCATTGACAATCCCAAGATTAATTGTGAATTACCAAAAACATGTAACAATTAACAAGGTGAAGAAGTTTTATACAGAAATGAATCAAGTTATGCAATATTCAATTGCTGAAAATGGGGAATATAGTACCTGGGATTTTAGTTTGCACAGTTATGAGTTTTATACAAAATATTTTGAAAAATATTTGAAACGGGTAACATCTGTTCAAAAAGGAATACAGGTACATTGTGATTTTTTAAATGGAGTTAGAGTTATTTTTTCCGATGGGACACAGATGATATTTTCGACTGTTAGTAACTATATGACTCATTTTGTTGTCAAAAAGTCCAATGAGTCTGCACCAGTCCTAATTTTTTACACTTCTGCAAAAAAATATGAAAATATATTCGGTTTTGATATTAAACCAACAAGGGAACGTTTTTATTTTACAATCAGCGAAAAAGGAATAATTGTGCCTCCAAATATAAATGCAACAAGAACTTCTAATTTATCTAGTTGTAAAAACAATAATATTTGCGCTGGCGATGATAACAACGGACATCAAGAGTGCTCAACTTTAATATATAAAGATGAGTGGTCAATTAGTGACGATTATCCTTGGTAAATAATTATTAAAAACGCCTCAATTACCTTGTATTAAAATCTTTATCGCATATAATAAGTGTATAAAGTTTACTTATTAATTGAGAGAGATAGGGTATTTTAAGGAGTAAAAATGATTAAACTCGACTGCCGAAATGTTGATGAAAAAGTGATTGGCAAAGATAATGGTTTGAATTTGCAAGAAGAATTTGCAAAATACAAAGATACGATTGCTCATATCATTTCAGATTTAAACAAAAGAAAAGATAAACCCGGGCAGTGGTTGCAGTGGATGAATTTGGGATATAACGAAGAGACTCTTTGGTATGTTAAAGAATATGCATCAATGGTACAAGGACGCTTTGATAATATTCTTGTTCTCGGAATTGGTGGTTCTGCTCTAGGCGGAATGGCAATGGCAGAAGCGCTTTTAAAACCATATTGGAATTTACTTACTCCTGAACAAAGAAACGGACTTCCTAGAATATTCTTTCTTGATAATATTGACCCTGATACGATTACCGGTTTGTTTGATGTTTTAGATTTAAAGAAAACTCTTGTAAATGTGATTACGAAGTCTGGTTCTACAGCAGAAACAATGTCACAATTTATGATTGTAAAAAATATTTTGGAACAAGAATTAGGTTCAAATTATAGATATAATCTTGTTGCAACTACAGATAAAAAAACTGGAATATTAAGACAAATTGCAGAACAAGAGGGATACAAAACTTTTGTTGTGCCGGATGATGTAGGTGGAAGATTTTCTGTATTTTCTGCAGTTGGACTCGTTCCACTTGCTCTAGTCGGAATTGATATTGATGAAATTATGAACGGTATCAAGGATATGGATTTGGCATTAAAAAATACTGATATTAATGAAAATATGGCTGGACAAAATGCTCTAATTCATTATTTGATGGACACTCAAAAAGGGAAAAACTTATCTGTAATGATGCCTTATTCAAGTCGTTTAAAATATGTTTCTGATTGGTATGTTCAGTTGTGGGCAGAATCTTTAGGAAAAAATAAAGATAAAAACGGAAATGATGTTCATATTGGACCAACTCCTATTAAAGCTCTTGGAGCAACAGATCAACACTCCCAAATTCAATTGTATAATGAAGGACCAAATGACAAAGTTATTAACTTTATTAGAGTTAGAGAATTTGATAATAATTTGGAAATACCGAATATATTTGAATATACCGGCATTGGCTATCTTGGTGGAAAAACGATTAATCAATTAATAAATGCAGAAGCTGATTCTACAAAGGTTGCCTTGACTGATTATAACAGACCAAATGTTACAATTACTCTTGATAAAGTAGATGGTTATAATTTGGCACAACTTCTTTATATGTTAGAGGTTCAAACCGCTATTGCAGGAGAGTTGTATAATATCAATACTTTTAACCAACCTGGAGTTGAGCAGGCAAAAAATTATACATATGCTTTGATGGGTAGAGCCGGATACGAAGAATCAGCTCAAGCATTACAAGCTAAAATGGCAATGGTATAATTGTTTTTTGAAATTTGTTGTAAAATAATTAAATGATAAATATGTTAAAAAAAGTATTTGTTGTATTGATTTTGTTAATAGGAATTCCTGTTTTGGCAGAGACTTTAAAAGCAGGAGTTGTGAAAGTTGGGGATGTTCCAAATTCGTTTTATGGAAGTTGGAGAGTTGTAGCGAAAATAGATAGACAGTCCGGCTCTGCTTATTTTAAACCTCAATCTGTAGATTTTTGGAACTTATCTCGTTCCGGTGACGTCATTAATTTAGAAAACCCGTTTACCGGCGCTAATGCTACGGTAAAACTGGACTATGTGGACGGGAATTTGATTAGATTTACCAAAACAGGGGATTACGACGGAAATAAAAAACTTACGGATACAGTTGACTTAAAACTTATCGGAGACAAGTTTACGGGTGTAAATTATATTACGCTTGAAACTTTTTCAATTAGGGATAATTCTTTAATTAGAAAGGATACGGCAATTTATCTTCTTGCAGGCGAAAAGGTTTCAGGGACAAGTATTACAGGGAATTAGAATATGAAGCAATTAGATTTTGATACTATTATTTTAGGCGGAGGGCCGGCAGGGCTTTCTGCTGGGATTTACAGTGCTCGTGGCGCTGTTTCTACTGCAATTGTTGATAAAAATATGTTTGGAGGTCAGCCCTCAAATTATTTAGAATTGGAAAATTATCCTGGATTTCCAATTGTTGGCGGGTATGATTTAATGGAAAAAATTGAAGAACACGCTGATAAATTTGGAATTCAAAAATTCCCAATGCAAGAGATTGAAAAAGTTGATTTGATTTCCAAAAAGATTTATACAAAAGAATATGAATTTAGTGCAAAAACAATTATTATAGCGACAGGAGCTCAGCCAATGAAATTAGGCGTGAAAGGCGAAAGAGAATTTGTTGGCAGGGGAGTAAGTTATTGTGCTGTTTGTGATGGAGCTTTTTATAAAAATAAAGTTGTCGCAGTGATTGGTGGCGGGAATTCTGCAATTGAAGAGGCTATGTATTTAACAAAATTTGCATCAAAAGTTTTTGTTGTACACAGAAGAAATGAGTTAAGGGCTGATAAAATTATTCAGGAACGCGCATTTAAAAATGAAAAAATAGAATTTGTTTGGAATAATGTTGTAAAAGAAATTAATGGCGAAAACACTGTAAATTCAGTTGTTTTAGAAGATGTTAAAACCGGAAAACAAACCGATTTAACAGTTGACGGAGTTTTTCCATATATTGGAATTGTTCCGAATACAGAGGATTTTAACGGTCAGTTAATGCAGGATAAAAAAGGCTTCATTATTACGGATGAAACAATGGCAACATCTATAAATGGCGTTTTTGCAGTTGGAGATGTCCGGAATACACCGTTAAGGCAAGTAGTAACGGCTGTATCAGATGGAGCTGTTGGAGCAGTATATGCGGTTAAGTATCTTGAAACACTGCACACTGAATTAGTTTAGAATTGTAAATATTTGTAAATAGTTAGCAAAAGTTTTTATTTTTTAGATTTTAAGCCTTTTGTAAAGGAGAATTATTATGCAAATTAATTCAGTTAACAGTTTCAGAAATCAAAGTACATCTTTTGGTCAAAAATACCCTTTTGGTGATGTAATGTCAATAATGTCAGCTTGCTACGCGCATAACACCGAATCGGTTAACAAGACTTGTGCCTCTATTGTGAAACGAGAAGTTGGTAATGTTGCAAGTCAACGTAGAAATTTTAATGAAGCTCGCGATTTGCTGGTACTTGAATATAGAAATTTAAGAGAAGTTGCCGCAAGATATTCTGAAGCGATTGACAAAGAAAATCCTAATCACTTTGCAATTCCAAAAGAAAGAATGGAAGAAATTGTAAAGGAACAAGCTAAGAAGTTTGGCAGTGATACAATTGATATTAATGTTTAATTAAATTAAATATGATGATAAAGGAGGGAAATCATTCCCTCCTTTATTTTTTATCAATATTTATTATTTGTGAAATACAATTTCATCGTTTTTAACGTCGATAGTGACTTTATCTCCTCGCAAGAATTTTTGAGCTAAAATTTCTTTAGATAGAGGATTTTCGATAAGTTGTCTGATTACTCGTTTCAATGGTCTTGCGCCATATACCGGATTAAACCCTCGAGTTGCAAGGAATTCTTTTGCATCTGGCGTGATTTCAAATTCAATTTCTTGATCTTTCAACAATTTTCTTAAATTATCCATTTGAATATCTACAATCTTTGTCAAATCTTGCATATTCAAAGCTTTAAAGAAAATTGTTTCATCAATCCTGTTCAAGAATTCTGGTTTGAAACGACTTCTCAAAACCTCCATAACTTTTTCTTTGGTTTCATCAAAAGTTTGAGGATTCCCGATTGAATTTAGAGTGTTTTCAAGGATTATGTCACTTCCAATGTTTGAAGTCATTATGATAAGTGTGTTTTTAAAATCGACAGTTCTTCCTTTGCTGTCTGTTAAACGGCCATCATCAAAGATTTGCAACATAATATTGAATACATCTGGGTGAGCTTTTTCAATTTCATCAAAAAGCACAACTGAATAAGGTTTACGACGAACAGCTTCTGTTAATTGACCACCTTCATCATATCCTACGTATCCCGGAGGAGCTCCAACAAGTCTTGATACGTTATGTTTTTCCATATATTCAGACATATCAATACGAATTAGAGCGTCTTCGTCATTAAACATAAATTCTGCCAATGATTTTGCAAGTTCTGTTTTCCCAACACCGGTTGGCCCTAAGAATAAGAAAGTACCAATTGGACGTTTTGGATCTTTCAAGCCGGAACGTGCTCGACGGATTGCATCAGAAACCGTATCAACAGCTTCTTCTTGTCCCACAAGACGTTTGTGTAAAATATCTTCCATATTCAACAATTTTTGTTTTTCACTTTCAACAAGTTTGGTTACCGGAATTCCTGTCCATTTGCTTACAACGTTTGCAATATCATCTTCTGTTATTTCTTCTTTTAGAAGTTTATTGTCTGATTTTTCTTTGTTTTGAACAGCTTTTAATTGTTTTTCTAGTTCAAGGAGTTTTCCGTATTTTAATTCAGCAGCTGTTTGTAGATCGGTGTTACGTTCAGCTTCATCGATTTTTGTTTTTACATGTTCAATTTCTTCCTTAATTCCGGCTTCACCTGTAATAGATGCTTTTTCTTGTTCCCATTGAGATTTAAGTTTATTGATTTTCGCTTCTAATTCATTGATTTGTTTTGTTAAATCTTCAACTTTTGCTTTTGCATCGTCATCGTCCTCTTTTTTTAGAGCTTCTCGTTCAATCTCAAACTGAATTTTTTGACGCATCATTTTATCAATTTCTTCAGGCATAGAATCTATCTCTATACGAAGAGAAGATGCAGCTTCATCAATCAAGTCAATAGCTTTATCCGGTAAAAATCTGTCTGTAATATATCTGTCAGAAAGTTTTGCAGCTGCAATTAATGCACTGTCAAGAATTCTAATCCCGTGATGAACTTCATATTTTTCTTTCAAACCACGCAAAATTGAAATAGTATCTTCGACAGACGGTTCTCCAACTAACACAGGTTGAAAACGTCTTTCAAGAGCCGGATCTTTCTCGATGTATTTGCGATATTCATTTACTGTTGTAGCACCGATTGTTCTCAAAACTCCACGAGCAAGCATAGGTTTTAATAAGTTACCTGCATCCATTGAACCCTCGGTAGCTCCTGCTCCGACAACGGTATGCAACTCATCAATAAACATTACGATTTCACCGTTTGATGCTTCGACTTCTTTTAATACAGCTTTCAAACGTTCTTCAAATTCACCTCTGAATTTTGCACCTGCAACCAATGCACCCATATCAAGAGAAACAAGTTTTACGTCTTTCAAGCTTTCCGGAACATCACCACGAACAATTCGTTGAGCTAAGCCTTCTACAATTGCGGTTTTACCAACCCCAGGTTCACCTATTAAAACAGGGTTGTTCTTTGTTCTTCTGTTTAATACTTGAATAATACGACGAACTTCTTCGTCTCTGCCAATTACAGGATCCAATTTCCCTTTTCTTGCAAGAGCTGTTAAATCTGTTGAAAACTTTTCCAAAGCTTTCATATTTTCTTCTGCATTTTTATTATCCACTTTTTTATTACCTCTTATTTTTTTCATTGCGTTTAAAACTTTGCTAGCGTCAACTCCGTTTGTTTTTAAAACGTTTTGAATTTCGCTCCCATCGAGTTTTGTCATAGCAAGTAAAATATCTTCAATACTAACAAATTCATCTTTCAATTCATTTGCTTGCTGTTCTGCTAAATCAAGCAATCTATAAGTTTCATTAGACATATAAACTTGTCCTGACGGAGGGCCGGAAATAGTCGGGTAAGAGTTAACCAATTGAGTAATTTTGTTAATAAAATTTTGATTAAATAACTTCAACTCAGTCAAGTAATCCTTGATTATTCCCTCTCCTTTAATCATTGCAAGCATAATGTGAGCCGGCTGTAACTCTGTATTTTTATGGCTTTGCATTACAGCTCCTGCAGAATTCAGCAATTCTTGAGAGTAATTTGTAAATTTTTCAAAATTAGGCATAAACCTCAACTCCTTTTTTCAAAATATCTGTAATTATATTTTAACGTGATTTTTGAAAAAGTCACTGAAATTAATTATTATTTAATTATTTTCCTACCTGATTTCTACCATTATTTTTTGCGTAATATAGTTTTTTATCAGCAGATTCAATTATTTTTGGAGCAGTATCTCCATCAGATGGGAATGTAGCAACCCCCAAACTGATTGTTACATTGGTTTCATTGTTTCCTGTTAGTTTGAATTTCTTTTCAGCAACTTTATTACAAATCTTTTGAGCAGTAGCCAAAGCTTCTTCTTTTGATGTATTTGGAAGAATTATACTCATTTCTTCTCCACCATATCTGCAAACAATATCTGTAGCACGAACATTCTTTTTTAGAGTTTGAGCAACCTGTCTAAGTACTGCATCTCCTGATTGGTGTCCAAATGTATCATTAAATTTTTTGAAGAAATCAATATCAATTATTATTAATGAAAAATTGTTATTATAACGTTTTGAATGTTCAACTTGCATTCTAATTTGTTCTTGAAAATATCTGTGATTGTATAATTCTGTCAACCCATCAGTTGTTGCAAGCAAATATTGTTGTTCAAAATCGCGTGACTTAATTAAATATTTTACAATGTAAGTAAGAGTAAATGCTACAATTGAAAAAATTAACGGATAAATTAATTCTAACCACAAATTTTCAAACCTCATAGCGTAATATGCAATTAAAATATAAATAAAATAAATTGATAATGACATCATTGATGCCACAAATGCGGAATTTACCCTTGTTACAACAGATGTAATTAATAAGGCCAAAAGCAAACTTAAAGCAATTGTGTATCCTCTATCAACTTTTTTTATAAAGTTATTATCTAATATGTTATTTACATAAGTTGCCTGAACTTCTACTCCAGGATAAATTTTTCCTGTAGGAACAGTTTTAATATCAAATAAACTTGAAGCAGTTGTTCCAAAATATATAATTTTATTAGAAAAATCATAATCGAGTTCTGTTTTTTCGCCATTGACTGCTTTTATTAATTGATACATAGGAATATATTTATATGTACCGGCTTGACCATACCAATTTAGAATAGCACTGCCATCTTTATCTAAATAAATTCTTCTATCCCCAATATGTAAATCAGAATGCTTATCAAGTTCAAAAGTTGATTGATTTTCACCCAAGTAATTTAAGCCAACTTTTAAAGCAAGTTGTGGATAAAATTTTCCTTGATATTTCATTACTATCGGCATTTTTCTTAAAACACCGTCGTCCGAACGAGAAACATTGATAATTCCTATGTTTGATGTTGTATTGATAATCCCTTGTAAAATACTTCGACAATTTGAAAAAGTTAATTCTTCAAAATTTATTTTAGAATTGTTGTGAATGTTTATAGCTAATTTGTCAGGAAGTATCGGAGGAACCCTCAAATCTTCTGATTGATTATCAAAATTCATAGATGCAAATACGTTATTATACTTCTTAAAAGAATTGATTAACGCAACATCAGCATCATTTGAACTCTTAATTGATTTTACAAACATCAAGTCAAACGCAATAGATTGAGGACTTTGCTGTTCAAGATAATTTATGATTTTTGCATAGGTATCACGAGGAAGAGGCCATTCTCCATAATTATCCAAAATATATTCATAAGTTGCATCATCAATTGCAACGATAACAATATCGTCGCTTGGCTTTTTAGCTCCCTCATTAATCAAAATGCTTTGGCGTAGGTCAAACGTCCTATTTTCTATAGTGTCAATAAATGAACTTAAATTTGCATTCCTTAAAATTATAAATGCAAAAATTGCAAAAAAAACTAAACCTATTACGTATGAAATCTTCTTAAACATATTCCTCAATCTTATTTAAACTGGTTATATATTTAAGTATAAACAAAGGAGCTTTATTTGGCAAGAAAATAAATTATCTTTACTGATGAACAGTTAAAGTTTTTACAATTTCGGAATTGCTAATGTTTTTTAGGATAAATTGTTTTTCAAGTATAAAATTATTAACTTTCAAAATTTCTGTTGAATATGATAGTTCTTCTGGATTTTGCAAATATCTTAGTAAGCATTGTTCGTGCAGATTCATTCTCTCAATCACCTATTACATTTTTAACGGATAACTTTTATATTATGCAATCATTAAGAAATTTTAACATCAGACATATGCATGAGATTTTAGAATACTTGCACTTTTTTATTTCTGTTGTATGATTGTATTAGTCGAATTATAATAAAATCAAGTTTGGAATCTTGAGAAAAGAAAGAGGTAAACAAATGAAAAAAGGTATTCATCCTGATTATAAGAAAACAGTTATCAAATGTGTATGCGGTAACGAAATCGAAACAGGTTCAATCAATGATAACATTACAGTTGAAATTTGCAACAACTGTCACCCATTCTACACAGGACAACAAAAAATTCTTGACTCTGAAGGTCGTGTAGAAAGATTTAACAAACGTTACGGTAAAAAAGCGTAGGTTTTTAATCTGCAAGTTTTTATCGCGGATGAAATGTTTGAAAAACTTTACATTATGCCACTCTGATTTTAAGAGTGGTATAATTTTTATAAAGTGTATTATATAGTTTTTTAAGGAAAGGGATTATGGGAAATAATAACAAACCGGTAGTAAATTTGATTTCAAGACCGGAAAATATGTTAAAAGTTGTTTATACTGCTTGTAGAACTTGTTATAGTGCTGATTATCCTATTAACATTTATGAAAGCACTGATGACAAAGAAAAGATGCTCAATTTGATAGAAAAAGTAATTTCATCCGGACACTACTCAACTATCGAACATATTCAAGTGAGTTTTGCAATTTCAAATGTTTCAAGAGCTTGTACACACCAATTGGTTAGACACAGACATATGTCTTTTTCTCAAAAATCTCAAAGATATGTTAAAGAAAAAGGGCAGTTTGATTATATTATTCCTCCAACAATTGAAAAAAATACAGAACTAAAAGATAAATATATTCAATTTATGGGAAAAGTTTCTGAACAATATCAAGAATTTGTAGAAGCAGGAATTCCTGCAGAAGATGCAAGATTTGTTCTTCCAAATGCTGCCGCAAGTTCTCTTGTTGCAAGTTTAAACTTGAGAGAAATGATTCATTTAGCAAACCTTAGACTTTGTACTCGCGCACAATATGAAATTAGAACTATGGTAAAAATGATGTGCGATGAATTAGTAAAAGTTGAACCTTGGTTGAAACCATATCTTGTTCCAAAATGCGAAAGATTAGGTTTCTGTGACGAAGCAAAAGGTTGTGGACGTAAGCCCAAAATGGAGGGAATGTAGAATAGTTACAACGTGACAGCTGTGAAGAAGCGAAAACTATTTATGTAAATCATTTATGTAACGCACAATTCACTACTCACTATTCACTAACATCATGTTTATACTCAACCCAATAATAATTTCAGTAATACTTCTTTGTGTGCTTTGCTTATGCAGAGTGAATGTTCTTTTGGCATTGATTGTTAGCGCGATTGTAGCAGGAAAAATTGCGGGCATGCATGCTGGACAAATTATGGATGTTTTTATTAATGGAATGGGGCAAAATAGCGAAACAGCTCTAAGTTACATTTTACTAGGAACTTTTGCTGCAGCAATGGCACACACTGGCCTAGCTGATGTTTTGGCTAAAAGAATAACTCTTTTAATTAAAAACAATAAATTTATTTTACTTTTAATTTTAACCTTACTGGCATGTGCATCGCAAAACTTAATTCCTGTACATATTGCTTTTATTCCAGTTATAATTCCGCCTTTAATTCATTTAATGAATAAATTAAAACTTGATAGAAGAGCAGTTGCTTGCGCTCTTGCATTTGGCTTGGTTACTCCGTATATCGTATTTCCTGCCGGTTTTGGTTTAATATTTCAAAGACTTCTTGCTGATAATATGGCAATAAACGGAATGCCTGTTACAGTTAATGATGTTTGGAAATCTGTTTGGATTTTAGGTTTAGGGTTGTTTTGCGGATTGTTATGGGCTGTATTTGTTTCTTATAGAAAACCAAGAGAGTATCAAGAAGTTAATTTCAGGGAAAATCGTAGAAGATCTTTGAGGTTTACGGGAAGCCATTATATTACCCTTTTAGCTGCAATTGCAACTCTTGGTGTTCAACTATGGACAAAATCATTACCACTTGGGGCTTTAATTGGTTTAACCATAATTTTTGGAACAAGAGCAATTAATCCTGAAAAAATGGATATCCTTATAAATGAAGGTATTGGACTGATGGGGTATGTTGCCTTTGTAATGCTTGTTGCAGCCGGCTTTGCAGGTGTTCTAAAGTCTACCGGGTCAATTGATACTCTTGTAACAGGATTAATCCCTTTTATGATGGGGTCTAAATTATTAGCGACTTTTTTAATGCTAGTTGTAGGGCTTTTCATTACAATTGGGATTGGAACATCTTTTGGTACGATTCCGATTTTAGCAGTCCTTTTTGTGCCAATATTCATACATTTAGGATTTAATCCAATGGAAGCAATTGCGGTATTTGCAGCAGCTGCGGCTTTGGGAGATGCAGGTTCTCCTGCTTCCGGAACAACGCTTGGCCCTACACAAGGCTTGAATGCGGATGGACAACATGAACATATTAAAGATACTTGTATCCCAACATTTTTACACTACAATATTCCTTTAATTTTATTCGCATTGTTGGCAGTGCTTATATTTTAAAATTAAATAGAATATGGATTAACTTTAAATTTTTTTATGTTAAAATCAACTTGTAATGGCTTCGTAGCTCAGCAGGATAGAGCAGTGGTTTCCTAAACCAAAGATCGCGCGTTCGAATCGCGCCGGGGCCATTTTTTATAGGAGATCATATGAAAAAATTACTTTTGTTTACGGCTTTTGTATTAAGTATTAATACAGCTAATGCTTACAATTACAATCCTGTTATTTTAAATAACGGAGTAAAAGACAATCAAATAATTAAATATTGTCCACAATCTGGAGTTTGGGGAGAAAGTTGCTCAGATGTAATGCAATTTGAACACCATTACACAATTGGCAGTGGCGGTTATTCGGAATATAAATTAAATGAAAAAACTTATGAAACAGATACGTGTTATGAATTTTTGTATGGGAATAAGTTGATTGGTTATAACCCTTATAAATTAAAGTTTTATGAATTGCAGTTTAAAAATAATTCTTTTGAAAAAACAGAATTAACAGATGCTCAAATTCAAGAATTGTTTCCAAATGTTAAAATCGTAAAAATTTCACAATTCAAAAACAATGAAATCACTTTATATAAGCCATTTTTAAGAAAAACAAGTTTTCTTTTTGTAAATGATACTGATAGAGAGTTTTATAAATATCAGTTTGAAAATTATAAAAATCAAAAAGAATTTATCCATGGAATTTTTGAACCACGTTACGCCGGCACATATATGTATTCACATTTTGGAACTAGAGATAAACAAATTCCACCTTTAAAGGTTGTGGTTAAAAACAGATTGTTTTAATTTGATAAATTGTTATAGAATAGTTTAATTAAAAAGAATTAGCTGAAAAATATTCAGCTAATTCTTTTAGTTATAAAATAGAAAACGATTTATAAATATTAATCAAAATAATTGATTTTCATTGCGTTTCGAACATTCGCAAGGGTTTCTCCAGCCACTTCTTTGGCTTTTAGGCTACCTTGTTTAAGAATTTCATAAACTTCATCTGTTTTTTGTTCCCACATTTTTCTGCGTTCTCTAATAGGAGCAAGCTCTGCTTGAATAACATTGTTCAAGAATTTTTTTACTTTAACATCGCCTAAACCACCTCTTTGGTAGTGAGCTTTCAATTCGTCCAGATTTTTGTATTCCGGCCAAAATTCTTCAAAGTGTTCTGGTTTGCAGAATGCGTCAAGGTAGATGAATACTGGATTGTTTTCGGTTTCACCCGGATCCTCAACTCTTAAATGGTTAGGATCTGTGTACATTGACATGATTTTCTTTTTAATATCTTCTGGTTCGTCAGAAAGATAAATGCAATTTCCTAAAGATTTGCTCATTTTAGCTTTTCCGTCAAGCCCTGGGAGGCGCAAACAAGCATTGTTGCGTGGTAATAAGATATCTGGTTCAACAAGAGTTTCGCCATATACCGAATTAAATTTTTGAACAATATCTCTACATTGTTCAAGCATTGGTTTTTGATCTTCTCCTGCAGGTACAGTTGTAGCTCCAAATGCAGTAATATCTGCAGCTTGGCTAATTGGATAAACAAAAAATCCGACAGGGATATTCATTTCGAAGTTTCTCATTTTGATTTCAGATTTAACTGTAGGATTTCTTTGAACTCTTGAAACTGTTACTAAATTCATGTAGTAAAAAGTGAGCTCAGTAAGTTCCGGAATCATTGATTGGATTAAAATAGTTGATTTCTCAGGATCAATTCCGCAAGCGAGGTAATCAAGAGCTACTTCAATAATATTATCTCTTACTTTTTGTGGGTTTTCTGCGTTATCGGTAAGAGCTTGAGCGTCTGCAATCATAATGAAAATTTTGTCAAAATCCCCATTATTTTGTAAAAATACTCTTTCTCTTAAAGAGCCTACATAATGTCCGATATGTAATTTACCAGTCGGTCTATCACCTGTTAAAATTATTTTTCCCATGTTTTTTGTCTAGCCTTTCTTAGAAATTATTCTTTCCCAATTATAAGCTGTATTAATGCTGTGGTCAAGAGAGTTTTTAGGAAGCCATTTTAAACATTCTTTAGCTTTGCTATTGTCTGCAACTAAACTTGCAGGATCTCCTTCTCGTCTAGGTTTTTGGATTACTTGGATTTTTTTGTTCGTAACTTTTTCACAAGTTGCAAAAACTTCTTTTACTGTGTTACCGTCATTAGTACCAAGATTAAAAAAGTTTGTTTCGCCTCCATTATTCAAATATTCTAAAGCCAAAAGGTGCGCTTGAGCTAAATCTTCAACATTAATATAATCCCTTACGCAAGTTCCGTCTTTGGTATTATAATTGTTCCCGTACATTTCAAAAGGCTTCTCAGAATTGAAAGTAGATTTTAAAATGTTTGGAATAAGGTGAGTTTCTGGATTGTGCCATTCGCCTATTCTTGCTTGACTATCTGCTCCAGCGACATTGAAATATCTTAAACGAACAGATTTTAGTCCATATGCTTTGTCATAGTCATCCATAATTTTTTCGATCATTAATTTTGTTTGACCATATGGATTAATAGGTTCTTGTGGATGTTTTTCATCAATTGGAATATATTTTGGTTCTCCATAAGTGGCAGCGGTTGATGAAAAAACAATCTTTTTAACGTTATTTTCTAACATTGCAGATAATAAATTTATTGTTCCAACTACATTATTAATATAATATTTTTTAGGGTTTTTAACAGATTCTCCAACTTGAGAGAAAGCTGCAAAATGAATTACTGCATCAATTTTATATTCTTCAAAAACAGCATTAATTTCTGTTTGGTTTAACAAATCACCTTTAACAAATTTAAGATTCCCATATTGGGATAATGTTTCAATTGTCTCAATATGTCCGGTTGACAAATTATCGAAAATTAAAACATCATTTCCTTTTTCTAATAATGCCATTACACAATGGCTTCCGATATATCCAGCTCCGCCTGTTACTAAAATCATTATTTTGTAATCTCTTAATATTTTAGTATATGAAACAATCACATACTGAACTTCCTTTGTAATATTCTATCACGAATACAATAGTGACAATATTATTATTAATAAATGTTATGTATAACAATTTTTTAATTCATTAAATTGGTAAATTTCGGATTTACCAGTTCTTGCTGTGTAAAAATAAGTCCATCTTTTTTAGCTTTTTCTAAAAATTCATCAGTCTCATAAAACTTAAATTTTAACGCTTTTTTCTTATATACATGTTTAAAGTTTAAATAAAAATCTAACATACACCAATTTGTATCATCTTTACTAAATCCGGTATAAACACCCCAATTTATGTATTGTAATGGTACTGGCGCAAATTCAGCTTTTTTATTAATATAAAAATTTTCTGCTTTAACAATCATATACATTTCGCGTCTTAAATGCTTTGAATATTTGTACATATCTACGAATTTTGGCAATGTATAAATTGCGACTAAAAATGATATTGTTAATAGAACTTTAGTTGCTTGTTTTTTTATTGGTCCAACAAGAATTGCAATTCCCATTAATACAAAATAGTAATGCATTAAATATACTCTTTCAAAAGAAACCCAATAATCTCCAAATTTACAAGTTTTCCCTAATCCTCCAAGAAAAAACTGGAACAACATACTCGCAATAATTAAACTTGTCGAAAGCCAAACTTGTCTGGTATTTTTGTTATATTTTTTTAGTACGACTATCAATAAAGTAACATAAAGTAAATTTAAAATAATCGCTGTCGGGTTAAGGAACATTGATTTGCACCAATAATACAAAAATTCTAGTAAATTAAACTTTCCACCAAGCCTTGCTTCTGTAATTATATGCAAACAAGGATTCATAAATATCGCAAAAGAGGCAGTTATTAGTAGCAATAATGGAATTCTGACGTAAGAATATTTTTCTGATACTAATAATTCTTTGTAGTTTAAAGTATATTTTTGTTTGTAATATAGAAAAATCCCGAGCAATACTAGCGCACCAACAAATAAATTAACGTAAGAAGAAACTCCAAATGCCAAGAATATCATTGAATCTTTTAGGCTATCACGTGCTTGAGGTAATTTGTTATTAAAAAAGTAATAAGCAACTCTATTAAAAAACAACAAAAATATTATAAATACAAAAATGTATTCAAAATGCTGATTCCAGCGAACCAAATAATCTGAATGAACAAGCGTTAATCCAATTACTCCAATAAAAAATGACAAATATATTGATGGTTTTAAGAGTCTCTGTTTCCCGGATATTGCAACTAATTTGGCATATAGATACGATAATATCGCAAAATCCATCCCTATAACTATTCTTGGAATAACATTATCATTAGGATTAATTTTTATTAAAACAGACGTGCCATGGCACACTGATTTCATTAAAATTACACTTAAAAATTTTGCATGATCTGCATGATATAATAACTGTCGTATACTTTTTGAGTAAAAAAATGATTGAAAATAGTCATCAAGTTCATATACATCAAACCATAAAAAAGAAACGATAATCGCAATAATCGCTAAAAATATAAAAACATTTAAAAGTGTAATTTTCTTACTAAGTTTCATAAAATATTTGTGTTGAAAAAATTTCTTTGTTGGGTATAATACTAACATGATATTTCTGCATAATCAAGGAGATGGGAACATGATAAAAAACAAAAAATCTGTAGCATTTACGCTTGCAGAGGTGCTGATAACATTGGGTATTATTGGAATTGTGGCTGCGATTACAATGCCAACAGTAATGAATAATGTTCGAGAAAAAGAGTATGAAAGTCGCTACAAAAAAGCAACATCAACTTTAACAAACGGGCTAAAACTTATGATGGCGCATGAATCAGTTTTTTCTGTTCATGAATTGCAAGATGTTATAGGTAGTTGTATGGATGAAACATGTGCCTCAAAATTATTTCATGACGCATTTAATGTTGTTGAGGATTCAATAACAAGACAATCTTTTGCAAGTTCTCTGCCATCCGGATATTCAGCCCAAGCTGGCTACTCAGAAAAAGTTCAATTCCGTTGGGATGATGTTCAATATATCTTTTCTACCTCAGATGGAGCAGTATACGGATTTATATTTAATTATGATAATGATATTATTCAGATAGTTTCGGATATTAATGGAAATAAAACTCCAAATGCACTAGAAAAAGATTTATATATGTTTAGATATTTGGGTAATGGTATATTAGAAGATGTTTCTTCTGATTTTGAAGCTTGTTCGTTAGAAAAAATCGGTAATTGCAAGTCAGAAAGAGCATGTCATGCTATTCGTACTGGTAGGTATTGTTATAGCGCAAGCTGGAATGAAGAAACTCAACATTGTGAAAAAGTAAGAACGTGTCCCGATGCTATGGAAGATTTTCCATATCCATCCCACTAATAAAATTAAACTCTCTTTCTTATTTCCAAAAAAGGTATAAATCCAAATAAGTAGAATTTTTGTGTCGCTCTGTATTCAATTTTTCTTAAAAATGGAATTCCACAAAGAAGAAAATCTTCTTTATATAAGAGTTGATTTGTGTAATGAAACAACGTATATTAACCTCTCTTTACGATATATGACTTCAACAATGCTTCATAAAATTTACCTTGGAATAAAAATGTTGGTCTATGGATAATAAACTTAAACAAAGACAAAACTTGATTAATATATTTGTACCTAATGCTTTCAAGTTTATTTTTCTTCCAGGGCGTAAGTTGTAAGTATTTAATATAGTAGTTTTTAAAATAACAAAGAGAGATATCTTTCCAAGGTTTATTTTTGGCAATGTAGTGAATAATGTTTGGCTTGCGTATAAAACAAGATCTGTTCATAAAGTCACTTGTTTGAACATTCCAGGAGTCGTCAACTACTTTTATATTGCCTTTGCATACTTCATTTATGATTGTTTGATCGCCACATTTTATCGTTTCGAAGTTCTCTTGCGTGTATTTCAAGAACTTTTCTTCCAAACGCCCTTGACGCATATTATCCAAGTCAATAACAAGAACTCCGGCGTTAACATAAGTTGGGTTGACTTCAACAGTTTTTTTATCAATATCATGACTGCCGGCAAAAACTTCTGTTGTTAATGGAATGTTAAACAATTCTGTTAAATCACAATTCACCACCGTATCACAGTCAAGGTAAATTACTCTGTGAATGTTAGGAAGGAGACTTGCTAGTTTCAAGCGGTAGTAGGTAGCAATTGTAATATATTTATGAGTACAAACTTTTTGGTATTCTTGAAAGTCTTCTTCATTGATTTTTACGAAATTAATTGAACAATTCTTGATGTTTTTCAAAGATAAAATTTCATTTTGATGTTCTTTAGAAATTCCGCCATCCAAAATATAAAAATAAAGATTTGTCGAATCTTCAGAATTACTCAGAATAGAAGTAATAACAACTCCTGCATACTTAGCATAATTGTCATCACAAGCTACACAAATATTGATATTGCTCATCTCATTTTTTCTCCCTTAAAAATATATGTTTTAAGCAGTGCTTCATAAAATCTTGGTCTTAACCAAAAAAGAGGTCTGTATTTAATATATTCAATCGCATTACTTTTTAATGCTTTAGATAGTTCTTCATCTGTCAATTTCCACGGAGTAAGCTGAAGATATTTAAAATACAGGTTTTTATGAATAGAAAAACAATTCTTTTTCCAAGGTTTGTTTTTTGCGACAAAATGAATGACTTTTGGGGAGTTGGTATAATTTGAACGATTTGTAAAATTGGAAGATTGAACATTCCAAATAGGATTTACGAGTTTAATTTTTTCTTTACAAACTTCATTTATAATTGTCTGATCCCCTGTTTTAATTTCTGCAAAATGTTCTTTAGTCCATTTTAAAAATTTGTCCTCTATTCCGTCTTTTCGAATTTCTGCAAGATTAAAAATAAGCATACCGGCATTAACGTAAGTAGGATTTTTCTTAACCATTTTTTTATTAATATCTTGAACACCCGCGACTAAATATCCATCCATATTTGTATTAAATAATTCTGAAAGGCTAGAATTTATAACCATATCACAATCAAAATAAATAATTTTATCAATATTTGGTATAAGTGATGCAAGTTTAAGTCTGTAATACGTTGCTATTGTGATGTATTTGTGAGTTTTAATATTTGCATATTCTGAAAAGAGGACTGGATTAATATATATAAAATTTAATTCAAAATTTCGTATAGATTTTAATGAAGTAATTTCTCGTTTGTGTTCTTCGGAAATTCCACCATCCAAAATAAATATAGCGAGTTTGTCGTGAGGAGCAGCATTATTTAAAATTGAAGCAATAACAACTCCAGCATATTTAGCATAATTGTCGTCACACGCTACACAAACATTTATTGTTCCGTTTTCTTTAAGCATCAAAAGCTCCCTATATCCATCACCCGTAAATACTAAGTAGAACACTTAATATGTACTGCCTTTGATTCCTATTTTACCATAAATACTAAAGAGATAACATTATTATTAATAAATGTTATTGTTAAAAATTTGTAAAAATGTAAATTTATATTCTACAATTTGGCAAATAAAAAAAATTACAAAACTAAACAAATTAATATAAAAAAGATAAATTTAATTTATTTGTGATAGTATTAAGTTGTGATGGTTTTATCTTACAAATTCAACTAGAGAAGCACTGTGTTGAAGTTAAAACTTTCATAAGTCAAGAAGCAATATAAATGAGAGTATTTCTAAGATTTAGAAAATCTTTCTACAGTTTTGTTCTGTTAAGAAGGATTTGCCCTTAGAGTTTATATTTTGCAATTGGTAGTAGGAAAAATTATGAGGGTATCATATGGGTGAACTTACCAATTTTATAAACGGTATAGCGGATAAGTACAAAAATTGTTGGTGTGATGAGCTTATTCAACCTGAGGTTTCTATTGTAGTTCCTGCGTATAATGCAGAGTTATTTATTGAAAAATGTTTATCGTCAATTTTAATGCAGACATTTAAAAATTACGAAGTTATTATTGTAGATGATGGTTCAAATGACTTAACTCCAGAAATAGCAAATGTGTTTCAACATTGTGATAAGCGATTTAAGCTAATATCTCAAAAAAATGGAGGAGTTTCTTCTGCAAGAAATGTTGGAGTTGAACAAGCTAATGGAGAATTTATTACATTTATAGATTCTGATGACTGGGTTGATGAAAATTATATTGGAAGTCTTTATAATGCAATAAAGAAAAATAATTGTGATATTGCAATTTCTAACATGATTAGACAACGAAAATTTTTTCAAAAGTTCAGGTTTAATTTTAATGAGGAGAAAAAATATTCTTCGTTAAAAGATAAGATTGAAATAGCTCGTATCCCTGCTTGTTGTTACGCTTGCGGAAAGTTGTTCAAATCCAATTTAGTTAAATCTTTAAAGTTCAAAGAAGGGGTATATTTTGAGGATGTGATTTGGACTCCTCAAATATTGGAGCTTGCTAATGGCTTGGTTACGGTTCCAAATACTGTATATTGGTATAGAGTAAATCAAAATTCAATTGTAAAAAAGTCAAGTAAAAAGAAACAATTTGATGTATATAAAGCAAAGAAATTTTTGATTGAATTTTTGGCTTCTAAAGGAATTGAATTCCCTAAAAAGACAAGAACGTTAACTAAAAATTTGATATCTTTTATGGGGATTCCTTTGCTAAAAATAAAAGAATGTGATAATACGTTAATAACTTTGTTTTTTGGTTTAATTCCTATATCCAAGAATGAAGCTTCTAAAAATTTAAAATATAAAAATGTTAAAAAGTTTCTATTTTTTAGAGATTTAGATAATCATTATTATGTTGAATTGTTTAAATTGTTGAAAATTTCTGTAAAAAATAAAAATGGTTTTAAAAATTATTCAGAAGCTAAAGAATATGGGGTTGAAAAGCAATCAAGAGAGCAAAAACTCATTGTGTCACTAACAAGTTTTCCTGAAAGAATGCAAACAATCCATGTCACAATTAATACTCTTTTAAATCAAACAATCAAACCAGATAAACTAATTTTATGGTTAGCCGAAGAGCAGTTCATAAATAGAGAACAAGACTTGCCGAAAGAGTTGTTAATGTTAAAAGATTTTGGTTTGGAAATTAAATGGTGTGAAGATTTAAAATCATATAAAAAATTAATTCCTGCTTTAAAAGAGTTCCCAAATGATGTTATTGTGACAGCAGATGATGATTTGTATTACCCTAAAGATTGGTTAGAAAGTTTATATAACGCATATTTAGACAATCCAAAATATGTTTATACAAGAAGAGCTTGTGGAATTAATCTTAAGGATAATTTAATTTTAGTTTCTCCTCATTATGCGAACAAAAACTATAAGCCAACATATTTAAATCAATTGATGGGAGGAGCAGGAACGTTGTACCCGCCAAATGCCTTATATAAAGATGTTTTTAATGTAGAGTTGGTAAAAAATCTGGTTCCTACACATGATGATATTTATTTTTGGATAATGGCAGTGCTTAACGGGACAAAAATTCGACTAGTAAAGTGTAAAGATCCTAGTATTTATAATGTTGTTGGGTCTCAAAATGTGGCTTTATGTAAACAAAATAGAACTAAAGAGACGGGAATGAGTGCGCAAGAAGCTTTTTCGAGAATTCTGAAATATTATCCAGAAGCACGAAATTTGTTGGAAAGGGAAAGTTTATGAAGAAACTTAGCGTTATTATTCCTACATTACAAAAAAATATTGAATTGTTAAATAATTTGGTTTGTACTTTAGACAAGGATGTTTCTGTTAGTGAAATTATATTGATTGACAATTCCTGTAAAGGATATAATTACGGCAGTGATAAGCTGAAAGTAATTGTTCCCAATGAAAATCTTTTTGTAAATCCAAGTTGGAACTTGGGAGTAAATAAAGCAAAGGAAGATATTGTTGCATTGTTTAATGATGATATAACAATTCCTTTTGATTTCTGTAAAAAAGTTGTTGAAAAAATGACTGATAATATGGGAATAGTTGGGTTTCATCGAGATTATATTGAAAATATTCAAAAAAATATGTCAGCACCAGAATTAGCGAAATTTTCTTTAGAAGAAGCGGATGGACGATGTGGATATTTTGGAGTTGTTATGTTTTTCAATAAGTCTTCATATGTTCAAATCCCCGAAGATATTAAAGTTTTTTGGGGAGATGATTGGTTGTTTGTTCAAAACAAAAGGCGACATCGAAAGAATTATTTTATTTTTGGCCAAAAGATATATCATTACGGCAGTTTGTCCTCTGCTGATAAATCAATAAATCCGTATGCCGAAAAAGATAGTAAATTGTATCGCAAATATACAAAAAGATGGTGGGAATATGTTTTTAATATCGAACCTGTTTTTCGAGGATTTCGAATAACTGTTTTGGGAATTGAGTTATTACACCATTATGATAAAAAACATTAAGGAGCTTTATTTTGATAAATTTTAATGTACCTACGCATAACGATGAAACAATTGTGAATATACTAGATGTATTTAAGTCAAAACATGCATCTGGAGATGGAAAGTATACAAAATATGTTAATAAGTGGATTGAAGATCATTTTCAGTGTGAAAAGGCCTTGTTAGTTCATTCTGGCACTGCGGCATTGGAACTAAGTGCTATTCTTGCAGATATAGGTCCGAATGATGAAATTATTATGCCATCATATACGTTTGTTTCTACTGCAAATGCATTTTTGCTTCGGGGGGGGGGCAAACCTGTATTTGTTGATATTCGTCCGGATACGCTTAATATTGATGAAAACTTGATAGAAAATGCAATTACACCCAAGACAAAAGCAATTGTTCCAGTACATTATGCAGGTGTTGGGTGTGAAATGGATACTATTTTACAAATCGCAAAAAAATACAATCTTTTAGTAATTGAGGACGCTGCGCAAGCATTTGGAGCAAAATATAAAGGCAAACAACTCGGAACAATTGGTGACATGGGGTGTTTTAGCTTCCATGAAACTAAAAATGTTATGTCTGGGGAGGGTGGAGCTTTTGTTACAAATAATCTTGAGTTTGCAGAGCGAGCTGAAATTATAAGAGAAAAAGGAACTAATAGAAGTAAGTTCTTTAGGGGGCAAGTTGACAAATATACTTGGGTGGATGTTGGTTCAAGTTTTTTACCAAGCGATATTATTGCCGCTTATTTGTATTCAATTTTAAATATTTCAGATGATATTCAAGAAAAAAGATTAAAAATTTGGAATAAATATAATGAAGCATTTGCCGAATTTGAAAACCAAGGAAAAATTAGGCGTCCTATTATACCAAGAGAATGTACAAATAATGCTCATATGTTTTATTTATTATTTAATGACTTAAAAACAAGAACAGAGTTTATAAAATATTTGAAAGACAATGATATATTGTCAGTATTTCATTATATTCCTTTGCATTCAGCGCCTGCCGGAATTAAATTTGGAAGATATGTTGGAGATATGGCGGTAACAAATAAGGTTTCAGATACATTAGTTAGGTTGCCGATGTTTTATGATATGACTGACAAACAATTAGATAAAGTAATTGGTGTGGCAACGAAGTTTTTGGAAAGGTTGTAATGATGAATCTATTCAATGTTTTAAAATACAGTAATATAAAAAAGAAATGCAAGTATAAAACAAAAATTTGTGAATTTGATTTATCAGATATCGACAAGGAAATTTCAGGATTTGCACAGAAAATTTATGATAAAAATAAATCTAAATTTTTAGAATTTCAAAAAAATTCTTCAATTGTAGGTTTTTGGGGCTCAAGATTATATGATGTTGGGGGACATACTCTTTGCCTAGTTAATCTCGCAGAATCGTTGTTTGAAGGAGAAAAACTGCCTTTGTTTATATCCAAATATAGTAAAACTATAAAAAATGCCCCTTTAACTATTGAAAAATTAAACAAATGTTGTGAGATTTTTGGAGTTGAATATAGTGGTTTTAATTTTGAAAGAAAGCTCATTGAAGGCTATAATAAGATAATTGAAAACTGTCCTAAAGTCTTTATTTTATATATTGCGCAGAATGATATTTATTCAACTGCATTAATATATTTATTAAAGGAAACAACTGATATAAAATTTATCTTTGTTGATCATGCTAGTCATTATCCAAATTTGGGAATGACATTGTCTGATGTTATTATTGAAGAATTGGATACAACTGTTAAAACATTATTAGAAAAACGACATATTACAACAATTCCTTATCGAAAATGTGGATTACAATCAAAGAAAAAAGAAGAAATTAAATATTATTCAATTGAAGAAAAGCAGGCAAAACGAGCAGAACTTGATATCCCCAAAGACGCATTGTTAAGTGTATCTGGAGGTTCTTCTTACAAGTATTTTGAAAATAATAAATCTGAGCATTATGAAATGATAAAAAGATTATTAGAAAAAGTTCCCAATTTATATCATTTAGCAATAACCAATTTATCAAAAGAACAAAAACAAATAATAGATAAAATATTTGAAAAAAGTGGAGTTCAAAATCGGTTATTATTTCATCCTCTTACTCCGCAATATGATATTTTATTTCAATGTGCAGATTTATTTATAGATAGCTTTCCAATGTCTAGTGCAATGACACAAATTGATTTAATGGCAATGAAAGTGCCAACTGTTGTTAAAATCAATACAGAAAAGCCAGAACTAACATTTCATGAATATATGCCAAATGATTATCCATATATGTATGAAAAAGTTGAGGATATGGAAAAAGGAATAATAAATTTGTTGAATAGTCCTAATTTAAGAAGTCAACTTGTCGATAGTAATTATACTTATTGGTTAAAAAATAATGAAAATTATGTGGTTAAAGAAAAGTATATAAAAGTAATGGAGGATTTAATTAGTGGCAAATAAAAGAATAGCAATATTACAATCTAATTATATTCCATGGAGAGGATATTTTGATATTATCAATTCTGTTGATGAGTTTATTTTTTATGATGAAATGCAATATACAAAAAACGATTGGCGGAATCGTAATAAAATTAAAACAACAAATGGCTTAATTTGGCTAACAATTCCATGTGAGACAAAAGGGGCAATTACAAATTTTCAAAGAATATGTGATACCAAAATAACAGACAAAAGATGGAGTAAAAAGCATTGGAATAGCATTATTTGTGCATATTCAAAAGCTCCTTTTTTCAAAGAATATAAAAATCTTTTTGAAGATTTGTATAAGGACTGTGAGAAAGAGGATTATCTTTGTAAAGTAAACTATAAATTTATATATGCGATAAATGAATTGTTGGGAATCAAGACAAAACTCTCTTTTTCCCAAGATTATGGTTTAGTAGAAGGAAAAACAGAAAGATTAATTGATCTAGTTCAAAAAGCTGGAGGTGATGAATATTTGTCAGGGCCTTCTGCTAAAGAATATATTGAAGAAAAACAATTCAAGGATGCCAATATAAAGCTTTCTTGGATGGATTATCGAGGAGCAAAGGAGTATACACAACTTTATCCTCCGTTTATAGCGGAAGTCTCGATTGTTGATTTGCTCTTTAATACAGGGAAAAATGCAAAGAATTATTTAATAGGTAGTAAATAAAATGAAAAAATTAATAATTTTTGGAAACAGTGATTTCGCTCAATTGGTGACGTATTATTTAGAAAAGCAGTATGATATTGTCGCATATTGTGTTGATAATGAATATATTTCAGGTAATTCTTTTATGGCAAAACCTCTAGTGTCATTAGAAAATGTTAAAGAAATTTATCCCCCTAATGAGTATTGTATGTTTGTTGCTATTGGATATCATAAAATGAACACAATAAGGGAAGAAAAGTTTAAATATTTAAAAGAATTAGGTTATTCTTTTGCTACTTATATTCATCCGTCTGCAGTTATAAGTGAATCCGCAAGTGTAGGGCAGAATTGTATGATATTTGAAAATTCAGTTATGCAATCATATTCTGTGTTGAATGATTCTTGCATTATGTTTGCTAATTCTACTATTTGTCATCATAGTGTTGTTGATCCGTTTTGTTTTATTGCATCAAATGCATGTATAAATGGATATGTTAATATTAAAAATAACTCATTTATTGGGGCAGGAGCTGTGATAAGGGATAAAATCACAATAGGACATCATAATTTAATTGGAGCGGGTTGTGTAATTCAAGAAGATTCTTCTCCATTTATGGTATATAAAAATACCTTGTCGGCAAAGGAGCAAGGAGAGTATAAAATGCCATCAAAAATAAAAAGAATAGCGCTATATTCATTTTATGATGCACAAGGAATTGTTGATGATTATGTGATTTTTCAATTAAAATCATTTAGAGTTTATTTTGAAGAAATTCATGTAGTAGTAAATGGTTTTTTGCAAGAAGAAAGTAAAATAAAGTTAAAGTCTATTGTTGATGGGGTTTTAATTCGAGAGAATGTTGGGTTTGATGCTTGGGGATACAAAAAATTAATAGAAAAATTAGGCTATAATAAATTAGCAGAGTATGATGAGGTTATTTGCTTTAATCATACTTGTTATGGACCGATTTTCCCTGTTGATGCGATGTTTAGTAAAATGGCTGTTGAAGATTGTGATTTTTGGGGATTGTATTTTTCTAAAGCACCAAAAGCAAAAATATATAATCAAGGCAAACATATTCCTAGTTATTTTGTTGCGTATAAAAAAACATTAGTTAAAAGTTCCGCATTTAAAGAGTTTTGGGATAATTTACCAGAGTTGAATACATATAATGATGCTGTAAAATTATATGAACAATCTCAAACTCCATTTTTTGAATTGAAAGGGTTTAAGGTTAGAACAGTATTTGACTTTAAAAAATATGAAAATATTTCAGAGTGGTGGTTTATAGAAAAACAAGCGGAAATATTAATTAATGATAAACTTCCACTATTGAAACGTCGACCATTTTTTAAAAATAAAAAAGGGAGAATTAATGGAAGTTTTTATAGAAAAGTTATTCCATTTCTAAAAGAAAATACTTCGTATGACACAAATTTGATATATGAGAATTTAAAAAGAACTCAGGATATTTTAAATATAAAAAATAATATATTTTATTGGAAAGTTTTAGCTTTATTGGGAAATGAAAAATATAAAAATAGGTTGAAAAACATGATTACAAGTAGTGAGGTTAAAAATATTTTTGGAATATTTGAAAATTAAAATATAAGCGAGAAAAAAATAATGAATAAAGAATATTTTATAAATTTGGTAAAATATCCAATATCAGGAAAAGCAAGAAAGTATATAAAGCAATACAATGAACTACAAAGTGCTAATAAAATCAAATTAATTATGACGCTTGTTGTAAGAAATGAAGAAGATATATTAGAGAAAAATATTCGTTTTCATAGTGCGATGGGAGTTGATGGATTTATTGTTGTGAACCATAAGTCAACAGATAAAACTTCTGATATATTAGAAAAACTAAAAAATGAAAATATTGTATTAGATGTTTTAGAAAAGAATTCGCCAAATCATCAGCACCATAAGTGGGTCAATGAAATGATTAAATTGGCGCAAAAAAAATATAAGGCAGATTGGGTCATTAATGCGGATGCTGATGAATTTTATTATTCTAAGGATTTAGATTTGAAAAAAAGTATTTATAAATATTCTAAGGCTGGTGTAAATGCATTGTGGCTTGATTCAACAATGGTATTTCCTGAAGATGTGGAGAATTTTTGGGAAAACAAATTTTGGTGTGTAAAAAGATTACAAAATTTTGAATATGAAAAAAACAGCTTTTTTAAAGATAAAAAATATGGAGATTTTTGCACTAAAGAAGTTTGTCCTAAAATTATTCATGCTACAAAAGGCTTTATTTCGACAACTGACGGGAATCATTATGTTAAGATGACTAAATTAAAGCAAGTTCCTTGTTCTGAAATAGTTTTGTATCACTACCATGTTAGAAGTTATAAAGGTTTTGAGGGCAAAATTAAGCGTTGGGCCGATTCTGCAAAATATATGCCAAATTATCAAGGAGAGCATATAAAACAGATGATAGAAGTTTATAATGCAGGAAAATTAAGAGATCGTTTTGATGAGTATTATGGAGAGGAAATAAGAAATCAATTAATAAATTTCGGATTAGTCGCAATTGATAATTCTGTTCATAATTTTATGGAATGGAAAGGACTTATATAAGTGAAAAATTTTTTTCAAAACAAATTTGATTTTGTAGTATCAATTGGAGAGGATTGCGCTTGTACTTCTTACTTAAGAAGATGTAAGTTGCAACATAACTCTTATCCATTTGATTGGCTTACTAATGCGTCTTTGGGAAGTAGAATAGACTTAATTATTGATAATTTTCTTGATTTTTTTAACATTGAAGATTTAAAAGAGTTAAAGAAAAAAGCCAATAATCATAATGATAAAGTCTTTGATTTGTATGAAAATATTAAAAATGGATTTTATTTTTATCACGATTTTCCTGCCAATATTCCTTTAGAGCAAGCTTATGTTTCTGTTAAAGAAAAGTACGAACGCCGTATTAGACGTTTTTACAAAGAAATAGGTGATGCAAATAAGATATTATTTATATGGTTAAGCCATTCAAAACAACATACAGAACAAGAAATAGTTTTAGAGTACAAAAAATTAAAAGAAAAATTTGAATTAAAAGAAATATTTTTGCTAATTATTGAAAACAGTCAATCCAAATCAATTAAAGTTTTAGAAAATGCTCACATCTTGATGATTTCCCAAGATACAATTTCAGACGATAAAAAACATCATTATGACCAAACTATGGGGAATAAAACAAATAATTTAAGGATTTTTAGGCAAATTAAACTAAATCTTACGTTTAAAGAAAAAGTGAAAAAACTATCTTTTTCAATTTGTGTTGCTTTAACAAATTTGATTTTTGTAAAAAGAGTTAGGACAATTGCTAAAGGGAAATTGAACAAGGCGTTTTATCATACAAAATTGTAAGAAGTATAATTTACTTGTTTTTATAATAAAACAAGACAAAAAATATGCCGCAACTCGGAATTGAACCAAGGACACAGGGATTTTCAGTCCCTTGCTCTACCAACTGAGCTATTGCGGCATACTTTTATTAAATTCTATTTAATTATCAATTTAAAAACTGTAGGCAATAAAATATTCTTTGGAGTAAATGGTTGCAAATATTCAATTGCCATACTTTTTATTATACTTACTGAATTTTTTCAGTCAAGGACTTTTTTATTGTGCGCTTGGAGCTACGTACAATGTAACATTACGCCCTTCTAGTTGAGGTTTCTTTTCAATTACAACCGGCATGTTTTCCATGTCTTTAAGGAATTTATTTGCCAAATCAAACGCAAGGTTTGAATGTTGCATCTCACGACCTCTCAACATGATTACAATTTTTACTTTATTGCCTTGAGCAATAAATTTCTCAAGACTTTTTATTCTAACTTGGTAATCATGGGTATCAATTTTATAACGAATTTTTATTTCTTTTACGTCAACAGTGTGTTGCTTCTTTTTAGCTTCCTTGGCGCGTTTTTCTAATTCGTACTTATATTTTCCATAATTTAAAATCTTTGCAACCGGTGGCTCTTGGTTAGGATTGATTAGAACTAAATCTAAGTCTGCGTCATAAGCCATCTGCAATGCTACAGATGTTTTTACAACTCCCTTGTTATCGCCATCTTGATCAATTAATCTAACTTCTTTAGAGCGAATTCTTTCATTCATAATCGCTTGGTTTTTGTTGTTTCTATTGTTTCTGTTGTCAGTAGGTGCTATTGTCGTATCTCCTATATTGTATTTACAAGTGTTATGGTAGCACAAAAATTGATTTTTTTGCACTTTTACAAATAAAAAAACATTGTAACGAAATGTAAATTTGTTCAAAAAATTGCCTGAATCGCTTTTGTATAGACTGTTTTAGATATGTTTTGGTAAAAAGTGCTATTAAAGTTTTTTTTGAAAAATCCGTTACATATTATACCTGATGGATTAATAAAGGAGTTATATATGATTATTGCAGACAAAGGGAACCAACAAGAAACACAAGAAGTTTTTTTAGACTTGAACAATGGAGAGTATTTACAATTTGATATGACACTTCAAATGCAAATACTGTTTGATGATGTCATGACATTTATTTCAAGAACAGATTTTGAAGTATAAAATTAAATATTTAAAAATTGAGAGAATGTTAAAATTTTAACATTCTCTTTTTTGTTACAATTTATAGTAAAATAACGATGTTCGTGTAATAATAACAATATTAAAATTGTTTTAAAGAGGGATAATTTATGAATAAACTTGTAAAATTCGTGTGTATTACTTCTTTGGGGCTATGTAGTATTTGCCCATGTTTTGCCGGATTTAAGGAACACTTTGATTTAGGACAGCAATATTTATCAAATTTTCAATATTCAGGTGCTATTACAGAATTTAAAAGTGCGTTAAGAATAAATTATTTGGATAATTCTGCGCGATTGGGGCTAATTAATTCGTATTTAGCAAGAGCAACATACTACGCCAATACAGACCATGATTACAAAAAGGCCGGAGATGATTATCGCGCAGCATTGTTTTATTTGACAATTTATCCTAACGCAAATCAAGTTAAAAACTCTGCACAAACGATTGTTTTGGTTAGTTCTAATTTGAACAAATGTTTAAATGCTATAGATTTTGATACATCTGCTCAAAACAGGTATGCAACAGCGAAACAACTTAGAGCAGAGGGAAATTTCGCTTCTGCCGGATATGAATTTAATCAGGCTTTGTCGGATGAAAATTTTGTAAAAGATAGCTTGCAACAGACAGCAGATATTTTGAAAGTTTTAGGAAACGATCCGAAAGCAGTTGAATATTATAAAAAAGCTGTTGCAGTTGCGCCAAATGACATTCCTCTCAGACTTACTTATGCGCAGTTATTAGATAAATTAGGTCAAGAGGATGCCTCTGTTGATGAATATAATTACATTTTGTCAAAAACGACTGATAATAAAGATGTTTTGTATACGTTAGAGCGAATTTATAAACGAAAACTGGAAGATTCCCCAAATGACGGATCTATTACTGCCAATTTAGGTGCGATTATGCAAAAAGAGGGTAATTATGATGAAGCTTTGAGATATTATTCAAAGGCAGAATATTTAGACCCGTCAAACACCAATACAAGATTAAATGTAGGAACTCTTTATCAGCAAAAAGGAGATTATAAAACTGCAATAACAGCATATGATTCTATATTGATACTTAATCCGAATAATGTTCAGGCAAATCTTTATAAAGCTCAATCTCTAGCGTCGTTGGGGGATAAAAAAGGAGCATTGGAGTTATATAAAAAAGTAGCACTGTTGGATCCGGATAATGAAACTGTTCAAGCAGATATGATAAGTATGGTTAAGGATACAATGACTATTCCTCAATTTATTGAATATGTGAAGAAAAATTATTCAAATAATGCGGGAGATATTTTATATGACTATGCGCTTGATTTACATAAAAAAGAAAAATTGGCAGATGCAATTTGTTTGTATAACGAAGTAATAAAATTGGACAATGACAATTCTGAAGCTTATGTAAATTTGGCAATTGCTCAAGGACAAGAAAAAAAATATGATCAGGCTTTAGCTACGATTAATACTGCAAAATCAAAGTTTAGTGATAATTCTCAAATAACAGCAACAGAATTGTCGTTAAAATCTCAATATATGGATGAAAAACTTGAAATAGCAGGAAATTATTATAATAATAAAGATTATCAGAATGCGATAAATGAATATTTAAAAATTACTCCGGCAACGGCAGATACAATGCTTGGTGTTGCTTCAGCGTATCAAAATTTGAATAATACAGATAAAGCGATTGAATATTACAAACAAGCCTTAAATTTAGCTCCGACAAATTCTGACATAGCTTTTTATATTGCATCTTTATATGCAGATAAGGAGGATATGGAG
Source organism: uncultured Candidatus Melainabacteria bacterium (assembly GCA_934717855.1). GTDB lineage: Bacteria > Cyanobacteriota > Vampirovibrionia > Gastranaerophilales > Gastranaerophilaceae > Stercorousia. The sequence continues at coordinate 166,039 of CAKUZI010000001.1, forward strand.
AATGCAAAAACTTTTGCTCAAAAGTCATTGGCTTTAAATAAAACCAATAAACAGGCTCAAGATTTATTGAAAAGTATTTCAGAAAACATAGAGGCTCAGAATTTGGATAAAGCGATTGCATTATTTGATGCCGGTAAGTATTCTGAAAGTTTGTCTTTAATTAATAATATTTTGGCAAATGATACAAAAAATGCTTATGCCTTGTATTATAGAGGAATGATTTATGACGCTCAGAAAAATTACAATTCAGCAATAAATGATTACAAAAAAGCAATTAGCGTAAATCCTGAATTGATGATTGTTAATTACTTAATTGGGGTCGATTATGATATGTTAGAACAGTATAAAAATGCTATGTCATATTACAAAGCGTTTACTGCTACATATTCTGAAGACGATGATTATCTGAAATATGCAAAAACAAGAATAGGTGAATTAGCCCCTTATGTCAAATAACGAAAGAGTAAATAAATTAATAAAAGCACATGTATCGTTAGCGCCAATGGCTGGAATTACCGATTATGTTTTGAGGACACTTGTAAGACGATACTCGCCGGATGCACTTTTAACAACAGAGATGATAAGTTCTGAATATTTGGCTCAAACTTTAAATGGCAGAAGCGGAGTAGAAATTTTAAAACGAGATGAAAATCATTCTCCAATATCATATCAAATTAGTGGTCATAAACCACATATGATGAAACAGGCATCAGAATTTTTGTCTCAATATGCCGATATGGTTGATATAAATATGGGATGTCCTGTAAAAAAAGTCGTTGGAGGACAGGATGGGTGTGCATTGATGCGAAATCCGGATTTGGCTTCTGATTTAGTGAAAGCGGTTAAGGACGGGACAGATAAACCAGTCAGTGTGAAATTTAGACTTGGTTATACCGTTGATGAAATGAATTATGTTGAATTTGGACAAAAAATGCAGGAAGCAGGTGCAGAATTTATAACAATTCATGGTAGAACTCGTTCTCAAATGTATTCCGGACATGCGGATTGGGCGAAAATCAAAGCATTAAAAGAAAATGTTGATATACCTGTTTTTGCAAACGGAGATATTTTAACAGTGGATGATGCAATTCAATGTTTAGAACTTTCATGTGCTGATGGAGTCGCTGTTGGAAGAGGGGCAATTGGAGATCCTACTCTTATTGCAAGGATTGCACATTATTTAAAAACAGGTGAAAAGTTGCCAATTCCACCTTTAGAAGAAAGAGTTGAGATGTTAAAATTTCATTTGAATGAAGAAATTAAGTTAAGAGGAGAAAAAGTTGCAATTAAATTTATGCGAAAATTTTATCCTTATTATTTGGCAGGTTTTACAAATGCGAAAGTTTTACGTTCGCAGTTGGTAGTGGAAGAAAGTTATGAAAAAATAATGGGAATGTTAAATAATTTAAGTTTTATTAATGTGTAAATAAAATTTATAGCAAAAAATTTTTTTTACGAGCGTTAATTGCTTTGCAAAGGAGATAATTATGAAAACATCTATAATATCACCAAAATTAATAGCTTCAAAGCCTAAAGTATTTAATTCTACGCGCGTAGATGGGGTGCGCTTAATAGAACAAAAATTTACTCCACAAACAGGTTCATATCCTTTAATATCTGTAAATAAGATTTTAGATGGAACAAAAGTAAACGCTGAATGTACTATTAAAGAATTTGCCAATGGCTCAAGATTAGAAATTTATAAAATGAAAGACACAGTCCTTAGGTTTGTTAAAAATAAATTTGGAGAAATATTGTCATTTAAATATCATGGTGCAGGAGAAAAAGGAAATATCCCACGCGAAAATATAATTGAAAATATAAAATTATCTTTTGCATCAAAAGTTCGCAGTTTGCTTGAATAACAATATAGAAAAAGCCCGAAGGGGGGCTTCGGGCAGAAATTTGAGTTATTTATGAAATTGAACTTATATTCTACATTCTTTCTGGAGCACTAACAGCAAGAATGTCTTCTAATGCGTTGTGAAGAACTGTTTTTACAGCCCAAACCAGTGAAATTCTAGCTTGCATCATTTCTTTATCATCAGAAATTACTCTATTAGCATTATAGAATGAATGGAATTCACTTGCAAGTTCTTGAACATATCTACATATTGTGTAAACTTGTCTTGTTTCAGCTGAAGTTTTTATTACGGATTTATATTCTTCAAGTTTTAAGATAAGTTTTCTTGCAGTATCAAGAGTTGGAAGAACGATTTCCGGTTTAAAACCGGAAATTAGAGAATTCAATTCTTCTTCGCTCATTGGAGCAGGAGTTTTTTCACCTGTTTCTGTGTTTAATTTTTCAGAAACAAGGTGTCTAAGTATTGAACAAGCTCTAGCGTGAGCGTATTGAACGTAGAATACAGGGTTTTCGTCTGTATTTGTTTTGGCAAGTTCGATGTCAAAATCAAGAGTAGTATCAATGTTTCTCATAGACATCCAAAAACGAGTAGCATCAACACCAACTTCGTCTATCAAATCTTCTAGTGTAACCATGTTTTTACGTTTACCCATTCTAACTTCGTTACCGTTTACAACAAGATTTACAAGCTGTCCAAGTAATACTTCAAGCTTGTTTGGATTATAGCCCAAAGCTTCAATTGAGGCCTTAACACGTGCTACATATCCGTGGTGATCTGCTCCCCAAATGTTAATCATTCGGTCAAATCCTCGTTGAAGTTTGTCAATGTGATAAGCAATATCGGCAGTTAGATATGTGTTTGAACCATCTGCTTTTTTAATTACTCTATCTTGGTCGTCGCCGTAATCAGATGATTTGAACCAATCAGCTCCGTCTTTTTGGTATATTTTACCACTTTGTTTTAGTTTATTGACACATTCTTCGACTTTACCTGATTTGTGTAAAGAAAGTTCTGAGTAGAAATTGTCAAAATGAACTCTGAAATTATCTAACAAGTCGCGTTGAACTTTTTCTTCATATGCTTTTGCAAAGTCACAAATTTGGTTAAAAACTTTTTCATCCAAAGGCTTGAATGTTTCTAAAGTTGTTTCCGGATACGTTTCTAAATATTTTTTTGCAACAGGGATTAAATAATCGCCAGGATAGAAATTTTTTCTTTCAACTTCATCTGTTGGAAAATCTATGTCAGAACCAAGCTCCTGCTGAATTCTTATCTCTAGAGAATGTCCCAATTTTTGGATTTGCGAACCGGCGTCGTTTATATAAAATTCTTGATAAACATCGTGTCCGTAGAATTTTAATAAATTTGCCAAAACAGAACCCATTGCAGCCCAACGTCCGTGGCCAATGTGAAAAGGTCCGGTTGGGTTTGCAGAAACGTATTCAAGAATAATTTTTTCAGTTTCTACATTTTGAGGTTTCCCAAATTCTTTAGGATTTGCAAAAATTTCATCAACTAAATTTGAAAGAAGAGTTTTTCCTGCTTTGAAGTTGATAAAACCTGCTACAACAGAATAATCGTTGTCTTCTTTATCGACAAATTCAACAATTGCATTTGCAATTTGTGGAGGTGCAATTCTTGCAAAACGAGCTAAAGATGATACGTTTACGGCATAATCGCCAAAGTCTGCATTTTTAGGACGTTCTACAGATAAACTCCCTTTTTTATATTCTTCCATTGAGCCGAGCTTATCAGCTTCAATCGCTTTTTCAATTGCGTTTTCAATTTTTTCTATAAAATAATCTTTAATCATACTTATCTCCTGTAGACTTATTTTAGCATGGACAAAGATAAAAGCAAAAAACAATGTTTTTATTAATACTATCATTCACTCAAATAAATGATTTTATTATCGAGAATGTTTGTAATATAATATTATTATGATGAACGTTCAAAACATTGTAGATAGAATTCGCGAAATTATCGACGATGAAACTTTAGATCAACTCAAAGATGAGTTGAATAGTTATCACGTTGCGGATTTGGCTGACATTTTTCAAGCTCTTAAACCCGAAGAAAGATTGCAATGTTTTAAACTTTTGGAAATAGATAAAGCTGCCGATTTGATGGAATACTTACCTCCTCAAATGCAGGTTGAATTATTAGGCGATGTTGATCAAAATTTTGCGTCTCAAATTATTACCCAATTGCCACACGATGCTGCTGCAGACGTTTTAGGTGATATGGAAGAAGATGAGAGTGAAACGTATTTAGACAAATTGCCACATAAGTTTTCTGAAGAAGTCAGAGAGCTTTTGACCTATAACGAAGATACTGCAGGTGGTATCATGAACCCAGTTGTACTTACTGTTAATTCTGATATGAGTGTGCAAGATGTCTTAAACCATATTAGAATTAAAGCTGAAGAAGACAACATGGAGCTTTATTATGTTTATGTTGTAGACAAACAAAATCACTTATTGGGTGTTGTTTCGCTTAGAAAACTTTTGACCTCTCCAATAAATCAAAAAGTTGAAGATATCATGATTTCAGATATTGTAAGACTTCATGTTGATGATTACAGTGATTACATTATTGATGAATTTATGAAATACCAGTACAATGCCTTGCCTGTAGTTGATTTGTATAACAGGTTAAAAGGGATGATTACTTGGGACGATGTTCACGATTTGTTTGAAGAAGAAACAACAGAAGAAATTTATCAGTCTTCAGGTATTTCGACAGTAGTTGTTGACGAAGATGAAATTCTTTCAGGGAATATATTTCGTTCAATTCGAGCAAGAACTCCTTGGTTGTTTATCACATTGATTGGAGAATTTATTGCTGTTAATGTCGGAAATCATTTTGACCATACGTTGCAAGCCTTACCGATAATTGCAATTTTTATGCCTTTATTAGCGGGATTAGGCGGAAACATTGGGACGCAAAGTATCACGTTGATGGTTCGTGGTTTGTCAACAGGTCAAGTTACTTTGTCATCTGCACTTCATCATATTTTAAGAGAAGCTTGTATTGGCTTATTTATTGGTACAATTTTTGGAATGATTGTAACTCTTGTTTGCTGGGGATGGCAACATAGTAAAGTTTTAGGTGCTGTTGTTGGTTTAGCTATGGCTATAAATATGACAATAGCTACAATTATTGGTACATTTACACCGTTTGCTCTAAAAGCAATGAAAGTAGATCCGGCTGTCGCTTCCGGCCCCGTAATTGCGACAACTATTGACGTTTTAGGGTTGGCAATATACTTTACGTTGGTGTCAACTTTCTTAATTAAGGTTATGTAAAAAGGGAAAAATATGACAAATCAAACACAAAAAAGAAGAGAATATAGAACACGTAATTTTGTAAAAAGAGCAAAACAACAACAAAAAGAAGAGCGTTCTTCTTTTGCAAAAGTTTTTATCGGAATGATTATTGTATTTATTGGAGTGATTTTGAGTATTTTTATTATGGCAGATAATGAAAATTTCTTAGAAAATCACTTCGGAGAAAATTCTTTTATTACTAAATTATTTCAAAAACTAACATTAAGTAATCACAACAAAGAACATGCTGATTTTGCATTACCTTTTGGATTGAGACGTCAAAATATTCTTTTCTTAGGTGTTGATGCAAGTGGAAATCCAAATGATTTATGGACAGGGACTAGAACAGATACGATTATTTTGGTTAATATTGACCCTAGAACAAAATCAGTAAACGCTTTGTCTATTCCTCGTGATAGTAAGGTTTATCTTCCGGGGGATAAAGGTGTTAATAAAATTAACGCTGCTCATGCGCTTGGCGGAATTGAAATGACAAAACGTACTATTGAAGATACTTTAGGTGTTCATATCGATAGATATATTATGGTTCACGATGATGCTGTAAAAGAAATTGTTAATGCAATGGATGGCTTGGACGTTTATGTTGAAAAGCCAATGCATTATAACGATAATGCAGGAAATTTACACATTAATTTTAACAAAGGAAACCATCATTTAAATGGTCAACAAGCAGTTGAATACTTGAGATTTAGACATGATGCTCTTGGGGATATTGGACGAACTCAACGTCAACAATGGTTGTTAAGAAGCCTTTTGACAAAAATGAAACAACCATCTACAATTACAAAAATTCCGGATATTATTTCAGTTGCTAAGAGATACGTTAAAACTGATATGTCTTTCTATGAAATGAGCCAGTATGCAGCGCTTACAAAACATATAGATATGGATAAGATTGAGGTTGCAATGCTTCCTGGAGCTCCAAACCAAAAAGGTTATATCAGCTATTGGATTTTAGATCCTGAAAAAACTCAAGAAGTTATTAATCGAGTTATTTATAGAGATAACAAAGGTGAATTTGATGATACAGTTCCTGTTACAGCAAGTGTTTTAGCATCCGACAGCGCTAAAGGCTCTCAAATGGCTGAAAACTTGAAGACTGCAGGAATTGAAGTTAAATGTACTGGACATACTTCAAGAGCGCATTCGCAATTTGTAGCTCATTCAAGTAAAATTACAAATGATTATTACAACCATTTAGCTAAAAAGAATGAAGCATTTAAAGGGTTTCAATTTGTGTATGATCCGGTGAACTATCAGTGCGGAGATACAGATTTTACAATTATTTTATCGGGGAACTAATTCCCCGATTTTTTGTGCTTGTAGCTCAGTTGAATAGAGCGTCGCCCTCCGAAGGCGAAGGTCGCGGGTTTGACTCCCGCCAAGCACAATTTATTTTATTTTAATTAAGTTTTATTTTAAATCCTAAAATATTTAATCGTTTATGTTTTTCGCCGTTGTATATATAATTTTGGACAGCAAATATATTTTTTATGAAAGTTTTTGTGTAGAGTTTTATTTGGTGGCGAGGTGTTTTGATTGTATGAATTTTATAACCTTTTAGCTCTGCAATTCTGCAAAAAACTCTCTCCAGTACGTGAGCAATCGTTCCTTTTCCATCAGTTTTTTGTACGCAATAAAAATCTTCTTCTTTTAAATTAAGAGCAAGAATTGATTTTAAAATACTGGAGCGAATCATGAACATAGTGCCACTAATAAAAACACCTTTAGTAAGGTTAAGATTATATTTTTTACAAAAACTAAAGAATAATTCATTTTCTTCTGCACAAATCCCAGTCATTTTGGAAGCTACTTCTTCAGCTCCAATTATTCCTATTTCAGGAGATTCTTTAAATAATTGGAGATTTTGGTCGTAACGCTTTGGCGATAATAAAAGAGCATCTATAAGTATATTTCGCCAAAAAAAGTTATTATGCTTTCTGTGGTTTTTGGTATGGAGTTTAAGTACATAATCATAATCATCCAAATTAATACTTTCTAAAACCTGAATAAATGGCCATACGTCATAACCAATGTTCTTTACTTTTATAATTTGGGAATCTGATTTAAATTCTTTGATTTTTCTTTCGATTTTGGGGTTTTCTTTGCAAATGGTAACTATTAAATCCCAATTACAATTGTTTATATTTTTTAGTTTTTTAAGCATATAGTCCAATTGCTCAGGGTAATACAAGTGCAAATGGACTAATACGTTTGGTAGTTTTAAATTATTCATTGAATTGGCCTATAATATTTAATAATCCATCTTCCAGTCGTTTGCATATATTCTTGAAAAACAACCACTGCCGTTAGTAGAGGTTAAACAAGTTTCTGAAAAGTTATTTCGAGCAGTTGCTTTATCCTCATCTGTAAGGTTTGGGCTTACTTCATCTATAGTGTAGTCATTATAAATAAAAAATCTAAACAAATCTCTTCCGGAAATGTTTGGTGTCTCTGGACCATTTGTGTCAATGTATACTATCGCAGGAATTTGTACTCTTGTATATTCAGTAGGACGTAGTTCAACTCCTCCTCCTACAACAGGGAAATTACTGCCAATAGGACGGCTGCTTCCTGTTACGGGAGTTCTTCCCCCTGGCGTAAATGGTCGGTGGATAGGTACGAATCTGTTTGTTGCCGGAACGATACAAATTGCGGCCCCTCCAGCAACTGTTACGCTGTAACCGTTGCAAGAAAAATTAACCATTGTGGCAGGAGTGTTTATACTGCTATATGCTGATGCAAAGCAAGGTTGAGCTGTTTCTCCGCAATCTTGTTTTACTTTGTAATAACTTTTCAAAAAATTTCCGGCATCTGTTTTGGTTTTTGCTAAAATTGAAGTATATAAGTTTCCGTGTATGTTTTCTGTTTGTAATGTTGTTAAGTTATTGTCTAGTTCAACATAATTTTTTTGGAGTAATGTAAGGAGTGACTGTTTCTGGTAGTGATTTGTAACTACTGGTACAGTAATCGCTGCTATTATGCCAACGATAGCCATTGATAACATTACTTCTGTTAATGAAAATCCTGAAAATAATCTACTTTTCATACAATCTCTACTTTAATACCTCTTTCCTAATTATAACGTTTTTTGTAGTGATTGTCAATTGTAGCAGCTTCAAAAGCACATGTATTTTTACACTTCGATAAACAAACGTTGCCCTACAATATTTTGCTTTCCATTATAATATCCTGCAAAATATCCCCCTCTGACAGGCGCATTTTTAGCATAAGCGTTTAAGCTATGTCCATTGTAGTTTACGAATGGATTATTGCTATAAGGGTTAGATGATGTGCTTCTAACCGGAGTTGCAACTTGTGTTGTTTGTGGAACAAACATCTGTGATAATAAATTTACAATACCTGCCATTTCTACCTCACTTATAATAAAAAATTAATTATAATTTTCTATTTGTCATCATTGTAGCACAATTTTTCTTATTTTTTTAATAATTCTTAATAAAATCAATTATATAGATGAAAAAAGAGGAAGAAATGTTTCTTCCTCTTTCAAATATTTTCATAATCAACTTATTCTACAGTTACAGATTTTGCCAAGTTTCTAGGCTGGTCAACGTCTTTACCCAAAAATTCAGCAATATAGTACGCAATCAACTGCAAAGGAATCATTGCAATAATTGGCGAGAATAATTCTTGAACATCTGGAACTCTGATAATATTGTCAAACAAACCATCCAATTTTTCATCTTTAGAGTTTGTTAGTGCTATCATTCTTGCGTTACGTGCTTTTGCTTCTTCACTGTTAGAAAGAAGTTTTTCATATACTGAACCGTTCATTAAAATAGACAAAACAGGCATCGTTTCATCTAACATTGCGATAGGTCCATGTTTTAATTCCCCTGCAGGATAGCCGGTTGCATTAATATAACTGATTTCTTTAAGTTTTAATGCGCCTTCCAATGCTGTCGGGTAATTTATTCCTCTTGCGATATAGATAAAATCTTTCGTATTTGCATAAATCTTTGCAACTTTTTGAACATCTTCTTTATGTGCCAAAATTTGTTCAATTTTTTGAGGTAAAACCATCAATTCAGCTTTTAAAGAAGTTAGAGTTGATTTTTCTACGCTATCTTTAATTTCGGCCATATAAAGTGAAAGTAAGTAAAATGCCATTAATTGGGCAATATAAGACTTAGTAGCAGCTACTGAAACTTCAATACCTGCATTAACCGGAATTAAGCTATCTGCTTCCCTTGCCATAGCACTATCAGGTCTGTTTGTAATTATAAGAATGTGCGAGCCTTTAGCTTTAGCTTGTTTAATTGCGGTTAAAGTATCTGCAGTCTCACCTGATTGAGAAACACCAATTACTAATGTATGTTCGTCAGTAACTGTTTTTCTATAAATATATTCGCTGGATGCTTCTACATCTACAGCAATGCCACAGAAATTTTCTATTAAATATTTCCCAATCATTGCAGCATGAAGAGAAGTTCCGCAGGCAATAATTTGAATTCTGTTTAATTTTTTCAAAGTTTCTTTAGTTAATTTAACTTCATTAAGAACAATATTCTCATCCGGCGCATGAAGTCTGCCGACCAAAATGTTTCTAATAACGTCAGGTTGTTCATGAATTTCTTTAAGCATAAAGTGCTTGTAACCCATTTTGCTTAATGCAACCGGTTCCCAAGGCAAAACTTCTACTTTTGGATTAACAGAATTTGCATTGCTGTCAATAATTTTCATGCTATCCGGTGTAAGTGTTGCAATTTGATTGTCTTCTAAATATATGGCCTTATTTGTGTGTTTAATAATTGCAGGGACGTCAGATGCCGCAAAGTATTCTTTTTCTCCCACCCCAATCAATAATGGAGCATTTCTTTTTGTAATAACTAATGTGTTTTTGCAATCATTATGCATTACACAAAGAGCATAAGCTCCGTCAATTTCTTTAGATGCAAGTCTTACAGCTTCTGTCAAATCTTTGCATTCAGCATATTTTCTTGCAACAAGGTGAGCAACTGTTTCGGTATCTGTTTGAGATTTAAAAACACAGCCAAGAGCTTCTAATTTTTGTCTCAATTCTTTGTAATTTTCGATAATACCGTTGTGAACAACTACTAATCTTCCGCAATTGCATGTATGAGGGTGAGCATTTAATAGAGTCGGAGCTCCGTGAGTAGCCCATCTGATATGTCCAATTCCCATTGTCGAAGAATTGAACTCTGCTTCATGACCTCTTAATTTGTCTCTCAAATTTTGTAATTTTCCAATTGCTTTATAAACTTTTATATCTTCCGGACACATCACAGCAATCCCAGAAGAATCATAACCTCTGTATTCCAACTGTTCCAAACCGTCCATTAATATATCTACTACCGGTTTATTCCCTACATATCCAACTATTCCGCACATAATTTTTTGCTCTCCAATAATCTGTAACTGTTCACATTATATCATTGAAAAATTCAAATTAAAATATCCTTACAAAAGTTTTACATCTTTCTTTTTGTTAGTTTTAAAGCAAAAAAAAGTTGCCTTTAAGAGGCAACATTAAATAAACACGAGGATATTAAGAGAGAGAGTATAAAATAAATCTTTTTCTTTAATCGTATTCAAAACCTTTGATGAATTTGATTAATGTTTAATATCCAATTATTAATTTTTCCAATCTGTAAATTTGATTTCCCTTACTCTTTTATAAAGTATTTTTGTTTTAAGAAATTGCTTTATTTGTTTCATTTGTTAAGTTTTTGTTACATAAGTTTTTCTATTGTCACAATTTCTAAAATATGCTACAATCTCTGATGAAACTAGAGGAAATTAACATGGGTGGAAATTACGTAAGTTCAAGGTTTAATATAATTGATTTTTTAAAGAAAGCGGTTGCCGTTGGCGCCTCTGATGCTCATTTGCAGGTTGATGAACATCCTGCAGTTAGAATAGATGGTAAAATTATGAAGGTTGATATGCCTATTTTAACAGAAGATGACATTTTATCCGCTTATGATATTCTTTTGCCGACACCTTTCAAAGGAAAAGTAAATTCGGTGTTTGATTTGGATTTTGCGTACGAAATTCATGGTGTTTCAAGATTTAGGGTTAACTTGAGCCGACAATTGGGGAAAAGTGCTCTTGTTATTAGGACGATTCCCTATAACATAAAAAAGATTTCAGAATTAATGTTGCCGGAATCAATCGAGCAGTTTGCCACATTAAATAATGGTTTGGTTTTGATTACTGGGCCTACAGGTGCCGGAAAATCTACCACAATAGCATCTTTGATTGATTATATCAATATAAATTACCCTAAACATATTATTACAATTGAAGATCCGGTTGAATTTATTTTTACTAATAAAAAATCTTTAGTTTCGCAAAGACAAGTTTTAATTGATACGCCGTCGTTTCCGGAGGGAATTAAATATGCCTTAAGACAAGACCCGGATGTTATATTTATTGGTGAAATTAGAGATAAGGAAACAGTTTCTGCTGCTCTTAAATCTGCAGAAACCGGTCACCTTGTATTTGCGACAATTCACACAAACGATGCAATTCAAACGGTTAACAGAATTGTGAACATGTTTGAACCGTCTGATAGAGAATTTGTAAGGGCTCAGATAGCGTCAATTTTGAGGGGTACGGTTTCTCAAAAACTTATCCCAATTTCTAACGGTACAGGTAGGAGACCGGCATGCGAAGTTTTAGTTGTGACGCCGACTGTTAAAGATTTTATAGAGAAAGACAAGCTGGAAGATATTTATGAACTTGTTAAAAAAGGTTCTTTCAATAACATGATTACAATGAATACATCGTTGTACAGGTTATATGAACAAGATTTGATTTCGGAAGAAGTTGCTTTGTCTTATTCTGATAACAAAAATGAATTACAACAAATGTTTAAGGGTGTATTCCACGGAACATTCGGTTCATCTGGAATGTAGTCACAATATTGGAGATATAAAAACACAGATTTTGTGTAAGAGATAGTTGAATGAATAATTTTGTAACAGATGCAATTAATCTGAAAGCTTATAATCTGAGTGAAGCTGATAAAATTATTGTCATGTATTCAAAGGACAAAGGACTAATCAGAGGGGTTGCAAAGGGAGTGAAAAAACCAAAGAGTAAGTTAGGCGCAAGGATGGATTTGCTTGTTGCCAATAAACTTATGCTTTATAAAGGTAAAAATTTGGATAGAATTTGTCAAGCAGAAGCTCTTAATACTTTTCACAAAACTAGACAAAATATGGATAAAATATTTTATTCAATGTATATAACAGAGGTTGTAAATAATTTTGGGGTTGAAGACGACCCGTGTTCAAAAGAAATTTATGAACTTCTATACAAGGCTTTAGATAAAATTTCCAATGCTGAAAACACTATAGAGATATTTATAGCCGTTATAAAATTTCAGCTTAAAATGATGCAAATTTCAGGCTTGGGCGTAGAACTTGACAATTGTCTTTGCTGTGGAGAACCAATAAAAGAAGAAAATATGTATTTTTCATCGCAAATGGGTGGAATTTTATGTTCAGAATGTAATGAAAAATATCATTTGCATGATGTAATGCATTATAAATTGAGAGATTTTTTGAATTCTTGTTTAGATAATGATTTTGATTTTGTTTCAGAATACGACAAAAAGGCTAATGACAAGGTGTGCAGTGTATGCTTTGAACTTTTAAAAGAATATATAAATGTTCATTCTTCAAAGAAGTTTAATTCGACAAATATTTTACAGGAAATCAAGTAGGAGGATTAAAAGTATGTTTAAAAATTTGTTTGATTTGTCTGTAAAGCGCTCAGGTTTTGAAATTTTTGGTTTTTATCTTACATATTCTATTCTGGGAGCAATTGTTGCCGGTGTTATTTGCGGTTTTGTAATTGCTTTTGTTCATCCTGAGATAAAAACTGTTGAGGATGCAACTCACTTAGCGATAAGATATGCTCCTGTTTTGGCTATTTTTTATGGGCTGATTTTAGCATTTTTGATAGTTAGAGCAAAGAATTTATTTAATACATTCAATGCAATATTACTCATAATAATATCTGTTCCGTTATTATTCTTTTTTGGTTTGTCATTGGGTTTAATTCCGATTGCTTTTTTGACAGGAATTGAAAAAAGTTCTGATTAGGATGCAGTAAATCTATCGAGTTCTTTTTTTACTAATTTGGGCGAAACAGAAAGAGTTGAATTGTTCTTTAGAGAAAGTCCCATATTTTTTACATATTCATCATTTGAGTGACCAAGTTTATTAATTTGAGCCAAAATGTAATACAAATCCCCATTTTCTCCACAGTTTTGCAGAGCTTGTTCTATAATTACTTTAGCGTTGTCAAAGTTTTGAGTTTTGGTGAGAATTTTTGCATAAATAATGTACGCATCTATATCTTTTGGGTTGTATTCCAGAGTTTTCTCTAGATTTTCAAGGGCAGATGTATAATTCTCCTCTTCGTAATCAATTGAGGCAAGGTTAAAATACGCCCAACTATAATCGGGAGAAATTTCAAGAACCTTAGTAAAATTCTTTTTAGCGTTTTCGTTGTCGCTTTGTTCTTTAAATATATTTCCCAAGTAAAAATGAGCATATAAGTCTTCGTCATTTAATTCAATTGTTCTTTGAAAATAATATTTTGCACCGTCAAGTTTACCCTCTTTAAAGTAGCAAAGCCCTATTGAAAAATACGCATTAGAATCGTTTCCGTCTTTTTGAAGAACTGTTTCAAAGCAATCTACTGCTTTTTCGTAAAGTTTTTTATCAATAAAAACAAGGCCTAAATTGTAGTAAGCATCAATTTCATTCGGAGCAAGCTCAATTGCTTTGTTGTAAGCGCCAATAGCCTTGTCCAAATCTTTCAATTTTTCGTACGTAATTCCTAAATTATAAAAAATTCCGCTATCATCTGGGAAAATTTTAGACAAATATAAAAAATGTTGCTTGGCTTCTTCTGAATACCCCAAATCAAGCAAAAGTACCGCAAGTTGTCTGCGTGCTTGAAAATTTGTTTGGTCTTCTTTTAAAATATTTTGTAATTCTTCAATTCTATCTATTTTTGACATACTTATATTATAAATATTTTACAAAATATTGCAAAATTGTAAAAAGTTTTATAGAATATGTTTAAGGTTTATTAATTAAAATATAAGAAGGGGAAAAAATGAGATTTTTAAGTATAGTTTTATCGTTATTTTTATTTGCGCAAACAGTTTCAGCTAGTCCATTGAGCGGAAATGCAAAGACAAAGAGAATTCCTGCTGGGACAAAATTTGCGTTGCAAATGACAACCCCAGTTTCGACAACTAATTCAGAGGGAACAGAGTTTACAGCAATCATGATGAACGATCAAACAGCAGATTCTGATGTTATTTTGCCGATGGGTTCACTCGTTAGAGGTACAATTAAAAGAATTGAACCAGCAAAAAGATTTTCAAAAGGGGCTGTTTTGTATTTGGATTTTGACCATGTTGTGACTCCAAACGGCAGACAATTACCTTTGACATTCTCAATTGTCGGGAGACAAGACATGACTTATGATGGCGGTATAACAGCTTCTCGCGGATACAAAGATGCAATGATTGAAAACTGGCAAAAAACAAAAGAAATCACTGTTGGTGCGACGGAATGGGGTGCTGACGTATTTGATGATGTTCCTGTAGCTGATCAAATAATGACAGGTGTTGGAGCAATCGGAGGTGCAATTGGTGGCGGAGCATACTATGTTTTTGACTCTGTTGCAGACATGATTAGAAAAGGCAAAGGTGTAGACCTTAAAAAAGGTGAAGTCTTGAACGTAATCTTAGTTGATCCGGTAGATGTTCCGGTTATATAAGACAGTTTACACAATGTTTTTAAGTGTAGAAAAGTATGGCGGGGTATAACCCCGCCATTTGATTTATATTAAAAAGTTTTTATAATTTATTTTTGTTATTTATTCAAATTAAACCAATTCTCCGAAAATTTTTCCGTTTTCGAATTTTGCAATTTTAACTTTTTGTAAAGTGTTTAGCAAGTTTTCGTCTTTTGAATTTATCAAAACGGTTAAATAATTTCTTGTTACGCCTTTGAGAAATCCTGTTTTTTTGTCAGGGTGTTTTTCTATTAAAATTTCTCGTATTTTACCAATATTTTGATTAATAAAATCTGTATGTTTTATAAAAGATAATGCTTTTACAATATCTGCACGCATTTGACGAATTTTTTCATCAACTTGATCTGTTGATTTTGCACCAATCGTTCCCTCTCTCACAGAATAAGGGAAAACATGTATTTGAGAAAGTCCTGATTTCTTTAAGTTCTCAACAGTTGTTTGAAAATCTTCTTCTGTTTCTCCTGCAAATCCTGTAATAACGTCACTTCCTAAGAATGGCATATCAAACATTGAATTTATTTTTTCGATTTGTGCCAAATAATCTTCAACTTTGTAAAATCTGTTCATAGATTTTAAAGTCTTATTACAAGCGGACTGTAGTGACAAGTGAAAATGTGGACAGAATTTGGTTGATTTTTGAAGATATTCAAGCATTTCATCTGTTATTTCTGTAGGATTAAGCGATCCCATCCTAAACCTTTCAATTGTCGTACGTTCTTCAATTGCTTTGATTAAGTCTAAAAGTTCCAATCCGATATCTTTGCCCCATTGTCCAATATGAATTCCTGTTAAAACAACTTCTTTAAATCCATGTTTTGAGAAATTATTGATTTGTTCAACGATAAATTCAATATTGGCACTTCGGCTTTTACCTCTAGCAAATGGTATAATGCAATATGAACATCTGTTATCGCAACCATCTTGAATTTTTAAACTTGCACGTGTATTTGTCATATTGTTTAAAACAACTTTGCTAAAATCAGTTCTGTGCATAATATCTGAAACTAAACAAGTTTTTTCTTCAAAATTTGATAATATTTTGTATAAGTCTAATTTTTCATCGTTTCCAACAACCAAGTCTACAAACTCATTTTCTAGTAATTTTTCTTTTTCAACTTGAGCAACACAACCGGTTATAACTGTTTTTATATTAGAATTTTTGTGTTTTGCATTGCGAAGATGATACATTGCTTCATTATCGCTTTTATGTGTAACGGTACAAGAATTTAATATGTAAAAATCAGCCTCTTCAATGTTTTTAGTTTGATTAATTCCGTTATTTTCTAAATTTTCTGAAATTATCGAGCTTTCAAATTGGTTAGATTTACAGCCCATTGTGTGAATGTAAAATTTTTTCATATTTTTATAATAATCTAAATAAAACTAAGTGTAAATATTTTTTAACAAATTGCTACTAAGATAGCAAAAAATAATACTTTTGGGTTTTATTATAGTATAATGAATTAGTGAAAGTGTAGGTGTGTGTATGCAAATTTCAGCGATATCAACTCCTAATTTTAAAGGGAGACGAGATAATGTAGATGCTTTAATTGGGTTGGATGACAATTCCGTTCGCCAAATTGCCTATATGCAAACGGCATCAAAATTTGATAGAAAAAAAACTAACCGAGCTACAAATGCTTTGTTTTACTCTGCTCCATTGGCTGCAGGGTTAGCATCTGCAGTTTTAGTGAAAGGTAATTCGACAATATTTTCTAAAAAGCTTACAGGAATGGCCGCAAGAGCAGCAAGAGGTTTGAAAACTGCAGGTTTGTGGACAGCTGGTTTGCTTGCAATTGATGCTTTGGGCTTTGGAAAACGTAAGTTAGTTGAAAATTCTCCGGAAGCTCGCAAGTTTGAAAACAAACATCCGTTCATCTCTTTGATGGGAACATTGGCGGCTGGAGTTGGCGCTTTACTTCTTGTTGGTAAGGGCTATAATAAATTGGCTTCTAAAGAAGCTCCAAAATTCTTGCAAAAAGGAACAGAAAAAGTTGCTAAGTTTATCAACGAAAACAAAGTGATGGTTGGTGCCAAAAACAATTTGAAAAAATTGGCAGATAAAACTCCATCTGCATTGAAAAATCTAGGTGCAAACCTTTTGGATTGGGCTCCTACTATGTTAATATTCGGTGGCTTGTTCCATTCTATGAGTGCAAGAAATGCTGAAAGCAGAGATTTTGTAAAAAATTATACAAACTTGAAAAATAAACAATCAGATTTAGCTCAAGCTAGACTTAGAGAATTGTCAATGGAAAATGATTTTTTAAAGACCGACGCTCAAAATAGAGAGGACTTGGAGTTGTTAAAAAATCCAATGGCAGGTTTGGCTGAAGAAATTGCAGAAGCAGAAGAAAATGCTTAATTTGAACCAAAATATATAACAAGATGACGACTGTAATCAAATTTACAGTCGTTGTTTTTTAGATTATTAAGCTTATGTAAAGGCATGGAAATATTGTGCTAAACTAATATTAAGGATGGTAGATTAAGAAGGAGATATAAACATGATACCTATTTTAGATTCAAAACGCCAATACGCTACAATTGGCTCAGAAGTTGAAAAAGCAGTATGCGAAGTTTTACGTTCAGGTTCATATATTCTTGGACCAAATACTAAAGCTTTCGAACAAGAAATGGCAGATTTCTATGGTTGCAAATATACAGTTGGTTTGAACTCAGGGACAGATGCTTTACACCTTGCATTAAGAGCATTAAATATCGGTGCAGGAGATGAAGTTATTACTGTTGCATTTACATTTGTTGCAACTACAGAAGCAATAGGTATCGTTGGTGCTAAGCCTGTTTTTGTTGATATTGATGAAAACACATTTGATCTTGACGCTTCAAAATTGGAAGCAGCAATTACACCAAGAACAAAAGCTATTATTCCTGTTCACTTGTATGGTCAACCTTGCGATATGGACGCTATTATGGCAGTTGCTAAAAAACATAACTTGCACGTAATTGAAGACTGCTGTCAAGCTGTTGGTGCATTGTACAAAGGTAAAATGGTTGGTACATTTGGGGACTTTGGTTGTTTGAGCTTCTATCCTACTAAAAATTTAGGCGGTATGGGAGACGGTGGTCTTATTATGACTAACGATGAAAAACTTCGTGATAGAGTTGTCGCTCTAAGAAACCACGGTGGCGCAGTTCGTTATCATCACGATGAAATCGGTGTAAATAGCCGTCTTGACGAAATTCAAGCAGCTATTTTGAGAGTAAAACTTCCTCACATTAAAGAATGGAACGAAGCAAGACGTAAACATGCTTACTATTACAATGAATTGTTTAAAGATTGCGCAGATATTCAAACTCCGGTTGAATTGGATGATACATATTGTGTTTATCACCAATATACAGTTAAAATTCCTAACAGAGATGAAGTTCACAAAATGCTTCAAGAACGTGGTATTGGTGCAATGCTTTATTACCCAATTCCTTTACACTTACAAAAAGTTCATGAATACTTAGGTGTTGGAAAAGGATCTTTACCTGTTTCTGAAAAGAATACAGAAATGGTTGTTTCATTACCAATGTTCCCAGAATTAACTGAAGAAGAACAAAGAACAGTTGCTTCAACATTGATTGATTGTATTGAAAAATCAAAATCTAAAGCTACTGTATAGTAAGAAATTATAAATAATAAAAACGATACTTGTGATATTCATAAGTATCGTTTTTTTATGCTGTAAATATTTTAGTTGCTGTTGTGGGGGCTCTGAAAAAAGGGTTCATCCCTACATTTCCGGCTCCATCGTTGAATGCAATGTCAAAACTTCTCGAGTCAAATTTGGTAGTTGTATGTTGAGCTGTCAAACCCAAAAATTGCGTTTGATTTTGTAAAGCATTTGTTCTTGCAGGGTTTGAGTCGTAGTTTTGTAAGGTGATTTTTTCTATTGCGGATGTTGTTGGTGGTTGTATTCCATCGACCGGCTTTATTCCGCCTTGATTGTGTGCCATTTTATGTGTCCTTTAATTTTATGCAAAAAGGTTCAATGATCGTTGAACTTCTTCGCAATATCCGTTTTTGTATGTGTATTCTGTTGGAGGTTGTCCATTTACTTGTCCGACGTAGCCAATTGTCGGTTGTTGCCACAATCCCATGCTTCTGGTGTTTGCAAATGGGTTTTCATTTTGTGAAACTTCAGCAATATGGTTGTTTGTATTTGTATAAAGCTTGATTGCATCAACAGGATTGAAATATTTTTTTGTTACAGAATCTATTTTGCCAAGTGTGCTCATAACAATTTCCTATTTTATACTCTTATATATATAAAGTATATAACAATTAAATAATTGCCTTTTGTGTTAAATTTAGGTTAATAAATGTTAACATTAGGTTGTAGCATGTATATTTACCCAAAAAAGTAATGCTTCAAACAAAATGTTAAGAATTGTAAAGTGTAAATCGTACACTATATAAGGATTTCCAATGTTCATAAAAAAATATTAAACCATTGTATTGACATTTATTTTGTTGTATGGCATAATAATTACATAAGATTTAAGTGTAGCCGAAACACTAAATATAAATAGATTCATTAACCCCAAAAACATATAAACTCCTAAATAATAAACACTAAAAGAGACCATTAGGATGCAGAAAACGACCCACTCACTTGTGAGTGGTTTTTTTTATGTTGAAATTATTAAAAAAATATTGGTACATAGTTATAAAAAAGATTACGATTTTGATGTGGATAAATCGATGGGCTTTCGCTATAATGGTGTTGCTAGTGGTGTTATCTGCATAGGAGATAAATACTTGGCTAGATGGTGGGGTAGGTGCCCCACCCTACTTTTGTGTGTCTACTTTTTTAGGGGATAGTTCATATCCTCTCTCCAAGGGAGAGAGCTAGAGAGAGGGGTATAAAAAATATAAAAACACAGATCGCGCAACTCAAAATTTCAATTTAACAATTAATGATTTATTTTCATCTTCCGTGCGCGATGACATGTTTTTTAAGATGTCACCAATATCTGTCATCGCGGACTTTGTTCCGCGATCTATAAAAAGTTTATGCCATCTATGTAGTATATAATAGTAAACAAAAAATAAAGACCGATGAAATCGGTCTTTTTAAATATAAACTCTCAATTCTTACTAAATAATAAGCACTATTTGACTGCTTTCAGTCTTGCTTGAATACCCGCATCAGCGTTAATCATTTTTGCTGTTGCTAACGCCATATGACGGCGTTTTCTCGCTCCTCTTAATATGAAGTCCACACTATCGCATACATTACACGAAGGTGTATTAATTCTTTTTAACATATATCAATTCTCCATTACTTTTCTGATTACTTATTCTATATCGGATTGTTTAGAGAATATCTTTAAGAAATAAGGTAAAATGTTAAGAAATTTTTACAATAAAAAAGCTCCATATTAAATGGAGCTTTTTCAATACTTTGGCTAAATTAACTAACTACACAGCGTAAACGCTAACTTGTTTTCTGTCACGTCTGTGTGGTTCAAATTTAACTTGACCGTCAATCAAAGCAAACAATGTATCATCTGAACCAATACCAACATTGTTACCAGGGTGAACTTTAGTTCCTCTTTGACGAACGATAATGTTACCAGCTTTAACGATTTCACCGCCGAATTTTTTTACGCCTAAACGCTTCGCTTCGGAGTCACGACCGTTACGGGTAGATCCCATACCTTTCTTATGTGCCATTTTTTATTCTCCTTATACTCCGTATAAAATTAATATTTGATTTTATACGTGTTAATTGTATCACTTTGTTTTGAGGAATTATCCTCTCCCGAATTTCGGGTTTTGTTTAACGAAACTTATGCTTCTTCAGTTGTTTCAGCTGCTTTCTTTTGAGCAGAAGTTCTGATTTTAGAAATCATTACTCTTGTAAAGCCTTGTCTATGACCTTGTTTTTTTCTATAACCTTTTTTAGGTCTTTGTTTGTAAACAATAATCTTTTTAGCTCTGTCGTGTTTAACGATTGTACCTTCAGCAGATGCACCAGCAACGTATGGCTGACCTACTTTTGACTTTTTGCCATTTACAATCATAACGACTTTATCAAAAACAACTTTTGAATCTTTGTCGCCTTCTAGTAATTCAACATCAAGGTATCTTCCTTCTTCTACTTGATATTGTTTTCCGCCTGTTTCAACAATTGCGAACATTTATCTTTTCCTTTCTACTTGGGTATCGTATTTCCTTTCAGAAATTTTAAAACGAGTTACCGCATACTAATACATCTGTTATTATCCACTAGCCAAACCTATATGTCAAGCACTATTTACATTTATTAACTTTATGTTTTTGAAAATTTGTTTGCGTTAGAATAGATTGTGGAAGAGTTTTATAGGTAAAATTATGAGATTTACGCTAGAAGAGTTGAAAAAGGCGACAAATGCCGAAATTAAAGGATTTGTGGGTGGAGATTTTGAAATTTCCACAGATACAAGAACTATCAAAAAAGGTGATATTTATCTACCGTTAAAAGGTGAAAATTTTGATGGTGAAGCATTTTGCGATAAAGCAATTGATGCCGGAGCAGTTGGATGTTTTTGCACAAAAGAATGTCCGAGTGCGACTTTGAGTTTGAAAGTTAATGATACAAAAATTGCGTATTTACAAATTGCAAATTTCGCTCGTAGAAAATATAGCCCAAAAGTTATTGGTGTTACAGGTAGTTCTGGAAAAACTACGACTAAAGAAATGATTTATTCTGTTGTATCAAAAAAATTTAAGTCACATAAAACTTTTTCAAACCATAACAATGAAATTGGTTTTTGCCAAACTGCTTTGTCAATGCCAGAAGATACTGAAGTTCTGATTGTCGAAATGGGAATGAGAGGTTTAGGTGAAATAGAACTTATTGACAAATTTGCAGAACCTGATTATGCAGTAATTACAAATGCTGGTTCCGCTCACATCGGAAGATTAGGGAGCCTTGATAATATTGCAAAAGCTAAATGCGAAATAACTTCTCATTTAAAAGAAGTTTTAATTGCGAACGATAACCCGAGATTGAGAAAATTTGCAAACTTTGATGGTGAAAAAATTTTTTATTCATTAAATGATGTTAAAATTCTTGAAAAACGAAGCGGATATTCTAAATTTATATACAAAAATAAAGAATATGATCTTAATGTTGAGGGTGACTACAATATTGAAAACTCGCTTACTGCAATTGAAATCGGGTATAAATTAGGGATGAGTTATGATGAAATAAAATCCGGTTTGGCTAAATATCATCCGATAGAAAAAAGATGGGAAGAAGAAAAAATCAAAGGTTTTAGTATAATTAATGACAGTTATAATGCAAACCCTGAATCTATGAAAGCTTCTGTTTCAACATTTTTGGAGCTTTATAAAAATCCTGTCGTTGTGTTGGGTAATATGGGTGAACTTGGTGAAAACGAAATCGAATTTCATAGAGAAGTAGGAGAATTCTTAGGTAAAAAATTCAAAGGGAAAGACGGACTTTTTATTACTGTAGGCAATTTAGCAAAGTATATCGGGGAAGAATTGGAAAAGTTTGGATTTGTTGTAAAACATTTTGACAATAATATTGAAACATCTCGTTACATTCTTGATAATTTGCATGAGGGTATTACAATATTCTTAAAGGCTTCTCGTTCAATGAAACTTGAAGAAATAATAGAAAATTTGAAAAAGTAGAATAATTAAAGAGGGTAGATAAAAAAGATGATAATGTTAACAGTGGCGTTTTTGTTAGGAATGATATTCTGTTTGCTTTTTGGCGTTCCGTATATTGATTTTTTGAGAAAACATATGATTGGTCAATATGTGAAAGATTGTGCGCCTGAAGCTCATGCTAAAAAACAGGGGACTCCGACAACTGGCGGTGTATTTATAATTGTTGCTGTGATTTTAGGCTCTATTATTGCTCTAGCAATGGCACAAAGACTTAATACAGAAGCTTTTATTATTTTGCTAACTCTTTTATTTTATACATTTGAAGGTTTTCAAGATGATTATTTAAAAATTAAGGGTAAGAAAAACGACGGTATGTCTGCAAAAGGAAAGTTGCTAAGACAAATCGCGATTGCAATGTTGCCTGTTTTGTATTTAATGATGACAAAATCAGGTGCAAGTGATGTAATGATTGGTCATTATGTGTTGCATCTTGGTTGGTTATATCCGATTTTTGGTGTAATTGTAATAACAGGAGCATCAAATGCATATAATTTAACAGATGGTTTGGACGGTTTAGCATCTTCTACAGGTATTTTTGCATTTCTTGCTTGTGCAATAATTGCATTTTTCTCCGGTTATCCTGAAGCTTCCGTTGTATCAGCTTGTGTTGCAGGAGCGTTAGCCGGATTTTTAAAATTCAATAAACCAAAAGCAGAAGTGTTTATGGGCGATACCGGTTCTTTGGCAATTGGAGGTTTGCTCGGTACTGTTGCTGTATTAGGTAAATTTGAAATTCTTTTGGTTTTAATTGCCGGTGTTTTTGTTATGGAAACATTGTCTGTAATTATTCAGGTTACAAGTTTTAAGACTACTGGAAAAAGAGTTTTTAAAATGGCTCCAATCCATCATCACTTTGAACTATGCAATTGGAGTGAAAAGAAAGTTGTTACAGTGTTTGCTCTTGTATCCGCAGTACTTTCGATTTCTGCTGTAATAATTTATATTTTATTGAATAGAGGTATTTTATAATGAATTGTCCAAGTTTAAAGTTTTTTGATAAAAAAGTTTTAGTATTAGGTTTTTCGAAAAGTGGAATTTCTGCTGCAAAATATTTGAACAAAGCAGGAGCTGATGTTTACGTAACTGAATTTAGGGAAGAAAAAGCTGAAGATAAAGAAAAACTAAACGAATTACTAAAACTTGGTATAAATGTCGAATTTGGCGGTCATAGTGATGAATTTATAAAAGATGCTTATATTGCTGTAACAAGTCCGGGAATTCCTCCTCGTGCAGAAATTATGCAAAAACTAAAAACAGCTCATATCCCTGTTATTTCAGAAATTGAGTTGGCATACACTCAAACTCAAACTCCATTTGTTGCAATAACCGGCACAAATGGAAAAACAACTACAACAGCTTTGACAGCGCATATTTTATCATCAGAATATAAGGCGGAACCTTGTGGAAATTACGGAGTACCGCCTTGTGATTTATTAGAAAAAGATATTGATTTTATGGTTTGTGAATGCAGTTCATTTCAATTAGAGTATAGTGATGGTTTTCAGCCTCAAATTTCTGTTTTTACAAACTTTACGCCTGATCATATAGATTGGCACCAAGGTTTAGAAAATTATTTTAAAGCAAAGGCAAAAATCTTTAAGTCTCCGCAAGCTCCGGCTTTTTCTGTTTTGAATGCAAAGGATGAAAGGCTTTTAGAGTTCTCTAAAGAGTGCGGAGGAACAGTATTCTTGTTTGATGGCGATATTGGTGAAAATTGTTCTTTTATAAAAGATGGAGCAATCTATTTCAAACGTAATGGAAAGGAAGACAAGATTATTGATTTAAAAGATTGTCCATTAATAGGAAATCACAATTATCAAAATGTTATGTGCGCATTAATTGTTGCTAAATTAGAGGGAATTTCTGATGATGATATAAGAAAATCAATAATGTCTTTTAAAGTTCCGGAACACAGATTAGAAAAGTTTGCAAAAAAAGGAAAAACAGTATTTTACAATGATTCAAAAGCGACAAATCCGGAAGCAAGTTTGGTTGCAATTAATTCTTTTAATGATTGTGATGTTGTTTTGATTGCAGGTGGGCGTGATAAAAATACTGATTTGTCAGAATTTTGCGACGCAATAAAAAAACATATTAAAACAGTGGTATTGATAGGAGAAGCCGGAGATAGATTTGATGAAAATTTAAGAAAAAATGGCTTTGAAAATATCGTTAGAGAAGATACAATGCAGTCTGCAATAGATAAGTCGATTGAACTAAATCCGGATGTTGTTTTGCTATCACCGGCATGTGCTAGTTTCGATATGTTTAGCGGTTATGAAGAAAGAGGAAAGGTTTTCAAGGAATATGTCCTATCAAAGATCAATTAGACGTGAACCAAATAGTAATTATGATCCGCAAATTCAAAGTGTTATTATATCTTCACCGGATAAAACTCTTTTGATTGTTGTGGCTTTCCTTGTCGTAATCGGTTTTTTAGCGATATTTTCAGCCACTGCCCCAAAATGTTTAGACGAGGGCGGAAATCCATTGCAGTTTGTAGTTAAGCAGTTCGTAGGGCTAGTAATCGGCTTTATTGCAATGAAATATTTTATGAACTATGACTATAAAAAACTCGCAAATTGGAACGGTGTTGTTATGATTTCAGTCCTTGTTGCGTTGTTTTTGGTTGACTTTACGCCTTTGGGGATGGTTGTAAATGGTGCAAAAAGATGGATTAATTTAGGTTTTTATCAATTGCAACCGTCAGAATTTGCAAAGCCTGCAGTTGTTCTTTTGTTAGCAAGTGCGTTTAGAAAAGATGCAAATTTGTTTGACCAAGATAAATGGTACAAGGCTTTTTTACCAATTATTGGTATGGCTGGTTTGACGTTTATTCAGCCAAATTTGTCAATGGTAATTTTACTTGGTATGACGACTGTTGTTATGTATATGGCTGCTGGAGGTTCTATAAAATTCTTTCTTAGCTGTGTCGGAACAATGTTTGTTTCTTTAATTATCGGTTTGACTACAATTATTAAACCTTACCAGTTACAACGTTTGAAGACTTGGCGTCATCCGGAACTTGATCCGTTGGGAGCCGGATATAATATTATTCAATCTTTGATTGCATTTGCGTCTGGTGGATTTAGCGGGGTTGGTTACGGCGGTTCTATTCAAAAATTGTCTTATT
This sequence comes from uncultured Candidatus Melainabacteria bacterium, assembly GCA_934717855.1. GTDB lineage: Bacteria > Cyanobacteriota > Vampirovibrionia > Gastranaerophilales > Gastranaerophilaceae > Stercorousia. The sequence continues at coordinate 191,920 of CAKUZI010000001.1, forward strand.
TGCCTGAATGTCATACGGACTTTATTTTTGCAATTATTGCTGAAGAATTAGGGTTTATTGGATGTGTTCTTGTAATTGGGTTATTTTTTACATTTTTGCAAAGAGGTTTTGTTATTGCGGCAAGATGTCCTGATATGTATGGAAAACTTCTTGCTGTAGGAATTACTTTTTCAATTGTATTTCAGGCATTTATGAATATGAGTGTTGCAAGTTCGTTCTTGCCGACAACAGGTGTTCCATTACCGTTTATTAGTTATGGTGGTTCATCTTTGATTGTATCATTGATTATGGTTGGTATACTTTTGAATATTTCTAAAAAGAGAATTAAGAAAATAAGGAACAGATATTAATGAGCAGATATTTTATTACAGGTGGAGGTACAGGAGGACATATTTATCCAGCAATTGCTGTTGCAGATGCTTTGAATTTAGCTGGAGAAGAAATTTTCTATGTAGGTAATCCAAAAAATTTGGAATTTGATATTGTTGCTCAAAAAGGATTTAAATTTTTAGGTGTAAATGTTCATGGCATGCCGAGAAAATTGGGTTTTGATTTATTCAAATGGGGAATTCAGCTTTGTCTTGCGGTTTTGAAATGTTGCTATTATTTGATGAAATATAAGCCGGATGCCGTTTTTGGAACAGGAGGTTATGTCTCTGCCCCGTCTTTAATTGCTGCAAAAATTTTAAAAATCCCTTATATGATGCATGATTGTGATGCTCAACCGGGGCTTGTAACTAGAAAGCTTGCGCCTGGTGCAAAATATGTTTCTGTTGCATTTGAAAATGCGTGTAAGTTTATTCAAAATAAAAATTGTTTAGTTAATGGAAACCCGATTAGAGCCGATTTTAAAACGCTGTCAAAAGAGGATGCACGAAAAAGATTCGGATTGGAAAACAAAACAACAATAATAATTATGGGCGGTTCGCAAGGGGCAAGATCTATAAATGATGCTACTGTAGAGGTCATAAAAAGTTTTTCTAAAGAATTTGATTTACAGGTAATTTTTCAAACGGGAAAGAAAAATTATGATCGTGTAATAGAACAATTAATTCGGGATTATCCTCAATATGAGAGCGATAAAAACATTATTGTAAAACCATATTTTGAAGACATGGTAACAGCATTAAAAGCGTCTGATATTGCAATTTCACGCTCCGGCTCTTTAAGTATTTCCGAAATTTGTGCCTCCGGAATTGCTCCAATTTTTGTTCCTTATCCTCATGCTGCAGCTGACCATCAAAGAAAAAACGCAAAATATATTGTTGAAAAAAATGCAGGATTATACATTGAAGATAAAGATGCGGATGAAAAGTCTTTTTATGAAACAGTTGCAAGTCTAATGCATGACAAATCCAGATTAGAAGAACTTCAAAAAAACTCTTTGGCTCTTGCAAAATTTGATGGTACTGAAAAAATAGTTGAACAGTTGAAAGAGATAACAAATGGATAAAACTTATAACAACGCTGTGGAACTCTTGACTTCGCAGGGCAAATTTTATATAAATCTTGGCTTAGATAGAATTTCTGCAGTGTTAAATTTGTTGGGAAATCCTCAAGATTCTTTGAAATGTATTCATGTCGCCGGAACAAACGGAAAGGGGTCTGTTTGTGCAATTATAGCAACGGTCTTAGAAAAAGCGGGTATAAAAGTAGGTTTATACACAAGTCCGCATATTTTTAATTATACTGAACGAATTAAAATTAATGGCATTGATATTTCAAGAGAAGATTTTTCCAATTTAGTTTTTGAGGTTTGTGAAATTGCGGATAAAAATGGAATTCATTTGACTGAGTTTGAAATTTTGACAGCTGTAATGTTTAAGTATTTTGCTGATAAAAATGTTAAAGTTGTTGTTTTAGAAACAGGTCTGGGCGGGCGATTTGATGCAACAAATGTTATAAAGACAAATCTTTGTTCAATAATTACTCATATTGATTTAGATCACACAGAAAGATTAGGAAATACTAAATCTAAAATAGCTTATGAAAAAGCTGGTATTATTAAACCTAATTGCCCAATTTTTACTTCTGAGGGATATGAAGAAATTAAAGATAAAGCAGATGAAGAAAATTCTCTTTTTGTAGTGGTTGCACCTTTTGAAGATACAACTAATTTGGCATTAAAAGGAACTTGTCAACAGGAAAATTTATCACTTGCGTTAGCGGTTGTACGTCATTTATTTCCTCAAATAAGTGAGGCAACAATTCAAAATGCATTGAAAGAAGTAAAACATCCGTGTCGTTTTGAATTGTGTAGAGAAGATTTGATTGTTGATGCTTCTCACAATCCAAATGGAGCAATGGCGTTGCGCGAAAGCTTGGATTTTTATTACCCGTATAAAAAACGTTGTTTTGTTTTTGGGTGTCTAAAAAATAAAAACTATGAAAAAATGATGCAAATTTTGTTTTCTAAAGGGGATGAAATTTATTTTTATCATTTTAATAATTTGAATTCTTGTACAATTGAAGAATTAGAAGCCGTTTGCGAGTTCCCATCTCATAAATTTAAGTCCCTAGACGAATTGCCTAAGGACTGTATGAAAATTATTTGTGGATCTTTTTATATGCTTAATGAGATTGTGCCTGAGTCTCTTGTTCTTCAACCATATCTTCAAGAAGACTAGTTACCTTTGCAGGTTCAAAATCTGTGCAAGAATTCCAAATTAATGTAGGCTTTTGCCCTGTAATAGATGGGCTCGGATAATCGCTGTTACAAAAACCTTTCAACATATTTGTTGAACCGTCTACGTTCGATGTGAAATATTTACAGCAACTGCATATTTTTAGCACAAAACCATAATCATACAGCTTTTGACGAATTTCTTGAAGAGCATCAATCATTCTTAAATGTTTGCCTGTTAAGAATTTTTTATTTTTGTACATAAATTTGATTTTAGCAAGTCCACCCTCTGAGATGAATTCTAATTTACAAGGAAGTTCTCTTCCTGTAGAATTCATTACAAATGCATCAATCACCAGTTTTTCTGTATCTTCTGGTAATTCTTCTATTTTAGTAATTTTTGCTCTAACTTTTCTTACAGGAGGCAAGTTTTTGATAATGTGTCCTAGTGAATAAAGCGGATACAAGCATAACAAAACGATTTCTTTAAATCTTAATTTTGAATTAATTAAACTTATACCAAAACCGGCGATTAAAATTAGGAACGTTAATGCAACAATTCTGAAATCTACAAAGAAATAGTATCTGTAAGAATGTTTCATCACTACTGCATAAACAAGTAAAATCATCCAGATATTAGGGTTTAGTAAAGAAAAAGTGTGTTCTGCAAAAATAAAGTTGCTACCATTGATTTGAGTAAAACAATTTTTAAATAAATCTAATCTTGCAGATAGTCTTGGTTTTCTAAACTCATAGCTTGCTGTATCTACGTATGTTTGAATATTTGGATTATAAGTGCATGGACATTTAATTTTAGATAAAAGCATGCTGTATTTTAGTTCTGAATTAATATCTTTGAAATCAACAGAGCCAACTTCATCAACAAGATCTTTTTTAATAACAAAAACGCCAGAATCAGCGCTTGCTGCTAACCCGAATAGAGAACGAGCTTTTCTCATAAAATTCATATGATATTTTTGATAAGCTGCTTTAATTTTATCAATAGGTCCTAAATTGTCAGTAATCATAAGTGTTTCGCCACTCAAAACACTATGGTTTACAAGTCCGGAATTGATAGAAGTCAAAAAGTTTGACGGAATACTTCTATCTGCGTCAATAAATACGTAAGAATCAATTGTTTGGTCTTTAGATAATCTTTCAATAAGCATTGAAACAGCTTGATCTTTTCCAACAGTACCAACACCTGTAATGTTAACAAGATTAACAAAATTATCGCCATTGAAAAGTTGTTCTGAACCGTCAGAACAGTTATCTAACAAGACAAAAACTCTGAAATTATTAATAGGATAATCTTGCATTTTTAGTTCTTTAATAAGGTTATCTAAAGTAATTCTATTATTTCTGGCGTAAATAACTACCGCAAGGTTGTCTTTTTCCTCATATTGAGAATATCTTTTTTCTATCTTAAATGGTTTGTCGTTAAGATTTCTGATAGCTAGTGCTAAAAAATATAATGAATATATTGCTACATAAATATATAAAATGTCTAAAATTAGTTCCATAATAATCCTTTCACAACAGTATTATATTTCAAGATAGCACAAAAATCCATTGAATGTAAACAATTGTATGTTGAATTGTTTACAGCATTAAAGTTATTAAAAAAGTCCTGTTGAAAAACAGGACTTTTGTAGTTATATTTATCTGAATTACTAAACTAGTTCAACAACTTTCAAAGCGTTTCTTGAAGCAATTTCAACAAGGCTTCTTGCTGTTGCCATCATTGACAAGTCTGAATCCATTTTGTTGATGCAAGAACCGCAACCGATAGCAGAAGCACCTGCAGCAAATGCGAATGGAGCAGTTGTTGGGTTGATAGCTGTAGCTGTCATGATAGGTAAATCAATGTTTCTAGATAGCTCAATTGTGTTAGAAATAGTTAATTCAGCTCTTTCCATCAAACCTCTAGCACCTTCAGAAATGTGGTCAGCAGAGAAGTGACCTTCTGTTTGGATTAAATCAATACCCATAGTTTCTAATTTTCTAGCCAATTCGATTTGGTCTGCAATAGCCAATTCACCAGGAATTGTTACGCTGAAGAATGTTCTTGTATCGCCAAGCATATCCATAGTTTCTTTAACTAATGACAAAACTTGATCAGCTGAGAATGACATTCCTTTTTTGTAAAGAACATCAAAGTTGCCTAATTCGATTGCATCAGCACCAAGTTCTACTGCTTTTACAAGTTCAGATGGAACGATTGAAGATACGAAAATTGGCATATCTGTCATATTTCTGATTTCAGAAATAATTTCAGGTCTTGCACAAATATCAACTGCTGAAGCTCCAGCGTTTTCTGCAGAAGCTACTACTTTTTTGATGTTTTCAATATCAAAATTGTCGATACCAGCAATAACTTTTACAGCTCTTTTTTCTGTTAAATGTTGTTTAAATAAATCAATTCTGCTCATTTTAAAAATTTCCTTTCTTATAAAATGTAAAGTTTTTTCTGAATTATACATTAAAATTGTAATAATTACAATAACTAACCATAAAAATTTTTTTAGGGGTAATGAATAAATTCCAAAATCTCTCATAATATTAGTAAAAGGGGAGATTATGTTTAAGAAAATTTTTATACATTTTGTTTTTGGAACTTTATTAATTTTACCTGTTTCAGCTCAAAACTTAGGAGCTGATGAATTGATAAATATCAGTGTGTATGAACGTATAAATCCTGCAATTGTTGCGATTGAAGCCAATTTGTCAGACGGCTTTTCAGCAGGAACCGGGTGTGTAGTTCGCTCAGATGGTGTTATTTTAACTGGCTCTCATGTGGTTGAGGGGGCAAATGAAATTGATGTAACAACTTCGGATGGAAAAGTTTATAAAGCTTCTGTGCTTGCCAAAATGGGCAAAAACAAAGATTTAGCATTATTAAAAATTGCGCCAAAATCAAGATTGCGAACTATTTCATTTGGAAATTCTTCTGATGTAAAAGTTGGGCAAAAGGTTTTGGCTATTGGAAACCCGTTTGGATTTTCAGGTACATTAACCTCCGGTATTGTGTCCAGAATTGATTATACAAAAGGGAGAATTCAAACAGATGCTGCGATTAATCCAGGGTGTTCTGGAGGACCGCTTTTAAATTCGCAGGGTGAAGTTATTGGTATTTCGCAATCAATTTATAATCCTGATAATAATATTTCAAATATTGGTATCGGTTTTGCAATTCCGGTTAATGAAGCTAAAAAGTTTATAGAAACGGCGAATTTGGATAATGCAATTCTTTCCGGTAAAAAGAAATTCGCTATGAAGGAATAGGATATTTTTGAAATGTCGAGTCTTTGTAAAATGCTATTGTATAAGGCTGATATGGAAACTTGTTTGATAAATCTTTTTATGTTACAATTAGCGCAAGGAGAAGCTTGTGCTAGAATTTTTAGGATTATGTGTTCAAAATTTAATAAAGAGTATTAAATACTTGTTTCAGGTACGATTTTCTTCTGTATTAGCACAAGCAGCTGCGATTAGTTATGATTCGCTTCCAATATCGTTGATTATTGCATTTATAGCGGCTGCGGTTATTGCAATTCAGGTCTCAAAACAGTTTTTGATGAGTGGGGCAGAAGCTTATATTGGAGGAACAATTGCAATTGTTATGATAAGAGAGATTGCTCCGGGGTTTGTTGCGCTTGCGATAGGCGCTAGAGCCGGAACTGCAATATCTGCAGAAATTGCCAATATGCAAGTTACAAGCCAAGTTGATGCAATGAAAACTCTTAAAGTAGATCCTGTTGGCTATTACTTTACACCGAGGATTTTAGCAGGGGTGATAACTGTTCCTATGGTTGTTTTGTTGGCAGAATTTGTAGGAATTGTTGGAGGAATGCTTGTCTCGCAAGCGACAATTGATTTACATCCTGCAAGGTATATGAATTCAGCTTGGCTCTGGATTTCAACTAGAGATATTTACATAAGCTTATTAAAAGCTTCAATATTTGGAGGTTTAATATCTTTAGTGTGTGCAACTCAAGGTTACAGCACAAAAGGCGGAGCTAAAGAAGTTGGAATTTCGACAACTCAAGCTTCTATTTTAACTACAATTTATTTGCTAATAACAGATTTTTTGATTAATTTAGTGTTTTATATAATGTAGTAAAAATTTCAAAGAAAACAGGTTTATGTTTTTTAAGCCAAGTACTTTTGAACTGTTTCTTTGGTAAACACTTCAATGCTGTCTTGGGAATGTATGAAAATCATGCAACTAATCAATGATTTTAAGGTCTCAAAATCTGAAAAAGATAACTTATAGCGTAAATCTTCCATATTGTTTGCCAAAAATTCCATAATAATTGTTTTGTTGTCAAAAACAAGATTTGCAAAGTAATCAAAAGATTCCTTAGACTTAATACCCTCTAAATATACAATATCAGGTGATTGAAATTCAATGAACCTTGAAGCCTTATCCATATTAAAGCCAACATTTTCATTTAATTCGCATTGGTGAACATCTTTAAGTGTATATTTTGCAATACTTTCAAGAGTCATAATATTCTTACTTTTATTTGCGGCTTCAAGCAAAAGAGAATAGATAATGTGCGTTTTTCCACTCAACGGAGAACCACAAACAATAATAATTCCAGGATTATTTAATGCAGACTTTATTACCTGAAGATTTGTTTCTGATTTGATAATTTTATTCAAAGCTCTCGGTGGCTTGTAAATTTTTAAGAAAATTCTTTCTCCCATTATGGTTGGGAATGTAGAAATACTTGCCGTAACTTCCATTTCATCGACTTTAAAATTTAGTTTTCCAAGCTGTGGAACTTCCGAAACAGATGCGTCCAATTGCGCTAAAGTTTTCAATTTTGCAGTAAATGAAGAGGTTAAAACAGGTGGAATATTCCCTTTATTTTGAATTTCACCGTCTTTTTTGAAGTTTACTGTAAAACCCTCATCTTCTCTTTGGAATGATACTTCGTGCACTCCTTCAAGTATAGCTTGTTTCAGGATTGCTCTGATAATTTTTTGAATGTGATTGTCGGATAAATCTTCGCTGTGTAATTCATCACGCCAGTCGTATTCGACACCGTCTTCAATATAAATTTCGCCTACAGTTTCATCTTTTTTGTAATATTCATCAATTTTTTTGAGAATACTTTTTTCTGAAGAAACAACTGGTTCAATAGAACATTCAGCTGTTTCTATAACTTTGTCAATTGCAAACAAATCTAACGGATCTGCCATTGCAACCGTCAAAGTGTCTTCAATTTTGAAAAGAGGAATAATTCTATATTTTTTTGCATCTGAAAAACTTATGTATTTCAAACATTTTGTATCTAGTGTGTAATCGTCCAAATTTACATATGGAATGTGCAATTTGGCTTCTAAAAATTTAAGAATAGCTTCTTCCGTAAGTGTTCCTGAATTTATTAAAGCTTGTCCTATATTTATATTTTGGGCTTTTGCTATTTCTTCGGCTTGTTCAATTGTTTCATACGCAACTAGACCTGTTCTTACGAGGTCGTATTTTAGTTTTTCTAGTGTTTTATTTGTAACTGTTGTTTCCATAATTAATTATTTAAGATATTGTTCAACTTTTTTTACTACTTCATCTAATTCAAATGGTTTTGTGATATATTCATCAGCGCCGGTTTCTTCGCCTATTAATTTATCTTCCTCTTGGGTTCTTGCTGTAACCATTAAAATAGGAATATTTTTGTACTTAGCATCATATTTTAATAATCTGCTAATTTTAAAACCATTGATTTTTGGCATCATAACGTCAAGGATTATTAAATCCGGAACTAATTCTTTTGCAAGTCGAAGCCCGTCTTCACCGTTATATGCGCAATAGCAGGTAAAATCTGCTGTTTCAAGTACAAATTTTAAACTTTCTACAATATCTTGTTCATCATCAACAATAAGAATTTTTTTCATACTTTCCCCTAATCTATTCTATAAACATATTATAGCATATTAAAAAACTTCTTCTACTTTGTTACATAATGTAAAAAAGTAGCAAATTTACACTTGGCTAACGACTTTACTTACCGGAATAATAAAATAGAATTTAGAACCTTTATTAAGTTCGCTATCACACCAAATAGCACCCTTATGTGCATCTAAAAGCTGTTTTGCAATAGGTAGTCCTAAACCTGTTCCTCCAGCTTTTCGTGATAGCGAATTTTCTATTTGCGCAAATTTATCAAAAGCATGTAACAGATTTTGGGATTCAATTCCAATTCCTTCGTCTTTTACACAAACTTCGACGTATTCTCCGGATAAGTTTTTAATGCTGTCTTTAAAATTATCATTTATGGTTATATCATCTGCGTTTATTAATCTTGAAGAAATCGTAATTGTTTTGCCTTCAGGGGTGAATTTTATTGCGTTAGAAACAAGGTTTGTTAAAACTTGCTCTAATCTTCTTGAATCTGCCGTAATATCAGGAATATTTTCTGCTTCTTCTGTTACAAGATTAAGTCCTTTGGTTTTTGCGACTTCTGAAAGAGCGGATTTTACATAATTAATAACAGAATTTATGTTGGTAGGAGCGAAATTATAATCCATTTTACCAGCTTCGATTTTTGATAAATCTAACAAGTCGTTGATAATCCCGGAAAGCCTTTGTACATTTCGCATTGCCATAGTCAAAAATTTGTCGGAAGCAGGAGTTATTTCTCCACATCTTCCGCTCATAAGTATGTCTAGTGAGTTTTTTATAGATGTTAACGGAGTTCTCAATTCGTGAGAAACAATTGAAATAAATTCGGATTTAAGACGTTCCAGTCTTTCTAATTTCGCATTTGTTTCAATAATTTCTTGGTAAAGAGTTGCACTTTTTAATGGAAGCGAGACTTGTTGCGCGATTGTTTGGAAACATGTTGCATCTTCTGATGTAAATGATGTTTCTTTAAAAATTTCTATACAGCCAAAAAAGTTCTCTCCCAAAGAAATAGGTGCAAACATATTGTCATATTGAAAAAGTGTAAAAGTAAACCTGCTTGCAGGATATTTTATGTGTTTTTCTATTTTTAAAGTATCAATATCCAGCTTACAAGGTGGTGTTTTCCCCTCAAATAAAGAATTAAAGTTTAAAATAGTTCTAAGTTTTATTGCACTAATTAATTCATCCGATAATTCATAAAGGGAGTTCAATATTAAAACAGGTTCTTCCTCTGTGCATAAAGAAAGGGTACAAGTTAAAGAAAAGCTCAAAGCTTTGTCCATTCCTTCTATCATGTAGTGGATTAATTTTGATTTGTCGAGAGTTCCAGCAAATTGAGAACTTGTGCTGTATAAGGCATTTAGTCTGTATAAACTGTCTGCCAAGTCCTTGTTGGAGCTTGAAAGCATTTCAAGCGAGTTTTTCATGCGCAAGTTTACGCTAATTGTAGATAAGACTAAATCATTATTCATTTCTTCTGTAATAAATGCGTTTGCAAATTTAATTAAGTCTTTTTCAACAGAAGAGTTTGAAAGTGCCAAAATAATAATTGTATTTTCACAAATCGATTTGATTTTTTTGTTTAAATCTTTGGTTTTTGAGAATTTGGTATCAATGATAACTATATCAGGAACTTCTACGCTAATGAGGTCACAGATAAGATTTTCGTCAGTCATTACCTCAAAATCATAGGAATTTTTGTTAAAAATGTTTTTGAAACGATTTATTACGTTTTTATCTTCTGATACAAGTAAAATTTTAATCATAATATAATTTTATCAAACAAAATGCTAATAGCAAATAAGTTAATTTTTGCAAAGATTAAATTGCGGTTCTAAAACTTGACATGTGCAGCTGTAACATTTTGCTTAACATTTAGACATATCTAAAAAATTATTGTTTAATAGGTATATGGCAGATGAAATAAATAAAAAAGTTATAGATATATTTTCGAAGCATAACAGTAAGTTAAAACCTGAAACCAAAGAAAAAGTAAAGTTTTATGCAGGATTTAACTATGTTCGAATAGATAAAGATCATAATGGCAACAAATTTAATTCGGAACATCTTTTGAAATATGCTCAAGGATGTCATTATATTGTGCGAGTAATGCGAGAATACAAAGGTGAAACTGTTTTGTATAACTATGATATTCCGAATTCTGATTTGTTTAAGTTTATAAAATCGTTTCAGGAAAACACTTTAGACGGTACAATTATTGAAATCGACAAATATTTTCCGGAAACAAGTGCTTAGGTCAAACGTTTAACTCCACTTTCAAGAAGCCCGGTGTATTTGCCTCCTAAGCTTTTCATATTATGGAAAAATTCCGATAAAAAGTCTTGGTTTACTGTTGTATAGTTTGCAAATTTTCCATTACTTCTTGCGACAGTTTCAAATATTTTGTTATTCCTTTCGCCACTGAATTTCCAGTGTTTGGTGTCAAAACGAGCGTTTCTGTCATAAAAGCCGTTTGTAGTTAAGTTTGAACCATTTTCGCCAAGTCGCATTTTGTATTTGACGACTTTCCCGTCAGATGTTACTGAGAACACTCCCCTATCAAGAACTTTTTGTCCGTCTCTAAGTCGTATTCCCATTATAGAATATCCATCTCTAACAGTGTAGCCAATATCAGCAAATGGTGCTCTGGCATTAGGTAATAATTTTCGTACTGTAGCAGAATCAGCTCCACTAAGAGAAACTCTTTTAGCAACTTTAGTGGCTCCCTTTGAAAGCTCCGGCAAAGTGTCAAGTAAGCTTACTCCGAGTTTCGAAAAACTAGTAATCATTGAACCCATAATAATTTTACCTTTCCATATGTTTTTTGTCCCCTATACATAAATAAAAAAATAATATTATTAAAATTTGCTAAATATTTGGTTAATGTTTATATTTTGTAATGTTTTTTTATATATAATTATAAATAAGAATTAGATTATATATGGAGAGAAGATGAATTGTTTTTTTAGAGAGAACCACGAAGCTTTACACAATTGTACAAAGCCATATCAATATGTTGGTGGAGAATTTTTGTCATATAATAAAGATTTTGATAAAGCTAAAGTGAGATTTGCTTTTGCTTTTCCGGATAAGTATGAAATTGGAATTAGTAATCTTGGAGTTCGAATTTTGTATGATATTGTTAACAGGCATGATGGTTGGATGGCCGATAGAGCATATGCTCCGGAAGGTGATTTTTCTCCTAAAATGCTTTATGGTGTTGAAAGCAAAAGATATTTAAAAGATTTTGACGCGGTTGGTTTTTCTCTTCAATATGAACTTGCTTATCCGACAGTTTTAAAAATGCTAGAAATGTCAGGAATTCCATATCGCAATGATATGAGAGGTGACGATGATCCGATTGTTATGGCAGGTGGACCATGTGCGTTTAACCCTCTTCCTATGGCAGATTTTATTGATGTTTTTATGGTTGGTGATGGCGAAGATACGCTTAGAGAAGTTTGCGAAATTTTAGAAAAAACAAAAGGAATGCCAAGAGCAGAACGAATTAAAGCGCTTTGTAACCCCTCACCCGAATTGCTAAGCTCGTGCGACTCGCAAAGCAATTCTGCCCTCTCCCCAAGTGGCGAGGGAGAAGGTCTGTCAGGGCGTTGGTCTGCTTCTGTAGGTGGAAAAGTTAATAAACGAATTGCACAATTGACTTATGATACAGCTTTAAAATCATATCCGATACCGTTTTCAACATCAGTTCAGGATAGGGCTGTTGTAGAAATTCGTCGTGGTTGCGGTAGAATGTGCCGTTTTTGCCAACCGGGGCATGTGACATTGCCTGTTAGAGAAAGATCTGCTGAAGATATTATTAAAATAGCAAAGGAATTAGTAAAAAATACAGGTTACGATGAATACTCTTTGCTTTCGCTATCTTCTAACGATTATAAAAATATTAATGAGGTTATAAAAGAGCTTGCGGTTGATTTTAACGATAAAAAAATCTCCGTATCTCTTCCGAGTCAACGTATTGACGGTTTTAATCTTGAACTTGCAAATCTTGTCCAAAGTGTTCGAAAATCAACAATGACACTTGCACCGGAAGCCGGTAGTCAGCGACTCCGCAATGTTATAAAGAAAAATATTACGGAAGAGATGATTTTGAATGCTGTTTTAACTCTTTACGAAAACGGCTGGTCAAGGGTGAAATTTTACTTTATTTGCGGACTTCCAACCGAAACAATAGAAGATATGGACGAGATGGCAGAACTTTTGAATAGAATTAAGTACCGTGCAAGACTTTTGAAACGTGAAAAAGGCTTAAATCATGGACTTGATATAACTTGTACACTTTCAATCTTTGTGCCGAAGCCGTTTACGCCGTTTCAGTGGTGTGGACAGATGGATTTGAAAGAGGTTTCAGAACATATCAGACATTTGAAAGAAAAAACTAAACACATAAAAGGCTTGAAAATCAATTATCACGAAGACGTAATCTCGCAAATAGAGGCGGTTTTAACTCGTGGTGACAGGTCACTTTGCAAGTATATAGAGGCACTTTATAAAAAAGGTTGTTACCTTGACGCTTGGGGGGAATATTTTAAAGAAGAAATCTGGCATGAAACGGCGAAAGAGTTAGGTTTTGACTTGGCAGAACTTGCAAAACATCAGTATTCAACAGATGAAGAACTTCCTTGGGATTTCATTAATACCGGAATTGATAAGAGTTGGCTAGTTAATGAATATAATATTGCCGTAAACGACTTGGTATCTAAATCTGTTGATTTGCAAGAATCTGTAGTTCCTACTTGCGAAAAACAGTGTGTAAACTGTGGCGTTTGTCCGAATTTGAAAACTCATAAGGTTATGGCAAAGCCTTTCAAAGCTTGTGAAAAAGCGCAGAATTTAAAAATTGAGCACAAAGATCCTACAACCGTTAATGGCTATGACAGAGAGGTTTACAAGTATCGAATTAAGCTTACGAAGACGGGGATTTTAAAATATTTTTCTCATTTAGATTGGCAAAATACTTTCTTTAAATCTCTTGCTCGAACTGATTTGGATGTTGTTTATTCGCTTGGTTATAACCCGTCAATGAAAGTTTCAATGGGTGTTGCTCTACCTTTGTTTGCCGAAAGCGACGGAGAACTTGTTGATGTAGAATTATTTGATGATTTAACTGAACAAGAATTGAAAGAAAAGTTGGAAAAAGTACTTCCGAAAGAATCAAGAATTATAAGTATTGTAAAAATCGCAAAAAATGCTCCGGCAATTGATATTACAGCACAATGGGCAGAATATAAAGTGGATATTTTTAATAAATCACTTTACGATTTTAAAGATTTGGTATATAATACGGACAGAGTTTTATCTTCCGAAGAAATTTTTATCGAGAAGAAAAACAAAAAAGGTTTAATCAAAAAAACAGACATTAAAAAGTCAATAAAATCATATAGATTTGATGGAGAAAGTCTGTTCATAATACTAAAAACCGGTCAATCAGCAGTAAACAAAGAAGATGGGACAGTCGAAGCGGAAATTCCTGCGTTGAGAGCAGATGTTTTGATGGATTTGATTGCATCAGGTGTAACGTTTGACATCAGGCGAACCAAATTCTTTGATAAAGATTTACAAGAATTATAAAGGATTTTTTATGGCAAACGAAAAACGTAACAACAAAAATTATCAGCAACAAAACGCTGACAAGAGAATTATTGTCGCAGAACGTGACAATATTTCCGCGGTTATGGAAGGTGGAAAGGTTACAGATTTCTTTATTTCAAGAGGAGATGTAATTCTAGGAGATGTTTATTTGGCAACAGTCGACAATATCCTGCCAAGTATTGATGCAGCATTCGTTGATGTTGGTGTTGATAAAATGGGCTTTTTGCACGCCCAAGATGTAATGGGAAAAGGCTCTTTAAAAGATAAGCTTTCTCCAAAACAAAAATTAATTGTTCAGGTTGTAAAAGAACCGACAGGACATAAAGGTCCTAGAGTTACAACAGAAATTAGTCTACCGGGAAGATTTTTGGTATTAATGCCGAATGAACCGGGAATTAGTATTAGTAAAAAAATAGAAAACTCAAAAGAAAGAGCAAGATTGAAATCTGTTGTTAGTTTAATCAAACCTGTAGGGGTAGGCGTTATCATTAGAACAGAAGCAGAGGGACAATCAGAAGCTGATATTCAAGAAGATTTGGAAATTTTGCTTGAAAAATGGAATAACATTATAACTGCGTCTGAGACAATGACTCCTCCAAACCTTTTGTATCGTGATCAAGACTTGCTTTACAGAACAATTAGAGAAGCTTGTACTGAAGATGTTAAAGAAATTGTTGTAGATACTGCTTTTGCAATGCAAAGAGTTCAAAATATTTTGCAAAACTGGCATATGAACAAAAATGTTCAAGTTACTTTGTACAAAGGTTCTGAACCTCTTCTTGTGGCAACAGATGTTCACAAAGAAATTAAGGCAGCTTTGAATATCAAAGTTAATATGCCATCAGGTGGTTACTTGTTTATCCAACAAACAGAGGCTTTGACAGTAATTGATGTTAACAGTGGTAAATTTACAAGTTCATCTACGCAAGACGAAACAATTTTGAAAACAAATATTGAAGCTGTTCATGAAATCGCTCGTCAACTTCGTTTGAGAAATATCGGTGGTATGATTATTGTTGACTTTATTGATATGATGTCAAGAGCGGATAAACTTGCTATGCTTGAAGAATTGGAAATTGCTCTTGAACCGGATAAGGCAAAACCGCAAGTTGGACAAATTTCTGATTTAGGTCTTGTTGAATTGACTCGTCACAGACAAGGTCAATCATTGTCTGAAATCTTTACAAAAAGATGTCCGCACTGCCAAGGTACAGGCTACTTTATGAATGAATTCAACTTTGCAACTCCGACTGCAGAGGGTGAATATAGAGCAAAAGCTGCAAAAATGAAATTGCCTGTAAATAATTTTAAAAAGAACAACAAAAATAATAAAAATAACAACCAAAATCAACAAGCTCCGCAACAAGAGGTAGTTGAAGAACAACAAGTTCAACAAACACCAGTTGTAGAGGTTGAAAATCCGTCAACTGTTGCTGTTCAAGAAACCGAAAAACGTGATAATAAGCGTAAACGAGGCGGAAGAAAAAATAAATTTGATAAAAAACAAGAACAATCTCAAACTGAAGTTGCAGACCAAACAGTAGAAACAGCTGAAACGGTTTTGAAACCAAATGAAGAAATTAAACCGGTTATTGAAACTCAAGCTGAGGAGCAACATGAACAGACAAAACAAACAAAAACTTCTAAGAAAAAAGCTGTAAAAGAAGAAGTTCAAGAACAAGCAGAAGTAAAAACAGAAGTAGTAGAAGAAGTTTCTGCAGTTGAAGAAGTGACAGAAGAAAAACCGAAAAAAACTCGCAGACCAAATCGAGGAACTTCTAAAACAAGAAAAACAAGAACAACAAAAGCCAAAGAGGCAGAAGAAAAAATTGAAGAATAAAATATTTAGTACAATATTTACATTAATGTTTTTGACAGTAAATGCGGGGTTGTGTGAACAAGCCCGCAATACTGCCATGACAACAACAATTACAAAGTTTGCACTTGCAATGGGGGGTGTTGTTCTATCATCATTAATAATTTTTGTAGGTTTGACTGTTTATAATAAGTTTTTTGTAAAAATTAGAAAACATAGTATTGAAGAAGAAATCTTAAGAACACCAAAAACAGTAGATGATGCTGTAAATTTCTTTATTCATAAGAATAAATTAAACTGAGGTTTTAAGAATGAAAAAAGGTGCTTTTGGTGCAATAGATTTGTTAATAGGGTTAGTTATAACTGCTTTTGTCTTTCTCATAGGAATGAATGCGATGAAAGGTTTGTCTTCGATTAATTTAAACGGGAATTCAGTAGATACAAAAAGCGTTCAAGAGCATGTTGATGAACAAGTTAATGAAATTGAAAACATGCGCCAACAAACAATTAATTATCAACAAAATGTTCAAAATGTTGATTATTAACAATTGATAAGAAGTTTAGACCTACTAATTTCTTGTTGTCTGTATATGATTTCCAATATTTCTTTGATTATTTTATTGTAAGGTGTTGGGATGTTGTGTTCAAGTCCCATTTTTATTATTGTTCCGGCAAACATATCAACTTCGGTTTTTCGGCCTGCTTCAACGTCTTGCAACATTGATGTTTTGCCATCCGGAGTCATTGTTTTTAGACTTTCAAGAGCTTCATCTATAAGAGTTTCACTATTGTTTACCCCTTGAACTTTTGCAATTGCTTGAACTTCTTTCATTATATTGATTGCAAATTCCATACATTTTTCATTTTCAAACATTTCCCCAAAAGTCATTCTAAAAATTGCGGTGGTTTGGTTTGCAGAAACATTTAGCATATATTTTAACCACAATGAATGAATAATGTCTTTTGGAATAAGGTAATTTATTCCGACTTTTTCAAAGAAAATTTTTACTTTATTTTCATTTTTAATGTCGTTAACATTGTCAGATCCAAAAACAATTGTATTCACGCCATCATGTGTAATGTGTCGGCCGTTTCTTACTGCGCTGTGACCTATATAGTATGAATAAAGCAGTTTTTCTGCGCCGTAAGTTTGAGCGATAATTTTTTCACTTGTAACTCCGTTAAGCAATGATAAAATTACGGTGTCTTCTTTAACAAAGTTTTTAATGTTCTGGATAACGTCATTAAGTCCGTCGAATTTAGTCGCAATAATGATTAAATCTGCTTTAAAATCTGTTGCGGATGGTAAAATATAATTGAAATTTAGAATTCTGTCATTAAAAATAGTCGGATTTTTTTTGTATCTTTCAAATCTTGTTTCGTCCACCAAAACTCTCAAATTTTCAGGTGAATATTTTTCTATTTTATCGGCATAAATGCTTCCAATTGCGCCAATTCCACAAACTAATACTTTTTTAATTTCATTCATATTTTAATTTTAACACACCTTTAATTTATTGCACTTTGTTAAAATTTCTACACAATTTTTGAACAATTGGCAATCGAATCCTTAAAAAATACTTTATAAATATATAGTGTAGTAGAATATAGTGTTTTTTGTGTATGGGATTGGAAATCAATCGCGCTATTAGTGTGGGCGCATTACAACCAAATACTCGTGTCAACCAAAATCGATATAATATTGGGTTTGGTACAAGTTTGACGGCAGATACTTTTCAGAGTTCTTCTGTTAAATCTTTGGCTACAGAATATTATATTCAAAAAGCTGTAAATTCTAATCCTAAAATAAGAGCTATTGTTAAAGATTTTAATCCGAAATTGAATTTAAACATTGATGAATTAAATGAGTTGCAAAGAGGGCATGCATCAGATACTCAAAAATATATCAATGGAATTGCTGACAATCTCCCGTTTTCTTTGCGTAGCAAGGTTGATATAAAGGCGATTGATGATGCGGCATATTTGCATGATGTTGGAAAAGTTCTTATTCCGCCGGAAGTTTTGAATAAACCTGCCAGATTAAATGAGCAAGAAACCAAAATAATGCATACTCATTCTGAATTAAGTTATGAGATTTTGAAGAATTCGAGTTTGGATAAGAAGACTCTTGAATTAATCAGAAATCATCACCAAAATGCAAAAAAGACCGGATATCCTTGGGTGGGAAAAGATTTTAATGCTGATTTGAATTTGCAAATTTTATCTACTGCAGACAAGTTCTCTGCGTTAACAGAACAAAGAACGTACAAAGAGCCAATGTCTAACAAAAAAGCTTTAACGATTATTTATCAAGATGTAAAAGATGGAAAATTGCACCCATTTGTATTTAAGGCACTGGTTAATTATGTAGAAACAAATAGTTTAAGAAGTTCTGAACCGAATAAAATTACTCCAATGACGATTGCAACAACTGAGGCAAACATTACAGCTCCAGCAGAAATGTCTTTAGCCATGCCGACAAGACGGGAATAACGGTTGTGAAAAACGGCATCGAGAGAGTATTCAATTGCGGAATTGAACATTTCAGAAACTATTACAAATGCAATTGTTAAGAGTAAGATGCACATTCTTTCAACGCTAAAATTTAAAACAAAAGCTAATGCAAGTACAGCCATTGCAATACAAAAATGCACCCTAATATTGACTTCTGATTTGATTACAAGTCGCATGCCTTTGCGGGCGTTTTTAAATGTGTTTGAAAAACCTTGTTGCTTAAATTTTGTCATACCCTAAACTTCCTAATGCTTTATTCTGTAAATTTATAACAAAATTATAATCTTCTTCTGTTTGATGGTCAAATCCTAATAAATGTAAAATCCCATGACTAATCAGAAATACTAACTCATATTCTTTTGAAACATTTTTCTTTTCTGCTTCTTCCATAACTTTGTCAAGAGCAATTATTACTTCGCCGAGATTAATTTCTCCATCAAAAATAAATTTATCTTCACTATCTGCAAATATCGCAAAAGTAATAATATCTGCGACATAATCTTTGTCTCGGTATTCTTTATTTATTTGATGAGTTTTTTCACCATTACAAAATAAAAAGTCAAAAGATATTGTATTATAATCAAAATTGTTAAGGCAACAATTTTCATAGACATTTGGAATTGACAAATAAAAATCTAATATTTTTTTAGCAGAATCAATAAAATATTTTTCATCAATATCCCAATCTTCAAAAATATTTTCAGAAAAAATATTCTTTTCAACATTTGATGAATTGTATTTTGAAAGATTTTCGCTATTTGTCATCTTGTTTATCCTCTTTTGGTATTTTGTTTTCTTGCGGAGCTTCGTTGCCTTCAAGTTGTTTAATTTTGTTTTCTAAATCTTCGTCAATCAATTTTGCAGGAATATTAATTTTGTCTTTTTGGAACTCTGCAGCAACATTTTCTTGGTATTTAATTCTATTATGTTGCATACCTCTCAAAATTCTTGAGAAAGTTCCGGCAATTGTTTTAATATCTTTTAAGGTAAGCGGGCTGTCAGACAATTGTCCGTCATTTAAACGTTCAACAATGATTTTGTTAATCATGTTTTCAATTTCTTCCGGTGTTGGGTTTTTCAACGAACGAACAGCCGATTCTACGGCATCCGCAATCATAAGAATTGCGGTTTCTTTTGTATTTGGTTTTGGACCAGGGTATCTGTATTGTTCTTCTTTTACGTTTTCAATTCCCTCTTCTTGTACAGCTTGATTATAGAAATAACTCGCTAATCCCTCTCCGTGGTGTTGAATAATAAAGTTTTGAATAACTTGTGGAAGTTTATATTTTTTGGCAAATTCTAAACCATCTTTAGGGTGAGCTGTAATAATCATTTTACTGATTTTTGGTGTAAATTTATTATGCGGATTTTCGATTAAGAAATAAGATTGGTTCTCTACGAAAAACAATGGACGTTTTAATTTGCCGATATCGTGATAAAGAGCACCAACTCTAGCTAAAATTGGGTCAGCCCCAATGGCTTCCGCTGCGGCCTCACACAAGTTTGAAACCATTAAGCTGTGGTGATAAGTTCCGGGAGCTTCCATTTGTAATCTTTTTAAAAGATCTTGGTTATGGTCGCCCAGTTCTGCCAAGCCGTATGGGGTAATTATTTTGAACATACTTTCAAACAAAGGCATTAGCCCCGATGCTATGACAGCGCTGAAAATACCGTTTAATAGGATAAATGAGCAATTTTTAATAAGTAGAACGTTATCAACTTCTATTAAACATTTTTCTAATATATAAATGCTAAAAACAATCAATAAACCTGCAAGTCCGATATTAAAACCTGTTTTTATAACGTCAACACGTTCTGCATATCTTATTCTTGAAATAGCGATTACAGAGAACAAACTTAAAATTAAAAAAGCTACTAGATATTGAATATTATATTGATATCCGATAGACATTGTTGAAAGCAATATAACTGCTGAAACAAATGCAATTCTAGGTTTTGTAAAAATTGACATAAGGATTAAAAATGCCGGAATTGGTATTACGTAAGGTGAGAATCCCGTAGGTAGAATAACTCCGATAAATGCTAATAATAATGTCAAAAATGCGGAAATAGATAAATACTTGGGCTCAAGAAAATCTTTTTCGAAAAATTTCATATAGCACAAGAATAAAAATGTTCCGATAAATACAATTATATAAATAGCAGCAAGTCCTGTCCAATTAAGTTCATAAACATTATAGCCTGCTTGGCGCAAAGCGTCGCGTTTCAGCCTTGTAACAGGTTCCCCTTCAAACAAAATCTTGTCGCCTTTTTGAAAAACAACCTCATAAGGTTTGACAGAATTTTGAGCATTTTTTCTTGCAATTTCTGTCGCGAATTCATCGACAACAAGGTTTGGAACAATTACTTGTTCTAAAACAGCTTTAATAACAGAAACTTGACGTTTTGAAACATTTGAAACCAAATTATTTAAAATTATTTTATCAATATTGTCTTTTTCGTAGTCGCGTTCTGTAATTCCTATTCTTAAAATATTTGAAAGGGTTAAATTTGCTTTATCAAAAGCTTCATGAAGACTGTTTTCGTCAGCTTTTAATAAAAAGTTTATAATAAAATCTTTTTTTGAATTGTCTGATAAATCAAAAAGAATTCCAATTTCTTCTTTTTTTACTTCTTCAGACACATTTTTTTTGCGAATTTGCATAACCGAAGTTTGGAGAGTTTGCAGGTTGTTTTTAATAAAATCGTCTTCAGCCGGCGCCATGACCGGTTCTACTTTTTGAGCAACCTCTTTTCTATGTTGTTCTGTTCTTTTTACATCTTCTACTGTTAATGTTTTTTGAGCAATAATATCGCGTTTGCTTATTCCGTTTTCAATAATATTTTGAAAAAAGAAGTTCTGTGACGCTATAATTCCGGTCATCAAAACAGTAAAACCAACAAAAGACAGAGTTTTTAAAAACTGTCTAGATGTAAAAAAGTCTTTTACTCTCGGCGCAAATTCAATTTTTATCATATACAATTATTCCCTATTATTTTTATCTTTATATATATTATAACTTCCTATTTTTTTTGCAAGTCTTGAAGTTTCAGGCGTCTTTGAATGTCTTCTAAAATTTTACGGTTGATAGAAAGCAATTCTGAAAGGACTGCAATTACACCTATTTGAACTCCTGTAATTATCAATATTGCAGCCAAAATCAAAGATTGAATGTGACCAATCCCGCTTTCAAAAATGTAAAAATATAAAAATCTTAATCCGATTAATGCTCCTACAAACAAAAACAGGCTTGCTAAAATTGCAAAAAATCTGAAAGGTCTGTATATAATGAACATTCTAAGCATTGTAAACATTGATCGTCTTACATAATCAAATATGTTTTTAACCAATTTTGATTTTCTCAAATCAGGATTAACCCTAATAGGAACACATTTTAATATGAGTCCCTTGGCTTTTGCTTGAATAATTGTATCAAGAGTGTAAGTATAGTTATCAAAAACATTCAATTGAATTGCTGCGTTGCGTGAAAAAGCTCTAAATCCGCTTGGAGCATCTTCAACTTTTGTTGAACTCAATATTCGCATAACCCAAGAACCAAGTTTTTGTAATAATTTTTTCAATGGAGAAAAATGTTCAATTTCAGAAACCGGACGAGAACCGATGACAATGTCGGCATCTCCATCTAAAATAGGTTTAACAAGTTTTTCGATATCATCTGCGCAATATTGATTATCTGCATCTGTGTTTACAATAATGTCAGCATCAATTGAGAGAGCTTTATTCAAACCTGCAACAAATGCTTTAGCCAAACCTGAGTTGTGAGGCATTTCAACAAAGTTTTTTACCCCCAATTCTTTTGCAATCTCAACAGTTTTGTCTTTTGAACCGTCATCAATAATTAATACTTCTATTTCATCGATACCGTCTATATGTTTTGGTAATTCTTTTAGCGTTACCGGCAAAGATTTCTCTTCATTGTAACAAGGTATTTGTATAACTAACTTCATAACTTCCCCTTTTTTTCTTTTTATTATATAATTAAATGGGGATTTTGACAATCGTGAAAAAATACTTGCCGATATTATTAATAATGTTAGTGGGGATAGCTTTAAGACTTATTTGTATAAACAAGCCGGATGGTTTGTGGAATGACGAATATGTAAGCTGGATGATTTCTGCTACCCCATTTGGACATGGCTTTGTTAATGCTGTAAAATCTCAATGTCACATGCCATTTTATTATTTATATTTAAAATTTTTCATGACATTTTTAGGTCAAAGCGACTTAGCGTTGAGATTAACTTCAACTTTTGCCAGTATTATTTCAATAGTTGCAATGTTTTTTGTTGGAAAAGAAAAAGATGAAAAAACAGGATTGTTTTGTGCTGGTTTTTCTGCGATAAGTTCTTTTTTAATTTATTATTCGCAAGAAGTTCGATTATATTCTGTGCTATTTTTATTCTCAGCTCTAGCACTTTTATATTTGATAAGAACTGTAAAACAGCCAAATAAAAAGAATTTGATATTATGTACAATTTTTAATTTTCTTATTTTATTTACGCACACAATCGGATTTGTATTTGTTTTTTTCAATCTTGTTTTTTTGAGTTTTAATTTATATAAACAATTTAAAAAACTTGTTATTACTATTTGGGGAATATTATTGGGGCTTTGTATTTTTACAGCTCCTCTTGCTGTAAAAATAATGACAACTCAGTCATTTTCTCAATGGTGGGGACATTTTTCAATATCTAAAATCGGATTTTTGTTCACAGATTATTTCTCTCCACTGTTGACCAATTTAACTAATGCTCCAGATAACTTTTTCTACGCAAAAGGTTTGTCAATAATAATGATAATTCCGGCTATTATAGCTATTTATTGCATTGTGAAAGCTTTGTTAAAAAATAAATTTAATACTCTATTATTTATGTCGGCTATGGCATCTGTATTGGTTCTTATAATAACTGCAATAAGTGGAAAATTAGTTTTTATAACAAAGTATTCAATAGAAATTTATCCGATACTAATTTATTTGTTATGTTGCGGGTTGACATCTATTGAAAATAAAATATTGAGAAATACTCTGATTGTTTTGTATTGTGTAATTTCTTTAGGATATATATTTTTTGCTCCGTATTCAGCTCCCAAAATGCGTCGTGCTGAAGGTCAAAAAATCCCGATGGATATGTTAAAACAAGTAGGCTTAAAGCAAGGTGATATAATCCTTTTGGAATATTATCCTGCAAGCAGATTTACAAAATATTTTGATTTTTCGGATTTCAGAGTCGTGGAAATTCAAAAAGGAAATTTTGTAGAGTATTTATCTCCGAATGTTAGTTATGAACAAGTTTATAAATCTGGAAAAGATATATATAAAAATGTTTTCAAAAACGAACAAAATACATATTTTGAAGACATGCTTCAAAAAAATGTTTTTGATAATTTAAAAACCGGTCAAAGTGTTGCGGTGGTTGTTTTGAACAGTGTTTCATACCATGCTCCGCAAACCATGACACAAATTGTGGAAAATGATGTTGCGTATAACAAAGAACCATTACTGTTCCTTGTTTTCTCATACGTAAGAAATAAAACATTTGATGAAATGCTAAAATCGCTGTCTATGACCGGACTTGGGCAAAAAGGGAATTGGACTGTTGCGAAGTTCACAAAACTTAACAAATAAGGCTTAAACTAGCAATTTTTTGTTTGTTTAAACCTATATATATATAGAAGGTTTCATCGTAGTAGGAAGAAAAAATGAAAGTAGATGTAGTAAAAAATCAGAATTATACTGCTGTTAGGCAGAGAGCAAACTACCAAAATGGTGGTTACAATGCAAGCAGACCGGCGAATACTCAAAGTTTTACCGGTGCGACTTCAGAGACTGAAAGAGTATTGAAAAAACTCCCTCAACATAAAATGTTGAAGTATTTGGAAAAATGGGAAGATTTGAAAGGTGAAATGGGCGGTATTTTAATTACTGCATTTGGTACAGGTTTGGTAGCACCTATATTTATTGGTTTTAACCCATTTGTTAAAGCACCTAAAAATGCTACTCCGGAAGAAAAGAAAGAAAACCAAAATACAAAATTATATACAGCAATGAGACAGCCAATTTCAGCTGTTCTTGCGATTATGTTCCAAGCAAGTGTTCAAAAATATATTGATAAAGGCTTGGATTCTGTGTTTAATAACCCTAAATATTCTTCAATTGCTGGTTTGCATAATGATCAACAAGAATTGAATACAAAAACTTATATTCAAGCAAATGTTAAAAAGGCAATGAAAAAAGACGGGATAACAAAACCATCTTTGATAAAAGCTTTGTTTAGCAAAGATGCTAGAGAGGCTCGTAAAGCATATTCTGAAACATTTGATGAAAGAGTAAAAGCAATTCAAGATGAACAATTGGAAAAAGTAGCTCAAAAATTCCAAGAAACAGGAAAAATTAATATTGGAAAACGTCATCTTGATTTAGAATCAACTGCTAATTTGGTAAATAAACAAATAGATGCTTATATCAAAGATGCAAGAGCATTACAAAAATCTCCGGAAACAATTGGTCGCTACTTAGATAGAGCAGAATTGTTGATAAATAATGAAGCTGATATTCGTCGTGTATTTGGACAAATCTCAGAAAATTCAGTAACCAAAGATGTAAAAGATTTATTAGCAAAAGAACAACCTGCCGGTGTTAAAAAACTTCTTCAAGAAATTCTTGATAAACCGGAAGATTTACGCTACAACAGAGTTGAAAGAACATTACAACGTATTGATTGTATAAAATCAATGTGTAATAATAACTTCTCTAGAGAAACATATAAAAAGGCATTGCTTGAAAAAGATGCTGTGTTGTCTAGCAGGGTAGTGGAATTGCTTGCAGCTAAAATAAATCCAAAAACTGCTGATGAAAAAGCAATTAAAAATGCAATCGATAATATGATTAAACAATGCGGTTTTAGTGGTGAAGATGATAGTATTGTAAAAGCTGTTCTTTGTGATACAGATACATTTGGTGATGATGTAGCTAAACTAACTCAAAAAGTTTATAAAGATATTGCCAAAGGTTATAAGAAACTTGTAGAAAACAGTTATAAAGGTTTCAACCAATTCACAAAAATTGGAGTAGGTGTATTTATTACATTGCCAATTACTTGTACAGCATTGAACTGGGTATATCCAAGGTTTATGGATATCTTCTTCCCTAGCTTGTCAGGAAGAGATGAAAAGAAACCGGAACAAGCACAAAAGATTGGAGGTAACAAATAATGAGCGGACTTCAATCAGTAGGAAATACAATTAAAACAGGTATTGCTAAGGCTTCAGATTTAAGACCGGTTAAATGGGTAAGTAAAAAATTTACCCAAAACCCTGAAAGCGCATTGGCGACAGCAACTGTTACGTCAATCATTTTAAAAGACGGTATTGGTTGTGCGATGTATGTTGGACAAAGTTTACATAATGATAAAATTCCGGAAAAGAAAAGAAAATTCGTTGCTGCATTGGATTTAACAAACGGTGTTTTGATGATTGGTGCTCAAATTGCGATGTTCTTTGCAATGAGAAAATATTCAGGAAAAGTTTTCGATAAATTGTTTAAAAAATCATTTAATCCGACAACTAAATCCGAAACAGTTACTAGGATGATTTTGGAAGATATTAAAGCCAATGGTCATGGTATGAAAAAGCAACACTATGAACAAGATTTTGAAAAAGCAAAATCAGCTTCAAATGATTTATTCAAATTTATCTTAGATATTTCAGCTGCAACAATTATTGGTAAACGTGTAATTGTTCCATTAATCGCAACTCCTCTTGCTAAAAAAGTTGAAAAGAAAATGGAAAAACATCACGCAGATGCTCCTGCAAATGAAGCCCCAAAGGCTGATGAAAAAAAACAAGGGGAAACAAAAGTTGCTGACAAATCTGCTGACAAACCGGTAGAAGAAGTTGGTAAAAAACTAGATGTTGTAAGCACTGATTCTACAAATTTGTTAGATAAAGCGAAAGCTAATCAAGCAAAATAACCCAATAGATTTTCAAAAGGAATAAGTAATAAAAATGTCGCGAAATTAATCGCGACATTTTTTTGTAACTAGCAATTTTAATTAAAACGGTTTTGTTTGGTTTAGTTTTAATCTCAAATCTCTAAATCTTGAAATATCCTCTTGAGTTCTTCCTGATTCTTGGAATACTGCTTGAGTAGAAGGATGAACCATTAATACGTAATCCATGTGAATTTCTAAGAAGTTGTATTTTCTAGGAGCTTGGTTTGAGTTACGCGGGTAAATTTCGGCGTTTGTCACTGCCAAAAATCTACGTTCTCTGTCGTTTAACAAGTCCGTAAGTTCACGATTAGTGTTTGTATACTTAGACACGTGTACAACGCCCTTAATATCGTGATCTGCTGTTAAAATACTTACTTCTATTGGTACTGTATCAATGTTTTTTGCCATTTTTTTATCCTCTTTATAAATAATTATTTATATAATACTATATTCTTTGAAAATTGTCCACTTTTTAAATTTTGTCAATACTCCCCTTTGTTCTTCCACCGTAAGCTTCATGGACATCAACAACAGACATAAACGCTCTCGGGTCAATTTCTTTTATAACTTCTTTCATTTTAGCCATTTCTAGTCTTGAAACTACACAGTAAATAATTGTCTTTTCAGCACCTGAATATGCTCCCACAGCTTTGATATATGTAACTCCGAGATCTAATTTCTCAAGCAATGCATCTCCGATTTCATGAGCCTTATCACTAATAATTCGAATTGATTTGGCAGAGTTTAAACCCTCTAAAACAACATCAATAACTCTGAAAGCAATAAAATATGTTAAAACTGCATACATTGCTCTATTCCAGCCAAAAACTAAACCGGATGCTCCGTAAATAAAAACATTAAATGCCATAATCCATTCACCTACAGAAAAACCGAATTTTTTTGATAAAACCAAAGACATAATTTCAGTTCCGTCAAGAGAGCCCTCATTTTTTAGAACCAGCCCTACTCCTGTCCCAAGAATAATCCCGCCAAAAACAGTAGATAGCAATAAATCATGACTTGTTGGATGATTATACATTCCAAATAGGTTTATGAATAACGATAGCATTCCAATTGCGTAAAATGTTTGAATAACGAATTTTTTACCAATTTTGTTAAAAGCCAATAAAAAGAACGGAATATTAATTAAGAAAATCAAAAGTCCTAAATTTATTTTTGTCAAATAACTTATAATTATTGAAATACCGACAATTCCGCCATCAATAATATTGTTAGGAACTAAAAAAACTTCCAGTGCAAATGCTGCAATAAAAGGTCCTAGAGTTAAAAAAAACATTTTATTTAATATTGATAAAATTAAATCTTTTTTCCCTTGTTTAGTAGCCATTATTCGTCCTTGCTTGTTCTTTTTATAGTCATAAAATTATTTATTTTGAAAATAGTTTTTTTATCTTCTTCGATTTCTTCTTTGTAGCCCAAAATGTTTTCCAAATCAGCTTTTAGGGTTACCAAATCTTCATACTTTTTCAATGCTCCGTCAATCGCGACTGAAACATCCCCGCTTTCTTCTGAAACAACTAAGCAAGCAGCATCACTAACTTCTGTCATGCCGATTGCTGCTCTATGACGCGTACCATATTTCCAGCTTAATTTAGGATCTTCTGTTAAAGGAAGCAAAACCCCTGCTGAAATAATTTTGTCCCCATTTATAACGACAGCACCGTCATGCAAAGGCGTGTTCGGGTGAAAAATAGTTAATAAAAGTTCTGTAGATAAATCTGCATTCAATTTTGTTCCAACATCGCTATATGTGTTTCTCAAATCGCTTTGAAAAACAATAAGAGCACCGGTATGAGATTTTGAAAGGAATTTTACGCTTTCAATCAATTCTTTTACAACATCAATTTTGCGTTCTGTTTTGTTATTTTGGTTAAATAATTTTGTTACAAAATCAACTTGTCCTAAAAATCCTAAAAATTTACGTAATTCCGGTTGAAATATAACGATTAAGCTTAATGATACCAAAGTAACGATTGATTTCAAAAACATTCCGATAATTTTCAAATCAATTCGCATTAAAATTTCACTAACAGCCCAAGCGCATACTAGTATTAATAACCCTTTTACAAACTTTTCTGAAGGTGTATTTTTGATAAATTTTCTATATAAAAACAACAGCAATATTGCCAAAAATGCAATTTGAAGAAAATCAGACCAATTAAAAGTCATCTCTAATGTTGAAATATATTTAAGTATGTAAATTAGAATATCATTAATCATTTTTCAACCTGTCAGGAATTAAATCGTGTGTCACTAAATCTTTTAAACTTTCTCTCTCTATAATAATATCAGATTGAGAATTATTTACAAGTACCATTGCCGGTTTTTGGACTCTGTTATAATTTGAAGCCATTGAATAGTTGTAAGCACCTGTATTGTAGACGCATAAAACGTCTCCCTCTTCTATTTTTGGTAGCTTAATATTTTTTATCAAAATGTCTCCAGATTCACAAAATCTTCCTGCGATAGTTACAGTTTGCGCAAGTTCCAAATTTGGTTTATTTGCAATTTGTGCAGAATATTCTGCTTGATACATTGATGGACGAGCATTATCAGCCATACCTCCATCAACTGCAACATAAAGTTTCCCTTTTGGCACTTGTTTTGAGCTCCCTATTGTGTAAAGAGTAACACCAGCTGTAGAAACAATACTTCGCCCGGGTTCTATAAATAAAGTTGGAGCTTCGATATTGTATTTTTCTATACATTTATTTAATCTACTTATAACAATTTCTGCGATTGTAAAAGTTGACGGAGGACAGTCTGTTTCAGTATATTTTACACCAAGTCCGCCACCAATATTTATTTCATCCAGTTTTAATCCAAATTTTTCATCCAATCTCACAATTTCTTTTACAAGAATTTCGATTTCGTCCCCATAAATTGATGTTTCAAAAATTTGAGAGCCGATATGGGCATGAAGTCCATGTAATTTTAAGTTTGTGTAATCGTTTAAAATTAATTCTACGGCTTCATCAATCTGAGTTAAATCAAATCCAAATTTTGAATCTAAATGACCGGTTTGAATATATTCATGAGTATGGCATTCAATTCCTGGAGTAATTCTTAGTAATATATCAACTATTTTGTTATGAGATTTTGCAATTTCATTCAATAAAGATAGTTCAAAAAAGTTATCCACAGAAATTCTGCCAACACCTAATTCAATTGCAAGTTCAAGTTCATCAAAAGATTTGTTGTTTCCATTGAATAAAACTTTTTTCATATCAACACCAGCATTATGTACTGTGTATATTTCTCCTGCTGAAACAACATCAAACCCAAAACCTTCACTTGCAACAATTGCAGATGTGGCAGTTGTACATAATGCTTTTGAAGCATACATCATATTTACTTTCGGATAACTTTTGAATGCTTCTTTATAATCTCGGCAAATACTTCTGATAGTTTCCTCGTCAAGCACATATAGCGGAGTTCCATATTTATCTGCTAATTCAACTAAATCACAACCGCCAATCTCAATATTGTCGGAATTATTAATTTTTGTTGTTAACGGTTTTAAAAACTGGTTTGTGCTATCCATTGATGCTCCTTACTTCCTATACACTAAGGATAACACAATTTTATAAATTTTAAAATACTAAAAATAGTGTAATTAACTTTTTTTAAATCCGGCGAGTTCATCAAGAGAAACCTCAAAAACCTGAGCCAATCGAATAAAAAGTTCAAGCCCAAGATTAATTCTTCCGCTTTCTATTCTTGCAATATGTTCTCTACTACAATCAACAATTTCCGCAAGCTGCTCCTGAGATAGCCCTAGTTTTTTTCGATGTTTCTTTATTCTATTACGAATTTTTAAATTGTATTTTTTGAACTCTTGCATAATTTTGATTATATGTTTATAATTAGAGCAATACAGTGATTAATTAATCACTAAAAGAGTGATTTGATTAGTTCTATAAGGCGGTTATAATGGGTAAAATGCATGGGTTTACATTAGCAGAAACATTGATTACTTTAGGTATAATTGGAGTGGTTGCAGCGTTAACTTTGCCGATATTAATTCAAAATGTTCAGCAAAAAATTTTAATTTCAAGATGGAAGAAAGTTTATGCTGAATTAAACCAAGCTTTCGAGCTTGCAAAAACTCAAGACAATCTTGAAATATATTACAATTGCACTGAATTTTATTGTTTTCAAAATGTCTCAACACTTATAATACAAAAATATATTGACAAACCAAAACAAATTCCCGCAGGAACAACGGCTAAAGAGGCCGATTATAAAACGATACTAGGAGATAAGTTTACATATTTCCCAACTTTCCATTATGGATACAGTGTAAAAAATATGACTATTTACACTTGGTCTTATGCCCCTGCGAGTTGTACTATTTATGTTGACATAAATGGGTACAAAAACAAACCTAATATATTAGGAAAAGATCTCTTTGCTCTTATAATCAAAAATGATAAGATGTCTCCTTTTGGACAATATTCCGTTGGTGATTTTTGCCATGGTATTGGACAATACATAGGTGCTGTGGTTCAAAATATTACATATGATGAAAATAAAAGACCAATAGGAATACCTAATAGCAACTACGCAGGACTTGGTTGCTCTTATGATTATTTATATAAATAAAAATATAGTAATAATGATTAAAGAATAATAAACCATTAAATTTCTAGCTTGTAAAAGTCGAAAATAAAATTCAGATACTTCGCCCCCGCAAGTGTATGTTTTTAAATAATTGTACATTCTGAAAACAAGTGGTAATAATCCAAATGTCAGTAATAAATAATAATTTTTAAGCATCACTGCAAGAATAAGCGTAAATAAATACCCTAATCCATAAACAACAAAAACACCTTTTAATGCTATATTTTTGTTTCCAATCCTGCAAACAAGAGTTTTTTTGTGTGCGCACATATCCCCCTCAAAATCTAATATTGTATGTACGTACATCAATCCTATTGTAAACATAACAACAGCAAGTGACAAAATAAAAACTTCCAAAGAAAAATTTTTGGTCATTACAAAATATGTTCCCTCAAACAATAATGGTCCAAAAGCTATTCCTACTGCAAATTCGCTCAAACCTCGTTGAGACAGTTTCGCATAAATAAGTGCGATAATTCCCCCAACTATGGCTAAACCGATTACCGGAAATCCACATCTTAAAAACAAGAAAAAACCACAAATTGATGCAATTAAAAGGTAAATAATCACAATTTTTAAAACACTATTTAGTGTTGCTTTACCGTCTTTTATATAAGCACACTTACATCTTTGGGAATTTTCTGGCAAAACCTTGTAATCAACATAATCGTCAAACAAATTCGTTGCTAAATGCGCAGAAACAATTCCTATTAATGCAATAATTCCATTTAAAATATTTCCACCTTGTTTTAACGCAAAAACAAAAATCACAAGCCAAGACAGTATTGACATTGGGATTGAAAAAAGTCTTGAATTTTTTAACCAAAAGTAAATTTTATTAATCATAAAAGCAAGTTTTCCATTCCCTTTACGGCTTCATAGCTTGCTCCTGCCTCAAGTATTTCTTCTGCAGTTAAGCCAAATAATGTTATTAAGGAATAAGCATCTTTGGCAGAAGATTTTAACATGTCAACAACAATATTTACAGCTTCTTCTCGTGTAAGATTGCTAAATTGTTGATTTTTTCCCTTGTAGATAATTCTTTTTTTTGACTTTCCCAATTTATCTTACCCCCAAGGCTAACAATCCTGCACCAATCATTCCGGAATAGTTGCCGGCAGATGCTTTTACAACTTTAAACGGTTGTGTAACTATTTGAGAGTTTGCTTCTCTTTCTAAATATTCAATATCTACAAACTCAGCCATAGAACCGGAAAGAACAACACAATCAGGATCAAAAAGATTTGCAAGTCCGATTATTCCTTCTAAAATATCATTCTGCCAAACATTAAAAATCTTTTTCATTATTGGTCTGTCAAGATTTTCTATTACGTCGTATGTTGTAATTTCTTTATCGCCTGAAATTTCTTCTGCAGTCAGTTTTAAACCTGTTCCAGATGCGTATGCTTCAAAACAATCCCAGCTTCCGCATGTACATTTTCTATGTTTGTCTGTTCGCATTTTAAAATGCATCTCTCCTGCAGCTCCGCTTTTACCCTTATATAGCTTTCCATCAATTATAATTCCTCCTCCAACTCCTGTTCCAAGGGTAATCATAACTGAATATGGCATATTTTTAGATGAGCCGATTACATATTCAGCCCATGCAGCGCAATTCGCATCGTTTTCTACAAAAACAGGTTTTTGACTAAGGCTTTTAAAATTCATTGTCGGATATTCTTTCGCAATATTGCCGGTTGACCCCAAAATGCCGTCATTTGTTTTGTTTACAGCTCCACAAGTTGAAAAAGCAATAACATCAACTTCGTTTTCATGTTTTTCAATAATTTCTTTAAATACGGCTTGAATTTCTGCAAAACTTTTAGGAGTAGGGCGTTTTTCTATGTCAGAAAGAATTTCTCCTTTTTCGTTAATAATTGCGTTATATATTTTTGTACCGCCTACGTCTATACCTAAAGCTTTTCGCATATTAAAACCTTTCTTAATTATCTTATAAATATGTCTATTAGTTCGTAATCAATTGAACATTTAGCCTCTTTGAACAAATCTTTTTGTAATCAATTGAGGGCGAGTAATTGCAGAACCGATTACAACACAATGCGCTCCGAGTTCAAAAGCCTTTGTCACTTCTTCCGGATTCCAAATTCTACCCTCTAAAACAACAGGTAAATTGGTGTTTTTTACTAATTGTTCTAAAAGTTCAAAATCAGGGCCGTCACCTCGGTTTTGAGAAAACTGTGTGTATCCAGAAAGAGTTGTGGACAAAATGTTTGCCCCCAATTTTTCTGCATTTAAGCCCTCTTCAAGAGTAGAAATATCTGCCATTGAAATTTTATTATTAATTCTTACATATTTTATTAAATCCTCTAATTTTGCACCATTCGGACGAGGTCTCATTGTTCCGTCAAAAGCGATTATGTCAGCCCCAGCTTCTACAAGTTCAATAACCTCTTTGGTAGTCGGTGTAATATAGACAATTTCCTTGTAATTTACAGGAATTACGTTTGGTTTAGTTAAACCAATAACAGGAACATCAAAGAGTTTTTTTGCATTTCTAACATCCCTTGCACCTGCTACTCTTAATGCTCCGGCACCGCCTTTAACAACAGATTTCATCATCGCATTAATACAATCTTCTTGATACAAAGGTTCCGCAGGCATTGCCTGAACTGAAACCACCACTTTACCTTCTAAACGATTAATTATATTCATACAACTATTATACATTAAAAATTTATATTTGAGGTATAATAATTAAAAAGGTAACAGGACGATAAGACAATAGGTCTATAAGTCCGTATAGTAAGAGTTTTAAATCTTAAAATTTATATAGAGAGGTTTTAATATGCAAAAGAGTACAGTTAAATACCCGTATTTGACAGAAGATGTAGAAATTTACGAAAGAGAAAACGGTCATAAAATAGTTCTTGCTCATAAAGAGGGAGAACTTGTAAATGTTAGTACTTGGGTTAAAACAGGTTCAATAAATGAAGATGACAAAATTAACGGAATTTCTCATTTTTTAGAACATTTGATGTTCAAAGGAACTCACAAACATAAAGCCGGATATTTTGACAAAACTCTTGAAGCAAAAGGAGCAATAGTTAATGCTGCAACATGGAAAGATTATACTTTTTATTATGTAACTCTTCCAAAAGGAGCAGAATGTAAAGATTTATACTTGGCGATTGAATTGCATGCCGATATGATGCTTGATCCGATTTTGCCGGAAGAAGAAATTGGTGCACCATTTGATTTAAACAATCCAGAAGTAACAGATAAACGCGAACGCCATGTTGTTATTGAAGAAATCAGAATGCGTAAGGATCAAAATTGGACAAAAGTTTATAATGCATGTAACTTCAATATGTATAAAAAACATCCTTATAAACGCGATGTTATCGGAACTCCAGAAATTATTTCACAAGTTACCAGAGATGAAATTATGAATTATTACAAAACATACTATTCTCCGGAAAACATGACTACAATTATTGTTGGAGATTTTGATAAGGAAAAAATTCTTGCAAAAGTTGAAAAAGAATTTGATTTTAAAGGACGTCCAAATGCTCCTAAAAAACTTAATGAAATTGACGCTCCTACAGATCACACAATTGTTGTGGAAAGTAAAGGTCAAACAAATACTTCTTATTTGATGTTCGGTTTTTTAGGTCCAAAAGCTAATCAACTTAAAGAAAATATTGAATTAGATATTATAAGCATAATTTTAGGTGAAAGTACTAGTTCAAGAATGTATCAAAATTTGATTGAAAAACAGTCTGAACAAATTTTTATGATGGCGAATGCTGAACATTATCAATTCAAGGATGGAAATAATTTCTTCTTACAGGCAAATTTTAAACCGGAAAAGAAAGATGTGGCAATTGAACTTATAAAGCAAGAATTGGCAAATCTTTTAACAAATCCTATTACAGAAGAAGAACTTGCAAAAGCGAAAAAGAAAATTAAGTCTCGTTTTGCTTACGGTGCAGAAACAGTTTCAGAAATCGGCGAAACAATCGGTTATTATATGACAGTTTGTGAGGATTTGAAATTAATTGAAGATTATTTGAGAGACTTGGATGAGATTACTATTTCGGATCTAGAAAATACGATAAAGAAATATTTGAATGTTAATAACGCAGTTATTTCAATTCTTGAACCTGAAAAATAAATTTTCTATCCCATTTCATATTTTATGGAATGAATAACAAGAAGAGGAACTATGCAAGAAGCAACAGCTCAAGAAAAAATAGAACTTGAAAAAATTAAAGAGAAATGTCTAAATTGTCAAAAATGTTCATTAGGCAAAACAAGGACTAATATTGTTTTTTCAGGAGGCGTTCCAAATCATAAGCTCATGCTGATAGGCGAAGCTCCCGGATATTATGAAGATCAAAAGGGAGAACCGTTTGTTGGCAAAGCAGGACAACTTTTGGATAAAATATTTGCATCTGTAGGTTTATCTCGTCAAAATGATGTTTATATCTGTAACACCATTAAATGCCGTCCGCCGGAAAACAGAGATCCGTTGCCAGAAGAAAAAGAAGCATGTAGAGAATTTTTAGATGCTCAAATCGAAATTCTTAAGCCAAGAATAATCCTTTTGTGCGGACGAGTGGCTGTTCAATCAATATTAGGAACAACTCAAGGCATAACAAAAATTCGAGGCAAATGGTATGAAGGCCCATACATGTCAAAAATGATGCCGATTTTTCATCCATCGTATTTATTAAGAAACGATTCTCGAGAAAAAGGAAGTCCAAAATGGCTTATGTGGCAAGATATTCAAGAGATAAAACGAGTTTACTCGCAGATGGATTAATTAAAGTTTAATTGGGTAGTCTGGTTTTATTTCCCATCCATCATATTGAATTAAACGAGCACAATCATGACGATGGATAGGATTACCGTCAGAAGGGTTTTTGCATCGGTCTAATAAAGATTCTCTACTCAAATTAGTGGCTCTGCCAGATGAAGTATAAAAGTTTCCATTGTATAAGGAAAATAAGAAAGTTCTTTTCCCATCATAGTGTTCTACAGCATAGTGTTCTAGCTCACAATATTGAAATTTTGTACAATAGAAAAAATACATAATATGAGGGTCTGCAATATAAGATACAAAACCTGTCCCATCATTAAAATTTACTGCAAAATGCACGTGGTCCGCCAATTTTTCACCATCTGTAAGTTGAGTGTTAATATATGGTTTCAAGTTATTTGTATACCAGATTTTACTTTTCTCTGCATTTTTAATAGTATCATCCGGAAAAAAGAAATCATCTGTAATACCTTCTTCGTTCCTCCAGCGCAAAACTGCTTGACTCATTATTGTGTAAAATTTTTCCAATTTAACAGCCGTAGTTTTGGTTTTATATTTTTCTATTAGTGTTGGTATTGTTAATGCCGCAACAATTCCAATAATTCCAAGAGTTATAAGAACTTCTGCTAATGTGAAGCCCAAACTTAATTTAGAAAACTTTTCGGGGGGGGGGGCAATTGTTGCTTTATTATTAAACATTTGAACTCCTTTACTGTTATCTTTATTACAATTATTTCTTATTTTTCATGAATTGTCAATATGGTATTGTTTTTCCAAAATAAAAATCGCGTCCTTAGTTGTCCCAAGTCGCGATTTGTTATTTTTTAATGTCTGCTTAAAATATTAATTTCTTGAATTAAATTTAGCTAATAATCTTAAGATTTCTGTATAGAGCCATACGAGTGTAATCATCAAGCCCATTGCTCCAAACCATTCATAGTCCTTGCTCAACATTTTTTGTGAAGATGTTTCTATAAAGAAGAAATCTTGAATTAAACTCATGGCTGCAATTATAACTACAAATAAACTAAATCCTATGCCAACAATCCCGTTTTGCCAAATCAAAGGAATACTACGACTGAAAAACATTGCGATAAACTGGATTATATAAATTGCCAAGATTGATAACATTGATGTTAACAAAACTGCTCTGAATCTATCTGTATATTGAATAACTCTAGCTTTGTATAAGGTTAACATTGTAAACAATACAACAAATGTTCCAAGTATGGCTTGCATGACAATTCCATGAAATTGAGCTTCAAACATTGCAGAAAAAGCACCCAATGTTAGCCCCTCAAACAAAGCGTAAGGCGCAGCTAAATATCTGGATGATTTTATATTGAAACAAGTGATAAATACTAGAATTGTGGATAAAATAGCTCCACCTGCTATCAAAAAACCTGAAATAGCAGGATTTGTAAACATGTAATACACACTTAACGCACAGCCGGCAATTAAACAAATAAACAATAAAAATATTTTGTTAACTGTTCCCTGAATAGTCATCGGTTCGCCATCTAAAATTTGAGCGTCTGCACGAAATCTGTCATCATTTAATATTGGATTTGACATAATTAACTCCTTCCTTTACCATGATTATACAGTATATTATAGAAAATAGCTATATCTTAATAATTTAATAAGGTTTAACATGTTTTTAGAAAATTATAAAAAATTTATTTCATATTATGGAAAAGGAAGATATGCAAAACTTTTAGGTTTTGCCGGGTTGTCATTGTCTGCAGGGCTTTTGGAATTGACAGGTGTTGCATTAATTTATCCGTTTATAATTATGATAATGACACCAGATGTTGTAATTAAGCATGTTCCGCAATTGCAGAATATAAATCCGATTTTGTTGGGGCTTTCTATTGGTTTGGGTGTTCTCCTTTTGTTTCTGTTTAAAAATTTGTTTATGATTTTTATTCAATATGTGCAATCTAAATTTATTACAAATTGGAAAAGAGATATTGCTGAAAAGTTTATGGAATATTATTTATATGCTCCGTATAAAGAAATCATGAAAACATCCCAAGGTGATAAAATATATACGCTTGAAACTCTTGTTAGTGTTGCAATTGATGGATTTGTTATGAGAGGTCTGAACTTCATGACAAATGTTGTAATTGTTTCCATGATTATCGGATTACTTTTTTTAAAGTTTCCTATTCCTGCAATAGGAACAGTTGTTTTTGTCGTAGTGACAATGTTTTTGCAAAACAAATATTTTAAAAAGAGAACGAATCATCTTGCTGTAACGATGGAAAAAATTAGTAAAAAGCATAATGATACTATTCTTGATAGTATTTCAAATATTAAGGAACTAAAAATTCTTTCAGCAGAAAATTTGTTTTTTGATAGTTACAAAAATATAGAAAAAAATTACAGAGAAACTCAAAAACTTCAGAATTTCTATAATTCTATTCCCCCATATATAGTTGAAATGCTTGTTGTTTTGGCTCTTTTAATTTTAGCCTGTATAATTTCTTTGCAAGCATCAAGTGACAATGCAAAATTAATGGCATCATTTGCAATTGTTGTGGGTGCTTTGTTTAGAATTGCGCCTGCCTTAAATAGAATACAATCCTCTATTATAAATATAAATTCTTCTAGAAATTTTGTAAAACGAATAAATGAAAAATATGAAGCATGCGATTTCGCAAATTTCAAAAAAGATAATCTTCAATCGGATGGCAGATTTGATTTCCATGACAAAATCGAATTGAAAAATATAAATTTTTCATACAATGAAGGTAAACAAGTTCTAAAAAATATATCATTTACTATAAATAAAGGTGATTTTATTGGTATAATCGGACTTTCCGGTGCTGGGAAAAGTACTCTTGCTGATATTATAACAGGTCTTTTGCCGGCTGATAGCGGAGAAATTTTTGTAGATAACGTCAAGCTAACTCAACAAAATTTTCAAAAATTTAGACGCATGCTCGGTTATGTTCCTCAGCAAATAAATATTTTAGATAAATCAATAAAAGAAAATGTGGCATGGGGTTGTGAAAAAATTGATGATGAGAGGGTGATTAATTCTCTTAAAAAAGCTCAAATATATGATACTATTAAAGAATATCCTCAAGGTATTAATTCAAATATAATAATAGGCTCAAATGGCTTGTCTCAAGGACAAAAGCAACGTTTGGCGATAGCACGAGCACTATATAGAGAGCCTGAAATTATAATTTTGGATGAAGCAACGTCTGCGTTAGATGTTCAAGTTGAGCATGAAATAACTGAGATGTTAAGGCAAATCAGTTCGACAAAAACAATTATTGCAATAGCGCATAGATTGTCTACTCTAAAAGCATGTAATAAATTAATCTATATGAAAAACGGTGTAATTGTTGATATTGGTACGTTTGAAGAACTCTCAGATCACTATGAAGAATTTGAAAATCTTGTAAAATTATCTTCAATTAAATAAAATACAAAAAAAGACTTTACAATAAAAATGTTTTGTATTATAATAATTACATAAGCTCAAAGAGAGCAAAAGTTATTCCTCAGTAGCTCAATGGCGGAGCAACCGGCTGTTAACCGGTAGGCTGTTGGTTCGAGTCCAACCTGGGGAGTTTTTTCTATTATTAGGGCAAGAATTAGCTTCAAGCCCTTTTTTAATGCCTATTACAGAAGTTCGATCGTTAGCATTTTTTTGCTCCAAATTGTACTGATTTTCTACTATTGTTTGGAATATCGGCTTTAGTTTTATGTCAAAGTTTTTATCTTTATATGTGATTTGTTCTGAAATAATTTCCATGATTTTTCTTCTTTGTAGCAAATTGCCTTTCAAGAAATAATCATGTGCGTTATCTGTAAAACTAAGCAGTGTGTCGGCTTTGTCGTAAAATGCCTTATCAAGTTTATCAATTTCTTCCAGTTGAATTTTCAGTTTGTCTTTTTCAATTTGCAATTTATCATTTTGAGCTTTCCAAAAATCATGAGTTATATTACCGTCCAGTTTGAGGGTAAATGCTTCTTCAATTCTGTTTTCTAAAACCTGTATTTGTTTAATAATACTTGCTTTAACGTCTTTTGAATAACCGTTTTTCTTTTCGTGTACTTTTTTTAATTCATTTGAAATTTTTTCTCTAATCTCTTGCGGTATTATTATGAGTTTCAAAATTTCCGATATTGATTTGTATACTCAAACTTGCCGAAGCTCTTGAGATTCCTGCAAAAGATTTGTTTGATTTTGAAGAATAATACCATCTAGAAATTCTTTTAATTCTTTTTCAGTATCAGTTGGAACAAATTTAAAATTTATACTAATGCTATCAATTTCAATATGTTCAATACAACTCCTATTTTCATTTTTAGGATATAACAATGTCACATCACCACATTGAAGTCTATTAGCATAAGCTAAACATTGGTATATATCTCCTTGACTAATATCTTCTGTTTTACCGATTATTTTATACTTCACATCAAAAATTTTAGATACTATACCGTTTTGTTTTACAATAATGTCCGGTTTAATTCTGAAATAATTGCCTTTATCTAAGTTATGAACAGTTTGTAATCCAATTTTTACATCTTTATTTTCATAATTTAATTTTATAAAATTGCTTATAAAATCTTCAAAAAGAGCTTCTGTTCTAATTAAGAACGCAAACGATTGGTTTTCACCATCTGTATTAAATGATATACAATGACTTAAAAACAGTTTGCAATATTCAAGCACAATGACAAAATCTTCCATAAACCGATTTATATACACTTGATTGCAATCCTCTAAACTACAATTTACATCATCCACATCATTTAAGGCACAAATAATGTCATTTAGTAATCGCTTGTTATAATCATTTGAGGTAACTTCTAATAATCTTTTCGATACATATTTTACTATTTGATTAAATTTATTGTTCAATTCAAAAGAATCAAATGTACAATGAAACAAATGAGGTTTTCCGCTGCAAATATTTCTAATATATTCGTTAAAATCTAGCCGACCTTTAAGAAAAGTTGTCTCTTCACTTATTTCTTCGTAATGTTGAAATAAAGAAGTTGAAAATAAGTTTTGAGTATATTTTGCATAAATATGTATTAGTATCTCAAAAAAGTCGTATTCACAGTTTTTTAAACTAGTTTCTATTTTAGGTAAAGTACATGTATTGCTGTATTTTAGCCAAAACAAAAGCATAGATGTTATATCTTGTCTATCCTTATTTTTGCATATTTTAGGATACAAATTAAAAGAATTATTTCCAAATTTTATTAAACCAACATAGTTTCGAGACTGTATTTTATTGTTATCAATATTAAAAAATCTTTGCTTTGTGTATAATCGCCTATCGTCTAGATAATCATAAAAGTATTCGTTAGATTTTTCATTTTGATATTTTGTCCATGTATCATTCAAAAAATTTTTGAAATTATCAATATCAAAATCTAATGGCAATTCTTCTGGTTCATCAAATTCAAATAAATCCAACTATATCACCTCTAAATGAAATGTATCTTTAAAAACAATATTTGCATCTGCAGCTTTTAATATTTCTGCAACACAATCCTTATCGCCATTAAAGTATTCCATAAGTAGTGGAATAACTTTTTTATTCAGAATATCTTTTAATTTAGGTTGTTTCCTTTTATCCATAAAATATGCATGTCCGATTAAATAGTCTGCTTTTTTCTTCTTTAATAAAATGATTTCATTTAATTTTTTGAGAAAATCTACATAATAAATGCCATCTATGTCATAAACAGGATATTTAGAAACAAATTCAAATCTTCTACGTAAAGCTACATCTAATAAAGCTAATGATTTATCTGCTGTATTCATTGTCCCAACAATATATAAATTGTTGGGTACACATAAAGTACCGCCAGTTGGTAATGTAAGTTTCTGTTGTTCTTCATTTCCCCATCTTTTGTTAGCTTCTATTAATGTTATCAGCTCTCCAAAAATTTTTGATATATTACCTCTATTTATTTCATCAATTGTAATTAAATATTTATAATCAGGGTTATTTAAAGCATCATCACATATGATTTTAAAAATTCCTTTTTTTTCTTTGAATTTTAACCCACCATCATAATCTGTATCAGGTCTTATCCCAATTATAAAATCTTCATAGGAATATGATTGATGAAATGTGATAAATTTACAAAAGTCATCTTCGTTTATTTCTTTTTTATCAGAAGGATTTATATATTTGCTTAAAGCATTTTCTACCATGTCAATACCATTTTGAGAAAGCTTGTAAGCTTTTTTTGAAATTTCATACTCAAAATAATCATTACCAGTTTTTCCACTTTCTGATAAAGCATCACATTTGATGGAATTTCTCATCAAATCACTTCTCAATGAACATTCAGGTGTTGCACCACCATTTTCTTTTTTATCATCTATATACTCCTTAATGTATTCAAGTTTATATAATTCATTAGGTTTATAACTATTTGTCTTATTTGCTTTATACATTCCTAAAGCAATAATTTCACTCCAAGATAAATCCATTATATTTTCTTTAACAGATTGTTTTTTAGCAAAAACTTTTTTATTGTACTCCATTATTTGATTTTTAATTTTGCCTAAAAAGTAAGTCTTACCTGTTCCAGGAGGACCATATAAAATTTGATTTAGTGGCATATCAATATCATCGCTAATCATATAAGAGAATTTTTCTTCAACATATTTTATACCATTTTCAGATAAATAATATAAGTCATTTTCTCTAATAAATAAATTGCGAGTTTTGCGATGATAATCAGTAGTCATATCATTTGAGCATTCTCTTAATTCTGTTCCTATTGATGGAGATTCAGCTTTTTTAATCTTTTTGGCAAGAACAACTAAAGGCAAATTCGTTACTTCTGTTGGTGTATATTTATAATTTTTATCATTTTTATACATTGCAATTGCAGCAATTTCGCACCATGGTAATTTACTTAAAAGTTCATGTTCTGTGTCATTTTCTACGTCAGTACTCATGTTTTTCATATAATCATAAAGTTTTATGCCTTTAGATAATTCAGTAGAATAACTTTCATTCAGCCCAGATTTTTTAATGATTTCAGTAGCTGAATAATTATTTTCTTTTATTTTATTTGCGTATTGAGCTCCAAAAGCATGAATAGCACTAACCTTATTACCTTTATCAGCATTTGTATAATGGTTTCTTAATATTGATGCAAGTTCTTCTATATTCATATAGACCTCCAGTATAGTTGAATTATAGCATAAATATGAAAAATGCCATTTTTGAATAATACACAATACAATTTTGTATCATTCTGTAAATTTACTCTGATTATTACTCTGTTTACCTTTTGAATACTTTTTGTAAATAGTTGAAAAATAAGGTGCACTTTGAATATTACATAATTTATAATTTTAATATATTTATGTATTATACACTATAATTGAATTTTGGAGGTATTTGCTTATGGAATTTGTACAGCCTATTCGAGATTTGAAGGAAATCGAAACTATCAAGAAACTGTTACGACAACAGAATTTGCGTGATTACTGTCTTTTTGTAGTCGGCATAAATTCAGGGCTACGCATTAGCGATCTGTTAAAATTGCGTATATCAGATGTTTTTGAGAAGGACAAGCCAAAATACCACATACTGATACGAGAGAAAAAGACAAACAAGTCCAAAGATTTTTCGCTATCAGATAACGCAAAATCCGCACTCAAAGAATATCTAAAAACAAGAGATTACAAAGACAATCAAGGAATTGTATAAACTTGTTGAAGATGTGTACAATTCAAGTGAGTAGTGGAAGTATTCTGCGAAAATTTCCCTGAAATAGCAGAAATCGGCAATATCACTCCGCTTGTACGAATGATACATCAGAAAGTATTCTGTTGATTGACATTGAGAACCATTTTATCTTTTTGTAATTTTGTAATAGTAAAAACTCTACAAAAATAACAAACAATAAACAAATCACAAAATGACTCCTGTTAAATTTTTCTTGTTTGATAATAAATTTATATTGAATGGCCAATAAAAGTTTAATCGTGAATCTCTAAATAAACTCTATTATTTAATGCCAGTCAAAAGCTAAAGATTCCAATGATTGATTTTCTTGGAAATCCTCACCCAGATTAGATATAAATGCTCTAGCGTTGTCTTCAGTTTCAAAAGATTGATGTCTAATGCGATTAGGATTATTATTCAAACGTGAAAAATATTTTGTGTTAAGCCGTTCATGGTAAAGAAAAAAATCTCTTTGTTCAGTTCTAAATAAAACCCACCAGCTATCTTCCATAATTACTCCTTTATATTTGTAAAATTATTATATCACATCAACAGATTTTTAAGTATTGTTCTATTAAATTAATGATTTTAGCATTATGCACATCTCGAATGTTTCCATATAATTTTTCTACAAACAGTTCCAATGACGTACATTGAGGGGAGTTTTTTCTATTATTAGGGCAAGAATTAGTTTCAAGCCCTTTTTTAATGCCTGTTTTGAATTTAACTTTATGTTTTAAAACCCTATTGGAGTATAGGATACACTGTTTTTCAGTATTTTTATTTGATGCAACGTGATATAGATACTTATCAAAATTTTAGAGTTAGGTATTATTGTTTCTTTAATTTTGTCAGGATAAAACATGTAGTAAGACAATCAGTTTGACAGAGATGGTTAGTTTGATAATTTTTAGCAAAGTCCCCTCGTTGTAGGGATTTTGACGGTCGGAAGCAGGTTGATTTAAAAAATATCAAACTAATCTTTCTTGCACTTTATCTATATTTTAACTGCTCGCA
Organism: uncultured Candidatus Melainabacteria bacterium; assembly: GCA_934717855.1. Lineage (GTDB taxonomy): Bacteria > Cyanobacteriota > Vampirovibrionia > Gastranaerophilales > Gastranaerophilaceae > Stercorousia. The sequence goes on from CAKUZI010000001.1 coordinate 236,590, forward strand.
CTTTCACGTTATTTTCAATAGTTTTCGGCAGTTTGATAGTTTACGGTTAGTTTGATATTTTACGGTGATTTGATGATAAAAAATCATTTTTCATTATCAATAAAAAATGCATTTAATAAATCTGCGTTAGAGAATGGTTCCAAGCTCCATATAACCAAATTGTTAGACAACTTGTAAAAGTAGTCAATAAAATTGAAAAGGTTGCTGAAACTAATCAAATTAAAGAACTTGACGAACAATTATTGAAAGGAATAATTTATGAAAGACAAAGTATTAAAGCTCTGCCGAAGATTGAAAAGTTGCATGCTTAGTGATTTATTTGCATTTATTGAAATTGATGAAAAAATCATTGAAAAGATATTACACGGAATTAGATAATATTAGAGGGTTTGAAGATGATTTTAGTAAGTAAAAGAACCCCAAAAAACTAAAAATATCTTATTCTGAGTTTAGAAAAATTTTACAAACTAATTGCAAGTAACATTTAAACGTTACCGTTAATCCCTTACAAAGTCAAAGATAGCAATTCTATTGAGTAATCTTTCTATTTTAGCTTCGACTAGAACTTTAAATAAGAGCAACTCTAGATAGTTTCAATATTTGGATCTAAATCGATATCATTGACCCATGATAGTTTTACTTCGTACCCAAATCCCTTTAAATCTGTAATTATTCTATCTAATGAAAGTTTACTTATAAACGTTAATTTATTGTCAGCTTTACTATTAATTATCAAGTATCTTGTTGTATAACCTTGATGCGAATTTTTTTGAGTTGATAACAAATTTTCAGGATTATCTAATTTTTTATTAACTTCTTGTACAAAAAGATCTTTCATTGATGCAAAAGCTCTTGCAGAAGCATAACCCTGATTAAATAAATGACTTAAAGTTGCGGCTTTTGTTCCAATTTTAGCATGGATAAATTCTTTATTATTAGAGTCAAAAATATCACAAACTTCCATTTTATCATCATCAATTTTGATTTGTTTAGAAATTTGGTCGAACAATTCTCCTGAAAGTTGATTACATAGTTCTCTATTAAAGATTCTTTCTTTATCGATAGGTTTACCGTTTTTATTGTTTCATTATTTGTCACAATCTTTTTCCTTCCCCTTTAGTTTAATATAATATAATTATTTTTATATTCAACTAGACAGGTGGTTAAATTTTAAAATTTGCAATTAATTATTTATTTACATTGCCCAAAATAATCAAACCAAGTGTTACAAATAATCATTTCATGTGTTACGTTACATTTGGCTTAAATAGGGCGATTGAGGAGTAGGAAATAATACTACCATTCGTAATTCAAACTACTTCAAAATACTCATTTTGCGGACTAACGGATGGTTTGATTATTACGGGCAAGTTACTTTTGAAATTTGAGTCCGAAATAGTGCCGAAAAATTAGAAAAAATTTTTCAAAATTCTTTGAATAAATTATTTAAGATAAGGAGTAAATAAATCTTTCAAATATTCATCTTTTGACTTTTTAACTATTTTTAAAGTCTTTTCATCTGGTTTTGCACCTGCTTTCAATAATAATTCAGCAATTTTAATTTGCTTTTTTGAAACTGCTATATTCAAAGGATTTTGACCTTTATAAGTTTTATTCACATCTGCTTTGTATTGAATTAAACTTTTAACCATATCAGAGTTTTTCTTTTTAATAGCGTAAGTTAAAGCTGTTTCACTACGAGAAGAAACAAACATTGGTGGAATAGTTGTATCAGGATTTGCGCCTGCTTTTAATAATACATCTAAACATTTAGGTTGTTTTAAATAAATTGGGAAAAATATTAACGGTGTCCCACTGTAAGAGGCATTTGAATCAAATCCAGCAAGCATATATAGCTCAACTATATCTGCCTTACCTCTTTGAATTGCTGTGACAAGCCCCGCATTACTATATGGATATCTTTGATTTTGAATTTGTCTTTTGTAATACATCTCATCTTTTACTTCTGTTGCAAAAACAGTATTTGTAAAAGCAAAAATAACTAATAAAAATAGTAAGAATTTTTTCATTATAATTTTTCTCCTTTATTTGGGTCATAAACAAATTTTACAGATTTGTTATTAACAGTGAAATAAAAATCTGCAATAGGATTATCAGCCTTTTTTGACAAAGCTAGAACTCTCATTGTGTCATTATTTTTAATTGTTTCATTTACAGGGTGAGGTCTTGTAAATTTATTCTTTTCCAAATCAGTTTGAACCCCATAAACAATACCCCAAACAGGAACAAAATCCAGACCTCTTGGAATTACGCAATACGCTGCAATTTGAGTTAAACCAATAAAACCTTCAGATGCAACTTTATTGATAACAATGTCTTTGCCTGTATTGTTTGTAATTTCATAAACGTATTCGTTTGCATAATGTTTAACTTTACATTTTGGTTTTAATTGAGTTCTTTGGATTTTAATATTATTTTGAGAAATAGCTTGTTTTTCAATAACAACATTTTTAAAATTACCTACATAAGGGTCATATTCTCTGTAACCGTTACTATTTACTTTATTTTTATTTTTTGATGTCCCAAAATTATTATCTTTTGCAAAAGATAAATATTCAGTATTATATTTTTTCAAAGTTGATTTGTCAGACACAGAAAAAGTTTTGTATGAAATATTTTTTATTATTTTTGTAATTTCTTCTAAATCATCAGAGGCCAAATATAATTCAGTATTAGGCTCATTTTTGTAAGATTTTAAATATAAATTACCCTTTGAAGAATAAATAACATTGTTTTTAACATCAGTTTTTAAATTTTCAATTTTTGATTTTGATAATTCGTTATAAATAGCTGTTGTAGTTTGAGTTGGAGTTGCATTTTTTACGATAAACATTGTATCTTTCACCTTTGCAATACTTGGTAATGTTGTAAATGCTAACGCAATAATGATAGTTAGTAAGTTTTTCATTTTATTTGCCCTTAATTATTTTTTTTTGCTTCTTTTTTCTTTGTTTTTCTAATCTTTTTAATTGTTTTTCATGTTTTCATCCTTATATATTTAAAACCCTATGACGGTATTATATCATAAAGCAGCTAGATACACGCATACAAATACAAGGGAGTTAATTTTTATGTGCGATAAAAACACATTAAATCGATTATAAAATAAAATTTCGGATGCAAGAATGATTTTATACGATTTGCAAGTATTTGTTAAGTTAGGCGCCCTCGCTAGTGATTCCGGGATTATTGATGAGGATTTACAATTCAATAAGGATAAAGACGATTATTACATACTTTTCAGAACATTAAACAAGAAACTGGCAAAAGCAATTAAAGTTCTTCAAACAGATTAGACGTTTTAGTCCCTAATGCTCTTGCGATGTTAAATACATTTTCAACGGTCGTATTTCTTTTCCCGCGTTCCATCATTCCTATAAAATTAGGTGACATATCAAGGATTTCAGCTAATTCAAGCTGGGTTAAATCGCGGTCAAGGTGCAATGATTTTAATCGCTTGCCAAGCTTTTGTAAATCTCGTTTGCTCATATTGTATTTTCGTGGTAATATTCATATTTATTATATAATTAAATGAGCATGTAGACTGGAATTTGAGATATTATGAATAATAAAAAGATTAAATTGATTGCAATTTCTGTTGCTATGGTATTAAGTACGCAAATTGTATTGGCAGAAGATTTAATTAATGATTTTGGCGGATTAACAGATGCCCTAAACAAAGCAACGGGGTCTTCTGTTACTGTAAAATTGGGTAGTGATATATCAGCTACTGCTCGTATCACAATAGGAACGGATACTCCAAAATCTGTTACGATTTTGGGTGAGGATAAAAACTATAAAAGTACTACTCTCGCATTTGATGTCAAAAATAATACAGAACTTACATTAAACAACATTACATTGGATAGGATTCAACACGATTCGAGTTGGGGCGGAGCAATGTATAATTCGGGTAAGTTAACTCTTGACAATGTAACCTTTAATAATAATATTGCAAGAACTAAAAACGCTGTTGGTGGTGGAGCTATGGCTCTTGTTTCGATAGGGAGAAATCCTGTTAATACAACTATTAAAAATTCCACTTTTACTAATAATTCTACTGAAACCCGTAATAGTGCTAAGAATAACGGAGGTGCTATATATGTTTATGGAACTTCTCGCGACAATGCAGGAGATAATACTTTAAATATAAGTGATTCTCATTTTGAATCAAACAGTACAAATAAAACTGGTGGAGCTATCGGAGTTAATAATCAAGGACCATCAAATTTTAAAATTGAGATAAAAGATACAACTTTTACAAAAAATAATTCTACTGGTTATGGTGGAGCAATCGATGTTACAACTGGTGGCACCGGAAATGTAACTATTAATTTGGATAATGCAACTTTTAATAGCAATAAATCTGGATCTGACGGAGGAGCTATTGCTTATGAAAAAGGAAATATAACCAGCAATATAATTAATAGTACATTTACAAATAACACTGCAAATAACGGTGGGGCGATTTATAATGGAATTAAGAACCTAGAAATCTCTAATACAATATTTGATGGTAACAAAACTAATGATGGTGGAAAAGGTGGTGCAATTTATAACGCAGGAAATATAAGTTTAAACCAAACAGAATTTAAACAATCTACTGATACGATATATATGGCAAATGACTCTGCTGCTGATTTTAGTGGCACAAATACATTAAATGGAAGTATTAGTAGTGAAAATGCAACTAGCAAAATAAAAAATACAGGAACTTTAATTTTAAATGCGGATAATTCTGGTTATACAGGAACTTATACTCAAGAATCAGGTCAAACTGATGTCAATGCTTCTTCAACATTCTTTGGAGGAGAAACAACAATTGCGGATGGTGTTTTAAATTGGAATACGTTGAAGAATTACAATAGTACATTGAAAGTAGAAAAAGGTTCATTGAACATCGGAAATGTTAGTAAGGCTTCTTTGTCGTTGAATAACAATAGTTATATTAAAAAAGATACTTTAGTGAATATTAACTCAAAGGGTGAAATTAAATTAAACGGTGGAAGTATAACTCTAGATGATAATGATATTTGGGCTGGAAATATTTCTATCGGAGATGAAAATACCGTTGGAAGTGGAACTTTGACAATCGATGGTTTGACTTCAAATGGTGGAATTTTTGCTAATGGTGGAACTATAGATATTATTAGTGGAAGATTAACTGCTTCTGCAGGAGATGTGATAAAAGAAGCAACAACAGTAAAAATTAAAGATGATGCATTGTTGGCTGTTCGTGGCGGAGATGTAACATTGGGTGCAACTACTGATTGGGCTTCTAAAGGCGGAGTTCTTCTTACTGATGGAACTTTAACAGTTAAAGATTTTGTATCATCAAATGGAATATTCCAAGCAAATAGCGGAAAATTAATGCTAGAAAATTCTACATTTACTGTTGGGAAAGATAGTTTTATCAATAGTAGTGTTGAAACAAATATTGATTCAAATTCAAAATTACAAATTACAGATAATGGCTGGGTAACTATTGGAGATAATGATATTTGGAATGGTGAAGTTTCATTAGCTGGTGGTACTTTAAATTATGAAAGGACTGAAAGTACTAGTTCTACAATGACTGGTGACTTGATTGCTACAAGCGGAAACTTAAACTTGTTAAAAAATTCTTATATAAACATCAAATCACCAAGTAACATTGCACAAGCTGTTTCTGTTGATATTCAAAAAGGAGCAACTGTTGAAATTAGTAATGGTGCAGAATTTAATCTTGACTCTAATGATAAATGGAATGGTTTGATTAAGAATGAACTTGATGGAATTTTGAAAACTGATAATGTAAATAATTCTGCTTTTGGTGGAATGTTGCAACAAAATAAAGGCGTTTCAATATTTGATAACAACTCAAAAATTACTATTGATGGGAAAGATAGTTATATTTTAGGAGGAACGGTTGAAATTAAAAATGGTTCTGCATTAAATATTGGTAGTGGTGTTGCAGATAATCATTTCTTTGTAAGTGATTTGAATATGACAAATAATTCAGCATTAAATGCAATGAACAGTGTATTAAACAAATATCAGATTTCAAATGATATGATTGTTGAAGGCAAGAACAACCTTTCTATCGATATTGATGGGCGAAATAAAGTTGGAGATGCTTTTATTATCAATAATTTGACCTCGAATACCGATGGTACACTAAATGTTGCTGATTTTAATTTTATTGGTCTTGCTCCAATAGATAGACAGTTCAAAATTAGAGTATTTGATGCAAATTCAATTAATGATAAGGTTAATTTTACTTCAACAGATAAAGAAATTTTTACTCCAATAGGTTATTATAATCTTCAATCTGCTGGCGGCGGTTGGTACACATCCAATATGACTCGTTACAATCCTCAAGTATTTAGAGGGCAAGTTGCAACTTTGGCGTCTTTCAACAATCAATTGATGATTGACGATATGTTGTTAAATCACGTGACACTTGATAGCGAAAGATTATTAGTTCAAAGTAAAAATGCTAATATTTACGCCTCAACACTTCCTCAATTTGCACCTTATCAATATAAAAAGGAAGATGGTGGATTGTGGTATAAATCATATGTAAACTTTGAAAACTTGTCCCTAACTCAAGGATTAAAAGTCGGTAATAATTCATATGGTTCATTAGTTGGTGCAGATTTTCCTGTTATCAAATTGAAACATGGTTGGAGA
>CAKUZI010000002.1 GCA_934717855.1 uncultured Candidatus Melainabacteria bacterium
AAACAGTTTCTGAAGAAATGAAAAAAGCATTCAGACCGGAATTCTTGAACCGTATTGATGAAACAATCGTATTTGCTCACTTGAAACAAGAAGAAATCAGACAAATTGTTGATTTGATGTTGAAAGACTTAGTTAAACGATTAAAAGAAAGAGAATTGTCTTTAGAAGTTACAGATGAAGTAAAAGACCATTTAGCTAAAAACGGTTACTCTGAAGCTTATGGTGCAAGACCATTAAGAAGATTAATTCAACGTAAAATTGAGGATATGCTTGCAGAAGAAATCCTTTCCGGAAAATATTCTGCAGGAGATACAATTGTTATCAAACTGGTTGATGATAAAATCTCTTTTGATAAGAAATCAAAACGAGCAAAAAAAGAACAACCGGCAGAAGCAACAGAAACTGCGAATTAGTTAAAAATTAACATAAATTAAAAAACCACCTATCGAACAAAATAGGTGGTTTTGTTTTATTTGATTTTCTTCGCCTTTATTGCCAATTATTTTAGCCAAAAAGAATCATTCATGATATAATCAACGTATGATTATTTATAGAATTTTTTCAACAATATTATTTTTAATTGCGCTACCTTCATATATGGCTGTAAGAAAGATTCAGGGCAAATCTTTTGGCTGGAGAGAAAAATTGGGAGATTTTCAAGCTCCGGAACTAGGCAATAAAGTTATTATGTTCCACGGAGTTTCTGTTGGTGAAGTTATTGCTCTTGAAAATTTGATAAAAAAAACAAAAGAAACTTTTCCTGATTACAAAATTGTTGTTACAGCAGGAACAAAAACCGGACAAGAGATTGCACATAAAAAATATGAAAATATAGCAAGTTTTATAACTTATTTTCCATTTGATATTACATTTTGTGTTGACAAATTTTTAAACAAAATCAATCCAAGTGTCGTTTTGATTGCAGAAACAGAATTATGGCCAACTTTTTCAGCATACTGCCATAAAAAAGGAATTCCTCTATATGTAATTAACGGACGAATTTCTGATGCAACATTCAAATCATACCAATTTTTAAAAGGATTTTTTAAAGAATTATTCAAAAATTACACAGAAATTCTTACTCAAAGCGAAGAAGACAAAGAAAAATTCATTAAAATCGGCGCTCCTGAAACAAAAACTCAGGTCATGAAAAATCTTAAATTCGATGTAAAAAGAATTGATGCAGATATTCAAATCGGGAAAGGTACAAACCGAGTAATTATAGCGGGAAGCACCCACAAAGGAGAAGACGAAATTATTCTTTCTGCTTTTACCAAACTAAAAAAAGAATTTCCTGATATTAAATTGTTATTAGCTCCAAGACATTTGACAAGATTAGATGAAGTTAAATCATTAACTCAAAAAACAGGGCTTAAATTCGGGCAACGCTCTATTGGAGACACTTTTGAAAATAATGAAATCATCATCCTTGATACAATGGGCGAGTTAAGTAAAATGTATCAAATATGTGATTTTGCATTTATTGGGGGAAGTTTTAATAAAACAGGTGGACATAATCCTCTGGAAGCCATCGTTTATGACAAACCGGCAATTTCAGGCCCATCTATCCACAACTTCCGAGATATTTACTGGATTTTAGGTCGTTCTAAAGCCGGAAAAGTCGTAAAAACTCCGCAAGAATTGACTAATTACATGGCTAAACTTCTTGCTGATAAAGAATTTTATACTCAAGCATGCCAAGATTGCAAAACAGTTTTCGCTTCACAACAAGGAGCAATGGATGTTGTGATTGAAAAGTTGAAGAAAATGTTATAAAAAGCAGCTAAGAAGCGAAGCGGCTAGGCAGCTAGGTTTTTGTGAATGTTTAATCTGCCAATTTTTATTACTGTATTTTTACTTTCTAAGTTTTCTATGTTTTAATAATTAGTAGTTGATATGCTTGTATTAAAACTTAGCTGCTTCGCTTCTTAGCTGCCTAGCTGCCACTACTTCCTTTATATAGCCGATTTTTACCATCCTCTCTCCCTCAAATAAACGATTTATATTATGAAATATTAAGTTTTTTGCTATAATGATTAAAGATTTGTTCCAAAAATACCGTTGCACAAGGTAAGGAAACAAAATGAAAGGAAACGGGTCATGGGTATGGCTGCTTCGCAGGCTAGATTTTTAGGTCTAACTGCAAGAAAAACAAATACCGAATATGAAGGTCAGCAGATCAACCAACAACGTACTACGTTGTCTAATCAATCCGCTAATTACTACAACCAGTTACTTGGTATGACTGTACCGGTTCCTCCTTCAGTTGCTGATTATACAAAAACTACTTATACATTTGAAGACGGTTCTTTAAGCAACTCTATTTCTACAATGGTTGCTCAACAAGACGGAAAATATTTAATCAGCTACACTTCTACATGGACAAATGATTTTTCAGTAGTTTCAACAGCATCTACTATTTATACAAGAAAAAACACTGCTCCAGCAGGTCAACCTGCTACCTATGATTACTATGTAGGGGCTAAAAAATTAAGACAACTTGGAGTTATTGATGATAGCGATTATAGCTACAAAACAACATATACAACAACAGATGATGATGGAAAACAAAAAGACGTTACTATAAACACAAAATACGACAAAGACAACAATCAATACTACTATATTGATGAAGAGGGTAAAAAACAAATAGTTACTCCAAAAACAGGGACTACACCTTCTAAATTTTATGATGGAGACGATGAATATTTGAAAACTTTGTCTATGGACCAAATTACAAACATGTTGCAAGAAGAAGAAAAATACAAAACACAGCTTACAGACAAATATGGTGCATCTACAGAAGGTTATTTAGTAAGATATGTACAAAACACTTCAACAAAAACTTGGTCTCCTTATTTTGCAAACAAAGATGTATTGGAAGCTGAATCAACTGTATTCAGTGACAATGGAGCATCTCAAAGCGCAATCAAAACATACACTGTTGGATCTGCAAGAGAAACAGAAGAAGTAAAAGGTGTTGAAGCTCGTTTGGAACAAGATTCTACCGGTCGTATCATTAGCATTACTTTGAACCCAGACGATCCTGCTACAAAAGTTACATACGCAGTAGCAACAAATACTATAACAGATCAAGCTAAATATGATGATGCTATGAATCAATACGAATATGACAAATACGAATACGATCAATCTATTCAAAACATCAATGCTAAGATTGAAGTTATTCAATCAGAAGATAAAAACCTTGAATTACGTTTAAAACAATTAGATACAGAACAAGATGCAATTCAAACTGAAATGGACGCAGTTCAAAAAGTAATCGAAAAGAATACTGAGTCAACATTCAAAACATTCGGATAGACGAAGTCTACTTATACATAGCTTACAATTGCTTAAAAGACGCTTTTGTAGAAAACTTATGTTTCCTTAATTAACTTACGACTTTCCCAAAAGTCGTTTTTTATTATGTATTATTTAATGACTATTCTGATTTTATATATAAGTTCATAAACTCAATATCATCATAATCTATGTACGCAGTTTGTTTCAAATTTCGCCCGGTATGAATTGTTATTTCATTCATCTGACCAACTTTTAATAAATTATTAGGAAGATTGATCCGTTGGCCATCTCCGTTTAATTGAATTTCTGCAATTTTTGCTCCGTTAAAAAACACTTCTGGAGGGCTTGAAAAAGCCTGTGCAATAGAATTTTGTCTCATCTTTTTTGCCATAAGAGTATCTATCCCTATAATTGAGCCAATTACTAAATAGTTTTTCTTGGTTAATGCATTTGTCGCAATCATAAAAGATTTTGTAAAATATGGACCAATAGATTTCCCCTTAAACTCTCCTGAATTTGCAGAATTTTCAGAATAATTGTCATCGCCTAAGTGGAACATTTCTGATGTTATCATAATATCTTGTACATTACTCTTTTCAATCCCCACAATCATTGGTCTGGTGGCAATTTTTTCATCTATAGTTAAAGAAAAAGGTCTATACCCGTCTTTTTGCACAGACAAAATAGTTGGAGCATTTACCTTTGTATTAAGATTAAATGCTCCATTTTCATCAGTTACAGTAATATAATCTAATTTTGGTAAAACAACTTTTGCACCGGCAACCGGCATGTTTGTAGCACTATCAACAATTCTTTTTGAATTTCCCATGCCTGTTTTCATGACACCACCCGCCATAATTTCCGCATTTACAACATTAGAAAAAGAAATTAAACAAACTAATAAAATAAAATATTTTTTCATATACCCTCACTCGTATTAGGCATTTTACAAGGATTTCCGACATTATTAATCAGACAATAGCATCTCATTATTAACAATTAAAAAATTTTTAAAATAATATTTGAAATTTAAAATGTTTTTGGTATTATATAAGAGTGACAATTAAATTTAAGCCGAAGTGATGAAATTGGTAGACGTGCTAGACTCAAAATCTTGTGTGGGCAACCACGTGCCGGTTCGAGTCCGGCCTTCGGCAAATAAAAAGAACTCCTTTATGGGGTTCTTTTTATTTGTTACACGGACGAGAACCACAAAGTGTTAGCTTTGTTTCAGGTTCGAGCGCGAGTGAGCTGAGGCTGAAGCGACTTTGCGTTTGTGTTAAAAACACATAAGCAAAGCGCGTACGAGAAACTATTTACTTGTTTACAATTTGTGATACACTATATCTAAAGGGATATACTACGGAATTATAATTACAATGAAAATTTACAGACTTTTGGCGAAAAAATTAGAAAATTGTTATATAAAATTATGCAAAAACAAAAATGCCAGTAATGTTATTAAATCTGAACCAATAACTAATGTATTAGGCGAAGAACAAGAACAAATTGCAAAGGCATTCAATTCTAAAAAGCTTGATAAAGATATATTTGTTGCTCCGACGAAAACCGAAAATGTTTCTAAAGATAAAAATATTAGTAATATTGTTCCAGAACAACAATCAACCACAACTACTAAAGCTATAGAAAAAGAAAATCCTCACAATGATATAGCAAAATCTTCAGAAGAAACTTCTTCCACACAAAAAATTGAAAATTTAAAAGAAGATGTACCGGTTATAAAATCCAGACTAGCAGAACTGGAAGCAGAACATTATAGTGGTAAAGAATTTGATTACAAACACTATTTGGAAGAATTAGGAGTTTCTAAAGAAAACTTAGATAAACCAATAGAAGTTTATGACAACCTTAAACCGAAAGGTGCTTTTAATACTTTAATATATTACTACGAGCGCTATAAAGCTAAAGACGGGCGAATAATAGAAGCCGGAATTAGCTCTGTAGATAAATTAGCGCGTTCTTATCAAGAAGTTCAAAATTATTATTACAGATATGTAAAAGTAGTTAATCCCAAACAATTAAACGAAATAGTTGAATATGGCAACATCCACTTTGTAGACGCAGATGGTTTTGCAAATGAAATATCAATGCGAAAAGCATTAACAAGTTGTTGTTCTAAAGACAGCAGAAATTACCGCGAAAAAGATGGGCTATATAGGACATACGAACACATATATGATGGTTGTACCAGTCGTATGAAAAACCAAAAATGGTATACTTCAACTCAAGATTTGAAAAAATTAAACCCAAAACATCGTGATTACGAATGGGATAAATATTTTATGCTAGAAGACATCGCTAAACGTCGCAGAGATGCAGAAGATTTTGTTGAGGATCATGGAACTTGGGGGATGGTTTACGACTATCGGATGGACATGTATAGTAAAGAAAGAGAAATTAATACAAAGTCATAATACCATTTGCATAACCGCCAATAATTTCGTTTCTTCCGCTTTGAACTATTTTTAACGGATGATAGTATGAACTTGACGCATCTGTATGTGTTGGATTTCCAATTGCCGGCTTATCTTTGGGAAGCAAATGTCTATATTGCTTAGGTGTTGTTTCGCAACAATTTACCAAAACTTTTTCACCCTTTGGAACATTTTTATTTATGTAATCAAATATTCCAACATTTGAATCTGCTAGAACATGCCATCTATCTTTTCCTGAAGCAACCAAAGAAGAACCTTCCCCATGTCCAAAAATTACATATTTCAAATCTTTTGGAAATCTTCCATTTTTCATATCCCTCAATATTACATTAACAAAATCTCCAAAACAATAGGCATCATGAGGATTTGTCATCATCATTTTAATACCGGTTGCTTTTTCAAAATCTTTGCAAATATTAGCAACACTTTCTGAATTTGGTTTTGACCACATTACATTATTAAACTCTTTCCCAAGCTTGTTTGGTCTAAAAGTTTCTTTAACATCTAATATCAAACTATTTAACTTCGCTCCAACCAAACTGGTTCGCCAAGACAATGGCGGAGCCTTTATTCCCTTATTAAGCAGTATCTTAACAAATTTTTGCATCACAATACTTTATTTCCCTTACATATTATATAAAGTAAAATCACATCAAAAAATTGCGTTAAAAAACTATTTACAACAAACCTAAACGTTTTTTCATTTTAACAAGAGTTTCAATATTAGAATAGTACTGAGAGCAATAATCATATGGAAGCATTAAAGGAATCATATTTTTAAGTTCTTTTGATGCTGACTCCCGATCATACATATCATCAACATATGCCTTAATTAATACGCTTACAGAAACCGTAGAAGCATCTAACATTGGACAAAAATCTTCCTTTTGAGTACTTAATGCTTCATCTTTATTCTTAATCAATAAAACTTTACAATCTGCATTCCTTTTTTTGATAAATTTGAATTTTGAAAAAGGATTAATATTTTTCACAATCAAATTTGCAATCAATTCATCATCCATACAAATATTTTGCTCCTCAACCGATGATTGCTTGGAATGATAGAACCAAACAGAGCACAAAAGTAAAATAAAAACAGGCAAAAATAAAAGTAAAGATTTTTTATTCATAGTTACATTATACTTTTTTTTTAAATTTTTACAATATACGAAATATTATTATTCAACTTTAATTTTTTGCCAATCTATTTGCTTTTGTATTCCATCTTCAATACAAGTATAGTCAAAAGCCCCGATATCGCTTAATAAACGGGCATTATTTGCCGTATACTCTTTATTTAAACCCTCTTGACCAATTTTAATCCCTTGATCATTTTGCATTTTTTTGTCAATAATTTTTGCAATTGTTAATAAATCAATTCTTTTTCCTGTACAAATATTATAATCGTGATATTTAAGTTCGGAATTAATCATTTTATCAATAATTCTTGCTAAATCTTCAACATACATATAGTCAAAATAACAATTTTGACGAATAGTTATTGGTTTATGTTCTAAACAACAATCAATGCAATCCCTGATAAATTTTGTTTTGGCATCAGTTGGTCCATAACAACCAAATATTCTTAAATTATAAATATTCTTGCTCCCGCGTGCTATTTGATTAATCACATATTTTGCAAGCCCATACTGATCTGCAGGAATAGAATTTCCTATATCCGTTTCTTTTATTAAAACAATATCTTTTCGTTTATCATATTCTGCGCCTGATCCAAAGTAAAATATTTTCTCAAATTTATCTGAGTGCTTTTGAAAATTCAAAAAAGCTTTAATTGTATATTCAAGCATATTTTCCATTTTATCTGCAGAATTTTTCCCTGGAGTTATATTGGCACTATGAATCAATATATCAAACTTATTATTTGATAAATATTCATCGACACTGCTTTCGTCATTAATATTTAATTCATTTCTGCGAGGAGATTTTACTTCATACTTTTTTTGTAATATTGGCAAAATATTTCCACCAATAAAACCAGTTCCACCAGTTAATAATATTTTCTTTTTTTTCATAACTCCATTATATAATAAATATAATTTTTACTTAAAACCAATATAAACACATTGACATATTTATCTTAAGATTATAGACTTTTAATTATAGTAAATTAAAAATCTCAGGGAAAAAATATTATGCGAAAAATAGCTCTTGTAACATCTACTCGTGCAGAATATGGAATTATGTCACGATTGATTGACGCTTTATCTAAGGATAAAGATATTCAATTTTATTTATTAGTTACAGGTATGCATTTATCTGAAAAATTTGGCATGACAAAAAATGAAATAACCCAACCAATATATAAAGAAATAAATATTGAAATTGAGAAATCGCCTGCCTATTCTTTGGCTTTGGCAATTGTAAAATTCACCGACGTTTTGTCAGAAATTAAACCAGATTTAATGGTTTTATTAGGAGATAGATACGAAATTATGGGAGTTGCACAAGCTTGTATGTTAAACAATATCCCAATAGCTCACATTTATGGCGGTGATACAACTGAAGGGGCTATTGACGAAGCTATAAGGCACTCAATAACCAAAATGAGTCACCTGCATTTTACAAGTTGTGAAGCTTCAAAAAATAGAGTTATTCAACTTGGAGAAAACCCTGAAAGAGTTTTTAATGTTGGCTCTTTAGCAATTGAAAACATAAAAAAAATATCTCTCTTATCAAAAGATGAATTAGAAAAAAGTTTAGATTTTAAATTTAATAAAAAAAATTTGTTAGTAACATTTCATCCGGTAACTTTAGAAGGGAACGCAAAAGAGCAATTTAGTGAAATGCTCTCAGCTTTTGAAGATTTAACTGATACAAATATAATTATAACTTGCCCAAATTCTGATGAAGGTTCTGATGATATTTTTAATCTGATAAAAATATATGAAAAAACTCATCCTAATATTAAATCATATACTTCACTAGGCATGAAAAGATATTTATCTTGTATGAAATTTGTCGATGCTGTTGTCGGAAATTCTTCAAGTGGTATTTATGAAGTCCCAAGCTTTAAAATACCAACCATAAATATTGGGAATAGACAAAAAGGGCGCTTGCAATCAAGCTCAATTATTAATTGTAAACCTGAAAAAGAAGATATTTTAAATGCAATAAATAAAGCTCTTACACAAGATTTTTCACAAACCAAAAATATATATGAAAAAGAAGGGACTTTGAATAATATTATTCATATCTTAAAAACATTTGATTTAACAAATATAATCAAAAAAGTTTTTTATAATATTAAATAAAGTTAATCTTTAATATTCTGTTATTAGAATTAATCATTACTTGAATTATTTACAAAGAAATTAATTCATCCTCCTGATAATCTTTTGTTGCCGTTTTACCAATGATAAAATCCCATTTCATTGGAGAGATGCCGGAACCAGGACGTTTTGTTGTTAAATTATTCTCTGTAAAAATTTCACCTTTTTTAATATTTATTTTTGCCACAATAGATTTTCTGGCGATTTCAATATTTTTCTTTTCACATTTCTGAGGTTCTTTTGTTCCGTTACCAAAGGCTTTTTCAATATTTCTAATAGAAGTAACCATTTGTTTTAATTCATTTGGTTCAAGACTTGCTTTATGATCTGGACCTTCCATATTTCTATCAAGTGTAAAATGTTTTTCAATGATAGTTGCACCTTTTGCCACAGCAGCGATTGGAACTTCAATTCCTTGTGTATGGTCAGAATATCCGACTTCAAGTTTGAATTCTTTTCTTAAAGTATCAATAGCATTAAGATTTACGTTATCGTAAGGACAAGGATATTCAGTCGTACAATGTAAGAGAGAAACTTCGCAATCTTTTAAAACATTTAATGCATCTTGAATTTCATTTAAATTTGCCATACCAGTAGATAAAATTACTTTTTTACCAAAAGAATTTATTTTTCTCAAATAAGGTAGATTAGTTATTTCACCTGAAGGTATTTTAAATATTTTCATATCCAAATCATTAAGAAAATCACAACTTTCCAAATCAAATGGAGTTGATAAAAACATTATATTTTTTTCTTCACAATATTTTTTTAACTCTTTAAATTCTCTAAATGAAAGTTCAAGTTCTTTCAGCATTTTGTACTGAGATTCGTCTTTTCCTAAGTTTTCTTTTTGATATTCTGCCATTTGTGCGGACATTGATACTAAATTTTCTGATTTAAAAGTTTGAAATTTTATACAATCAACACCAGCCTCTACAGCTTTATCTACAAGTTTTTTGGCGAGATCTAATGAGCCATTATGATTAACGCCTGCTTCAGCTATAATAAATACCTTTTTCATTTTAAACGATCACCTATCTTTATTTTACCATCGTAATAATATTCTGTAATTTTTAATATAGAGTCCTTTGTTTTTACAACATAATTTGAGTCAACATCTTTATATAAAATTTGACCTGGATTTCCTTTGTAAATAGGTGCTCCCTTTATTAGTTCTGAAGAATTTATATAAAATTTTTCACCATTTAATGTCGTTTGTGCCATAGGAGATGGCTTACATATAGCTCTTATAAAATTAAACAATTCTCGGGACGATAAATTCCAATCAATAATTTCATCACCAATTTTGCGCATTCCACAATACATACCAACAGGATCAATATCATCTTGTTTAATTGGAACAACTTGATTGTTCTTAATTTGTAATAAAGCTTCATATAAAACATTCGCACATTCAGTATGAGCTTTTGTTAATAATGTATTATAATTATCTCTATCTGTTATTGAATATTTTTTTTGTAATATTATATCTCCCGTATCAATTCCTTCATCAACATAATGAACTGTTATTCCAAATTCCGACTCATCATTTATTAAAACCCAATTTAATATATTTCTACCTCTATAATAAGGCAACATACCCGCATGACAATTAATTACTTGATATTTTGATAAAATATTCCTTTTAAAAATCTGATTAAATGACATAGAAATTAATAAATCACAATTATATTTTTCTATTGTTTCTAAAAAATCATCCGAATTAATGTTTGAAGATTTTATATAATCAATATTATTTTTCAATGCAAAATTTTTTAATGTTTCATCCTGAGTGTCATATCTCGGACATATAAATTGTATTTGAAATTCTTTATTGGCATTTATTAATTTAAAAGCATTATGTCCCCATATTCCATCAGCAAAATACCCTATTTTCATAAATCAAAACCTCCTAATTTTTTCAACAACTCTATTCATATCTTCTTTTGTTAAATTTGTTGAACAAGGTATATTAACAATTTTCTCATAATATTTTAATGCTTTTTCTATTTTATAACTTTGACAATTTTGATATGGTTTCAATGTATGAATCAATTTCCATATAGGGCGAGTTTGAATTTTATTTTCATTCAAATATTTTATTAATTCATCTCTTTGTTCTGTTATAAGAGAATAAAACCAATGATTCGAATTGATTTTATCATCAAATGGTAACAAATTCAACCCTTTTCCTAAATAATAGTTGTAATTGTCAACCTTTGCTTTTATAAATTTATCTAACTGTTCAAATTGAGCCAAACCTAAAGCTGCTTGAAGATTTGTCATTCTATAATTATAGCCTATTTCATCGTGATCAAAATACAAAACATCTGCTTTTGCTTGTGTTGATAAATGTTTAGCATGTTTAGTGTCATTTGTGTTTTTAGCAACTAACATTCCTCCGCCACCTGTCGTAATAATTTTATTACCATTAAAAGAATAAACACCAAAATCGCCTATTGTTCCTGCATATAAACCTGTTTCTTTTTGATAACTCCCAAGTGCTTCTGTTGAATCTTCTATGACTTTTAATTTATATTGTTTTGCAAGTTCCATTAATGGTTGCATCTTTACCATATTTCCAAAAACATGAACCGCTACAATTGCCTTAATTTGTCTTTGGGTATTTTTATTAATTAGCTTTTTACCATTAAACAAACATTCTGTTTCTATAAACTCACGAACTTTATCAACATCAAGACATAAATAATCGTCGCAATCCATAAAAACTGGCTCCGCACCACAATATTTAACAGGATTTACTGCAGCAACAAAAGTTAAAGTAGGAACAATAACTTCATCTCCTTGCTCTACTCCACAAAGTTTCATAGCTAAGTGCAACCCAGCCGTTCCGGATTGAACAGCACATGCTAAATCTTTTTTTACATATTTTGCAAAAATATTTTCAAATTTTTCAATTTCTGCTCCACCTGTTGACACCCATTCATTTCTTATAACCTGTGTAACATATTCAAGTTCATTCCCTGATAAATTCGGTACTGATAATGGTATAAATTTTTCTTCCATAATTATTCCTCAAAACACTTTCTCTTTAATTGATTCGTCATATTTTCCATTTCTTTTATTTGTCCCATATCTAACCAAGAACCCTCTGATATAGGAAATACCCCGACTTTTTTGCCTTCATCGATGTATTTTTGTGCCAAATCTGTCATATGAATAAACTCGCCGTTTAATGAATTTATAACTTCGGGTTCTATTAAATATACCCCAACATTAATCAAATAAGATAACTCCGGTTTTTCTTCTATATTTTCAATCTCTCCATTCGGTTTTGAATTAACAACACCATAAGGAATTTGAATGTTTTTGATTGCACATATCATTGTAATTAGGTTTTGTTCTTTTTTATGCCATTTATATATACAAGAAAAATCCGCATTAACAAGAATATCACAATTTGACACAAAGCAGGTATCTTTAATTTTATTTTTTAATAACGATAATCCACCTGCTGTTCCTAAGAATTTTGTTTCAACTTCATAATTTAATTTGTAATCTTTATCAATATCATTGTAGTAAGCTTTAATCATATTACTTTTATGATTTAAAATAAGAGTAAATTCTTTACAGTTGTACTTTTTAAAACTATTTATAACATGCGTACAAATAGGTAAATCTTCAATTGGAATAAGCGGTTTTGGAAGAACCTTTGTATATGGATATAACCTTGTTCCTTCTCCCCCTGCCATAATAATCACAGATACATTTTCTGGCAATTTTTGAGTAGGATGGATTCCTTTGCAACTTTTCTCATTCCAATACACTACATCTACTATTTGATTTTCGTTGTTTACGATTGGATACACAAGTAAACTACGTTCTTCAATTTGTTTTGCTAATTCCTTTGTTTGAGTTTCACGAAAAACAATTGGCTCTTTGTTCATTGCAAAAGTAATAGGAACTGATAAGTCACCATTTTTTAAAACATATCGTCTCATATCTCCATCAGTGAAAATTCCTGTTAATTTTCTTTGTTCGTCAACAATAAAAACAGTTTTTCTTCCTGTATTCTCAATTTTTTCAATCGCCTCTTTAACACTCAAAGTAGGAGGTATTAAATATTTGTCTATTTCTGTCATATTTACCCTTATATGTTATAAATATTTGTTTTATATTTTGCTAAATTGTCTTTAACTGTAAACCAATCTATAGTTTCTTTCAACCCTTTTTCAATATCATATTCCGGTTTAAAACCAGTTAATTCTCTAATTTTAGTATTATCGCACCAAAGTCTATTTACTTCAGAATTCTTTGGTCTAAGTCTTTGCTCATCAACAACAAATTTTACGTTACTATTCATTATTTTTTTGATTATATTTAATGTATCACCCATTGAAATTTCAAAATTAGAGCCAATATTTATTTCTTCGCCGATAACTTTGTCACATTTGGCCAGTTCAACAAAACCTGAACAAGTATCTTTTACAAAGTTAAAATCTCTCGTTGGAGTTAAATCTCCTAGTTTAATTTCTTCTTTCCCAGATGCAATTTGTGTAATAATTGTTGGAATAATTGCTCTCGCAGATTGCCTTGGCCCATAAGTATTGAACGGTCTTGCTATTACAACAGGTAATTCAAATGCATTATAAAAACTTTTCGCAATCGCATCTGCACCTATTTTCGTTGCAGAATATGGAGATTGCGGTTGTTTTGGGTGTTTTTCATCGATTGGAACATATTGTGCTGTCCCATATACTTCACTAGTAGAAGTGATAATAGTTTTTTCTACATTATTATCGCGAGTTGCTTGGCAAATATTCAAAGTCCCCTTGATATTTGTATCAATATAACTATCCGGTGCAACATAAGAATAAGGAATAGCTATCAATGCAGCTAAATGAAATACTACATCAACACCTTTAGTAATATGTTTTACATAATTTGCATCTCTTACATCTCCACATAAAACTTCAATATCTTCTTTACAATCAACATCTTCAAGCCAGCCCCAATTATTAAAAGAATTATATTGGGACAATGCCTTTACATTTGCGCCCTCTTTAACCAATCTTTCCGTTAAATGAGAACCTATAAAGCCATCTGCTCCAGTTATTAATACTTTTTTGCCTTTTAAATCCATATTACTCTCCTATTATTTCCAATGTTTTATTCGCTTTTTGAATATCATTTATATTTTCAATTTCACCATTTATTAAAGATAAGAAATATTTTATTTCGTTAACGTAAGATACATTTCTTTCTTCATCATAATTTTGCCACTTATTATTTATTCTTATCTTTGCATTAATAAAATCTACAAGAATAACGTCATTTTCTGTATAAATTTCTACTTCTCTTGTCGGAATTCTTCCAAAATAATCCAAATGTAATTCTACAAATTTATCATCATATTCGCCAATAAAAGATGTATAATCATAACTATCTATTTCTAAATCAGATATTTTTTTTGCATAAATAGAATATTTTTGGGGATATCCAAAAAGAGTAAATAAATAATCAAAATCGTGTATTAAATCAACCTTAACTCCACCGCTTTCCTTTTTGGCAGAATAAACTTGCCTATAATCAGTATTTGGTCGCCATTCAGGTAAAAAAGATGAACAAATTGCTCTTGCCGTAAAAATTTTATTCTGTTGTACTATTTTTTGCAACTCTTTAAAAACTGCTGAATGTCTTACTGGACAAGCTATATAATAAATATTATTATCTTTAAATATTTCTAATTGCTTACTACTTAAAGCTTTTTGTTCTAAAGGTTTTTCAATAAAATATGCTTTTGCTTTATCTTTTAATTTTGATAACGATTCAAAATGTAAATATGTCGGGTTTGTTATAAAAATACAATCATAATCTTTGATATCATCATAATTATAATATTCTTTATTAATAAGACTACTTATTTCTTCTTCAAGTGGAAATTTAGAACTTCTTAGAGCATCAATTGTTAAATTTAAGCCCTGCTCTTTTGCTACATTACATAAATTTCTTAAATGACGTTTTCCAATACTACCTAAACCCACAAATAATATTTTCAAGTTTTTAATCATTATTTCCCTCAATTCTATCTATGAGATTTAATATTTCATAATCCTTTTCAAAAGAATACTTTGGCATTGTATTATTTTGACACATTGAAATAAAATCTATAATTTCATCACTATAAGCATTTTCAATGATAGATTTTGTATAACTCTTATTTTTTTCAACACTTGAATATAATTGAATAAAATCTTCTGTTTTCGTTTCTGTATTATATACTTTTAAACCTTGTGGAGTTCCGTCCCAGAATATATGTTTATTTTCATTAAAAATTTCAAGCGACCTTACTGCTTTTCGAGAAACAATATCTAAACAAAAAACCCCTTTTGTTCCGTTTTTGTGTAAAATTGAAACAATATAATTATCATTATATTCTATCTCTAATGTGGACATTTTGCTTTTCATAACGCAAAAATCTTCTATTTCACCAAAAGTGTTTATAATCCAAGGGAGTTCAATTGCAAAAATTTCTCTGCAACCATTTGTTTTAGGATTTGATACAAAAAACTTTTTATAACTTTCCCAAGGATGCCAATCCGGTAAATATTGCCCTGAATGATAAATATAATTAACAATCTCACCTTTTAAGTTTTCTTTTAAATATTGCATTTCTTTTCTATATAAAAAGGTTGAAGATATAAATAATTTTAATTCTTTTTGTTGTGCTATTTTTTGAGCTTCTTCATACCAATCATTAAGTAAATTGATTTCAGTAAATACGTTTAAATTATTATTTAAACATTCTAAAACAATATTTCCATGAGAAATTGGCGATGTACAAACAAAAGCGGTATCTGGAGAAAAATTTTGAACTGCGTCTTTAATTGACGAAAATGTAGGTATACTCAATTCTTTTTGAGCCTGCTTTTGCCTATCATCTGACAAGTCAACTCCACATATTTTAATATTTTTATCGATTTCTGCAAGAAGTCTAATACGACGTCTGCCCATAGAACCTAAACCAACAACAATTATCTTCATTTATCTTTCACCTTATAAATACATTCTTCAATAGTTTCTTTATTTAAAAATGGATACATGTCAAAGAAATTTATTTTTGCAGTTGTACCATCTTCATTTAATCTTGGTTTTAATAATGGGGCAGGTAACATTGGATAAAATTGTTCAACCTCTAAGATACAATAGCTGTTTTGACTTAGTAACCAATTTATAGAATTTTCAAGTTCTGCATTTGTAGAGCATTTTTTATATGGAAAATCAAATGCCTTTGCTACATTTTCAAAGTTTGGCATTGACAATCCACTTTCTGGAGTACAACCTACCTTTAAACCGTTGAAATAATTATTACAAGTTTGTTCAATTGCTCTATAACCATTATTTGAAAAAAGCATTATTCTAACAGGCAAATTATTATGTTTTATTGTTTGTAATTCCTGTAAATTCATCATAAAGCTACCATCACCTGATGCAATTGTTACTGGTTTTTTGCAAGCAACTGATGAACCTAATGCAGAAGGAATATCCCACCCCATAGATCCACAATTTATATTAGTAAATGTAAGCTGTTTTGCTTTAGTATTGTTATATTGTAATCTTGGAGTTATGCAAGAACTATTTCCTAAAATAGTTACATTTTCATCACTTTCAAGTTCTGAATACTTTTTCCAAAAATTGTAAATATTTACTCTTTCTTCAGGTTTACCAATTGCATTTTCAAAAAATTCAAATTTATTTTTTAATTTATTACAATGAGCTAACCAATTTTTATCAACACTAATTTCTTCATCATTTAAAATTTTGTCAAATATATTAATAATATCGCTATGAATAAATTTATAAATATTTAAACCTGATTTTTTTGCTTCATCTGGATTTACATCAATCATAATAAGTTTAGAATTAGGTGCAAAAGCACTTTGATCAAAAGTTGTTTGTTTAAAACCTAACGATGACCCAAAAACAACTAAAACATCCGAATTTTGCATTACAAAATTACCAGCTCTTGTTCCAACACCACCTGTTGTTCCGAAATAAAGCGGATGTTCATTGTACAAAACATCACAAACACAAGTTGCTGTAACTGTTGGTACTTGCCACTTTTCTAATACTCTTAAGAATTTTTCCTGAGATTGTGTAGATGATACTGCACTTCCAGCTAAAAAACAAGGAGATTTTGCTTTTTTTATTAAGTCTTTTAATTCATTAAAATCCGAATCTGAGCATTTTATTATATTGGGTTTTGGTAAAGCTGGCAATAAAGATTCTTCTTCTACTTCTGCAGCTTGAATATCTAGAGGAATATCTAACCACACTGGCCCTCTTCTACCACTCATAGCCACATCTATTGCATGTTGAACTTCTTGTTTTATTGAAAGAGGATTTGTAATCATTTTTGCATATTTTGTCATATTTTGAACTGAATTTATAATATCAAATTCTTGTTCACCTCTACGACGTAAATTTAAACCACTTTCAGCAATTGTTGTTGCATATCTTACCTGTCCTGAAATAATAATCATTGGAATACTATCTTGATAAGCTCCCATAACACCTGTCAAAGTATTAGTTCCACCCGGACCAGAAGTAACAAGACATAATGCCATTTTACCACAAGTTCGCGCATATCCCTCACAAGCCATAGCACACGCTTGTTCATGGTTATTAAATATTACATTAATATCCGGATTTATACCGATTGCATTATCTAAATGCATAGATCCACCACCAACAACACAAAATGCATCAGTAATACCGTTCTCTACTAATGTTTCCATTATAATATCAGCAATTCTTTTTTTCATAATACCACCTTTAATCAAATTTTTTTGTATACTTACTTATCAAACATTTCATTCGTCTTGAATAAAGAGAATTACTAATTTTGTAAAACGGTTTATATAAATTCCACAACAAGTACAATTTTAAATTTTCTTTCCTTTTTTCATAAATCAAAAATAAATATAAATTTAATAAGCTAGTGTACTTTTCTATAATCATACCTAAACTTAGTTCTTCTTTATCCGTTTCTCTTAAATAATTATACCATATTTTTAAACGCCAAACTTTCATATGAGCATTCCAATACTTAAATTTATCTGCAACCAAAGAATCTAAAAATGCCAAAAACTGTTCTTTTGTCAAGTCAGTTGACGAATCATTTGTATCCTGTCCACTGTGTAAACGATAAAAATACTCAAAATTATTTATTATTGCTTGTTTAAGATATTCAGTTCTGTTACCTGTTAATATAAAAATTTGAATATTATCTATTGAATAATTCATAACAAGACCTCATTATTTATATAATCACCACTACCATCCATATGCCAATCGACATCCTGCTTAACAACTTTAGCAGGATTACCAGCAATAGCAGTATTTTCGTCCTTGAATGCCCTCCCCCCGACAACACTTCCACAACCAACTATCGTATTGTTTGGTAGTACTGTATTTTTCAAAATTGTAACATTTTTACCTAACCAACAATGTCGTCCTATTAACAAGTCCTTTGAACGATTAATTATTGTTTTTGTTCCTTTTTGAAAAATAGGATGAGAATCGGCATTAAAAATTGTAATATGGTTTGAGAACATACAATCATCTCCAATTAATAATTTTGTATTTCCACACACAGCACCAATAAAAGCCCCCTCAATAGAAACCCTATCTCCTATCCGTAATTCATGTTCTTTTAAAAGACCAGCATTACAATTATCAGCCCCCATTACTATTTGTAAAGACCTAAAACCACAATCTTTACCAATTACAAGAGTACTATTTTCTGCGTAAATAGAAATATTCAATTCTTCAACTATTGCAACATTCCCAATTATTACCCTATTATTTTTTCCTCTCACATTTAATTTTAGTTTATTTTTGTTTACACTGCTATCTATTTTTACAACATTACCATCATCAATATGAATGTGTGAAAATTTTTGTTTTTTTAATTTTATTCTAAAACCTAATAAATTAATCACATTGTGAGTATTTGTTTTTTCAATTTTGAAAATATTCATTTTCATTATTTATTCTCCTCAACAAACATTTTTATTGTATCGGCAATTCTTGTAATTTCTTCCTTGCCCAATGCAGGGAAAGTTCCAACCCAGAATGTATTATTCATTATGAATTCAGTATTTGGTAGCAACTTATAGGTTTCTTCTGTTAATTTTTTCGAATTTATCAATTTCCCAGAACCAATTCTAAAATCAATATCATTATCAACTATCATTGGTTGTCTTAGAATGTTTCCTGCAAATAATTGACGTGTCCCAATCTTATGACTTTCTAGGTATTCAACCAATTGTTGTTTAGTAAATGGAGCATCCGGTTTTACTGAAATCAAATACCCAAACCAAGATGGCTTAACACCCTCTTTTACAACCGGTAAAATCAAATAATCAGTCAATCCAGATAACAATTTCGTTAAAAGTTCTGCATTATTTTTTCTTTTTTCTAAAAAACCGTCTAACTTGTCAATTTGAGAACATCCTAAAGAAGCTTGCCAGTCAGTAATTTTCAAATTATAGCCTACATGGGAATATGTGTATTTATGGTCATAACCATAAGGCAAATTTCCTAATTGTTGCGTAAACCTTTTACCACAAATCCCATCTTTTCCTGGTGGGCAACAACAATCTCTCCCCCAATCTCTGAATGACATAATAATTTTATACAATTGATGGTCATTTGTAATAACAGCTCCGCCTTCTCCCATTGTCAAATGGTGTGCAGGGTAAAAACTAAATGTTCCGATATGTCCTATTGTGCCTATTTTTTTGCCTTTATATTCACCGCCTAAAGCGTCGCAACTATCTTCTATTACCCATAAATTATATTTTTGGGCAAGTGCCATGATTTTGTCTAAATCATAACTATTACCTAATGTATGTGCTAAAAAAATAGCCTTTGTCTTTGGTGTAATAGCTTCCTCAATTTTATCTGCGTCAATATTATAAGTTCCAATTTCGCAATCCACAAAAACAGGGATCATTCCATTTTGAATTATTGGGTTAATTGTTGTTGGAAATCCTGCCGCAACCGAAATGATTTCATCTCCTTTTTTTAAAGCTCTATCACCTAGTTTATGAGAAGTTAAAGCAGAAAATGCCAATAAATTTGCACTAGAACCTGAATTTGTTGAAAGCGCATATTTTACACCCATATATTTCGCAAATTTTTGTTCAAACTCTTTATTAAATCTCCCTGCAGTAAGCCACATATCAAGAGAAGCATCTATCATATTTAATAATTCTTCTTCTCCCAAAAGTTTTCCGGATGGCGGAATATAATCAAATTCACGTTTTTTGCCATAAACTTCATTGTAATATTCTTTTACAACGCTTTTTACTTTATTTCTTAATTCTATTTCGCCCATTTTATATTATCCTCATAGTCTTTAATTTGTTTCATTGTATAATCAAACATATCAACATCTTTTTCATAAAAGTGTTTATACCACTCAACTGTTTGTTTAATAGCTTCATTTGCTATATAAGTCGGTTTCCAACCCAAAACCTGTTCTGCTTTTTCTATATTTAACATTAATAAATTGGCTTCATGCAAATCATCTTTTTTATGAACAACAACATCACCTTTGCCATAATATTCACAAATTTTTTGAGCGACTTCTGCAACTTTTAATACGTTATCTTCATTTGGACCAAAATTAAATCCTTCTGCATACTTTTTGCCCTCTTCTAACAACTTTTGTCCTAAAAGTAGATATCCAGAAAGAGGTTCCAAAACGTGTTGCCAAGGCCTTACTGCTATTGGATTTCTTATTTCTATTTTTTTACCTGTATTTATATATCGTACACAATCAGGAATTAATCTGTCTTCAGCCCAATCTCCTCCGCCAATAACATTACCCGCTCTGGCTGTTGCCATTGCATAAGTTTCTTCTTCCTGCAAAAATGAACGTCTAAAGGAGGAGGACATAATTTCAACACACCCCTTGGAAGATGAGTACATATCATAACCACCCATTGGTTCATCTTCTTTGTAGCCTCTATTTACTTCTTTATTTTCATAACATTTATCTGTTGTTACATTAACAAAAGCCTTTACACTTTTACATTTTCTTGCAGTTTCCAAAACATTTAAAGTTCCTATTACATTAGTTTCATAAGTTAATTTAGGCTCTTTATATGAAAGTCTTACAAGAGGTTGAGCTGCCAAATGAAAAACAATCTCTGGTTGAAATTCATTAAATGTTTCTTCTAATTGTTTTGAATTTAAAATATTTCCAATAACATGTCGGCATTTACCATATATTCTCAATTCTTCAAACATAGACGGAGTTGTATTTGAATCTAAAGAAAATCCGCAAACTTCAGCTCCTAAACTTTTCAGCCATAGAGTTAACCAACTACCTTTAAATCCGGTATGTCCAGTAACTAAAACTTTTCTACCTTTGTAAATATTCCCAAACATTTAGTTTTCAACCTCTTTCAAAATTCTATCAACATTTTCCGTCGTTAGGTGTGTATATAATTGTGGCAACACACTCAAAGCCTTTTCTTTTGTAAGTTTTGAAAAATCAAACCCTTTCAATTTTTCTATGATCTCTGGTTCAAATCGATATTTTATTACTTTTGCAGGATTCCCTGCAACAATTGCATATGGTTCAACGTCTTTGGTTACAACAGCTCCTCCAGCAACTACAGCACCTTGACCAATTGTTACTCCAGACAAAACAATAGCACCGCAACCAATCCAAACATCATCTTCAAGCACTATATCACCTTTAGACAATGCCTCATCTTTCTCTCCTCCGAGCATAACTTTAAACGGATATGTAGATAAATTTTTGTAATCGTGTTCTGAACTTACAACAAACCTTACACCATCAGCGATAGAACAATAATTTCCAATATATAATTTTTCATTTGTAGGAGCACTAAATAAGGCATTTATACAGCCATACGAATTTTTTCCTACAATTATTTTGTCATAATTTCTGTAATCCGACAAAACAACAAAATTGTGTTTGTTCTCGGCTTTCCATCTTTTCTTCAAATTCAGTTTCATCCTGATTTTAATAAATCCGAATAATATTATTATTCTCTTATTGCCTGTTTTTTGAGTTTTTACAACACAATTTTTTAAGCGTTTTAACAAAATCTTTAAATATTCAAAATAAAAATATGGGCAAAATTTATAATATCTAAATAAATGTCTAAAATATCCTGTTTTTGAAAAATTCCAATTATTCTTCAAATCAAAATAATAAACATTTATTACTTTTTTTAGCACCGATTTTTTCATTTTTTCTACTACTTTTTGAGAAATAAGCTCTTCTTCTTTTAATGAATTTAAAATTTTTATTAAATTTGGGCCAAACACTTCCGCTACATTATACCCACCCTTTTTCTTAAGACATTGAACTTCAAAAAATGGGCTGTAAATAACCAACGAAGCACTATTTTTTGACAGCATTCTTGTTATTATATCTATTTGAGAGAAATTTAAACTAGAAAAACGTGCCGGATTTTCAATCGTTTTATATAATTCCGAATTAACGCACAAACCACCTATCCAAGTTGCGTTAAATGAAACTTTATCAAAAAACATTTCAATATTAGAACATTTTTCAAATGATACTTTTTCATCTTTTTTTACTCCAATAAAAAAAACAACACTTCTATCGTCATTTGCTTTCAAAATTTCAACAAGCTGTGCTAATCCACCTTTATTCACCATAAGAGTATCATTATGCAATTTGGCAAAAGTCCCATTCGCATAACTTAAAACTGTTGCAAAGTTTTTGTCTTTTATATTGTTTTCTTGACGAACATATTTTATTTTGTCAGGAAATTTTGACAAATATTTCTCAACAACTTCTTTTGTATTATCCGGAGAACAATTATCAGAAATAACAATTTCTATATCAGTTGTCTCTCGAAATACTTCTTCTCTTACAATACTTTTTAAAGTTCTATCAAGAATATCAGCTCTATTATATGTTGGAATACAAATTGATAATATCGGTGTCACTACACATTGCCTTTCTTTGTCCAAAATGCCCAAGGGGCTCTATCTTCCTGCCACATTTTTGTCAAATCGTTTTTATCTTTCAACGTATCCATAGGTTGCCAAAAGCCATTATGTTTATATGCATTTAGCTGACCTTCTCTAGCTAAAGTTTCCAAAGGAGCTCTTTCAAAAATCGTAGCATCTCCATCTTTTATATAATCAAACACTTGAGGTTCACAAACAAAAAATCCACCATTAATCCAGCTTTCATCACCTTTTGGTTTTTCCATAAAAGAAGTTATCATATTATCATCTTTTATAACTAAAGCACCAAAACGGCCTGACAGTTGCACTGCAGTCATTGTTACTAATTTTTTTGAAGCTTTATGAGACTTTATAACTTCATTTATATTAACATCTGCGACTCCATCTCCATAAGTGAGCAAAAACGGTTCATTGCCAATATATTCTTGAGCTCTCTTAATCCTTCCACCAGTCATTGTGTCTTGACCGGTGTACAACATAGTAACTTTCCAAGGTTCTGTCTGCATTCTGTGAATATCAACTGTATTATTTACCATATCAACAGTAATATCTGAATATTGTTGATAATAATGCACAAAATAATCTTTTATAACATGAGATTTATACCCTGTTAAAATAACAAATTCATTAAATCCGAAATAAGAATATATTTTCATAATATGCCATAAAATAGGTTTACCGCCTATTTCAACCATCGGTTTTGGAAGAAGCCTAGTCTCTTCAGATAACCTTGTGCCAAGCCCGCCCGCAAGAATTACAACTTTCATATATCCAACACTTTCATTTATTCAGTAAGCTTATGCTTAAATTGTTCAACTTATAATTCAACTTATAATTCAATTGTAATTGTAAAAAAAAACAATTACAATACATATAGCCATACCACTTAACATAAAGTTATTTTTGTTTAGTACATATTAATACAATAGCTAAACATATTTACATTTATACATACTTTGTATTTTTTTTGTTTATTTTTGGTAACATATTAAAAAGCAGTTGGCAAATTTTTTTTTGTTCAATTTTTATTGTATGAGAAATAAGGATTTAAAAAATTGCAAAATACTTTAACTAAAAATTACACAAGCACAGAAACTCAATCACTATCAAGCTTTTTACATTCTGACAGAAATCTTTTTCTTTATATTGAAAAAAGATTAAATAAAATTTTCTTTGAAGAAATGAATCATAAAAATTCTATATTCCGAAAGGTTAAAAGTTCTGCCATTCAAAAAATGGCATTATTTTTATCTAATAATATAACAAGGTCTTGTTCAATCGGAATTGCAGGAGAAACTGCCAGCGGAAAATCTACAATCGCACTTGACATAATTAATACCATTCAAAATTTTGCTCAAGAATATTGTATCAAAAATGCTATTACAAGAATTAATACAGATGATTACTACTATGATCGCTCAGATATGGTAAAAAAAGCCGGAAGTTTCGCCGAATTTGCAAAACATTACGACTTGGATGTTCCGGAAGCCCTAGAACTTGAATTAATGAAAGACCATATTAAATCACTTCTTCTCGGTAATGAAGTTTTATTACCGGAATACGATATGTCCGGAACAGCTATTCGCCGTGATAACGTAAAATTAGCTCTCCCGTCAAAAATTATTATTTCTGAGGGATTATTTACACTTACAGACAAAGTTGTGGATGCATTTGATTTCAAAATTTTTGTTGACGTTTCACACAATGTTCAAAAAGAAAGATTTTATAAAAGAGCCGTTGAAAGAGATTTGGGAGATTCTGCCGATGAAGTTTATGAAAACGCTTCAACTAAAGCTAAAACTCATATTCACCCAACAGCTTCCAAAGCCGATATAATTCTTTCCGGTGAAGCTGATAGATCTGCCTATAGAGAATTTATCTGCAAAATTTTGCAACTTGTTAAAGAAGTTTATTATAATGGCTAAACTCTAAAATATATTACAATTTATTTACAAATCGCCAAAAACTAGCAAGAAAAAGTTTTTTCCAGTATTATATTTATACTGAACATACGGACTGGAGATGGCAAGTTTGATTAGATTAAACAATAATAGATTTACCTCAAACGTAAGATTTACTTCTAGCGAGAATAAATCCGAGAACACAAAGGATAAAAAATACTCAGATCCTTTAATGAAATGGCCTGCAAGAGGACTAGCTTACACAAACGAACTCGGAGCTGCAATAAGCGAAGTAGCGCCGACACTCGGAACATTATTGTGGTTTCCTGCAATGTTATATTTTGGTGCAGATATTTATGACAAGTACAAAAATGCAAAAACGTCATATGATCCTAACGCCAAACGAGGAACAGAACAAGCCATATTCCAACTTCTTGCAAGTGTTTTACTTCCTACCGGAGCTGTAATTGCCGGACAAAAAGTTGCATCCGCTGCTGGTGCTGCAGGAAAAAATGGTTTAACCTTACAATCTCAAGAAGAAATTATTAACTTCTTGCAAAATTTCACAAGCAGACGTCATATCGATAAGTTTAACGGAAATGTAGATGAATTTAAAAAATTATTTGAAGAATCTATCACTACAAAACGCGAAAAACTAATTCGAGAAACTAAACTTAAAAACCCTATAAAATTATTAGGAGACGCAATTTTTGGCGGTCGTCACCCTGAATCTCTTGCGATGTCACAAAAAGATAGAGTTTTGACTTTTGCTAACAAACACATTGATGAAATGTTCAAGATTTATGACAATCTCGCAAGCGGACAACAGCCTAAAGAATTCTCAGATAAATTGTTTAATAAATTCTGTACTCTTAAAAATAAATATGCAAAAGATCCGGATTACAAAAATACAGCTTTAAGAGACGCTGCAGAAGATATTATTAAAAAATATCAAAAGAACAAAATTATGAATACCAAAATTCTTAAAACACTTGGAGGTTTTATTGCTCTCGGCATTGCTATCAAACCTATAGATAACTTTGTAGAAAAAGTAATCATTAAAAAAGTTGTAGAACCTAATTTAGATGCGGTTTTCTCTCCCAAAGATGTACAAGATTATAAAGAAAAAGTCCTTAAATAATAAGGACTTTTCTTGTTATATATGAATTTTTACAACCGCTTTTTTTACCTTTATTGGTTTGTCATCCATTGCAATCTGAGGTTTATGGGCCTCATGCGGATAAATCAAAGCAAATTTACCTGATTTTAAAATAACACTATCTGATTGCTCTTTAGAATTTTCAAAAAACATGACATCTTTTTCTGCATTGTATGCTTCACTAACTTTTAATTCTTCAACCGGCGCATAATCAAGTCGTTCAATACCATCTAAAATAAGTTGAATATCAATATATTGTTTATGCGCTTCGAATTTGCATTTATCAAATATTTTTGTTTCGTACTCATCAATGTTCGCAAATACATTATTACCAAAGTCATAATGTCCTGCAAAATCTTCCTTTGTAACCGCTTTAACAAAATCAACAGCTTCTTGCGGAATACCAGAATACTTGTCTATATTTTCAACTTTATCTATAATCATATTTACCCCAATTCTGCCATTGCTTGTTCAAATTGTTCTTTATTCGGAGCTTTTCCATGCCATCCGGCATTATTTTCCATAAATGAAACACCTTTACCTTTTGTAGTATTAGCAATAATTGCAAAAGGCTTAGTTGATTTCGTTGCTGTTTCAAAAGCGTTATACACAGAAACAACATCATTTCCATCAATTTCTAAAACATCCCAATTAAAAGCTCTTATTTTCTCAGGAAGAGGATCTAAACCTTTAACACTTTCTGTACAACCATCAATTTGAAGTCTGTTTCTGTCAATAATAGCAACAATATTATCTAATTTCTGGTGAGCACAATGCATTAAAGCTTCCCAAACACTACCCTCTTGAAGTTCTCCGTCTCCCATTAAACAAAAAACTTTAGCATCTTTTTTATCAAGCTTTAAACCTAATGCCATACCACAAGCAATAGACAAACCCTGCCCCAAAGAACCGCTTGCAACCTCAACCCCGTCACAAATCGGGCATGGGTGTCCTTGAAGTTTTGAACCAAAAATTCTAAAGCCCATAAGATCTTCTTTTTTTATGTAACCAACTTGCGATAACACAGAATATAGAATTGCTGAAGCATGCCCTTTTGACAAAACAAATCTGTCACGGTTTTCAAAATCTTCACCATCGCCCCATTTTTTGCAAGTTCTCATTACTTTATTATACAAAACAGTCATAATTTCCACTGCAGATAACGCTCCACCAAGGTGTCCCGACTGAGCATTATAGACCATTTTGATAACATTACGTCTGTTTTCTTTACAAAGTTCTTCTAAATTTTTAATTTCTGTATCATTTAACATACTAAACTCCTCTCGGGATTAATTTTTCACGTAAAACATTTAATACAAACAACGGCAAAGTCGGGAAAATTCGCTTAAATCTTTTCGGCTCTTTAACCGTTCTATAAAGCCATTCTAAGCCTAGTTTTTGATAGATTTCAGGAGCTCTTTCAACAACTCCAGACCATACATCAAAACTTCCGCCAACACCGACAAAAAGAGAGTTTGGCAAAACCTGTTTCGCTTTAAGAATAAATTCTTCTTGTTTGGGAGAACCAAGCGCACAAAGAACAAGTCTTGGCTGTCTTATTTTTAATTCGTTTATAATCTTTTCATCATCTGAAAAATATCCGTCATGCGCATAAGTAATATATAATCCGGAAATTTCTTTTTCAAGATTTTCTTTTGCTTTTTGAACTATTTCAGGCTTTGCACCAACTAACGCTACAGATTGACTATTTTGGGCACATTCTTCAATCATTTTGTGAGAAAAAACAATTCCCGCAATTCTTCTAACGTTATACCCTAATATTTTCAAGCCAATTTCGACACCAATTCCGTCCGGAATAACCAACTCTGCGGAATTAATAATTTTTGCAAAATCTTTATCTTTCACAGCATTACTAATCATTTCAGGATTGATAGTAACAACTTGCCCTGAAATATTTTTTGCATACTCAATAGCTTCTTCAAACGAAAAAGAATCTACATTTAACCCTTGAATTTTTACGATATTTCTTTCCATAAGATAATTATAGAATAATAAAAGCTGTAGGTAAAGTAAATTTATAAAACATTTCAAAAATCGCCTTATTTTAAATCATAAGGCGATTTTTATATATAAAATCTGGCAAATTTAATATATTTGCGTTGCTTATTCTAAGAAAGAGCCATTAATGCTTTTACAGAACGAGCATTATCTCTAACTTCTTCGTCAGAATGATTTTCAACTGTATCTTCCAAAATTCTGATTGCTTCAGACTTGTCGCTCAAAGATAACAACTCATTGATTGTACTCATCGCAACAACAGTTGACATATCGTTAATACCTTTACCTTTGTTAGAAATTACTACATTCAAAGAATCATGCATATTTTTCTTAACCAAAGCACGAGAAGTCATTTCTCTAATAGCATCAATTTTAGAATTTGTACCAACATCTTCCAAGATTGAAATAGTTTCAGGATTTTCGTTTCTTCCCAAACCTTCAATTATATTTGTTACATCTCTTACTATTCTTTTATCTACCATTTATATTTCCTCCTACTATACTGCAGCTTCCCAAGCAGCGCAACGTTCTGACAACATATTTCTTGCCATTGCCATATCTTCGGTCTTAGCAATATATCTCGCAGATATTTTTGAGCCCATGTAATCACTTATATGATGGCTTTCAAATAAAACATCTTTTGCAGAATTAGACATCGAAATAGCTCTTTCTTTTACTGAATTGTACATAGAAATAGCTTTTTCTTTAGCAGGTGCAAATGAAATTTCTACACTATTCAATTTATTCCAACAATTAACTGCATAATCTTTTGCTCTGTTACCAAAATCTACAACAGATTTAACAATGTTTTGAAATCTCTCACCGATTCCTGAAATTGAACCAACTAAAGCACTTGCTTTTAGTTTACCTGTAAAGTTGATGTTGTTGTTTGATTTTTTTGATGATGATTCAAATACATCTGCAGTCAACACATTTCCTTTAAAAGAAGACGCTGCAAATGGATTTGATGAATTTCTCTGTGTTACTGATTCGTGTTTGCTAGTGTTAAAAATTCTTTCACGAATAGATGATACTGATAAATTTGCCATGTTAATATCCTTTCGTATAGTCTCGACATTATAAGGATATCATCAGACAAAAATTTATTGCTCAACCTTTTGGAGGATTATTGTTTGAATTTATGCTACTTTAGTTGTAGAATTTATTAAAAAGGAATAGGTGAATATGTACGAAAACTTAGAAAAACTAATTGAAACAGTCAGAATACTCCGTTCTCCACAAGGTTGCGAGTGGGACAGAGCTCAAACACATCAGTCATTAAAACCAAACATGCTGGAAGAAGCATACGAAGCGGTAGATGCTATAGACTCAGACGACATGGCAAATCTTAGAGAAGAACTTGGTGATGTGCTTTTACAA
This sequence comes from uncultured Candidatus Melainabacteria bacterium, assembly GCA_934717855.1. GTDB lineage: Bacteria > Cyanobacteriota > Vampirovibrionia > Gastranaerophilales > Gastranaerophilaceae > Stercorousia. The sequence continues at coordinate 29,522 of CAKUZI010000002.1, forward strand.
GTCCTTTTACACTCTCAAATTGCAGATGACGAAGGACATTTTAATCTTGATGATGTTTCAAAAGAATTGAATGAAAAACTTATTCACCGTCACCCACATGTTTTCGGAAACACAAAAGTTGCTTCTACCCAAGATATCATTGACAATTGGGACATACTAAAAAAAGAAGAAAAAAAAGATAGAAAATCCGCAATGGACGGAATCTCAAAATCTCAATCCGCTTTAATGAGTGCGCAAAAAATCAGCAAACGTGCCGTAAAACAAGGTTTTGAATGGCCAAACGAAAAATCTCTTTACGAATGCATTCAATCTGAAATAAATGAATTCAAAGAAGCAGAACAAGAAAAAGATTTCAATCACATGGAAGAAGAATATGGCGATATTCTATTTGCAATGGTCAATCTTGCCCGCTGGAACAAAATTGACGCAGAACAAGCTTTATTAAAAGCAAACAAAAAATTTATGGCTCGTTTTAGAAAAATGGAAGAATTAGCAGAAAAACCGTTAACAGAATATAATTTTGGGGAATATGATATATTATGGAATCGTGCTAAGAAAGCTATTAATAAAAAGTATTAATTTAAAAATTTGTACATTATCATCAAGGGATATATCTAGTAATTCGTTAACACAGATTAAAAAAATTAATGATGGAGCCAAATTAGATTATTTTCAAAACAATTCTTGCTACAAACTTTGCCTCTACGCATCTTAGCATCTTAGCATCTGTACATCTAAATCCTACTTAGTTGCCTCACTTCCCCGCTACTTAGCTACTCTTTAACTTTGTAAACAAATATTAAGCATATTTACTCAAAAAAGGCAATTCTCAAATAAAAAAATCCTTTATATAAATATACAGGAAAGAGGATAAGATTTTATGAAAGAACAGGAATTAAATACATTGATGTCTGTAGTTTCAGACCCAATTAAAAATGTTTATAAGATTGAATCAAGAAAAGATTTGGAAGAAATTCAACGAATTATCAGAATTTTTAATATTTCTGAAAATCAACATAACAAACACACAATGTTGTCTATCAAAAATCTTGCAACATTGAAACTTGTTCTTAGCAACAACTAAATTTTGCCCATAACGCTATAAAAATATAAAAACACAAAAAGTTCAAAATCCTAATTACCCAAACTGAGCTTTTTGTGTTTTATTATTAGAATAATTCTATTAACTTTGGAATAACTTCAAACACATCTCCGACAATTCCATAATCAGCATATTCAAATATAGGCGCATTTTTATCGGTATTAATTGCGATAATCTTGTCACTATCTTGCATTCCAACAACATGTTGAATTGCCCCAGAAATTCCACAAGCAATATACAATTTGGGAGTAACAGTTTTTCCTGTTTGTCCGATTTGCACATCAACTGTCGCAAGTCCCATATCAACAGCGCCTCTGCTTGCTCCTACACTTGCACCAATCTTTTCTGCAAAATTTTTCAATAATTCAAAGCCAGAAGCATTTTTAAGCCCTTTTCCACCTGCAACAATTATATTTGCACTGTCTAAAGTATTTATTTCTGATTGCAAATTTTTTGTAAAATCAATAAACTCAACTTTTTTTTGAATTTCGTCAATTTCTGGATTTATATAAACATATTCCGTATTTTTAACAATGTTTTCTTCCATCGGTTTAAAAACCTTTGGTCTCACTGTAGCCATTTGTGGTAAAGTTTTACACAAAATAGTTGCCATCAACTTACCGCCAAAAGTTGGTCTCGTCGCTGCCAACTTTCCATTCTCATTTATATCTAACCCAGTACAATCAGCAGTCAACCCTGTATGAAGACTTCCAGCCAATCTGGGAGCTAAGTCTCGTCCTTGAGTTGTTGCGCCATACAAAACAATGTCTGGTTTAACCGTATTAAGAATATCCAAAGCTGTTTTTCCAAACAATTCAGTTGAATAATAAGTAAATCTATTATTTTCAGCAACATAAACCTTATCAATCCCTGAATTTTGAAATGCTTCTTTAAAATTTACTGCTAAATCATTTTTACATATTAACAAAGCAGATACTGTTGCATTCCCAAGTTTTTTTGAAAGTTCTTGAGCTTTATTTGCCAGTTCAAACACAACTGTATGAAGGTAATTATCTTGCATTACTTGCGCATATATCATTATTTCTGACATTTTAAACAATTCCTCCAAATTCTTTTATTTTTTGAGCTAAATCATCACACCCCTCAATAAAAACACATTCTTCTCGTTTTTTTAACGGTCTGAATGCTTTGCTCACAAAAGTCGGCGACCCTTTAATTCCTACTTCTTCAGGAGTTAACGAAATATCCTCCATAGAATATTTTTCAATTTTCGCATTTTGAGCTTTTATAAATCCGTTAATTGTCGGGCGCGAAAGTTCATCATTATTTTTCACAACACAAAGTAAAGAAGGAAATTCCGCTCTTACAGTCTCTATTCCATCTTCAAGTTCTCGTTGCGCATACAACGATTTTTCCTCTATTCTGCTAATATCTCTAACATAAGTAACTTGCGAAATACCCAACTGAGAAGCTATTTCCGGACCTGTTTGTGCAGTATCTCCATCAACTGCAAATTGACCGCAAAAAATCAAATCAAAATCTGATAATTTATTTTTAATTGCAGATGCAAGAGTTTTTGCCGTTGCATACGTATCAGCACCAGCAAACTTTTTATCTGAAATCAAAACAGCTTTATCACAACCAAGCGCAATAGCTTTTCTCAACACATCTTCTGCCTGATTTGGCCCCATAGAAAGAACTGTTATTTCAACATTTTCAAGTTCTTTTTTTACCTGCAAAGCCTTTTCTATTGCATAGACATCAAAAGGGTTGATGACACTTTCGACACCTTCCCTTTGAATAGTATTATTTTCTGTCCATTTAATATCAGTTGTATCTGGAACCTGTTTTATACAAACAATTATTTTCATAAAAACCTATTTACGATTTTGTGCTGCTTTTTGTCTTGCATTTGTTTCTAACAAAGCATTATAAGCCATCATATACATAGAGCACTTCTTTACACTTGGTAAATACCATGCACAACTGTCAAGAGTACAAACTTTATCTATTTCTGATCCTGCCGACATTAACGGGCAGTATGGAATATCTTTTGCCATTATTTTCTCCTTATTTTTCAGCCTGCTTCAAAAGATTGCAGTTTTCACAACGTTTTCTTTCCTGATCTTTATATATTTTTGTTCTGTTTATAACTTCATCAAAATCAATTTTATGAGCATCAAAGTCAGGGCCATCTACACAAGCAAATTTGATTTCTCCGCCGACTGTTACACGGCAAGCACCGCACATACCAGTACCGTCAACCATAATAGGGTTCATACTAGCTTCAGTATAAATACCTTTATCACGAGTTAAATCCGCCACCGCTCTCATCATCGGCATAGGTCCTACAGCTATTGCATAATCAACTTTTTCATTTTTAATTATTCTATCCAAAACCTGAGTTACAAAACCTTTTTCACCTAAAGATCCGTCATCTGTAGTAATAAACAACTCGGAACAAGCATTCTTCATTTTATCTTGCCAGAAGATTAAATCTTTATTTCTTGCACCCATAACCATATAAACCTTATTACCGGCATCTTTAAAAGCCTTTGCGATTAAGTAACAAGGCGCAGCGCCATAACCACCCGCCAAACAAACAACTGTACCATATTTTTTAATATGTGTTGGTTGACCAAGAGGCCCTACAATATCATGAATTTCATCTCCAACATTCAATGATGCCAACAATTTTGTTGAATAACCAACTGCCATAAATACAAGAGTTAGTTCTCCTTTTCCCTTGTCTACATCAGCGATAGTTAGCGGAACACGTTCTCCATTTTCATTCGCTCTAAATATTATAAATTGTCCTGCTTTAGCGTTCCTTACAACGTATGGAGCATCAACAGTAATTTCAAACTGATTGGGACAAAGCTCTTTTTTTGATAAAATTTTGTATCCCATAATACAAATTCTCCTTCTTATATTGCTATTATATAAAAATTTTAATTATTCTGCAACTACATATTTATAATTCGAATTTTCTTTCAACTTTTCTTCAATTTGTTCAAAAGTCATAAGCCCTTGAGTTGCACCAAACTCAGAAACAACTCCAGAAGAATTAACAGATGCATACATCAAAGCTTTCCCGATATTTTTATCAGTTCTGCCTAAGGCTCCACAAAATGTTGAAGCAAAGGCATCTCCTGCTCCTAAGGTTGAAACCACCGTCCCATCAAAACAAGGGCAATAGTAATAATGTTCGCCATCGTACGCATACGCGCCGTTTCCACCATCTGTAATTACAATAATTTGATAATCTCTAACCTTTAACTTTTTAAACATTTCCTTTACATCAGGGTGAATAGGTTCTTCAGAAAATTTTTCATCTCTTGTATCTGGTCGAACTTGAATTTGAGTAGCCATTGAAGCTTCTTCTTTGTTCATTACAACAATATTTGCGTTTGCAAGAATTTTTTTAATATAATTAAAGCCTTTTTTAATACTTGAAGAACCTGCATTAAAGCACACATAAACATTATTTTCGTTCGCAAAATTTGCAATATCATCTAAAACTTTTGTACTATCCCCATTCATTGGAGCTATATACAACAATTTTGCATTTTTAATTGCTTCAAAATTAATATCTGCTTTTTTGATTTTAGCATTTGCACCACGATGAGCAAGAACAGTTCTATCACCTTGAAAACTTACCAAAATAATTGAAAACCCTGTACTTAACGATTTATCTTGCACAATATTTGATAAATCAACATTTTTATCTTTAAATGACGACAAAATTCCTTTAGAGTAAATATCATCACCTATTTTAAAAATAGCACTTGTTTTAAAACCAAGATTTGCAAAATTAACGGCAGTATTAACACCCCCGCCCCCTACTTGTGAATCAAAATCAGAAATTTCAACTTTTGCACCATACGGATAACTCATAAACTCTGACTTCTTATTCTTTGTATATACAGAAACAATGTTTGCGTCGTCACTTTCAACAAAAACATCCATTGTTGCACTTCCAATAGTTATAACATCGCACATCTTCTTATCCTCCGATTGATTTCAGCTTAACACAAAAAACTATTTTTGTTAATTTATATAAATTATCAGCAAAAAATATTTTGTTTTGACTTAAAATAAATGTATTAATAAACATTTATTTATAGGAATTAGCGAATGAAAGTAAATAGAATTACCCCAATGTTGTACTCAAATCAAACAGTACAACGCAATAACAATAAACACAACAATAACAAAACAATTAATAACTCATACAATCCAATTGCATATAGAGATTATAATGTTAATTTCGGAGCTAGACTATTCAGAACTCCAGCAAATTTTTATGAGCAACCGTTCAATAAAAACGGTATGCCTGACACTATGAAAAATTATCTTTATACTGATTATGAAGACAGAAAAAATATGCCTCCATCACAGATGATGAGACTTGTTTATGAAGATATTGAAATAGCCGACTCATTAGATGATGTAAAAGAGTTGTATCCAGAAGAACCTTTATTCAAAAATCTTACGGATGCTAGAAACAAAAAAGCTAAAACAGGAGTATTAGCTGAAATTGATTTGATGAAACAAGATGGAAAACCTTTATTCAAGAACGGTAATAATAATTTAGGTTTGTACTTACTAAAAAAAGTTTATCTTGAAGGTAAAACCTTAAAAGAAATTAATAAAGATTTTGAGAAAGATATTTCATCATATTATAAAGGTTTAAGCCCTATTCAATACGAAACATTTTCTGCTTACGGGATAAAATTTCCAAACAGTGCTTTCTGGAAATCATTTACTGCAACAAGAAAAGATTTTCCTTACGAATATAAACCAAGAAAAGCTATTACCACAAGAACTCAAAGTGGGCAAAAAACTACTTCACCAACAAACCATCCTCAAAAAGCAAAAGTCGAAAAAGGGAAATTTGCAGATGTAAAAGATTGGGAAATCGATAAACTTGCTAAAGCCATGGTTGGCGGGAAAGGCAATGTTGAAGCGACTAAAAAACAAATGAAAAAGCAAAATATACGAGATAATGAATCCTTATTATTTGTTGCAAAGTATATGAAACAAATTAATTCAATTGTTTTAGATAGAATGCATGTTTCAGATGAAATGAAAAGTTTTTTCAATCAACAAAACAATTTGACAGCTACACAGCAAGAAAAATTTACGAAATATTGGCAGAACCCAAAATTAAATGAACTTCAATCAATACTCATGAAAGATACTATAAAATTGTTCTTTGAAGAATATGGAGTTGATGGGAATAATGAAAATTTCAAATACCTACTTGATTACGCAGATAATGGAATAAAAAATGAACGTATGTTACCTGCGAACCATGCTGAAAAACAAGCTATGTATGATGAATTGTTTGCAAATTATGACTTTAAAGAAAATGGCAAATCAACAGCAGAACTTCTTCCTGAAACACCAAAATCAATGGAAGAAATAGTCACAGAAGCTATTGAAAACAAAAAACCTTCTATACTAATAAAACCATCTGCAAAAGAAATTATATATAATGGTAATTTAAATGGCGATTTTCAAAAAATGTTGCAGTCAGAAATGGAATTACTTCCTGAGGGTTATGCAAAAAAATATATTTCATTCTTCATGAAACATCCACTAATTGATGATAAATTTAAAATTTCATATATTGCAAGTGACAGTGTACCTGCTGAACACAAAAGCTTAATTTATACTCCTGAAGAATTAGCAGAAGTTTCGACCAGAGTAAATCGAGAATTTGACTCAAACTTTATACATCGAACAATTGCAAGCAATCAGGCAATGTCCAGAATGATACTTGATTTAGATTTTGGGGAAAATACCGAAAGATCTCTAACAGTAAACACTAATGCTTTGGTCGAAATGTTAGAAAAAGCTGGATTTGAGCACTGGACACCTGAACAAAAAACAAAATTAAACACTCTTTACCGCGAATATGCAACACCATTAACATCTAAAGAAGATATAAAAAAAATAAATTCTATGTTAATTGATTTTGTTGTTAATTATGATACAATGCGTCCACTTACGATAAAAGGAGAAGCACAAGTAAACGCTATCTTAGGAAACATATCTGACGCTATGAAAATAAACCCTACATTGAAAAAAGAATTTGAAAAAGCTATTAAATATTATGATTTCGTAAACATCTATGGGGGCTCTTCCAAATTATTATTTGATAATGGTGTAACTCAAGAAGCTAAAAGCATAAAGCTTCAGTTGATGCTAGAAGATTTTATTATAGCAAACCAACCAAAATTAAAATCATTTTTTAGAGCTGTTGAAAATGTTATAAAAAATATTATAAAATAAACGCAATAAAAAACTTTACACATTAATAAAAAATCACCTGTTTAATTATAAACAGGTGATTTTGTTTCTTTTGGTTTGTTTCAGTTATTAATTAAATTGAGCTTTTTCTTCTTCTGAAACACCTTTAATAGTCAAGTTAACTCTGCCTTTGTCATCAATTTTGATAACTTTAACAACAACTTCTTGACCTACTTGAAGATGAGGTTCGATTGTTTCAATTCTTTCGTTGCAAACTTGAGAAATGTGAACCATTCCATCTTTTCCAGGAGCAAGTTCTACAAATGCACCGATAGGAATAATTCTTACAACTTTACCTTTTACAACCATTCCCGGTTCAGGCTTGAATGTTAATTCCTTAATCATTCTCTTAGCGATTTCTGCACCCTCTTGGTCGTTAGATGTAATTGTAACAACACCTGAATCTTGAATATCGATTTCAGCACCTGAAGCATCAATAATAGCTCTAATTTGTTTACCACCAGGTCCGATTACTGTTCCAATATCTTCAGTCGGAATTGTCATTGTAGAAATGCTTGGAGCAAATGGAGACAAGTGATCAGCAGGAGCTGTGATTACTTCTCTCATTTTACCTAGAATATGTAATCTACCCTCTTTTGCTTGAGCTAAAGCACGACGCAATGTGTCATTTGCAATACCTTTTGCTTTCATATCCATTTGAAGAGCAGTGATACCGGTATCATTACCTGTAACTTTGAAGTCCATATCACCAAGGAAGTCTTCAATACCTTGAATGTCAGTCAATACAACAGGTTCTTTGCCCGGTTCTGTAATCATACCCATTGCAACACCACCGATCATACATTTTACAGGTACACCTGCGTTCATCAAAGCCATTGAAGAACCACAAGTTGATGCCATTGATGTAGAACCGTTTGATTCCAATACATCTGAAGTTACACGAATTGTATAACCGAATTCTTCTTGAGATGGAAGAGCAGGAATATTAGCACGTTCTGCCAAGTTTCCGTGTCCAACTTCACGTCTGCCAGGGCCTCTTAGAGGTTTAACTTCACCTACTGAAAAACCAGGGAAGATGTATTTATGCATATATGTTTTTTCAGTTTGAGGGTCAACACCGTCAAGTTCTTGTTTCATACCAGGGCCAGCAAGTGTCGCAACTGACAATACTTGAGTTTGACCTCTTGTAAACACAGCTGAACCATGAGCTCTAGGTAATACACCAACTTCGCACCAGATAGGACGAACATCATGAGGTTTTCTGCCGTCAGCTCTAACACCCTCGTCCAAAATCATTGTACGCATAATATGTTTTTCTGCATTTTTAAATTCTTCTGCAACGAAGTCAATACCTGTTTCTTCCATGATTTTTTTGCTGTAATCATCATCAGGAAGAGCATCAATTTTTTCTTTAACAAGTTTTTTAGCTTCTTCAAGTTTTTCTTGTCTGTAAGCTCTGTCAAAGTTGTGGTAAGCATCAAAAATCATATCGTGAGCAGTTTCTTCAATAATCTTTTTGATTTCAGTTGTATCGTAAGGGTTTACGAATTCTTCTTTTTCAACTCCACATTCTTTTGCAAATGCAACTTGTGCTTCGCATTGCTTTTTAATTTCAACTTGTGCAAACTCAACAGCATTCATAATATCGTCTTCTGTAACGAATTTACAACCAGCTTCAACCATAATAACTGAATCATGAGTACCAGCTACAACGATGTCAAGGTCTGATTTATCAGCTTGTTGATGAGTTGGGTTAGCGATTAAGTTGCCGTTTTCATCTTTTGCAACTCTAACAGCACCGATAGGGCCTTCAAAAGGAGCTCCTGACAACATTAAAGCGCAAGAAGCACCTAACATTGCCAATGTATCAGGCTGATTTTGTTGATCGTAGCTGAATAATTGAGCTACAATTTGTATATCATTTCTGTATCCTTTAGGGAAAAGCGGTCTGATAGGACGGTCAATAAGTCTTGAAACAAGAATTGCCTTGTCGCCTGCTTTACCCTCTGAACGGTTGTAACCACCAGGGATACGACCAATTGAGGACATTCTTTCTTCGTAATCAATCAATAGAGGGAAAAAGTCAATTCCCACTCTAGGTTCTTTAGAAACACAACAATGTACAAACAACATTGTATCTCCGCATCTTACTGTAACAGAACCATTTGCAGATTGAGCATATTTACCGGTTTCAACAGTAACTTTTTTACCACCGATTTCAAGCTCAAATTTTTTAGTTTCCGGTACCATAATTACCTTTCATCTTTCTCGCACATCCAGTGCGTTTAATAAGTTATACACTTCTAATGTTCGTAAAAATTATACCGCAAACAAGAATATTTTGGGAAAAATATAAAAATTTATTACTTTTAAAATATTAAAGGCGAGGTAAATCCTCGCCAACTTAATTCAAATAGATATTTTTCATTATTAATTAGTCTTTTTTTGCCAATAACTTTTTGGTTTAAAAAGAATATCCCAATAATCTTTTTCCTTATAAACAGGATTGGTATTTCTATGAGCATAATAATAACATCCGTCTTGATTGCTTGAATTCCGAATAGTAGGGTCACACATTTTTGAATACCCTTCATAAGAATAAAATGTAAAAAGATCATAACCTAAGCGATTAGGCCCCTTATATGGACCATTTATATCAAAAGAGTACGTTATTTGTCCAGGATGATTTATCCCTCCATATTGAGCACTTACCCCAGTAATTGAAGCTCCATTTGAAAGAATATAAGCATCGTGAAAACACCACCAATGATATGGTAAAGTTGTACCTAAAACATCATAACAACCTATCCCTTTATGAAATAACTCAGAAAAAGTAACTTTTTTAACTATTTTAAATTGGCTTAGCCAAATTTCATTAAGCTCAACTGCCTCTTCTTTTAATTTAGCCCATTTTTCTTCAGTAAAATATTTATGAGTTGCACTACCGGGAATTGTAAACTCGGAAACATCAGAATAACCAAGTTCATTAACACTTTTTCTAAAAGCTTGTTGAAGCAGCGAATCTACTGTTTTAAACTGAGTTTCAAAAGATTTTCTTTTGAAATTATTAACAACACTCGGCAAAGTCAAAGCAGCAACAACCCCGATAACACCGAGAGTGATAAGAACTTCTGCAAGGGTAAACGCTATGCGTTTACGTGAAAAGAGAGACGTGAAACGTGAAAAGGCCGTATCTGGTAGTAATGAATGCTTGTTTTCTGGGAAAGCGGCTGGGTTATTAGGTTGTTTTTGTTGTAATTTGTTTTTATTCATTTCTATTTTTCCTTTCTTGTCACCAACATCTGTCATAGCACACTCCGTTGCGCAATCTAAAGTTTTATATTTTTTATACCCCTCTCTGAAATTTCTAAGCTCACAAAATTCGCCAAGAAATTTCTTCTCTCCCTCAAGGGGCGAGAGTAAAATGTTTCGTTTAACTAAACTTAAAATATCAACAATCTTCCTAAATAAATTAAACTTCCTTAACCGTAAAAGACTATGCCTCTTTGCCTTCGTGCCTATTGGCATCTCAAATAAGCCTCCATCAAGGCTTTTGCAAGCTAAACGATTGCCCCCCCCCCGACGGCAAGTTTTAGCTTCGAATTTACTGCTTCCAACTTTTCTTTAATAATCATAATATAATTTTAACATAATTTTTTGTTATTTTCAAGGTAAGCTTTTGGGATTATTTATCTTTTATTCCATACAAAGTTTTGAAATTTTCAATATCCATTTCAGAAAGTTCTGAACGCCCCGTTGTAGAGTAATACATTATACTGTTTTTATCAGGATTATGAGCTAAACCAAGCGCGTGTCCTATTTCATGAAGCATCGTCGCATACACCTCTGTTTCTGCCAAAACTCTGTTAAAATTCTGTCCTTGAGCCGCCATTTCGATGTGCACAAACACCATAGAATCTCCTCTAAAACGACTATGAGTAACCCCAATTCTATTGACACCAACCTGATTTCTGTTTAATTTCTGTACAAACGAAACCATGATATTGGCATTATTTCTATTATTCGTATAATAAAATTTGACAGCTCCATTTGTTTTTGTCTGCCATTCGCTGAACGCTTTTTTCATCATTGAATTACGGGGATTATTTCCAACAATACATACTGAAAGGTTTGTATTTTTCCACCTTGCAGAAAATGCTTCAGGCACTACTAAAAAACAAATTAGTATTGCACACAAAAATCTTACAATTATTTTTTTCAATGTAAATTCTCCTTATTTACACATAACCAACCATTAAAATTTCACAAACTAAAAATGCATATCAAAAGTTGACGGCAAACCGTTCATTTTTTCATCTTCCATACGCATTGCAGAGCCGATAGTAAAACTTTCTGCAGTCATTTTGTTAATTTTGTAACTTATATCGCCTGTAAAAACTTCTTCATTATCTTCCAAAAATTTAAACAATGGTTCTGTCGGGCTTTTAACAATGTTTTCTAAAGTTCCGCCTGCAAGTTTTAATGTTTTTTCACCAATGTCCGGAACTTTTACGTTCATTCCGAATGGTTTGTATGGTCTGTTAAATGAAGCACCTGTATCTGACATTTTAATTATCCCTCAATTAAGTACATTTACTTAATCGGCAACTTGAGATAAAAAATTTAAGTTTTTAAACAATATTTTTACATTTGTTAATATTCAGAAGTATATTTCAAACCTTTTAGATTTATTTTAATACCTGTTTCTAGGAAATAATTTTTTGCCATTTGTATTACAGAACTACCTAACAAACGACCCTCGTTTGCGTCTTTAATCAATGTTTGAAAATACTGTATACCAGCTTCTTTACTAAACGGAAAATTTTCGCCTTTTATATTTTTACTACCATGTAAATTGTTACAACAAAAATGAGCTAAAGACCAATTTTCTAATTTATTTACACCTTTTCTGTCATTTAATCTATGTTTTAATTCTCCTGCGCTTGTTTTACGCAAAATCGGAACAATATGTTCTGTAGTAACCAAAAACATCGACAACAATTTCTCAATCAAAACACCCTCTGGAGAATTTTTATATTTTACGACAAATGCATTCATATTATCCACAGATGTCGGCAATTGAGATGCAATCGCATTAAACTGTTTTATCAACTCCTTATCCTTAATTCCACTTAAAACTTCATTCATCTTGTATACAAATGCTTTATTACTAAATGGAACAACAGACGGTTTTCCTAATGCCTTATTTCTTGTTAATTTACAAAGTCTTTCGATATCACTTCGTCCGGCACCTTGAGCAATTCTTTCTATTTCGTTAATTACTAGGACTTTAAGTTTAGTTCGCCAATCTGTATCTCTTGGAGATATATAATTCCCTTTTAAATTAGGATTTATACCTGCATTTTTATAAAACTTTTCCAAGAACTTTGCAGGAGCCGGCCCCGGCTCTTCCTTAAATATCGGATGATTTAACATATTAGCCAATACAGGAAGTTTTTTAACTTTCTTATTATCTGAATTTTTTGTTAACCCAGTCAACTGATAATAAAACTCTTTTGCACTATATTCACTTGTATACGGAATTTTCAAGATTCTTTTTTTACTACTATCAAGTAATATATCAAATTCTTTTTGTGTTTCCGATGGCAATAAACTTTTAAGTTTATTCAACTTATGAAAAATAAATTGTTGTTTTTGCACTAGTTTATTTTCCGCATCCGGAAGCATTTTATGTATAATATCTGCAAGACTTTGTTTTGGATAAACCTGACTATATGCTGATATTTGCTTTAACAAATTGTTCACTTCCGGCGAAAAATATTCTTTATAATTTTCCATATATGTCACAAATTCAGAACAGTCTTTCGTATATTTTTTAGAGGCAAATATAACTTTTTCCAATTCACTTGAATGGAACATTGCTCCACCACACCAAATACACCTCAAATGACCATTTTTTGCAAGTTCTTTTAAGCCATTAGGGGTTGTAATTCCTCCGCCAAAAGTCACAGTGTCTTGAATGAATGAAGTTTTCATTCTAGGATAATTTGCCGGCGTTAAGCGTTTACAACCGTCTTTATTATTCAAATTATTTATTCCTAAAAATACTGGCAGAATCCTCATAAAACAACAATACAGCTAAACAAAAATTTTTGCTATTTTGTTAACTATCTGTTACGTTTTCAAATTTTTTATATCTAGACAAATTATATTATCCGATAAGCATTGCAAGGTCGTTTGAAGATTTTCTATATATTCTTTTTTACAAAGCCCTTTTTTATTAAGACTTATTAATTTATCTGCTTGAATTTGCGCATTTTGTGGCATAAATGGGTTTTCTTCGATTTGATCTGCTATAGGATAATGATGTCGAGAATTGTTGCAATATGAACATTCCAATGCAAAATTCAAAGAATTATTCATTCCTTTCATACATTTAGGCAACAAATGTTCAAATGTCCCGACAGACGGATGAATTAAATTTAAAGCAATTATTTCAGGGCGTTTTCGAGCATTTTTTACAACGAAAGCACAAACTTCATCACTTGATCTTGGTAATCTTCGAGCTAATTCAATAATTTCTGTTTTTAATTTTTGATTATCTAAATTTTTAGTAATACTTTTTATTTTATGAATAAAAATCCGTCTCGAAAACGGTTTATGCGGTTCAGGGTCAAAAATTATATCGTTTGTCTTAATCATAAGTTTTCTCAACGAACGCGCCATTTTTTTAGGAAGTATTCTACGATAAAAACTGATTTTATTAAAAATTACACTCTGAATTTTTACTAACGCGAGTTCATGCACATCTTTCTTCATAACCAAAAAATCTTTAAAATTCTTATCTGGATATTTTGCAGACATTGACTTAAACATATTAAAAACTTGTCTTTCTACCGGATGCATAATCTTTTCGAACGGCTCAAGAATAGGAATTACATCCTTTGCATAGCCTGACAAGTTTTTACTCTCCATCAATTCTCTATAAATATCCGGATGCAACATTTCCATTCCGCAACAAAGACAAGGAATATGATAATTCAAAAGGTTCTTCAACTCTTTGCGCGTGAGCGGAATTTCTTCAACCTTGAACGATAAATTTTCAAGCTTTTTGACTTTCTTCTCCATACAAGCGACCTTTGAAATTACTGTCCAAGTATATTATTCCCGCTTTTCCATAATTTTAAGCAAATTAAAACTCAATATTTCTTTACATTTTGGCAATTTTCATCTTATATTTTTTTTTATTGATGTATGTGGTAGAAGATGTAGGTCTATTTTTATGGAAATCTCAAAAATTAAGTCAAATTACTGTACACCTTTAAATTTCAAAGGTGAAAACAAAATGGTTGCCCCCCCCCCGAAACAAGAAAACGTAGAAAAAAATGAACAAAAATTCAGCAAAAAACAAGTTAGTGCGATTGCATTAGCAACAGCATTATCTGCTGCGACATTGGCAGGAGGAGCAATTTACCATGGGAACATGTCTAAAATAAACAAACTCGGCAAAAAAGTAACAGAACTAACATCTAATAACGAGGGGCTTCAAACAACTTTAGAAGCAACAGAGAAAAAAGTAAACGATTTAACGACTAAAAATGATACTCTTAACAAGTTAAACATAAAATTAGAAGAAGAAGCAAAAAAAGTAAAAGGTCAATTTGACGCCCTTTTTGATAGAGAAAACTCTCCACAAGAAATTCTTGATAACATAAGCAAATCTCTTCAAGAAAAAATAGAAAAAGGCGAACTTGACTATGACGTCACAACTCCACCAATTATCGGGAAAGGGAAACGAGAACTTCCTGAAACAGCATTAGACCTTCCAACACATGCTGGAACTACAAACAGAAGCTATATACAAAAAATTGATATTCCTGAAATTGGAGCTGATGGAAGATTTAATTTTGAAGTTCCAATGTCTAGTGAAGCTAAAATCACACATATAGATTCTGTTGATTTTACCCCTGTGCACAAGCAAGGAACAAATATTTCCGAAAAATATGCAGATTCTGTTCAGTGGAATAACGACAAAATCGCAAGAGATGTAATGCAAAACTTCTTTGACGGTCATGGACAGACTCTTGATGGCGTAAGATTAAACTTTGAACCAACTGCTAACGGTAAATATAAAGTTAGAATTGAAGGCAAATCAAGCTACACTCCTGATAAAGCCGTATATATAGGCGAATCTTCAAAACGCAACGACCCAAAAGCCGCAGGCAACTATGGTGAAGGGTTAAAAATGGCTGTATTAAAACTCTTAAAAGATCGCGGTGCCGAAGATGTAAGAATTGCCTCAGACAATTGGGAATTGACATATTCTCTCGAAAAAGGCAATCTTTCAAGTGACAGAGTTTTAACTTATTCTCTTGACAAAACTTCAAAACTTAATGGCAATTACTTAGAATTTGAAACAAATGATAAAAAATTACTTGAATCTTTAAGAAAAACAATTAATCGTTTTTACAATTCAGGAAACGAACATTTTAAATGTCCAGATTTTGAAAACGAAGTAATAGGAATTAAAAATCTTCCAAAAGGTGAAAAAGGAGGCATCTATATTGCCGGTCAAAGATTTGAATTTAATGGAAGCTATGACGGATTAGATAACGTTGCAATTTTCGTAAAAGTAAAACCTCCGGTTGACGTTCTTGATCCATCTAGGGATAGAATTTCATTAAACGAGTTTGACCTTAAAGGTATTGGAATATGGGTTCAACAAAAGACCAAAGAAGAAGATATCCCAAAACTATTAAAAGCATTAGATGGCTATTGGAGTAAACAAAAAGAAAAAGAACCAATGGCTAAATTTTTAAATATGATTCTCCTCGGGGCTCCTACTTGGAAAAAAGGAATAGCAATAAAATTTCCAGACAAATTTGTTGCTTATTCAAATGCTAGTCAAGATATAGTTGCGGACCTTGAAAGAAAAGGATACATTGTTTGCAATGATAGTTTTGATGAGTTAGGTATGCAAACAATCAGTGAACTCGTTGGGGAAGCTAGAAAACATGATGTAGTTATTCCTAATGAGATTCAGAAAAAGAAAATCCTTGTTCTAAAAGAAGCATTAAACAAACTCAAACCGGCATTAGAAAAAAAACATTTCTCCCCAGATGAAATGGACACTCATATTTATATGTTTGACAATACAGCAGCAAAAGAAAAAGATTATCAAGACGCTCTTGCAGAAGCTATCATTGACAACAGAGTTTCTAAAGGTTTCTGGATTGATAAAAACTATCTTGACAGAAGCAGATTAGCAGATGTTTTAGAAACAGCACTCCACGAACTTTCACACAAAGTCGGCGGAGATGAATCTGCAGAATTTTCTTACAAGCTAACAGACGTAAACCGTGACGCTATCGCACAAATTATAAACAATTTTAAAACAAAATTTGAATTACAATCATTGAGTTCAATTTGGGATAATTTAAATTTAGTAAAATAGCAAAGCAGTCTAAACCCCTGGAGGTGGTTGGATATATAGCGGTTTAAGCTTACGCCAATTACCTTCTGCATTTGAATTTTCAGCTAATTCTGCAAGAATTTCTCCTAAAGGATATTTTCCTTGTTGATAAGATTTCCCACCCAAAACAGGTTGCAATTTATCATCTGTAACAACATCGTATTTACCTGTCGCAATTATGTTTTTGACATCATCTAATTTGACAGCACCCTTAATCTCGCCATCATAATAGAGATATGCACTGTCTTTTCTTGCATCAAGCGCCACAAGCGGATTGCCATTTGCAATTTTAGATAAAATCTCAAGCGAAGAAACCCCAACTGCCTTACAATCAAGTTGTTGAGCCATTACTCTTGCAACAGTAACACAAGCTCTAATCCCAGTAAAACTTCCTGGGCCTATATTTACCGCAATTAAATTCACATCTTGCGGTTTTACATTATTTCCTGATAAAATTTCTTGCAAAGTGGAAATTAAAAACGCTGAATGATATTTATTATCACGATTTTCTACAACTTTTGATGCTAGAATTTTTCCATCTTTTTTCAAAACCGCATACATTTTATCCAAACACGTATCAAATGCTAGTGTAATCATTTTTGCAAGCCCTCTATTATTTCATCTTCACCAATTGACTTAAACTCATAAGTTCTTGAATCATCGTCATTGTAAGTTACATTTATCTCAACATGATTGAACGGAGCTTCATTTTGATTAAATTCAGCCCACTCTACAAAAGTAACCTGTTTACCCTCTGAATACTCTCTCAATTCATCATAAATAGTCTTTATACCCTCATTTTCAAGCCTATAAAGATCAAAATGATAAATTGGAATTGAACCGGTATGATATTCATTCAAAATAACAAAACTCGGACTTGTCACCCTCTCTTTAACATCAAGTGCGTCCGCAACAAGTTTAACAAAAGCTGTTTTTCCGGCACCAATTTCACCATACAAATTTATAAAACATCCATTTGTTATAAGTTTAGCAAACCTTTGAGCAAGTTCTTTTGTATCTTCCAGATTATGACAAATTTTCTTATATGTTTTCATAAACCTCTGCCTTGTTCCTTCCACTTTCTTTCGCCTTGTATAGAGCTTTATCAGCCTTTTGCAAAATTGTTTTTTCATCATCGCCATCTGTATATTCGGCAATTCCAAGACTAATTGTAACACCAATATTTTTTTCTGAAACATCGCTATTTACTTTTGAAACATCGATTTTGGTATTTTCAACTGCTCTTCGCAATCTTTCTGCAACCATCTTTGCTTCAGCTAATTTTGTATAAGGTAAAATTATTGAAAACTCTTCTCCCCCGTATCTTCCCGCAATATCGTAATCTCTTAATTGCAATTTAATCACACGAGATACCGTTTTCAAAACTAAATCTCCGCAAGCATGACCGTAAGTATCATTTACACTCTTGAAAAAGTCAATATCAGTCATAATTGCACAAAGATTTCTATTCTGACGTTTTGCGCTGGAAACCTCTTGCTTAATACGTTCTTCCAATTGTCTGCGATTATTAAATCCTGTCAAAGCGTCCAATGTCGCATGTTTCAAAATTTCCGCATAAACATTGGCTCTGCTAATTGTCGTTGCTGTTTGATTTGTCAACTGTTCCAAATAGCTGATTTCTTTTGCGGAAAGGATGTTTTCCATACTTTTGGTAACTATACAACCAAGCAATTTTCCCTCACTGATTAAAGGGAAGACTCCGATTTTTTTATCGGGAGTAAGAATATATTCCGACTTATCATTCAAACATTTAATAAGTTCAAAAATTTTATCATCATTACAAGCTTTCGGCCAAATTAATTTATTTTTCAAAAAGATATAAATCAAATGATCTGACACAAATTTATCAATCATTTCGCCTATTATCGGAATTATATAACTTGTTTCATATTGAGTTTCAATAATTTTTGCAATATTTTTCATCGCATCATGAAAATCAATATTTTTCTGCATTTTATCTGACAAAATAACATTTTGAATTTTCAAAGAAATTAAAAATGTAGCAACATTTAAAAACTCCATTGCTTTTTCATTCAATTTTTCATTGAATTCAAGCATCCCGATTAGTTTTTGACCTCTAAATAAGGGATAAAAAAGTTCATCATCACAAGACAAATATTTTTCAGATTTTAATTTATTAAAAATTGAATATAATTTTTTTGATTTATCTTTTTCAAAAAATTCATCAATTGAAATCCAGCTTTTTGAAAAATCACGAAGTGTTTCAGATGTCGCATCATAAATAAATATATTTACAGACGGCAAAAACTCCTCCAAAGCATTTATAATACCGGAGGAATTATATGCGTCATTCAACTTTATTGATAACTGTTCAATTTCTTTAAGTGCTTGCATTATAAATCCAATTTTTGTAAGATTTCATCCGGAATATCACAGTTTGCATAAACATTTTGAACATCATCATGTTCTTCAAGTTTTTCTAACAACAACATAACATATTTTGCTGTTTGCTCATCATTTACTTCTACTGTATTTTGAGGAATTCTTGACAATTCTGAAGACTCACTTTGAAATCCCTCAGCCTCTAAACCTTCTACAACAGCTTGGAAGTTTTCCGGAGAAGTTAAAACCTTATAAGTACCATCTTCTTCTGTAACATCAAGTGCGTCAAGAGATATTGCAGATTCAAATAATTTTTCAAAATCCGTATTATCTTCACTAAATGTAATAACACCACGTTGGTCAAACATCCAGCCAACACAACCAGTAGCGCCTAAACTTCCATTAAATTTAGTAAAGAAACTTCTTATATCTCCGGCAGTTCTATTTCTGTTATCAGTCATTGCCTCAACTACAACTGCTACACCGCCTGCTGCATAACCCTCATAAATCAATTCTTCATAATTATCAGAAGCTCCTGCCCCCGCACCTTTTTCAATTGCACGTTTGATATTATCATTTGGCAAACCTGCAGCTTTTGCTTTTTCAATAGCTGTTCTTAATCTAAAGTTTCCGGCAGGATCAGGACCACCCAATCTTGCTGATACAATTAATTCTCTTGAATATTTTTGAAAAACTACTGCACGTTGAGAATCTACTTTTGCTTTTTTATGTTTAATTGTTGACCATTTTGAGTGTCCTGACATTTTATTTAACTCTTATTTTCTACTACTCATAATAAAATATTACCACAAAAAATTTGATTAAATTGTGGTAAAATAAATTTTATGGAAGACAAAAAACAAATTTATTATAAATATTTTGAAGAAAGAATTAAACCTGCACTTATTCCGTTTGAAGTTTATCGTAAAAAACTTGTTGCAAAAGTTATTGTTTTAACATTACTTTGCTTCATTATTGGTGGACTTTTTGCTTTTGGAGCAATTTACATAGCATTTTATAACAAAGCAATTTTGCTTCTTTTTCCACTTGTATTATTTGTTATGTACGCATTTATTTTACGCGGAATTATCAGCGTAATTATTGCCGGAAAAGAATTTCACAAAAAACTTATTGAAGAAATTTTTCCGTTGTTCTTACCGCCAATTGCTAATTTTAAAATTTGGCCTAACAACCAAAACACAAACGTCATTCTAGATTCACAATTATTCAAAAACTTTGACACTCAAGAAGATATCGCAAGCTACTTTGGTATTTATAAAGGGACTAATATTCTTCTTTCAAACACATTACTAACCATGCCTGTCAAAGGAATTAATAAACCAAACCTTTTTAAAGGGACTTTAATCCAACTTGAATTTGAAAAATCTATCAATAACCACGTTATAATTTTTTCTAAAAACGAACAGAAACAAAATCACTTCAGACAATTTAACCCTCATATTGATGATATGAACAAATTTGTCTATGTTTTCGCTAAAAAAACAGAAAATATTAATTTTATAACAGAACAATTTTGGCAAAAAATAAAATCTTTCGGAGAAATTTTTATTGCAAAAGGGTTTGAAATGTCATACAGAAACAACACTGTTCTCATTGCTTTAAGACAGAAAAAACCAATGCAGTTTGGTTTCTTGTTTAACTCTTTATTAATCGCAAAAAATTACGATGAACTTATTGAAAGATTCATCGCAATTTTTGATTTAATAGATATTTTAAACAAAAACTAGGCTATTTTATCCACAGTTTTCTTTTCGTCTGTTTTAGGTTGCTCTTGAACAGCTTCCTTTGTTTCATTTGGTGTTGTTTTTTTAGTTCGTTTTAAATAAGCATAAGTAGCTGTACCTAAAGCAGCAATCGCAACACCTGAACCAATTAACGTTCTTGTCCATTTATTTCTTGCTATTTGAGAATTATCTTTCACTGCAGTCTCAACAGCTTGAGTGGCTGCTTCTTCTACAGCTTTAGCTTTTCCTTTCGCTTGTTCCACAACTTCTTCTAAATTTGCACCAACAAGTCGACGCATTGGGGACTTATCACGAGCTTCCCACCCTTGGTCTATATGCCAAATATCATTTTTATACATTTCATTTGCAGATTTACCACCGTTAAATTCTGCATTGTTATGCCAATCCAATTTTTCTTCTATATTCTTTTTAGCTTTTGCGACATAAGCTTCATGATGATCAACATATTCAGTGGTAGCTTCTTTAAAGCAATCTGAAACCTCAGCAGAGATACGTTTAATCCTTGCATTATCTATTTCATCAGGAGAAGCTTCCCAAGTTAATCCATCAAAATCAGGGTTCATTTCAGGAGCTGTTTTAGTTCTCCAGCCATTACTTTCATTTGTATAGTCAACCATACCGCCTGTTCTTGTCGCAATATACGGAACACCAGCTGTTTTAGCCTCTAACGGAGTTATACCACACATTTCACGTCTTGATGTAAATATACCGTGAGTCGCGCAAGCAACAAGTCTATTCGGGAACAACCCATCTACGTACATTGCGTTGTACTTATACGCTCCACCGTCTAACTCTTGAATTTCTTGCAAAGCTCTTTGAATTAGTTTAAAATCCTTAGCTTCTTTATACCAAGGAGCATCTCCGGCACCCACAATAAGTTTTGTTCTCAATTTTGTCTCTTTTGGAACATCTTCACGTTTTAAGAAGTTCAAAAATCCTTCAAATGTGTATGGATAACCTTTTTGTTCATCCGGTCTGCCCCATCCTATAAAGAGCATATCACCATCTTTAAACTCAGACAGACTTCCTAACACACTTCTACCTTGTTCTATTTGTAAATCATTAAAGAACACATGGTTAAGCGCATCTTGTCCCTCTTTTTCAGCATTGGCAAGAATTCTTGTTAACCATTTTGCGTTTTTCTCACGATTTGCAACAATTTCATCGATATTATTGCCGTTATAAATTAATGGAGTAAAACCACTTTTTTGCGCAGACAAAGTATTGTTGCCACGTCCAAAGTCATTTACATTATTATCAATTCCTAAAGAAGCTGGAGTTGATCCATTCAATGGGCTTACTGTCTCAATTTCTCTTAAATCACCGCCAATTGCCGCTGCAACATCCATTTCAGGAGACTTCATTTCTTTATCAAAGTTTGGAGAAACTGTTCCTACAGAAAAATTATTTGGATTTAATTTTTTAGCCAAAATAGGAATTTTAGTCACGTTATATGTTCCAAATGCATCCCTAAAAACGCCAATAAATGGTTCAAATGCCTGTGTAACAAATTTCTTTTCCGGTTCTCTAAGATTTTCCCAGCCTCTTACATTAAAACTTTGCAAAATTTCATATTGAGGATGTTTACTGATAGCTTCAACATCTTCCGGACTAAATACCATTCTTGCAAACTTGAATGGATTGTCTGTAACACCTTGATAATTTCTTCCCGGATTATGTAAAGTATGGTGAGTAATTACACCATTATAAGCCTCATTTCCTCTTGCTGATTCATCCGCAATTAAACTGGTAAGCATTGCAACAGGTCTATCATGTCCCCAAATACTTGCCGGATGGAAATAACCAAACTCTTCCGAGTTCATTTGTCCCTCTGCTTTCAATAACGCACGACAAAAATCAGAGTTATTAATTTCTGCATCCATGCCATCTGCTCCACCAATTCCGTAAGTATACGGTTTTGGTGTTTTAGCAAGTTCTTGAGTATACATATAGTAATTATGTCTTCCTCTTAAATCTTTTGCTCCGGGGGTATCTTCAGCTATTTGGAATAATTGATATCCAACTTTTTGCAATTTTCCAATGTCATCATCAGACATTCTGACAAATTCACCTTTTGCTCCAGTTGCTCTTAAAAGGACAAATTTACTTAACCCTTCTGCACCTTTACTATTTGGTTCACTTTGAATTACTGGTCTTAAATCAGCAACCTCTTGATTCAATGCTTTTGCCAAATCTTCTACAGATTGAAATGGAGCTGCTTCAACAAACCATTTGGCAGCAATTGCTTCCGGAAGTTTTCCACCATATGCTTCTTTTACCTTTTTTACATTTATATATTTTACGCCACCTTTAGGGTTGTTGAATTCATGAAATGGCATGACACTTCTAACATCCATATTCTCACGTTCAATCAAACTTTTTGGGGCTTCATACGTAACAACTCCCATGCCACCTTGAGAATCTTCTCTCAAACCGGTACCCTTATTTTCATAAGCAGCTGATAACACTTGATTAACATTTCTATCTGATCCGGTAAATGTTATACACGCAAATCCTTGCTTTGCAACAGAGCTTCTGTCATGGATTAAAATATTATTCACATTTCCCATAGACAAAGAATTTAATCTTTGAGAACTTTGAGTCGATACAGGCATGGACATCATACCATTATTTTGAATTTGTGACCTAGCCTGAATGTTCGGCATTACTGAATTTACGCGCATTTTACACCCCATATTTAATAGTATTATTGTATTATTACAGAAAACCTTCTGCAATAATAATAAAATGCTGACAAAAATTTTTTCAACAGCTAATCAGTTAATTGTAAACTTATATTAAGTAAACATTTTTCAATATATCAGTTTTTTTTAATTACTTTACTGTAGAATTATATCAATAGTTTTATAAAGGGTAAATGATGGACAGATTTTTTGGAATATTAGGTATTATTTTAATCTTTGGGATAGCATTTTTATTATCAAACAACAGAAAAGCAATTAATTACAAAACAGTCGGAATGGGCTTTTTATTGCAAGTTTCATTGGCTATATTTATTTTTAAAGTTCCACTAGGACGAGCAATATTCATGAATTTGGGATTGTTTATCCAAAAAATCTTAGACTTTGCCAAAGACGGCGGAGCGTTTGTTTTTGGGCCTTTAATGACAGATGACAAATTGAGCACAGTCTTTGGAGCTGGAGCTCAGGTTTTTGCATTACAATTGATTGCATCATTAATTTTCATGATGATTGTAGTAAATATCCTTTATTACTATGGAATTATGCAAAGAATAGTTCCTTTCTTCGGAAAAGCAATGAATAAATTAATGAGCGTGAGTGGTGCAGAAGCTCTATCTAACGTTGCAAGCGCTTTTGTCGGACAAATAGCTGCCCAAATTATGATTAGACCTTACTTAGCAAAACTTACACGTTCAGAATTATTAGCTTCAATGGCTGGAAGTATGGCATGTATTTCTGCAGCAACCATGCCAATTTATATCGGCATGGGAATTCCGGCTCAATACCTTTTAGCAGCTTCTGTAATGGCTGCTCCTGGTGCATTAGTTCTAACAAAAATTGTTTATCCGGAAACCGGCACCCCGGAAACTAGTGAAGATATTAAAATTACATACAGCAAAAGAAGAAAGCCATATATAAATGTTTTTGACGCAATCTCTGCCGGAGCTTCAGAGGGTATGAAAGTCGCAATCAACGTTGTAGCAATGATATTGGCTTTAGTTGCTCTTGTTGCTATGATTGATTGGTTCTTAGGCGGAGTTGGAAATTTAATCGTTAAATATTTACATATCAACTTTGCATCATTTGATTTAACACATTTGTCGCTAAAACTAATTTTAGGTAAACTTTTTGCGGTATTTGCGTACTTTATGGGAGTTCCACTAAAAGAAGCAACAACAGTCGGAAGTTTGATGGGAACAAAATTAGTATTAAATGAAATGGTTGCATACTTTGATTTGGTAAACTTGCCAACTCATTTATCAGAAAAGAGTTTCTTAATCGCAAGTTTTGCATTATGCAGTTTTGGGAATTTCGGGTCAATCGCAATCCAGCTTGGCGGTATTGGCGAACTTGCTCCAAACCAAAGAAAAAACCTTGCAAGATTGGGAGTAAGAGCCCTAATCTGCGGAACATTAACCTGCTACATGTCAGCAGCAATCGCTGGTGTTTTGTTTAACTAGTGCTACGCACAACCTCAGTGCTAACTGGATCGCGCAACAAGTGCGCGATGACATGCTTTTTTAATTATATACATATTTGTCATCGCGGACTCCGTTCCGCGATCTTACTAATTTTATTCTTTGAATTACTTACCCCCTAAACATATCAACAAACTCAACTTTAAAATAATTTGCTATCGCAATAATTTTGTCTAAGGATGGAATAATTCTTCCATTTTCAACTTTGCTAATATATGAAGAATCACAACCAATCAACTCAGAAAGCTGTTTACTGGAACACCCGTAACGTTTTCTGAGTTTTTGTAAATTTATTTTAAAATTTGTTATAACTTCTTCATTCACAAACTCAATTATCGCTAAAGAATTATATTGATAATGGATTGTAAATCCATTTTGGGACAAGGTGTTAGGATAAAATGATATTATGAAAAAAGCGTTCACATTATCAGAAGTTCTTATTACACTTGGGATTATCGGTGTTGTTGCCGCTTTAACAATTCCATCTGTTGTTAACAATTATAAAAAACAGCAATTTAGAACAGGATTAAAAAAAGAATATTCTGTTTTATTACAAGCTTTAGACATGTACAAAGAGGCAAATGGAGAACCATTAAAAAAAGAAAATTGCACACTCCAACGAGGGGCTTTTAAAAACATTATTAAACCTTATTTAAAAATCTTAGTTGATTGTGAAAATGGCGAAGTAACACACACTAAATGTGTGGTAAATGGAGCTTATACCGGCAAATACACATACAAAACATACTCAGGGATCAACGCACGAGAAACTTTTTTTGACGATGGACAACTTATATTAAATGATGGTTCTCACTTATTATTTGAAAACTCAAATAGTGTAACATTTAACGGAACCGTCTATGTTTCTGTAGACATTAATGGATATAACAAACTTCCAAATAAATGGGGAGAGGATGTTTTCACATTTCAATTAATGGATGATGGCAAATTATTGCCAATGGGCGCAAAAGATACAGATTATACCGATCAAGATATATATTGCAGCAAAACAAGTACAAATTCATTTAACGGGATTGGTTGCACTCAAAGAGCATTGTCTGACGAAAACTTTTGGAAATAATTATTTTGGTAAATGTTTTTGCCAATCTGCATCAAGATTTTTTATAAATCTATGTGCATCAATCACATCGTCATAATTTATTGGTTCAGGACCTTCTTGAACCTCTAAAGGTGCATAGTTTTTTATATCAAAATTATTTATTCCTAAAAATGCAACGCCGAAATTTTTTCCACAATGTTGACATTCCAACCCTACAACCGTCAAGCCCTCTTCTTCACGCTTAATCGTTATGGAATTTTCGTCAAAGCTATTTTTACAATGTGAACAGCATAGGTTTGAAAATAATTTTTCGATTTTCTTTTTCATAAGTCCTCACTTACATTATAATAAAAAATTTATTAAAAAATGTTACATTTTTTGACAATATGGGAATAATACTATTAACATGGATTATGTCGTTTTAATTCATTCAAGCTAACAGATAGGAGTGTTATCATGGAAGCTATTAACTTAATTCTATTCGGATTTATCGTTTACACTGCGCTAATCGTAGTACCAAGCATCTGGGAAGAATTAACTACAGAAAGCTAAATCCTTTCAAAAATAAAGACGTAGCAACTGCAAGAGAGTTCCTTTTTTCATTTTGAAAATCGACAGATGGTAAGGTGTGTGAAATCAAAAGTGTACAAAATACGTTAATTTGAGCTAACGTTAACTTTGTTATGCGAAATTCTTCCTCCATACCTAATTCAATTAGCTTCTATTTAGATTGCACAATAAGCGTGCAATAAAATGAGCTGATTATATGCAAGAAAATATCTTTAACGATTTTGAGTGCAAGTATTGCCTTTAAGACTAAGTGTCTAGCACTTCTTCCATACATTCATACGCAACATTTACTGCAAATTCCAGATCTTTGCGTTCAATAATCAATGGAGGATTAAAATAAATCACATCGCCAAGAGGTCTAAGGATTACTCCGCGTTTTAGTGCTTTTTTGTATATTTGATAACCGGTTCTTAATTTTCCATCGAACGGTTCTTTTGTATCTTTATTTTTTACAAGTTCAATTGCATTAATCAATCCTATATGCCTAATTTCACCAACATTTTTATGCGGAAGAAATTTTTCTTTCAACAAGTTATTAAAGAAAATAGCATTTTCTTGCGCTTTTTTTAAAATAGAACCATCTTCCATCAAATCAAGAACTGCATTGGCAGCAGAACAAGCAAGTGGATTTCCGCTATATGTGTGACTGTGCATAAATGCTTTTCCTGTATTGTAATCGTCATAAAAAGCGTCATAAATCTTTTGAGTTGTCGCAAAAATTGCCATTGGCATATAACCGCCGGTCAAACCTTTTGACAAACACATAATATCCGGTGAAACTCCGGCATGATCAAAAGCGAACATTTTTCCTGTTCTACCATAGCCAGTTGCAATTTCATCCGCAAGAAGATGTACATTATACTTATCACAAAGTGCTCTCAATTTTTTCAAATAAAGAGGCGGATATATTTTCATTCCGGCAGAACCTTGTAATAACGGTTCTACAAGCATTGCTGCTGTTTCATTTCCATATTTTTCAAATGTTTTTTCTGCATTTTCAAAACACTCGCATTGACAATGGTCTCTGTCTTTTCCGTACGGACATCTATAACAATCCGGTCCTTGAACTCTGACAATATCCATCAAAATCGGTTTATACAATTTTGTATACAAATCACAATCTCCAACAGATAGCGCGCCTATTGTTTCACCATGATAAGCTTCAGAAAGCGCCATAAATTTAGTTTTTTGAGGATTTCCGGTTTGCTCGTGGTACTGAAAACTTACTTTCATAGCCGCTTCAATCGCAGATGAGCCGTTATCTGTAAAATTAAATTTACACAAACCTTTTGGCAAAATTTTGGATAATCTTTCACAAAGCCTGATTGCTTGTTTATGGGTAAAATTCGCGAATATAACGTGTTCAAGGGTATCAACTTGTTTTTTTACTTCTTCGGAAATATGCGGGTTACAATGACCTAAAAGATTGCACCACCAAGAACTTATTACATCTAAATAACGATTTCCATTCTCATCGTATAAGTATACTCCCTCGCCCCTATCAATTACAATTGGCTTTAATTCTTCGTAATCTTTCATTTGGGAACACGGGTGCCAAATATATTTTAAATCTTTTTCTGCTAAATTTTCCATTTTACACCTCTTTAAATAAGCCAGACAAGTCATTTATACTTGAACCATCTTTTTTTACTGTAGCAACAACTTTTACACCGGTTAAGTTTTCAACCTGAATTTTGTTATCCTTTTGCATAAAATCATTTTCATCATAATTATTTAAAATTATCCCTTTTACATTTATACCTTGTTGTTTTGCATATTCAATTGTCAAAACAGTTGAATTGATTGTCCCTAGAGAAGCTGACGCGACAACTAAAATATCTAAGCCTAATTCTTTTATTACATCAGGCAATAAAAGTTTCTGTTCCCCAAGATTAAACGGACAAATAATACCACCTGCGCCCTCAACAACTAAATAGTCAAATTCTTTTTTTATTTTTTCAAAATCAGATTTAATTTTTTCAATTTTTATCGGCTTATTTTCGATTTCTGACGCCAAATGCGGAGAAACTGCAGTCTTATAAACATATGAAACATAATCCATCGGATTTGCATCTATTCCTGCTGTTTTTAAGACAAAATCACAATCTCCCGGAATAAGTTTTCCGTCTTTTTCTATTGCTCCACTTAACGCCGGTTTAAAATATCCGCAATTATAGCCTAATTCTCTCAACTTTTTTACAATTAGCGCAGAAATATAAGTTTTCCCAACATCAGTTCCGGTAGCCGTAACAAATATAGCTTTAGTCATTATCTCCTCTTTTCTTGCCAATAATAATTATTTTAATGAGATCTTTCGCTTTGCTCAAGATGACTTATAAAAAAATATGCGGCAACTTTATGTTACCGCATAATTTAATTATTTCAAGTTTAGCAAGGACTATAATTGACCACCGCCACCGTCACGGAAGTAATCATAGTGTCTAATATCATCATAGTTGTTAACATATTCTGCTTCAACATTTTTTTGGAATTGAGTTTTTGGAGCAACTGCTGTTGAGCGAGATGCCAACAACGCATCAATATTTGGAGCAAGTGTCAATTCAAAGTGGAAACGCCCCATTTTACTATATGGTTCATGATAATTTCTTATCAACGGATAGCCCCAATATAGTCTTGCACTTAAATCACCAGGAAGTTGAACTCTGAAGCCCATACCAAGAGAGGCCGCAAAATAACTTCCTCCGTACACATCTTCAGAAGCTGTTGGGAAAATGCCCGCAGTATCAGCAAACACAGCACCTTTTACATATTTACCAATAAACGGAATTTTTTCACCTGTTCTAGGGCTGGTAATTTCTCTTGGCAATAGAGGGAACATAAGTTCTCCACTAGCAAAGTAGCCGTTTTTACCAATCATCAAACCTTCAGAATAACCTCTAACTGTAGCCAAACCACCTGTTTGCATTTGATCTAAGTAAGGAATTTGTTTATCCCCAGGAACAACTTGGTAATTACTTCTCAATTGACCAATAACTCCGTGAGAAAAATCATGCAATCTAACTAAACTACCACTATATTTAAAATAGTTGTTATCTCTTTGACTGTTTAAAATTGGAATTGCATAATAAGCATCTTGGTTAAAATACCAAATACCACGTTTTGTATCTTTTCTCATTTGCAAAGCAAATTCCAAAGATGTTACGTTATCAACACTCTTAATCCAATTATCAAGGATTGAAACATCAGAGTATGTTCTAGCTCTTTTATAATTTGCAGCCACATAAGTTTTTAATTCAAAACCAGGCTTTCTAACAATCGGTTGAGAATAATACAATGAATATTGATATGCATTACTACCAATTCCTAAATCTCTCAAATCGCCATATTTGATTTTAGCAAATGTAGATGAATACATAAACCCAACACGACCGTCTTTTTTATTTACCGGGAAGTTATAATCAGCAAACGGGCTCTGTGCACCTTTAGAGAAATAAGACCCTAAAGACATTCTATCACGGTGACCAAACAAGCTGTCTGCATACAACATAGCACCACCACGTAGGCTACCTGTATTATAACGACCAGCGTTATCCATAATACCCATTACGTGGAACGGGAAGTTTTCATCCGCTACAAGTTCAATATCTGTTGTCCCAGGTTTTTGACCTGCTTTTAAGTTCGCAGATAATTTTACACCTTCATTATATCTGTTGAAATCCAAAACATCTTTTTCCAGTTCAACAATATCAAACAATTGCCCTTCTTTTTCAGGCAGTCTTCTTGTAATATAGCCATCTTTAGTCCATTTGTTTTGTTCAACCGTAATATTACCAATTTTACTTTCTGTCAAAGCGATGTAAATGTGACCATTTTCAACAGTTTGTTCCGGCAAAAATGCACGTGCTGTAACAAATCCTTTTTCTGCATACAAATTGTTGATATTATCAATCGCTTTTTGAATATCTTCAATAAATACATTTCGACCTACCAAAGGTTGAATTGCTTTATTAATTTCTTCTTTTGTCAAGATTTCTGATGGAGCAACTTCAATTGAATTTACGTAAACACCTTTAGTATTCATTTCTTCAATCGTTGCTTGTTGCATAGAACCACCGTTATAGTTTTGAATAACCGTGCTCCCCTCATCTTGTCCGTCTAATTTTTTACGTTGTTGATAATATTTATAATCTTCAGTTCTGTAATTATCCTGAGATTTTTCACGCAAGTAGTTGCTATCGTGCATTTGGTTCATACCTGCCTGATTTTGAGCATTCATCACATCTTGATAGGTATAACCTGCCTGTTGCATAACACCATTATAGCCACCGTAAAGGTCAGCAAATGCAGGGGTAATAGACGCAGAAAGTGCAAAAGCTGTACACAAAATCATGATCTTTGTTTTGGAATTAATCTTTTTCATTTATTCACCTTTTACTAAGTTTTCAAAAAATATATATTTTTTAAGTCCGGTCAATTTTAATTTTTGCGCTTTTGGTGTAAAATAAAAAGAATATTTTAATTTTTATTACAAAAAATTAATAAAAATTAACTTTTTGCACAAGAATTATATGACCTGCTATTATTATATTAATTTTTTAATACGTTGTAAATACATACAAAAAAAAATCATTCTTTTGTTGTAGAATATTATTAAAAAATCAAACACACAGTGTAAGGGAGAAAATATGAACAAAAAAATTAAATTTTTAACAGTAGGTTTATTAACTTTCGTAGCTGGGATGGCTTTCAGCAACTTTGCAATGTCTGACGTTCCATCTAAAATTGCAGTAGTTGACGTTCAACAAGTAGTTAATTCTTCTTCTCAAGTTCAAGCTTTGAAAAAAGAACAACAAGCTAAAATGAAAGAAGTTGTTGCTTTTGTTGAAAAAGCAAGAAAAGACGTTGCTGGGACTACTGATGTTAAGAAAAAACAAGCTTTGGAAGAAAAATATAACAAAGAATTAAACAACAAAAAAACAGCAATGGATAAAAGTTATTCAGATAAACTAAATGCAATCGACACAGCAATTTCAAAACAAATTGAAAACCAAGCGAAATTAGGCGGATACGATATTGTATTAGCTAAAGGTGTTGTTCTTTACGGTGGTTCTGATATTACAGAAGCCGTAAAAAAAGCTGTTAAATAAGTTATTATAAATTTAGCACTAAAAAAGCTCCTCTGTTTGAGGAGCTTTTTGTATTATTTGGTTTCTACTTTTTATTTTTTACTTTTTGGGTAAGGTTTTCAATTTTTCTATATACATTGCGCAAAAAACTGTCTTCATAATTCTGTTTTACTCTTCGAACGTATTGTGTTCCTTCAGAAACATCTTCAATAACAAATGGTTTTGATTTTGAGTTCACAGTTGAAGATTTTGGATCAGCAGGAACAAGACTAAATCCATATTTTTTTGTTTTCAAATCTTCTACAACAATTTGTAATTGTTTTTTAAACCCACTTGCAATTCCAGGAAATGTCTCCATAAAATCATTTTCCAATAAACGTTGTCCACCATAAACATCAATACTTATTTTTTTATGCTTTGCATAATTTTCTAACATCCCTCTCGCACTTTCCAACGATTTCGCAGACTCAGCCGGCATCCCGTCAGCATGTATATTTACAAATTTCGGTTTGAATCGATTTAGTATACTTTGAACTTTCATATTTAACTCCTTTTTTTATCCAAAAACATAAACATAATTTTTTTTGCTACAAAATTTTATTGCAATAATCTTTTATAGGACATTCTTCACATTTTGGTTTTATTGGCTTGCAGACATTTTGCCCGTGTGTCACCATCAATGTATTTATGTCAATCCAATATTTTATCGGCAATTTTTCTCTCAACGCAAACTCTGTTTCCTCCGGATTTTTTGTTTTTACGTAACCTATCCTATTAAAAATTCGATGAACATGAACATCTACACAAATTGCCGGTTCATTAAAACCTCTTGAAATTGTCAAATTAGCTGTTTTCCTGCCAACTCCATTAAACTTGCACAACTCTTCGATTGATTTCGGAACTAGCGAGTTATAGTTTTCAACCAATATTTTTGAAAGCTCCACAATTTGCTTCGCTTTATTCGCATAAAACCCTACAGGATAAATTGTTTTTTCAAGTTCTTTTACATCACAATTTGCAAAATCTTTAGGAGTTTTACCAAGTTTTAACATCCTTAATGTCGCAGGATAAGTTGTTTTGTCATTAGTTCTGAGACTTAAAATACACGCAATCAAAACTAAATATGGGTCATTAAAACTATCCATCAACCCGACAAAATCGCTTTTCGGCTGGTCAGCCTTTTTCAACAATTCAACTATCTTATCTATATTAATCATGTTTTTATTATATTGCAAATAAACTTTATTAAAAATCTTTTTATGCTAAAATAAATCAGTAATTGACTAAATTTTTTGAAAGGATATGAATATGAACAAAGTTGTTGTTGGCGCTCAATGGGGTGACGAGGGAAAAGCTAAAATTACCGACTTATTAGCAAGCGATGCTGATTTGATTATCAGATACCAAGGAGGCTGTAACGCAGGGCACACAGTCGTTGCGCACAACAAAACATTCAAATTTCACCTTATTCCATCCGGAATTTTATACAAAGGAAAAACTTGCTTTATAGGAGCAGGAACAGTTATTTTACCGGAATATTTTGAAGAAGAAATTCAAGGACTTATTAAAGAAGGTATTGACGTTTCCGGTTTAAAAATCAATCCTTTAGCATCAATTACAATGCCGTACCATACAGAAGTTGACGGCTACAGCGAAGATACAGCTAAAAAAGGAAAAATCGGAACAACAAAAAAGGGGATTGGACCTACTTACACAGATAAAATGGCTCGTATCGGGTTAAAAGTCCAAGATTTATATTCTCCTGAACTTTCAGAAAAATTAGACATTATTCTTCCAATCAAAAACAAAACTTTGAAAGAAGTTTACGGTTTAAAAACATACTCTAAAGAAGAAGTTTTAGAACTTTGTAAAAAATATGCAGAAATCTTCAAACCTTACGTTTGTTTTGATTGGCAAAAAGTTTTGGAAGACGCTAAACGTGACAAAAAAGCGATCCTTTTTGAAGGCGCACAAGGGGTTATGCTCGACATAGATTACGGAACATATCCTTTTGTAACCTCTTCTAACCCAATCGGGGGCGGAGCTTCAACAGGATCCGGCTACGGCCCTACAATGATTGACGAAGTTATTGGGGTTGCAAAAGCTTATGTAACAAGAGTTGGCGAGGGGCCTTTTGTAACTGAACTTACCGACGAAATAGGCGAAAAAATTCAAAAAATCGGACACGAATTTGGCGTAACAACAGGACGTCCTCGTCGTTGCGGATGGTTTGATGCTGTAATCATGAAATACGCAGTGTTGGTTGGCGGTTTAACGTCAATCGCACTTACTAAAATCGACGTATTTGATACTTTTGATGAAATTAAAGTTTGTACAGCTTACAAAGACACTCGCGATGGCAAAATTTACACAAGCTATCCGACAGATGTATTTATTCACAAGTATTTAGAACCGGTTTACGAAACACACAAAGGCTGGAACCAAGACATCACAAGCATTAAAGAATATGAAAAGCTTCCAGAAAATGCAAAAAAATATCTTGCCAGATTAGAAGAATTACTTGAAGTTCCAATTTCAATAGTTAGCGTTGGGCCTGACAGAGATCAAACCATTTTTAAATAAATATTAATTAACATTCAAAGAATTAGCAATTTTTTCTATATTCATGTTTTTATATACATGTGTTTAGAATAAATTCGATTAATGGTGTAAATAATTATATAAAATTGCAAAAACCTGCGTTCAAAGGTTCTGAAAACAATCAGACAAATCCGCAGATTAAAGAAGTGCCGAATACTCAACCCGATTATACGGTAAAAACTCCTATGTCTTACACCAAGACAGGCGAAATTGAGTTTCCTTACGACACAAAAGCTTATTGCTACAAACTCTCAAACGGGCAAAAAGTTATTGTTGTGCCTCAAGAGG
Source organism: uncultured Candidatus Melainabacteria bacterium (assembly GCA_934717855.1). Taxonomy (GTDB): domain Bacteria; phylum Cyanobacteriota; class Vampirovibrionia; order Gastranaerophilales; family Gastranaerophilaceae; genus Stercorousia. The sequence goes on from CAKUZI010000002.1 coordinate 64,213, forward strand.
GTGAAACCGTTTTAAAAACATACGTAAACACAGGCTCTATGAATGAACCCGACAAAATTCGCGGGATTAGCCATTATATAGAACATAACCTGTTTAACGGATCAAAAGGTCTTGAACAAGGCGAATTTTTCAAAAAAGTTGATAAAATGGGAGCTTCAACAAATGCGTCAACCGGTTTTGCAGAAACTAATTATTTTATCAGCTCAAATCTTTTAAATGATGGAGATTTAGAAAACAAAATTAAACTTCACGCCTCAATGCTTGAAACACCTTTATTTGCAGTTGACAAGCTTGAAAAAGAAAAAGGAATTGTTAATTCTGAAATCAATATGATTACTTCAGACCCTGAAAATTTAGCAATTAATAAAATGTTGAAAAATCTTTATGGAATAAAAACAACATCAACAGATATGATTGGCGGAACTACTGACAATATAACAAATCTCACAAGAGAAGATGTCGTAAACTATTTCAACAACAATTATTATCCTGCAAATATGGTTACAGTAATCACCGGAGAAGTTAAACCTGATGAGACAATGCGACTTATTTCAAAATATTTCTCATCAAATAAAAAACCAGCTCAACCACAAAACTTAGAAAAATTTAACCCAACACAAAAAACAATTCGAGAAGACATTATATCCGACAAAGCAAAAGCTTCTACAATTGTTGTTGGCTTTAACGGACCTGCCTCTCAAGACACCAAAGACAGAGTTTACACAAAAGCTCTATCTATTTTATTATCTTCTTCTCCAACATCAAGAATTGATAAAAAATTAAAACAATATAACACAACCAGTTGGGGAGACACAGAAAAAATCAGCACAAACCCTAAAGACGGCAGGGCACTAATATTTTCATCCGAATGTGCGGACGAAAATTCTGAAAAAGTTTTAAAAACAATTTTTACAGAAATAGGAAATATTGCCAATAATCCTCCAACAGATGATGAAATGCAAATCATCAAAAAGAAAATGCTACAAGGTTTTTCATCTGTTTTTGAAGATTCTGCTTGCACAAACAATTCAATCGGAACTTCAATACTTGAAAACAATGAAAATTATCTAAAAGAGCACGAAAATATCGTAAAATCGATGACTGCAGAAGATTTGGTTAATACAGCTAAAAAATATCTTGATTTAAACAAAGCCTCTGTAACAGTTGTTCATCCATCATCCGCAACAGCTGAAACAATAACCCAAAACCACAAAGACGTATCTTTTACCGGCGCAAACAAAAAAGAAGCAATTAACATGAGCTCCGTAAAAGAATACAATTTGAATAACAACTACAGAGTTGTTACAACAAATTCCAAAACAAACAATATTAACGGAATTCTAAAAATTTATCTGGACAATCCTCATCTTGAAAAACCATCCGCTTCTTTTGTTTTAAACAAAATTTTGTCTGAGGGTTCAATGCTAAGAAATCAAGAAAAATTTGAAACAGATATGGCAAAAGACGGTGTTTCTTTGTCTACAGGCGCTACCGAACAAACAATAACTTCCGCAATAATTTGCGATAGCGATAATTTTTCAAAAGCCCTAGATGGGGTTCGAGAAGTGCTTGATAATCCAAGATTTACACAAGAAGAATTTGAACACGCAAAAGCCCAAATCAAAGAAAACATTGAAACTTCTGAAAAATCTGCTTTTGACAAACTCGATTGCGAATTATACAAAAACTTACCTGATGGAGTTTCTAAAGAAGAAATTCTCAACGATTTAAAAACTCTTACGATAGATGACGTAAAACGTTTATACAATTCTATCTTACAAAACGGGAAAGCAAACATAGTTGTTTCTGCTCCATTCGACAAAAAACCAGAATTAAATAATACTCTTTTTAACAATTTAAACAAATTTAAAACAGCAAAAGAATTTACAGTAACTCCTTTGTCAGATGTTTATATTCCTACAGAAAAAACTAAAGTTCTCACCGACAGCGATTACAAAAACCAAGCTGAGATAGTAGAAGCATTTAAGTATAGAGTTAACCAAAACATAAAAGATGAAACGGCAATTGCTTTACTCAATATTATTTTGGGGGGCAACCCATCGTCACGTCTTTTCTCTGACTTACGAGAAAAAGAAAAACTTGCATACCACGTAAGATCAAATTATGAAACATATAAAAATATCGGCGTATTTTCTTTGAAAATTAAAACAACAACCGATAACAAAGAAACAGGTGAACAAAGTTTTGACAATGTTCAAAAATCTATCGACGGATTTAATAGACACATTGAAAAAATTAAAACAGAAAAAGTTACAAATGAAGAACTTGAAAACGCAAAATTAAGTCTAAAAAACAGCGTTTTAAACTCAAACCACAACCCAGAAGACAAAACTATCAACTTACTATGCGGTTTAAAATCTCCATACGGCATAAGCAGAGAAAATCAGTTATTTGATGAAATCGACAAAATCACAGTTGACGATATTTACAACACTGCTAATTATATTTTTGCAGGCAAACCAACATACTCTATCGTCGCAACAAAAGATACTCTTAAAGCAAACAAAGAATATTTTAATAATCTAGAAAAATAATTTTACTTTGTTCTTTTTGGCTTACCAACCGTCGGAATTACACGACTACGTGTAACTTCAAAATCAACCGGAACAACGTAATTAGCTCCGCATGCGTTTACAGTCCATTCTTCGCCCCAATTCCCGGCGATTTGGCGTTTGTGCTTGTTATACTGGACATTTTCAGGATTTTTGGTTACTTTAGTATCAACAATACTTAGCTTGCGACACTTTTTTTGTTCTTGTGCAACTTTTGAAAATACGTAGCCTAGAGCACTCGTTTGAGCAATTTTATTTGCAATAGATTCTCCAGGAAGCGGAATACTCATTCCCAAATATTCAACTGCAAACGAAGACATACCAATCAATAATAATAAAATCAAAATTAAATACTTTTTCATAACTCACACATATTACCATTTTTCACAAAAAAAAACAAGTCTGAAATATATCAGACTTGTTTTTTGATTATTGTTAAAATTATAAAATCAATTATAATTTTTCAGCAACCATCAATGTAGTTTCAGCCAATCTTGTAGAATAACCACATTCGTTATCGTACCAAGAAATAACTTTAACCATGTTGTCGCCCATAACTCTTGTCAACAATGAGTCAACAGTTGAAGATTGATGAGAACCGATGTAGTCAGTTGAAACTAATGGTTCATCTGAATAGCACAATACGTGTCCATCAGCAGCTTCTTTCAAAGCAGCATTTACTTCTTCAACAGTAACTTTCTTTTCAGTTTCGAATACAACATCAACTAGAGATACGTCTGGAGTAGGAACTCTCATTGCGAAACCATCCAATTTACCTTTCAATTCAGGCAATACAAGAGCAACAGCTTTAGCAGCACCTGTTTTTGTAGGAACAATGTTTAAAGCACCAGCTCTAGCTCTACGAGGGTCTTTATGACCAGCATCCAAAATTCTTTGGTCACCAGTGTATGAGTGAACTGTTGTCATCAAACCTTTAACGATACCGAATTTTTCGTTGATAGCTTTAGCTACAGGAGCCAAGCAGTTTGTAGTACAAGATGCCATAGAAATTACATCATGTTTAGCTGGATCATATTCTTTTTCGTTAACGCCCAAAACGATAGTTTTGTCTTCGTTTGAAGCAGGAGCTGAAATGATAACTTTTTTAGCACCAGCATCGATGTGAGCGTGAGCTTTAGTTGCATCTGTGAAGAAACCAGTTGATTCAACAACAACTTCTACACCTAAATCTTTCCAAGGCAATTGAGCTGGATCTTTTTCAGCGAAGAATTTAATTTTTTTACCGTTAACGATAATACCTTCTTCGTAAGCTTCAACAGTACCGTTGAATCTACCCATAACTGAGTCATATTTGAAGATTCTAGCAGCATCTTCAGGTTTAAGACCTGGATCGTTGATTGCTACATAATTAATTTTGTCAAAAATACCTTCTGCAATAGCAGCTCTAAGAGTGTTTCTACCGATTCTACCGAATCCGTTAATTGCTACGTTTACCATAAGTGTTTCCTTTCTTTTGTAAAACTCTCACATGGGTTTTATACCATTAAAAAAAAAACTAATCAAGAGGATGTTACCTTTTGAAACATTAAGAAATAATTAATTATTTCTTGTAAATGCAATAAGGCGATAGGATATTAGGGCAATAAGGAATTTATTTATTTTTCAAATAATTCATATTCCCATTTATTAAAATATAAGTAGCACAACCCCATCCTTCTTTCTCCAATACACAATCTTCATTTTTCTCAGGCATAATCCTATCTTTTAGTACTACAAAAGCAAAAGTATCTTTTCCTATAGCATTAGGAGGTTGTTTGCCATTTATATCTAGCCATATTAATCCGCAGGAATTTTTATACCCACCCTCAAATGCATTACAGTGCCCTCCTGCCCCGTACCCGTATCTTTGTCGCATCCACATATAACTTCCATCAACTAAAATCACTTTATAATAAATTTTATTAGTACCATACGCCATTTGTGGACTACCATTCAGTTTTACATACACTGCATCAGAAATACATCCACTCTGGGTTCCACAATCTTTAGCAATTTTCAAATACGGTCTAAGATACTCAAAAAACTTATTACTTACGTTCATTCCTGTTTCTTGGTCGATTTCTGCAAAAAACCATTCATCAACAGGCCCATTTTCATTTATTGCTAACAATAAAGCTTGATTTATCATAGAATAAAATTTCTTTACCTTAGAAACAGTTTCTCTTTCTTTATAATTTTGTATCAAGCTTGGCATGGTCATCGCTGCAACAACACCGATTATTTCCAAAGTTATCAAAACTTCCGCCAAAGTGAATGCTTTTTTCATTTCTCTCTCCTTTAAATATTAAACAAAGTTACTATATTAATAATTACATATTTAATAATATTATTCAAGCGTTTAATAAAAGAATTTGTTATACTTATAATGATACACTTTATTTATGATTAAAAATAAGTTATCAGAAATGATGGGAATTAGACGTATGAACATGGCTGAAACTGCAAGAGTCGCAGGCTTGAGTCATGTAGCAGTTTTTAAAATTTATCACAACAGAACCAAAACAATAGAACTTGAAACTATAAACAAATTGTGTTATGCTCTCGATTGTAGAATTCAGGATATATTTGAATATATCCCAGACTAGGGAAAATTTTTTATGAAAATAGCAAACATCACATCTGCGCCACATTTTTACGGCAACAATTCAAACCAAAAAAATGGTTTTTTAGACAATTTACATTCACATGTTAAAAATTCTGCCGATATGACCGATACAATTGTCGTTTCACGCACTATTTTTAAGGGGTATTTAGGAATTATGACCGGCACAACTTTAGTAACCCTTGGAGGACTTGTTAACCAAGCCAAACACCCAAAACTTTTTAAAGGCGTAATGGCTACAGGACTTTTAACATCTCTATACGGGACTTGGGCTTTTGTAAGACCTTTTGTATTGAAAGACGCAAAGGGCGTTGCTACAAAATAATAATATTAAACACAATTTCCCTTTTATTTCCCCTTTACAAGGGGGATTTAGGCAATAAACACCTCAAACCTCCCTTGAAAAGGGAGGGGAACCGCTTGCGGTGGTGGAATTGAATAATTTCTATTTTAGGGGAATTAGCCAACAAAGCCTCAAACCTCCCTTGAAAAGGGAGGGGGATCGCTTGCGGTGGTGGGATTGAATAATTTTCTATTTTAAAATTTCTACTCAATGCTTTTATTTTAATATAAATTAATCCCCCTTTTATTCCCCCTTTACAAGGGGGATTAAAGATTTAATTCAATTACAGAGGTTAAAATAATTTAACCCAAAACCATCCCCACTTTACAAGCAGAATTAGGTATGGTATAAAAACATAAAACCTCCCTTAAAAAGGGAGGGGGACCGCTTGCGGTGGAGGGATTATTTATATGTATAATCACAACAAAAAGTTAACTCCTTTAGCCAAAACTCTCCGAAAAAATATGACTAAAGAAGAAAATAAACTTTGGTATCAATATTTACGCCAATATCCAATACGTTTTTTGCGTCAAAAAGTAATCAACAATTACATTGTAGATTTTTACTGTTCAAAAGCGAAATTAATTATAGAACTAGATGGTGGTCAACATTACGAAACTGCTGGAATAAATAAAGATAAAAATAGAGATTTTGAATTATCACAGCTTGGCTACAAAATATTAAGATTTTCAAACCTTGATATTAATTCAAATTTTGAAGGAGTTTGCGAAACAATTAATACAACTCTCAAAACTTTACTGTGCTGAAACACAAGCCGTAATTGCATCCATCAAACGTTTTACGGGAACTATTTCAATTCGTTTATCATCAATTTTATTTGCAAATGGAATTATAGCCTTTTTAAAACCGGACATTACCGCTTCATTCAACCTTTTTTCAATATTATTTACCGGATGAATCTCTCCTGACAAACCGATTTCACCAATAATAACTGTTTGCGGATCAACAACAACATCTCTTGCGCAGGTTGCTACAGCCAACGCAATTCCTAAATCTGCAGACGGTTCTGACACATCAATTCCACCCATAACATTTACATAAACATCTTGCTTAGAAAGATTAAGCCCAACTCTTTTTTCTAAAACTGCAAGAATTTGCAAAACTCTGCTTGTATCAACACCGTTTGTAACTCTTCTTGGAGTAGGATACGGAGTTGTTCCGACAAGAGCTTGAATTTCTACTAACAAAGGACGTGTTCCCTCATTAGTAACAATTATCGCACTTCCCGGAGCTGAAACCTGAGAACGCTCATTCAAAAACAATTCATTTGGATTTTTAACCTCATGAAGCCCATCGGTGTGCATTTCAAAAATACCGACTTCAGAAGTATTCCCAAACCTGTTTTTCATTGAACGCAACATTCTATAAGATTTATATTTATCACCCTCAAAATAAATAACCGTATCAACCATGTGTTCCAACACTTTTGGTCCTGCAATATTTCCCTCTTTTGTAACATGACCGATAACGATTACCGTGATATTCTTTGATTTTGCAATGTGCATCAAAAGATTTGTACATTCCCTAATTTGAGAAACACTTCCAGCAGAACTTGCGATATTTTGGGAATAAATCGCTTGAATACTGTCTATAACAACAACATCCGGCATAATCTCTTCAATTTGAGATTTTATACTTTCCATTGAAGTTTGCGGATAAACATACAAATTATCCGAATTTATAGAAAGCCTTTGTGCTCTCAATTTTAACTGACTTGCACTTTCTTCAGCAGAAACATACAAAACTTTTTTATTGCTTTTACAAAGTTCACCACTGGTTTGCAAAAGTATAGTAGACTTTCCTATCCCAGGATCTCCGGCAATTAAAACCAAAGAACCTTGTACTAGACCGCCACCTAAAATTCTGTCGAACTCTGAAATATTCGTAGAAACACGAACCTCTTCGCCAATATGAATATCTTTTAAAAGCTCAGGTTTTTCAGTATTTATAAATTCATCATGAACAGAAACTTGTTGAGGTTTTTGAACTCCAATCTGAACTTCTTCAACTAAACTTCCCCAACTACCACATTCAGGGCATTTTCCCAAATATCCGGCTGTTTCGTATCCACATTCTTGACATACCCATTTTGATTTTACTTTTGCCATATACCACCTTTATAAAATTAAAGTCCCCTCAAAAGAGAGGACTTATTTTGTTATTTTGCTAATTTATTTATTGAAGCAACATCATTTACTCGCAATGCAAAGTATGGCTGAGTTTTGTCGCTTTCTTGCAAGAAAATTACAAATGTATCATTGAAATAAAGTTTTCTTGGTTTTGTTGCTTGAGGAGCAAGTGACATCAATTTTGTCATAACCAAAGCTTCTGATTTCAATTTTACACCCTCATTGTTCATTTTAAAATCAACTGTTTCTACAGCTTTATCAATTACAATATCAGTACCTTTAATACGTTTTTCACATAATTCATCAAAAGACTTCAACTTAAACAAGTTGATATTCGGAACTTTTAGCTCATCTTTTTCAACAAATTCTGAAATATCTTTATATTTGCCCTGTTTTGCAGTCATATCTGCATATAACTTGTCAAAAGATTTGTTGTCATTTGTTCTATAAAGATATACAACATCAGAACCTTGAGTTAATAGTCCAACTGCAAAGTCGCTAGGTGAATTATAGAACAAAACTCTTACATTGTTATAAAGTTCGTGGTTACTTTTTGTATTAATACCAAAATATTCAACTTTTTGACGAGAATTGCCGAATTTTTCAGATTTTAATTTGTCGAAAGCATGTACAAATTTAAAATCTTTCTTCAACATTGCATAAACAGTATATTTTCCTTTTCCTTTGCTCCAATCAGCTCCATCAAGAACATCGCTTGTTTCATTAAATTTTTCTTTAATAGCGCTTTCAATAGTCTTTTTTAATTCAGGAGATGTTTCGCCATATGTTTTGTAATAAGAACTTTCGTCTAATTGGTCTGCTTTAAAACTTTGTTTATTCAAACCATTTACCATATCAGGAGTTTTTCTTTCAAACAAAACCGGACCTTTAACAATTCCATCCATTAAATCATTCCAAGCAAGTTGAAAAGTACCAACCCACAACCTGTTTGCCTGTGTTGATTGAGATGAAAACAAAGGTAATACATCTAACGGCTGTTGTTTTTGTCTTGCATAAGCAGAACACCCAGCTGTACCTAAAATCATCATAACTGCAAATAATGCTATTAATTTTTTCTTCATTCTTTCTCCTTATTCTTATTCTATTTTATTTTTACGTCTGAAGAACCTTTTATATTAAGGAATTTCCAAAACCCTTTAAAGAACCCTTTTGCATTTTCTTCATGGGGAATATTAGCACAAGCATAATATTTTTCATAGTTTTGAATTATATTTTCAGGCAAATCCTCACCCCGTTCAAGAAGATTGGAAATAAATTCCAAATAATCATCCTGCTCTTCACGATAAAGACTGTCTCTAGCCCTCAAATCTTCATCCGCTTCATAATGCACTAGCGCATGAAAAGCCGCCTGAACACTTTTATCTTCAGAATCACGCGGAAAATTAAGAATAGCTTCTCTAACACACAAACGAGAAATCAATACCTGTCTGATGAGGCTGGCAACAAATCTTCTATCTTCAAAAATACCCATATACTACACTAAAATATTTTCAGAATTTCTTTCGATAAATCTAATCATATCGGAACAATTTCCGTTAAAGAATTGTTCTGCAACTGTTTTAACAGCATCAAGAGCCATTTCGTCTTTATTCATAGTTGCTTTGTAGAAGAATTTTTTACCAACTTTATAACGCACCAATATTGATTTAACAGTAAGTCTGTCCATTACGGTTTTAATAGTCGTATAAGCACGTTCAATACCATTAGCCGACAAATTATCAACTATATCTTGAATAGAAACATCTTTGTCTTCGTTATCTTTAGTCAAAGACCAAAAAGAGTTCAAAATATCAATTTCTAATTTCCCGCACACCATAGGTTCCTCTACTTTCTTTTCTACTTACTACTAACATTGTAACATAGTTCGATTTAAATTCAAGGATATTGTATAAAATTTGTTACAATTACCTTATATCAAGCAAATCTTCTTCTTTTTTAAAGTTTGTTTTCTTCTTTCTTAATTTTTGATTTTTCTTTTTTGTTTTTTCTGAAACTTTTCTATAAGCATTGTCTATAGAAATTTTAGTTAAAGCTGTGCCTTTTCTTCTATCGTAAAAAGTTAGCCAAAAATTTCTGTTTATATTATCAACAGAAAAAGAAACTCTTCCGGCGAACTTATCTCCGGGGCGAATTTGTTTAAACATTAATTTTGTATCCCCAAAAATTGAAGGTCTGAAAACAGAATTATAATCATTTACAAGAGCCATATCGAGACCTGAGAATGTTTTGTCGGACATGTTAGAAATCATTACAGTCAAAGTAATTGTATTAACTTCTCCAAATGGATCTTTCTCGTGCTTAATATCACTAATTTGAATATCTAAACCGGGATAAAACATTTCATGTTGCATCAATGCAGTATCTTTATAAACCGGAAGTTCAACAGCTGTATTAATTTTAACTCTTATTTGATCCCCTGGGGCAATCAAAACATCACTACCTTTTCTAATCAAAGCCATGCCTAAACCTATCGCCCCACCGACCGCAGCACCACCTGCAAGAGTATAACCTTGAGAAGCTATAGCTGCCTCTAAACCTAGCCAATTAAGTGCTAAAAAACCGCCAACAGCTCCACCTGCCACAGTATAACCAACATCTTGAGCAACAATTTTAGAAGCTTCTGCTACAGGATGAAGCTTTGTAGACATCTTTCCCTCAATAGGAATTTCTCTGCCATCAGGGGTTACAAGATAATCAAAATCTAAGTTTATCCAAGCTTGGCGTCCAAGGCGTTTTGCATCTCCTCTTTGAGTAATTTTTCCGTGCGCAACTGTACCTTTCGGGATAATCACGCCTTTATCACCCTTGACTTCATCCGTAACTTCTGCAAAAAATTCATCCCCCTCAATATTGATATTACTATCCAAAACTTGAGATACAGTCATATTAATAACATCTTTTCTATCAAGAGTTTCCACTTTTCCGGTAAAAAGTTCTTGCTGAAGTTCTCGTTCATACTTTTCTGATTTTTCAGCATGACCTTGCAAAACGTCTGCAAACACCGCAGAATTTGCCCCAATAAACGAAAATAATATAAATAAAGCTATTAATCTCTTCTTCATAGCAGAATTATACAACATATCCAAAACAATTACAAAATTTTTTACATGTTTAAAAACAAAAAATAATGGGTACAATAAAGATGTACATAGATAGGGAGGAAGCTGAATGCGCTGGTATGACATTGAGCCTGATGTTTATATGGCGATTAGTATGATTGAATGTGCAAGTCCATATCAACAGGTAGATTATGCAAATTTTATTATTAATGAAGTAAAATCAAAAGATTTAGATTTAAACTACATTAAAAACAGTACAAAAAGTAACATTGCAAGACCATTCAAGAGATGGTACGACAAAAATGAAACACTTGCAACTGCAATTGATTATTTAAAAAACACAACCCCTGAATTACAAAAAGAAATTTCATTGTCGGTTCTTGCATATAAAAACCAAAAAGAAGCACTGACGGCTTGACATATAATAAAAAAATCTGTATCATAATTATATTATGAAAAAACGTTGGTATGATATAGATCCTACAGTGAGTAGAGCTGTTGCAGAATTAGAAAAATCTGAAGAATATATTCAGGTTCGTTGCGCTGATTTTATTATTAACAGATTAAAAGACATTGATTTTAATATCGAAATGTCTTTAGATGATCAATATAATTACATTATGCGCAGATGGTATGACAAAAACATCAAAGTTTCTCACGCAATGGAATACTTAAAAAATTGTCCTACAGATATCAGAAAGCAACTCGCTCTTGAAATAATTGATTTTATCAAGGAATACAAAGACTACACAGAAAAACTAAAGTAGACTTATGTTTTTGCTTGAACACAACACATTCTTAAGAAGATTTTTTCTTAGGATTTTTGTTGTGTTTAGTTTTTCCGTTATTTCGCTTTGGCATATTTGGAGTAGAATAAGAGGTCTGTATTCTTTTTACACTATAAACATCTGGAATAGCCTTAATACTTAAAATAACTTTTTTCAAAGTGTCAATATTATCCAATTCAATTCCAAGCTCAACAATACCAACTTTTCCGCTTTTAGATTTTACATTTGCGTAAGAAATATTAGTTCCATTATCTGAAACTGCAGCAATAATGTCTTTTAATAAACCTTGTTTTTCTGCTGTTTCTACTCGAATTGTTGTATTATATGTTCTATTTGTATTGTCGCCTGACCATTTAATATCCATAAATCTTTCAGGTTCAATATGTTCAAGCATTTGGCAATCCATTCTATGAACAGTAACACCTTTAGCTCGAGTAACAACACCAACAATAGGTTCTCCCGGAATTGGAGAACAACATTTCGCAATAGAATACATTAAACCTTCAAGCCCTATTATATCTTTTTCGGATTTTTTCCTTGTTGTTCCATGGAAGTTTTCTCCGATACCTCTTGAAGATTCCGGTTTTTTAAGTTTATTTACAACTTTATTTACGGTTGTTTCACCATAACCAAGAGCCGCAAACAAATCTTCCGCAGAAAGATAATTCATTTGCTTTGCAATTTTATCAAATTCGCCATTTTTCGTATATTCATCAAAAACAGCTTTTGTTAATTCATGTTCAAGATTGCTTCTTCCAACATCAATATGTTCTTCTCTGTTATTCTTTTTAAACCATTGTTTAATCTTTGACGATGCTTGTTTGGTCACAACAAAATTTAACCAATCAAGTCTTGGAGCAGGAGTTTTTGATGTTAAAATTTCAACAATATCACCATTATTCAGTTTTGTATCAAGTTGAGCAATTCTTCCATTTATCAACGCTCCAACTGTTTTATTTCCTACTTCGGAGTGAATACGATATGCAAAGTCTACAGGAGTAGCGTTTACTGGCAAATCAAAAACATCACCGTTTGGAGTGAATGCAAATACCTGATCAGAAAATAAATCTATTTTTACAGAATTTACATAATCTTCCGCAGATGCCATATCCTTGTCATATTCAACAAGTTTTCTCATCCAAGAAAACTGCATATCTGTTGGATTATCAGCTTTTTGCGAACCTTTTTCTTTATAACGCCAATGAGCAGCAATACCATATTCTGCTACTTCATGCATTTCCCATGTTCTAATCTGAACTTCCAAAGGTTTCGTTTTAGGCCCAATTACAGATGTATGTAAAGACTGGTACATATTACCTTTCGGCATCGCAATATAATCTTTAAAACGCCCCGGAATCGGTTTAAATTGGGAGTGAATAAGTCCTAAAACTTCATAACACTCTTTTTCTGTATCAACAATCACACGCACAGCCGTAATATCATACAAATCATGAAAAGCAATATTTAATCTTTTCATTTTGCTATAAATACTGTAATAATGCTTCGCTCTTCCGGTAATTTGCGCATTTATGCCTGCTTTTTTTACATCTTTGGAGATTTTATCAATCAAAATTTTCACGGTAGCTTCTCTATCAGCTTTTGTTTGAGAAACCAAACGAGCAATTTCGAAATATTTGTCAGGTTCAAGATAACGCAAAGACAAATCTTCAAGCTCTGCTTTAATTTTGTAAATCCCTAAACGATTTGCTAACGGAGCAAAAATATCAAGTGTTTCACGAGCTATTTTTTGTTGCTTAGGCGCAGTCATAAAATTAAGAGTTCGCATATTATGTAATCTATCAGCAAGCTTCAAGAAAACAATTCTAATATCACTTGCCATTGCAATAAACAAACGTCTAAAGTTTTCTGCCTGACGTTCTTCTTTAGATTTAAACTGTAATTTACCTAACTTTGTAACCCCTTGAACCAGAGTCAAAACATCTTTTCCAAAAAGTTTTTCAATCTCTTCCGGTTGAGTATCTGTATCTTCCAAAATATCGTGAAGAAAAGCTGCTTCTAATGTATGAGAATCAACTTTCAATCCGACCAAAATTTTGGCAACCTCGACAGGGTGAATAATATATGGTTCTTCTGAAACTCTATATTGCCCATCGTGCAATCTTTTTGCGAACAGATAAGCTTTTTCAATTTCTTCAATCTCTGCCGGCTCTCTATTTTGCTCAACTAATATTTTTTTTATATCTTCAAAAAGTGGTTTTTCGCTCATGATATAATCATAATACAGATTTTATTTAAAATTTTCAAGTCTAATTTGTTAATTTCATACATAAGGATTACAAAAAATGCTAAAAGAAACCAAAGACGGACAAGTCTTACAACTAAGAATATCTCCAAATGCATCAAAAAACGAAATCATTAAAACCACAGACGGAATAAAAGTAAAAATTACAGCCCAACCAATTGATGGAAAAGCAAACAAAGCCCTTATTGAATTTTTGTCAAAACAATTTAAAGTTCCAAAATCTTACTTTGAAATCCTCAAAGGTGAAACATCCAAAGATAAAACTGTCTTAATTAACAACATTGATACAGCCAAAATCAATCAAATTAACGAATTGTTAAATAATATTAAATAAAACAAATTTATTCGCAAAAAAAATTTTTCTCCGGTTTTCAATTCTCCATAAGTGGAACTTGTAAAAAAAAATATTTATTATACAATGAAAAACATGAATGAGATAAATCTTTTAACACTACATCATCAACATCATCATAGCGTCCTTGAGAGACTATGAGTTGATTATGTGTGCTTAAAATCCTCCATTATGTTTACAATTCAATTCTTATAAAAAATAGTCTTTCAAGGATTTCAAAGTGAGAGGCTATTTTTATTAAAAACTAAGAAAAGAATTGGAGAAATAAAAAATATGGCAATATCTAATATAATTTCAGCTATCGGCAACAATAGCAGTGTATACCCCCTAATACTTCGTGATTGCGGAATTGAAGTTCCGACTAAAATTGTGTTGACATACAACCAAAACAAAAAAGAATCAAAAGGGATAGCTTATCTTGCCGCGAGAGAAAGATTTTTGGATGAATATGCTACATCTGCTGTTTGGTTAGGTGGTATTCCTTTAGCAGACTGGCTTTGCAATAAGGCAATAAAAGCAAAAGGATTAAGTCCTGATGTTAATCTTAAGCTTTTCAAAGAAGAAAACGGCATTCAAGGAATAAATTACAACATCGAAAAATTTAAAAAGCTTGCACCTGATGCAGTAAAAGACTTAATTAAAGCAAAAGAAAATAAAAAACTTTATGAAAAACTTCTTGCCGGCAAATTTATTGCCTCAACTACTATTCCTATTTTATTTATGGGATTTATTCTTCCTAAATTAATTTTTGCTTCTTCTGCTAAAAAAATCGAAAAATTGAGAGAAAAAGAAAAAGCAAACAAACAAAATATAAATTTTACGCAAAAAGATAGATTTTTTAAATCTAATAATCCATCATTTACAGGTTCATGGATAACTTCAGTCGCAAATTTTACAACTCCGAACAAAATGGCGGTAACTGACGGAGGTTATGCAGTTGGCAGAGTTGCAACTGCAAGAAATCAAAATGAACGCTACGACCTCAGTTTCAAAATGGCTGGGATGATGTTATTCAATTTCGTTACTCCAAAATGGATAGAAAAAGCACTAAATAAACTGACAGGCGTTGAACTTGATCCTATTATTCTTGCAGATAAGAATTTTGCAGAACAAATTAAAAACAAATCTCTCACTCTTCCAAAATCAGACAGTGCGAAAGATTTACTTGATTTTGTCGACGATATCCGAAACAAAGACAGTCTGTTTATAAACTATGCTAAAAAATTCAAAAAAATCAAAATGCTTGATAACGGAATTCGAGACCCTAGAGAATACGTAAACATCAAAGCTTTGGCTAAATTCCGTAACGATATTGAAAACTTTACAAAACAAGCAATTAGCCAAAAAAATTTGAAAACATTCATTTTTGCTAATAAAGTAGCAAAATCAATAAATATTTTGACAAACGTAGCATTGAGCAGTATTTTGCTTGCTTACGTTCTACCAAAAGCTCAATTTGCTTTCAGGAAAATAGTTACAGGTTCTGACCTTGAACCGGGACTTGCTCCTGCAGAAAAAATTGTTGATAACAAAGCTTAAAACTGCTAGCAAAATATTTTTTGTTTAAGAGTTTAAATAATATGCGAATTTCAATCTCACCTATCAACTACCAATTTAACCACTTAAAAAACCAGACCTCTCCTTTAAAAAAAGAAGATGTTGCATTTAAGGGTGATAACTTTGATTTTGATAACAGCGACTCTTTTTCTGAGCCAAGCGTTTTTGATATTTTAAGAGACCATATTCTTTCTAGAACACTTGTTGGAACAGAAGAAAAAATCAAAAATTTATCAAACTCAGAAATCGCGAGATTAAATTGTGTAAGAAAGCACCAATCTTTTGATAAAAAACTTATTAACAATTTTAGAAGAACATATAACAATTCATATCGAGGAGAATCACTTGCTTTTAAACCGGAAAAATTTAACGAAATCAAAGGTTATGGTGTTGAACGTGTTATTGACTTAATCGGTTATGACGAATACAAAGAAAATTGCGATAAAAACAATTTGGATTATATTTGCTTTGATGTAGCCAGCTATTTCAATGATTCATCAATCCTTGGAAGCAAGTCCGCTTACATAATTACAAAGAAACATGAATATGAAGCAATAACCCAAAACTACAAACTTGCCAAAACTTACGCTGAAAACTTAGCAGAAAACTATCCTAAAGCGTACAAAGATGCTGTAGATAACTTTGTTAAATTTATGCAAACTGTTGAAAAAGGGCACTTTTATATTAGTTGTGACCACGGGATCAATAAAACCAATAAAGCTCTTATGTTAATCGCATACTTTAGCCCTATTTGCAGTGAATATGAATACCAAGCTTACGTTCCGGGCAGACAGCAACTCCGCAATATGCAAGCTATTTACAAAGCTTTAACTCCAAACGATAAGAAAAAACTCGGCTATACAGAAGAATTTGACAGCAAATTAAAAGAAAGACTTGAATTATCATAACTAAAAAGCCCCTTTTAAAAGGGGCTTTAAAATTTATATTTTACTTTACGACTAAACCATCGCAATTTCTCTTGAAGAGTGCATAAACTCAACTTGATTATCATCTTGTGAATGATCTACATCAGCTAAAACTTCATTTTTAATATTAGCCAAATCTTCTTTCATCAATCTTCTTGGAGAACCTTCATCCAATGAATGATTTCTTAACAAATATGATGGGTGGAAAATTGTAATAGCTCTATAATCTTTTCCATCAACATTAATTGTCATCCATTGACCTCTAACCTTTGAAATAGTTTGTTTTTTGTCTAGTTCAACAAATGATTTCAAAGCAGTTGCACCACAAAGAACAATTGCTCTTGGATTAATAATATCAATTTGAGCATCCAAGAACTTTCTGCAAGAAGCTTTTTCTTCATCAGATGGAACTCTATTTTTAGGAGGACGACATTTTACTGTATTGATTACATAAACATCTTCATCTCTAGAAATTCCTGCTTCTTTCAAAAAGTCATTCAAAAGTTGTCCGGCTCTGCCAACAAACGGTCTGCCTGTTTCATCTTCCATTTCTCCAGGTGCTTCACCAATAAGTACAATTTTTGCAGTTGATGGATTTCCGTCAGAAAAAACTATGTTATTTCTTGTTGCACCTAACGCACAAGCCTGACAGCTTTCGCATTTAGATCTAACTATTTCCAGACAATCTTTCTTCATCATTCTCTCTCCTCGTTATTAGTTTTAAATAAACCTACATTATATTTTTTACAATATCTTTTTAGCTCTTTCATAATTACATCTGATAACATGAACACTGCTATTAAGTTTGGCACAGCCAAGAACAAAGTAAATGCATCAGATAGATTAATTATACTTTTAAAGTTCATGGCAGAACCTATAATTATGAATATACAATATATAACCTGAAAAGTCCTCGTTGTCAATTTTGTTTCGCCAAATAAATAATTCCAAGCTTTAATTCCATAATAAGAACCGCATAACATAGTTGACAAAACAAAACAACTTGCCATAATAGTCAACAATATCGGGAAGAACGGACAAACAGAACCAAATGCTTTTGATGTTAATTCAATCCCCGCAATTCCTGTAGTATGTAAATATTCTCCTGAAACAACAATTACAAAAGCTGTAGCAGACCCAACAATTACAGTATCAACAAACGGCTGAAGCATGGCTATAAAAGCTTGAGCCACTGCGTTATTTGTTTTTACCGCAGAAAAAGCGATTGGAGCAGTACCTAATCCGGATTCATTTGCAAACATCGCACGTCTAAATCCCCAAAGCATGCAAGCAAACATTCCGCCTGCCATAGCCCTTGGTTCAAAAGCCTCTTTCAAAATCATCATTACAGTATGAGGAACATGCCCAATATTATACAAACAAACTGCAAAAGCCGTCATTACATACAAAGTACACATTACGGGTGTAACTTTTGAAGTAAATTTACCAATCGCTTTAATTCCGCCAATAATAGTAAAATAAGTAATTACAGCAACAATCAGCCCTAATAACCAACTTTGATTTGCAAAAAAGCTTTTGTCTCCACCTGTAACTTCGGTAATTTGCGTTGTCATGGCATTTATTTGAAATAAATTCCAACCACCAATCATCGCAAACACGCAACAAACTGCATATATTTTTGATAAATGCGGAGCAAATTTCCCAATATATTTGTTATTTTTCAGAGCACCCTCGATATAATACATAGGCCCTCCGGCAATTGTTCCGTCAGGGTTAATTTTTCTAAACTTAAGTCCCAACAAAACTTCCGCAAATTTCAATGCCATAGAGAAAAATCCCGCCATTATCATCCAAAAAATCACTCCCGGACCGCCGATTGAAACAGCAGCAGCCGATCCTGCAACATTTCCAATTCCGGCAGAAGCAGAAATTGTAGCTGTCAGAGCTTGAAAAGAAGAAACTTCTCCTTTTTTCTTTTTTACGCGGATTTCTTTGTGCTCGTAATTTTTAGTAATTAATTGTAACGCGTGCTTAAATCCCCAAATTCCAATAAAACGGGTTCTAAACGTAAAATAAAATGCAGCTATCATTAATAGAGCAACCAAAAATTCAATTTTTACACCGTGAATGGTTACTGAACTAAAAATAATCCCTGAAATTTTATCGGCTATCGGAGATAAAAAAGTATCTATCGCTGTGTCTAAATTCATCATTATGATTGTAGCACAAACATAAAGAAAATAACATTTTGATATTTTATATAGATTTCACCTCTCCGAGAAAAGAGGGCAATATGATTTTATTAAAATAATTATTACTTCATGTCCTCCACTTGAGAGAGGACCGAAATTTTTGATTTCGAGGAGGTGAAAAGTAGCAGTAATAGTTTTTTAATTTTTTATCAAGTCCACCCCCTCTCTCTAGCTCTCTCCCTTGGAGAGAGGATATTTAGATAGATTCACCTCTCCGAGGGAAGAGGTCGAAGTCGTTTACGAACAACTGTGAGTATTACGAATTCGGGAGAGGGGGTAATTAATTGTTTTTATAAAATCAACCATATTTCTATGAACTGTACCCTAAAAAGAGGACACACAAAAGTAAGGCGGGGGACCACCCCCGCCATTATTACTTGTTTTGCGTTTTAGTCGTCGGGATAGGTATCCCGACCTACGTGCTCTTAGATATTTAGAAAAATTAGAATTATCCTTAATTAACCTCCGATACAAATTGCTTGAACTGGATCTCCAGAACGTCCATCATAACCACCAATTGTACCTGTCTGGCTATATGCTCGATAATACGCACCGCCTAAACTTCCACCTTCTTCACCGCTCCAAATACCAAATATAGAATTTGTATCCCCCAAAGAAGCTGATTTAGATGTATTTAATTTTAGCCCTAAATTTACATTTTCATTAGCACCTATAGATGTTCCATATAATTCTGTTGCTAATCTACCTAATTGCGCCTTTGTTGGCATATTTTTTACTCCTCCACATTGCTTTACTGCACCTGCCCAATAATCACTATCCCAACAACATCCTTTTATACCAAGTGTACCTTTTTGTACTTCTTCTTCACATTGAACTCTGGTTAATGGAGTTGGAGTAAATAGAGTACCAAAACAAACACCTTCTATTTCCAATGCGCAAACATTTCCTAATCCTTTTGCTTGCCCAAATGGCAACACATCTCCTTTTGAGTTTCCTTCTAATTTTGCTAGTTTATTTGGTTTTCTTCCTCCATTCCAGTCAAAAACTCCGGATAAACAACTCATTGAATTAGACATTGCAGAACCTTTATTAAAAACTAGACCAGATTTATTTACATCAAAATCACAATCTTTTTTATAACTAAGTATAATTGGAGTTCCATCTGCGGTTACAATCCCCACAGTATCTGCCCAGCTATCTGCTATATCACTACTTATTTTTAGAGTTTTTGCATTCTTTGTTTTTGCGATCTCCCACATCTTGCCGTCTTTATCCAAATCAACTTCTTTTGTTGGCCAACAATCACCAATATGATTGTTATCACAAATTTTAGCTATCTTCATATGTTTGTTCATCTCTCGAACAAATGACATTGTATCACCATAGCCGGTTAATCCACTTTGAACCGCCATTTTGTCGGTTACTTTACTTAATTTTTGTTTAATGTTCTCAACTCGCTTTTGTTTAACTCTATCTTGAACATTAGTCATTAACACCGGCATTGTTATTGCAGCAACAACACCAATGATACCAAGGGTAATCAATACCTCTGCTAATGTAAAACCAAAATGCTTGTTATTAGAGCCCCCCCCCGAAAAGCACTTCCAATAATTAAATCACTCATGTTTACCTCTCTAATTCCTAAATAACATTACCAGTTTAACATATTTTTCAGAGTTTTTCAAGCTATCAAAAAATTATTCAACAACAATCGCTCTTGCTATTGCCACCATTGTCCAGAAAACAAATTGTATTTGAGGTCTGAAAAATACCGTATCAACTAGTCCATGAATACAAACAGCACATATTGAAATCAATGCAGTTGCAACAAATATAACTGATTTTGTATCCGCTGAAGTTAAAATAAACTTAACTGAATTTTTTACCAAAGTAACCAAAAATCCGACAAACGCAATCAGTGCAAAAACACCGCTTTCAACTGCAATTTCCAAGAAAATATTATACGCACTTAAGGCATCAAAGCCTGTTTTCATATAAAGTCCGTAAATTTCTCTAAAATTTTGGTTCCCAACACCAATTCCCAAAAGCCAATTGTCTTTGAACATATCAACTGATGAATGGTAAACATTAAACCTGAAAGAATTTGAAGAATCTTGTCTCATTGCAAAAATTGATAAAACTCTTGCTCTCAAAGAAGAAACAAGCAATATTGCCATAGTCGCCAAGCCTACAACCCCACCAACTATCGACAAATAAATGGTTTTGTAATTCTGCCATAAATATTTAGCGCTAACAGCAAACATTCCGCAAAATATTACCATCATCCCAATATAAGACCCTCTGCAACCTGTCAAGAACAATGTTAATGTTGAAAATAACGCCAACAAAATTCCGCCGATTGCGAACTTATATTTTTTATCAGCTAAAAAGTATGAAGCCAAGCCATATAAAGATGGAATTCCTGCGACAAAATAACCGCCCAAAAGGTTTGGGTTATAAGGTTTTAATGTTCCGTATACCCTTGTCATAACCTCTTCCGGATTAAGTCCGGAAACATCTTGCCAACCGGAAATCTCTTCTACATGCGAAAAGTTTTGCAAAAATCCGGTTACTGCTTCAAAACTAATGCTTAATCCAATTGCACCAAGCAAATAAGGGATTTTATTTTTATTATTTTTTAAATATTGAACTAGCGAAAAATAAAACGCCATATATGTAAAAGTTTTAAAAAATCCTTTTAAGCTTAAATGAAACAAAGTTGAGCCGGCTAGACTAATTATCACAATCATAAAATATGCCAAAAGCCACAATTCAAAAGATTTACAACTTAGTGTTTCATTGGGTTTTGTTAATATTTTAACAACAGTTAAAAATACTGTAATCAATGCAATAAACCCGATTACATCTGACGACATCACAGTCGAAGACAAAAATACAAGCAAAATTGATGCAAATATAAGCTTGTCTATATTTTGCAAAAATAAACTGTTATTATATAAATAATCTGATTTTTCCTGAGTAAATTTTAATATTTTATTGAACATCGTTATCTGTATTTATTGAGTTTTGAAATTTGTCATCATCAGTTTCCGGCATAACTTTCAAGTCAGAAACAGTACCGTTAAATTTGTAATCTTTTCCCTCAAGAGTAATAGGTAAGCCCATTTTAATCTTGTTTCCGCCAACAACAGCTCCATCTTTAGTGATTTTCGCTGTATCTTTAAGGGTTACTGTTATGTCATACATATTAGCTTGAGAAACATCTTCTACTACCATTACTTTTTTACTATTCAAAATAGGAAGTACAATTTTTTTTCTATCTGCTTTTACATCAACAATATCAAGATCTGTATAAGGAACATTCCTGATACTTATAAATGTTTTATCATTAGCTCTCATTGGGATTTCATTTCCTGTTAATGTTACACCTCTAACAAAAACTTGGAACGAAATTTTTGAAGTTGCTTCAATTTGTTTTGATGCTGTTTGTCTGAAATTTTTATATGTAAAAAAACCGACAATCAGTGCCAAAACCACACCGGCAACAATAATCATGTCTACCGTTTTAAATTTTTTAAATATTTCTGTAAATTTATCCATAAAAGTTCTCTCCATATAATTTTCTGTTAACTATAATTTGTCAACAGCACTTAAAATTTCTTCTATTGTTGTTGTAGCACAACCAAATTGTCTTACGACAATACTTGCTGCGATGTTGCCAATAATTGCAGCATAAGACGGTTCTGCACCAGTTGCTAATGCAAGAGTATAAACGGCTGTAACCGTATCTCCGGCACCTGTAACATCAAAAACTTCCGATTTGTTGAACACCGGAATTTTTGTATAATTTCCATGAGCTCTTGCAACAAACATACCATCTGCTCCACAAGTTATTAAAACTGATTTTGCATTTGTTGCATCTAATAGCTTGTCTCCGGCACGTTTTAAATCTTCTTCATTTTCAATAAAAAATCCAACTGATTTTTGGGTATCCGGAAGATTTGGAGTCATTGAAGTTACATTTTTATAAACTTCCAAATCTTTTTGAGCATCAACCACAACCACTTTATCATATTGATTTGCAAGGCGAATTGTTTCTTGAATTATTCTAGGAGTTAGAGTTCCAATATGATAGTTTGAAAGTATAATTGCATCGTGTTCAGGAATTGCTCTTTCAATTTGTTTCAAAACTTCTTCTTCTATTTCCGGACTAAGCAAAGCATTTGTTTGCCTGTCGATACGAACAATTTGCTGGGTAATTGAAGTTGTAATTGATCCCGAAATTCTTGTTTTTGTAGTTGTTTTTCTTGATGGATCAACAACTAGCAATCCACAATTTACATTAGCCTTTTCAAAAGTTTCTCTCAATTGAGTTGCTTGAAAATCATCTCCGCAAACACCTATTACGCTGACTTTTCCATCATTCAATGTTGAAACATTATGAGCGGCATTTGACGCTGCTCCTAATATTAATTTTGTATTTGAATGGCGCAAAATCAAAACGGGAGCTTCTCTGGAAATTCTTTCCGCATCCCCATAAATCATCTCATCAATAGCTAAATCGCCGATTACCAAAACTTTCGGCTCATTCAATTTTTTCACATAAGAAACGAGTTGTTCTTTATTTATATACATAAAATAATCCTCAGCTAGATTTTACCACAAATAAAATATTTATCCAAAATTTGAATTAAATATGCCTTGAAGTAGGATGTAAAATCATCTCTGCAAGCTTTTCTGCGCCATCAAAATTTCTGGCAATCATGATTTTTGCAGATTTTTCTCTATCATAATCTATAAACCTGTGTTCAATAGAAAAGCTTCCGTTTTCAAAAGTCGCAACACAATAACAAGCTTTTGGATCTTTAGTCATTGGACGTCCAACACTACCGACATTTACAACTGTTTGTTTTGTATTAGTTTGATAGCCGGCTGGAACATGGGTATGACCGCAAAAAATCAAATCAGCATCTACACCTTTTATTATTTCCTCAATCTCATTTATTGGCATATCCGGTAAAATATCCTCATTATTACGACGAGGCGAACCATGAACCAGCAAAACTTTAACTCCCTCAATTTCTAATTCTTTTTGAGCAGGAAGATTTTTTAAATACTCTTTTCTATCATCCGACAAAAACAAAACATCATCAGCTAAAGCATGCGCCATTACCGGAAAAGCATTTTCTGTATTTTTCAATATTTCAGGAGTAAAATCTGAAATCATTTTATCAGTGTTTCCTTGAATAACAATCCAATTATTTTGAGATTTAACAAAATCAATTACTTTAGCCGGTTCAGGACCTGCCATTGCCAAATCTCCCAAACATAAAACTTTCTCACAATTATTTTCTTTTATGTCAACCATAACACTTTCAAGTGCCTGCATATTTCCGTGAATATCTGATAAAATTGCAACTTTCATGATTACTCTCCTTTTTTGTGTTAACATTATAATATGATAAAAAGAAGAGAAACAAAACAAATTTCAATAGGAAATGTAAAAATTGGCGGAAACGCACCAATCAGCGTGCAATCTATGTGTAATACTGATACAAGAGACGTAAAGGCAACTCTTAATCAAATACACGAACTTTCTGAAAAAGGATGCGAACTTGTAAGACTTGCAGTTCTTAACGCGGAAGCAGGCGACGCAATAAAAGATATTGTAAAAAAATCTCCTGTTCCTTTGATTGCAGATATTCATTTTGATTACAAATTAGCAATCAAATGCATTAATAATGGAATTAATGCACTTAGGCTAAACCCTGGAAATATCGGGAAAAGGGAGAATGTTGAAAAAGTTGTAACTTTAGCAAAACAACAACAAATTCCTATCAGAATTGGGGTTAATGCCGGTTCATTAGAAAAAGATTTGCTGGACAAAGATATTCCGTTATCAGAAAAAATGGTTTTAAGCGCACTGGGACACATAAAAATTCTTGAAGACTTAGATTTTGACTTAATTAAAGTTTCACTAAAATCTTCAGATGTTTTGACAACAATTGAAGCATACCGTTCAATTGCCGAAAAAATCCCTTATCCGTTACATTTGGGAGTAACCGAAGCCGGAACTCTTCGCGGAGGGTTAATAAAATCTTCTGTTGGCTTGGGAACTCTTTTGGCAGAAGGAATTGGAGATACTATCAGAGTTTCTCTGACAGAAAATCCGGTAGAAGAAGTTAGTGCAGGTTTTGATATTTTAAAAAGTTTAGGTTTAAGAGAACGAGGCGTAAATTTTGTATCTTGCCCAACTTGCGGAAGAACTCAAATTGATTTAATCGGACTTGCTAAAAAGGTTGAAGAAAGATTTAAAAACTTTGACAAACCGATAACTATCGCAACTATGGGTTGTGCAGTTAACGGGCCAGGAGAAGCTCGTCACGCTGACTTTGGAATTGCTGGCGGAGTTAACGAGGGTATTGTTTTCAAAAAAGGTGAAATCATTGCAAAAGTTCCAGAAAACCAACTTCTTGAAAAATTAGAAGAAATTATAAGAAAATCATACGAATAATATATGGAATTTTTTTGTAAAGAAATTATAATATTCTTGTAACCACTTAATAAAGTGCTATTATATTATAAGTACACACAGCTTAATTGAGGTTGAAATGAAAAACTGTTTTTTGATTTTAGGTATAATGTCATTATTAACATTACCGGCTTGCGCAGAACTTACGACAAGTGATACGGTCAACAAAGATTACTTGAAAAATCATGGGTATTCTCCGGCACTTATCCAAGCGACACAAAAATCTGTAGCTCAAATAAATGGTGAAGAAACCACAGCCCAATATGAAAAAGAAGTTTATAAAAATAATGTCGTAAAAGGGGTTAGACGTTTCTTTATGTATATAGATCCATCATATGATGATCAGTCATTTATGAATGATCACGAAATTCATACATCACCTAGTTACAAAGATTTATAATATCAAACAAATTTTTAAACAAAAATCGGCAATTCATCTAAGACTTGTCGATTTTTGTTTAAAAATATAAATAATTTGGCTTAATATTTTTTATGAGTTATTATATTAAAGGAAAATTTTCAGACAATCAGGGAATAAAAGAGAGAGAAGATGAACTTAAAAAAAATGACATTAATTTTGACAACGATGCTTTTTGTTGCATCAACTTGTCAAGCAGAAGACGTTACCCCAATATTAACAGCAAGGAGACGCCCTGAACCGATTAAAACTCAGCTATTAGTTGATGAAGATAATCAAATAAACTTAGACAATTCAGAAATCGTAATACCAGAAGAAGTATTACCTCCAGTTTTTAAGCCATACAAGCCTGCAAAAGGAGAGGTTGTTTTTAGTTATACGAAAAACTGGATTAACGCAATAGATCCAACAGCCTCCACTAACAGAGCAGGAAGCTATCTTCCGGGGGCTAGAGGTGCAAATCAACTGGTAATATATACCCCAAATTACGGAATTAGAACTAATACCAATGAATTTGGGGCAGAAGCAGTAGTCGAAGACAATACTGTTACAGAGCTTTCCGGAGCGGATTCTTATATTCCTGCAAATGGAATTGTTATCAGCGGTCATGGTAAAGCGAAAAACTGGATTAATTCAAGTATTAAAGTCGGAACAAAAATATACATAGATAAAGAAGCTAATCTTGTTTATACATATACAACTTCTGAAAGCTATATTTTTGAATCAGAAAAAAAAGTTGCGGAAGCCGGGCAAATGCTTCAATATTATAGAACTATCAGTCCTGACTATAATTGGAAAGTTCCATACAGCTACATAAATGATGCAAAAGATTATGTAAAAAAAGCCAGAAAAAATCCGGACGAAGTCCAAAAATATTCACAACTTGCAATAGAAGCTTCAAATGATGCTTTAAAAAGTGTTTTACCATACAAAGCGAACGAACTTAAAGGAGTTTGGGTCAGACCGACAGAAAAATCTGAACCTGAAATTATTGCAACTCTTAACAGACTTAAACAAGCAGGAATTGATAATATTTTCTTGGAAACATATTACCACGGCAAAACGATTTTTCCGAGCAAAACAATGGAAGCATACGGCTTAACTCCACAATATGAACAATTTGAAGGATTTGATCCTCTTGCAATATGGATTAGAGAAGCTCATAAAAGAAATATAAAAGTTCATACATGGTTTGAAACATTCTATGCAGGAATTCAAAACCCAAACGACAATCCGCAAAGTATACTTGCAATGAACCCATCTTGGGGAAATAAATTAAAAAAAGATATAAATTCCTTTGAACCGTCAAAATCAACATCTGAACACAATGGTTATTTTCTCGATCCGGCCAATCCTTACGTTCAAGATTTTTTGTTAAAACTTGTAACCGAAATAATAACAACATATAAACCGGACGGGATAAATATTGATTATATAAGATACCCAAACAGTGTTTCTCAAAGTGATGCCTCAAGCTGGGGATACACAGATTATGCAAGAAACGACTTTAAATCCATTTATGGAGTTGACCCTGCGACCATAACTAAAAATGATCCATTATGGCAAGATTGGTGTAATTATAGACGTGAAAAAGTTACTGATATGGTAAAAAAAATCGGTTGTCTCGGCAGACAAACCAATACTTACATAAGTGCAGTAATTTTTCCTGACAGACAAGCTGCATTAGATGCAAAACAACAAGATTGGAAAACTTGGTCAACAAGGGATTATTTAGATGGATTTACACCTTTATTTTTAACATGTGATTCTAAAACCGCAAATAAAATGATGACAGATGTAATAAACGCAAAATCCGCAAAAACCGATTTTTATGCAGGTTTATTCGTAACATTCATGAACGGTTCTGATGAAGATTTAATACGACAAATTCATGAAGCTAGAAAACTCAATGCAAAAGGTGTTATTTTATTTGATTATGCACACTTAAATAATAAATATATTAACACACTATCCACAAGCGTTTTTGCTTCTCATTCGCCTATTAAATCACAACAAATAATTGCACAACCATCTCTTCAACCATCAGCAAAACGCAAAGGTTGGTGGATATTTACAAAAGAATAACAAACTAAAAAATTAAAATACTAAAAACGGAACCATGTTTCCGTTTTTTATTTTGTCTACAAAAGCCAATATTGTATTGGTTTCTGGGTCAACAAATCTAATAGATGATGAATTCCCCATCTGCAAAACTCCATTTACATTATGTGCCGGAGCTACAACAAAAGCATTTTCAGATAATTTTAATTCTTCCCAGATTTTATTTATATTTTCAATTTTTTGTCCGGTAACATCAGACAACATTTGTTTTGGGATACAATAAATTGCATCTCCGGTTTTTAAATTATCACTTTTTTTCATTTCTTCAATAAGCTTACAAATGTAATTTTCATTAAATTCTTTGGGTTTATCCAACAACTCTTTCAATTTTGGAGTAATAACATCATTCTTTCGAGTCGTTCTTTTAATCAATAGCCCTGCAGTAATTAATGCAATTCCAACTCCTAACATTGCAAAAGTCTTTTGCGAAGGTGTTATATTTTTCAATTTTGATTGAAATGAGTCTTTATTTTCTTTTTTTTCTGTTTTTACATTTTCAAAATGTTTGACCGAATTTTCTTGACCCTTAAAAACTGGTTTATAATTTGTATTAAATTTAACAGAAGATACTGAATTAATCACTATTACACCCTTATTTGTAAAATTAATTTTATTAAAATCTAAAAATAATATTTTTTGTCTTTTTTAAGCTAACTATTTACATATCTTTATACAAACAATATCCCAAACTTATTTTATATTAAAATAAAACAATGATAAAAGGTGCAGTAAATTCAACATTACAGAACAAAAACTCCATAATGTTTACAACTGCAATTGTCTTTATGGCAGGAATTTTGGCTTATTTTAACGATAACGGTATTTTCTGCGCTTTAATAATTACAATAATATCACTTATCGCAATTATAAAAAATTATGTTCCTATAAAATATATTCTGTTTTGGATATTCATTTTCTATTTTGGATTTTTCAATAGTTATTTCAAAATCAAGCAAACAGACGAACTTGTAACATATGCTCCACAAAAAGCCACTATTCAAGGACAAATTGTAAGTATTCCGAATAGTTCAACTCCGAAGAAAGTCAAATTTTTCTTTAAAACTGACAAAATTAATAATCAAAACATAACCGGAAAAACTCTTATAACTTACACAGGGAGCAATATTTCTCAATTCAAAATCGGAAATAAATACGAATTTTCAGGCAAAATACAAACACCTTTCAAAGCCAGTAATCCATCTCAATTTGATTATGGCAAATACCTGAAAAACTTTGCAACATATACTGTGTTTTACTCTGATAGTGCACAAATACAACCATCTACTCTGTCATTAAAATGGAGTTTTTTGCAAAAACTCAACAATATCAGAGATAATATTATAAATGAGCATTCAAAATATTTAAAATCTCCAAATCTAGAAATTCTTGGCGGAATTGTATTTGGAGATGACGCTGTAGCTCCACCAGATTATATTAAAACATCTTTTGTTAATTCTGGATTATTACATATTTTAGCTGCCTCTGGAATGAATGTTGCTTTTATATATGGTTTTTGGGTGTTTTTTATGCGAAGACTTAAAGTCCCGTTTAAATTTACTGTATCGTCAGGCATTGGGGTAATTATAATATACACACTTATGACTGGATTGGGAGCTTCTGTTATTCGTGCTTCCTTAATGCTTATTCTCATATTACTCGGCAAACTTATTGATAGAGATGCGCATACAATTGCTCTTTTGGCATTTGTGGCAACAGTAATGCTGATCTATAACCCTGCATTTATTAACGATGTAGGATTTCAACTTTCATTTATCGTAACTTTTGGACTACTAACAACTGCAAATGTTATTTTTGAAAGGTTTAAAGACTCTAAAATCCCACAATGGCTAATCGGTGCATTTTTAATTCCGATTGTTGCTCAAATTTGGGTTGCGCCAATTCAAATGTTTTATTTCAACACTTTCAGCACATATTCAGTTTTGGCAAATGTTTGCAGTATGCCTTTTTTGAGCGTTGTAAGTTTTGGTGGATTTATAAGTTCTATTCTTGCCGGATTTGCTCCACATACAGATAAGATATGTATGATTTTTGATTTTATTCTCAACTACTTTTTACACGCAATTGTATTTATATCAAATTTCTTTGCCAATCTTTCAGGGGCGCTTTTAACGACTACTCATCCAAACATATTTCAAATCGCATTATATTACGCGTTAATTTTATTTTTTACCTTGTCTATCAAGACAGGATTTAATAAAAAATTGGTAATAATTTGTTCAACTTTGTTTTTACTTTTGGGTTTAAGCTTAATCAATATCCCTTCAAAAGACTTAGAAATAATAGCTTTTGACGTACAAAACGCAGACTGTTTTCTAATAAAATCGCCACAAAACAAATACTTTATAATTGACACCGGTAGAGCAGGGTACAATGGAGGCAAAGCTCAAGCAAATTCTATTATCATAAAATATTTGAAAGACAGAGGGATAAAAAATATTGAAGCCTTAGTTATTACGCACTTTGATAACGACCATTCGGGTGGAGCTGTCGATATTATGCAAAACTTAAATATAAAACAGGTTTACATAAATTCTTTTTCTGATAACACAAAAACATCTATAAATATTTATAAAACGATAAAAGACTTAAAAATTCCAGCAAAGCTCCCAACAAATAATTCATCTATATACCAAGAAAATAATTTCAATCTAAAAACATATTTTACAGACTCTGAAGAAGATAACGAAAAATCAATTATAACTCTTTTGAGCTACGGGAATTTTGACATGCTATTCACTGGCGATGCAGGAATTAAAGCATTCAAGAAAATAAAAAATAATATTCCACATAATGTAGAAGTTTTAAAAGTTGGTCACCACGGAGGTCCGAGAGTTGTTAACACAGAAATGCTCAATCATTTGAATACAAAAGTTTCAATTATTTCTACAGGGCCAAATGCATTCGGACACCCAAACAAAGGAACTCTTGATATTTTACGTAAAACAGACATTTATAGAACAGATATTAATAACTCAGTAAAAATATCTTCTGATGGCAAAATTTATACGATTTATACCTTTGACAGACATAAAAAGAAATACGAAAAGTCAAAAACTTTAACTAGCAAATAATAACAAACTTCTTTTTCTATTTTACATTAATATCGTTTTTAGGAACTATTTTCAAATCATAACCTAAAAAATCTAAAATCATTTGCACTGTTTCAAATTTAATAGTTTTTGATGTTAACATCCTAGAAAGACTGGTTATATTTATATTCATCAATTTGTCCTTTTGCATATTTCGTGTCATTTTGGACATTGAAAGTCCTTTGCGGAGTAACAAAACCTGTATTTCTTGCTTAATATCTAACATACAAGTATTTTACTATCCAAAATTCAGTATTGACAAACACGCAAACAATGTTATCATTAATATATATAATATTATTATTTGTGATAACGAATATTGAGAGAGATTATGAAAAAAGCATTTACATTGGCTGAAACATTAATTACACTTGGAATAATTGGAGTTATCTTAGCAATAACACTTCCAACCGTAATCACGACCTATCAAAAAGAAAAAACTATTTCTTATGTGAAAAAATTCTATAATGAAATAAATAATGCGATAAGACTATCTGTAGTACAAAATGGGGACGTCGACCTTTGGATGCCAAAACAACAAGACAATACATATCAAGAAAATGTAGAATTTCTAGAAAACTATGTTTTTCCATATATACGATATGATCATTATGAAAAATGTCAAACAACCAGAGTTTGTGTATATCTTTCTTATGGAATGTTTTCATTCCGAGTTGATAGCAATGGTGGAGATATTTCTTTTTTTTGCAAATAAAAAACAAGTGTTTACACCAAAAAATTATTTTGCATTTCAATTTAACAAAGGAGTAAACGGAAAAGGCGTAGTTGAACCATATATTTATGCTTGGAACAAAAACTATAATTCTCTTAAAAATGCTAGTTGGGGTGGATGTAATTCGAATGCATATGATGCCAAATACGCTTATTGCACAAAATGGATAGAAATGAACAACTGGAAAGTTCCCAAAGACTACCCTTGGAATAATCAAAATTGATCAAGCATTAATTCGCAAGTAATAAGCAATATAGCTTAAACTCACTATTCTCCTTTCCAGTAACTTTCTGGTTTGTATAAATAATCCAAGTGTAAATCTTTTAAGTCGGCAAAAGCAATGTTGAAACAACCCCGATAATACCCAGAGTTATTAACACTTTCGCTAAAGAAAAAGCCCCTCCCCGATGTCAAATTTTATATCCTTTTTCATGTCTTCTCTCCTGAATAACCCCAACTAAACTAACGCTGCTTTTTCTTCTAATGCAGTTTCAATTTCGTCAATAATCAATTTTGCAGCGCCAATTCTGTCTTCTGCAGAAGTAATAGGTCTACCTACTACCATAAAATCTACACCTGCTAAAATTGCATCTCGAGGAGTATCTACTCTTACCTGATCGTTTACGGAAGACCAAGTTGGGCGAGTTGCAGGACATAAAATTATAAAATCATCACCTATTTCTTTTCTTATCCTGCGTGCTTCTTCAGCACTCGCAACTACGCCATCCAAACCGGTCTCTTTTGCAACTTTTGCAAGTTGCAAAACAAAATCTTCAATATTTTTATCAACACAAAGTTCTGTTGTCAATGTTTTTTGCCCAAAACTAGACAACAAAGTTACACCTAAAATTGTCGGAGGTTCAATTCCCATAGATTTTGCAGCTGCACGAGACGCTTTTACGACAGCTGATGTCATCTTTGAACCACCTTGAATGTGAACATTAAAGAAATCGACATTATTTTTCACTAGGCTAATACAAGCTTTTTGAACAGCATGCGGAATATCATGAAATTTACAATCATAATAACATTTTGTCCCGTACTCTTCCAACAAACGGAAAGCCTCAAAGCCATAATTTACAATTAATGGCAAACCGACTTTAAAATATCCTACATAATCTTTCAATTCTCGTACCAAATCGCGAGCTTCTTTTAAATTATCAACATCCAATGCTAAAATTATTCTATCTTTAGCTGTTTTAGGTCTTTCAATCATAATAACAAAATATCACTTTCTTAAAATAAAATCAAGTTTGTTACAACAATCCTATTCTTCGACGCCTGAGGAAATATCTTCCGGCAACTCCGGTAAATTTTTTGCATAAGAACAGCCAAGCTTTTCAAGTTTTGCAATTTGATTAATTATATTGCCTGAACCGTTTAATTTTTTTAAAGAAGTATTCAAATTGTCACGAATTTTCAATAATTCGGTCAGCAATGACGCAAATTTATCGTGAACACTTCCGCACAATCTTGCCATCTCCAAAACATTCTTATTTTGCCTGTCAACCACGTGAAACGAATTAATTATTTTTAATGAAGCTAAAAGTGTTGACGGAGAAACCGGCATAACTTTATTTTTCCACGCATAGTCCCACAAAGCACAGTCATCACAAAACATTAAAGAATAACAACTTTCTATCGGAATAAACATCAAAACATAATCCGGAGAAGCGTCTTCTTGAGAATAATCTCTTTTTGCTAAACCTGCGATATGTGCCTTTGTTGATTCCGCAAACTGTTTCAAGTAAATAGATTTTTCATTATCATCTTGAGAATTCACATATCCATCCCAAGCTGAAAAAGATGTTTTGCTGTCAATATAAATACATTTACCCTCCGGCAAAAATACGGTTGCGTCTGGTCGACCCTCTGCTGTACCCATCTGAATTTTATATTCTTCATCTTTTCGCAAACCTGAAGCTTCCAAGACACGTTCTAAAACAATTTCTCCCCATCTACCAGCTGTTCTGTTATCCGATTTCATAACATTAACTAGAGAATTTGCATCGTGCGAAATTTTATTTCCTGTTTCCAAAAAACTCTTTATATTCATATCAAATTTTGTAAAGTTTTCGTTTTCTGCTTTAAAATTTTCCTCTGCGCGTCTTTCAAAAACTTCAATTCGTTCTTTAAAGCGTTTGTAAAACTCTTCCAATTTTTCTTTATTGTTTTCTGTAAGCTCAGACGTGCTTTCTTTAAAAATCTTATTTGCAGTATTTTCAAAATATAATTTCATTTGCTCATTCATTTGTTTAAACATTTCATCTTGTGAGCTTTTTGCATTTTGATTGTTTTTATTAATTACAACAAATGGAATATAGATACACAAAGCACCAACTAAAAAACCACCTAAAAATATTAAAATTTCCATACACTTTCTCCCTTAATAAAAAAATTATACCACAAGCAGATTACTCTAAAAAGATTAGTTAAGAATTTTATCAACCATGCGGTCAAATTTCTAAAAGCATGATGTAGAGCATGATTGAGGCGTTATATCAATCTAAAGATGTAAGACAAATTCTCCCACTCTCACTGTTGAAACATCAATCAAGGCATGGATGAAAAGAACCATCTAAAAGTAGTAGTATCAATAGAGTAGAGAGGGAACAAAAATAGGGAGATAAAAATGAGAGAGTTTAAAAGACAATCAAGAGTTCTATTAATCGACGATAATGCCGATCACTTGAGAGGGGTAAAGGATTTAATTACACTTGAAAGCAGTTATGAAGTTGTTGCAACTACAACAAGTGCAAATATCGGAATTAATTTGGCAAAAAAATACAGACCTGATATTATTTTGATGGATGTAAATATGCCGGAAAAAGACGGTCTTCAAGCTCTACAAGATATTGAAAAACTTGACTTGGGTATCAAAGTTATTTGCTTAAGTGGATATGATGACGCTGATTTAATCTTCAGAGCAATGAAATTAGGTGCAAAAGGATATGTGCTAAAAACTATGGCATCAGCTCAACTTATTTATGCTATGGATGAAGTTGCTAATGGTAAAATTTATTTGCCAACAGCTCTTACTTCAAGATTTTTCGAATATTTTCAACGTTCATTCAAGGAAGAAGCGTCTTCTGCAGAAGAAAATCTTCTTACATACTTAACAGCTAGGGAAGAAGAAGTTCTAGACCTACTTACACAGGGTAATAACTACAAAGGTATTGCATCAAAACTATTTATCTCCGAAACTACAGTAAAGACTCACGTAAACAATATCTTCCAAAAACTACAAGTAAACGATAGAACTCAAGCTGTTTTATATGCTCTAAATAACGGTTTTGCAAACAGAAGACGTGCAAAAATGGCTGTTTAATAAAATTGATACTTAATAAGGTATGTAAAGGTTCAGCCCATTCGTAAGCTGAGCCTTTAATGCAGGTGAATATGAACGACACAATAAAAGAGCAAGCAAGATGTATCGCACACGAAATAAGAAATCACATTTCTATTTGCGAGCTTTATACACAAATCATTAGAAAGAACTTGGAGAAAGATGGAATAGAAAATGCATCTGTCAGCAATGCGCTTAATTGCATAAACAAATCTCTAAAAATAATGAGTAATAATCTTCTTGATTTAAAATCTTTGGACAACTTTAACCTTAAAGTTTGTGATATTAAAAAGGTTTTGGAAGAAGGAATAAAACTTGCTACAGTATACATTTCCGGTAAAAATATTGAAATTACAAGCGAAATAAATACAACTGCACAAGTTTATATTGACGAAAATAAATTTCTTGCTTGCGTGGTAAATATTATAAAAAACGCAATTGAAGCAATAAAACAAGACGGCAAAATAAATATTTCACTTGCTATTCAAGCAGAAAACGCACATATAAAAATTTCAAACAACGGCGAACCAATTTCAGAAGAGAAACAAAAATCAATCTTTGAAGAAGGATTTACCACAAAACAAACAGGTTCAGGCTTAGGATTACACATCTGCACAAACAACTTAAAAGCCCAAAATGCAATTTTAAAATTAAATCAATCTACCCCCAAAATTACAGAATTTGAAATAGTTTTACCACTTTACAATTATTAATAAATTAGCAATTTTTCTTACTTTGAAACCTTTTATTAATATATAGGGAAAATTATAGGGAAATTATGGATTTTTTTAATTCACTATCTCAAGTAGCAAAAAACAGAAATAACTTTAAAAAATGGGAAGATAATCAACGCCACGAAAATGCTCAACGCGAAGAATTGGCAAAAAGAAGAAATTATACTCCAGAACAATTGCAACAGGCAAAAGAATTTGGTAATACAATTATTGACGTTGTTGATGTGATGGATAATCACTCTGAAAGCGTTGCTGAAAACGTTGAAACAGCTGTCGATCCTTTATCAAGTATTGCAACAATGTTAGCATTTTTTGGTGGCAATTATCTAGTATTTCAAGGTTTTTCAAAAAAGCAAGCTAATGCTATGAGTAATTTTAGAAACTCAATTATAGATAGTGATGAATATGCGAAATTAGAAAAAAAAGTTAATCAATACCATAGCAAAAACTCAAAAGGAGAGGTTTACTATCGCTATAGCATTTTAAACAAAAAAGAACTTAAGTTAATCAAAGATCCTGACTTAAGAAAAGAACTAAGTATACTTCAAACAAAATATAATAATGGCAGCAAAAAATATATTATGAACATGATTAAAGCGCACGGCCTGATGGCTCTTGCGAGTATAGGAGTGTTTATTGCCTCTACAATGTATGAAGCCAAATTGCAAACAGATAGTTCTAAAATCGCGCGTTACCAAGCCAGAAAAGAACTTGATGATCCAAAAGCCTTTGTAACTTACACACCTGAACAAATTGCAAAAGCTAAAAAAGAACTTGAGGAACATCCTGAACTTATAAAAAAAGAAAAAAAATCAAAACTCAAGACCGGAATGTTCAGCTCAATTTAT
Organism: uncultured Candidatus Melainabacteria bacterium; assembly: GCA_934717855.1. Taxonomy (GTDB): domain Bacteria; phylum Cyanobacteriota; class Vampirovibrionia; order Gastranaerophilales; family Gastranaerophilaceae; genus Stercorousia. The sequence goes on from CAKUZI010000002.1 coordinate 100,845, forward strand.
AATATTATAAAAGATAAAAAAGCTTATTCTCAAGACAAAGCCGCAAAAACAGATGATTCTCAAAAAGTCAACAGACAATTGACCAAAGAAGAACATATCCAAGCTGAAAAAGATAAAGAAGTAATCCAAAGAACTGTCCGCATAATCAACAATGAAGCAGAAAAAAACTCAGAAAATATGGAAGCCGCTGCAAACGTAATTATGACAGCCACTCCAATTCTTGGTGCTACGCTTGGTGCTGCAACAGGTTGGGTTTTGAACAAAATGAATACTTTCGGCAAGTTTATTCAAAAAACAGTCGATAAAGAAGGTACTGAAGAAACAAAACAACTTTACAAAGAATTAAAAGCCAGCAAAAAAACAGGTTGGGCATATTTCAGACAATGGAATGAATTTGCCGACTCCCTTATGAACTCAAAAGCTTATGAAGAAGCTAGAAAACTTGGTAAAACTGCCAACAAAAAAGGTACAGCCGATGGATTTTTAAGCAAATTATTTGCGGCAGGGTTTGCCCACAAAACTGGTCAAAAATGGGGATTAGGTTTTATCGGCGGTATGGTAACCTCTTTTGCCGGTATGATTATTGGTCTTAAACTCCAAAAATCTGCAGCAAGAGCCGGTAGATATGCTGCAAAACGAGAACTTGAGCAAAATCCTGAAAACTTTATAGGATACTCTCAAGATGATTATAATGAAGTAAAAGATATTAAAAATACAAAGAAAAAAGAAAATATCATAAAAGAATATGCACTATTTATTCCAAGAGTTTTAAAACAATATTACGATTACAACAAATACAAAAAACACGAATTCAAAGAAAAACAGGCACTAAGAGAAATTCTGAAAAAAGAAGACGTGACACCTGAACAAATGCGTGATGCAAAAAATCTTCAAAGAAAGTTGTTTAACACATTTGAAAAAGTTGATGATAATTCGCAAATATATTCAGAGTCAATGGAAGCTGCAACTGAAATTGCACAACCGTTTATTTCATATGGCGGAATGCTTTTAGCTGTTTCACCTGTTATTTACACAGGGGTGCAAGTTGCAAGAGGCAAGATTACGACAGCAAAACTTCTTGACAAAATCGTTTCTAAATTAAGCAGTAACTCTAACATAATGAAGAAAAACTGGTTTAAAAAATATCTTGGACACGTTGAGCAAAACGTAAGCAATGTAGTTAATAATATTGATACAAAAGTGTATATTGACGGTAAAAAAGTTGATTTCAAACCTCTTGGAGCAATTTTAAAAGACATCGATTTGAAAAAAGATCCGGCAATCGACGTTATTACAAAAGCAATCAAAAACAGCTTCAATGGAATTGAAAACATTACAAAAATGTCTAACGAAGAACAAATGACCAATTTGTCAATCTTAGAAAATAAAATAAAAGCTATTTATGAAAAAGCCGGTAACATCGATACACGGAGAATTACTGATTTATTTAACACTCTTAAATATGGATGCAAAACCAAAGATGGTTGGGTAGAAATGACACCTAAATTGAGAGCTGATATTATCAATGCTTTCGCAAACCCTGAAAAAGTTAACCCTGAAAACTTTGATAAACTATATGCCGTTCTTTCAAAATTAATCGGAGAAGAAAAAGCTGGTACCGTACTATTATTAGGTTCTAAAGCTAACCAACTTAAAAACATTGCAAAAGATGGTATCAAAGGTCTACAAGAGCAACTGAATGCTTTGAAAGCTTCTATCATGGAAAGAGCTTCTCAAACAAATAACGTTGTACCATTAAATAAAAATACAATAACATTACTCAAAAAAATATTAGGCGAAGAAGAATTTAATGCCTGTTTTAAAGGCTCAATCAATAATATAAACGACTTCTTAAATCCACCAAAAGGAATTGTGAAAGCAGGAGAAACATCTAAGCTAGTAGCAGTATTTCCGGATGAAGTTCTAAATGCTATTGATGCATCTTACAAAAAACTTAGAAAAGCGACATTTAGTGATTTAGGGAAATTGTTGCCAGACAGTATTGTTAATCCAAGTGCCGGATTAAATTCATTTAAAGCAAAAATCGAAAAAATGAGCGATGCCGAATTTGAAGATTTTGTAACTTTCAAAATTAATATGCCTAGTATGTCAAAAGAAATGTTACTCGAAATGATTCCAAAAATAGAAAAAATCCTTAATAATCTTCCTAAAGAAGAACTTCAAAAAATTCAAGCAAAAATGCTTGAGGAATTTAACAAAAATCCGGATGCATTTATGAAATTGATAGAAACAGGAAAAATCAAATCTATATTTATGACTCCGCAACTGGAAAAAGCACTAACCGTTGCCGGTATCAGTTGGACAGTATTTTCGTTTGCAATGGCATATGTTATTCAAGCTTGGCTCGCAAATATGCAATTGAAAGCAGGGCGTTTAGGCGTAATGAAAGCAATGGAGTCTCTAGATGATCCAGCATATTACGCAAACATTGAACCAACTAAAAATGTGCCTCAAACAATACAAACTAAAACTACCCCAACAGTTTCAGCAAACAATGAAAATTCAAATTTGCTAGAAAAACTTAAAAATAATTCATAATTCATTAAAAATAAGCAATTTCTCTTTTTATAACAACTTTATAATAATATAAGGGAAAATTATAGGAAAAATTATGTCTGGAATTGACAATTTTTTACAAAAAAAAAGATTTGACAAATTATTACATAAATACATTGCCTAGTGAGCAAACTAAAACTACTCAAATAGCTCAAGCTCCAAAAGCAACTGTAGATATTAATTCTGTTCGAGATGAATTTGTTAAAATAAAAAAAGAAAATGGAGTAATTCGCAAGTTTTATAACTTTTTGAAAAACACTACCGGTCTAGGACTTGGTTCAAAAAAAGTTGAAAAAGAAATTTACAAATTTGAGAAGGGTGAAATTACTCAAGAAACTCTAAATGAAAATTTTGAAAAATATAAAGCTTCTCAAAAAAATGGAACACAAACAGCCGGCGATGTTGCAACGGCTGCAGTCTCAATTTCTTCGTTTATGTTTTGCAACAATGCATTGAAAAAATTTAGAGCACAAGACAAATTAGGAGCCTTACCAAATGCTTTAAACAAAATTATTCATAACTGGGAACAAAGTGACAAAAAATGGGCAAAAAGAATGCTTAATGTACGTAACATGTTAAAATCTAAAACTAAAGCAACTCTATTAATGCTTCCATTTTTAGCCATTATGGGTGGACTAACCAAACAATCAATTACCCGCATTGACCGCCTTGGATCAAAAGAATACTCTGTAAATAAAAAAGATTATTCAAACAAAGAAGACTACAAAGCAGCAAAAAAAGTAGCAAACAAAGCAAAAAGTAAAGAGTCTTGGAAAAGTTTCGGAATCGGAGCATTAAATGGAATGTTAGCACCTGTCACAACTCTAGTTGGTGGAATTGTCGGAATTCCGGCATATATTGCAGCAACAACAGGATTGAAATATGCAACTGACAAAAATAATGGAAATAAAAAATCTTTTGGAGACTTCGCTCAAAAATTTAAAGATAACGCAATTGTTAATACACTTGGAGCATTGTTGATTGCAATTCCGGCTTTCAAAAAAGCTCATTATAACAAAGTTCTTGGTGAAAATTTAGATAAAGTTGTAAACAAACTCCAAGGTAAAAAGTTACAACTTCCTGACTTGCCGTCAACTCAAACAGCTTATCAAGAACTTGAAGATAAAATGATTAGCTCAGAACCAATACAAAAAATATTGGGAGAGTTTGCAACATCACTTGATGAAAAAATTATAAATTTGACAAATGAAAACATATTTGCAGTTAAATTTCTACAAATCAAAAACGGAGGTAATTATTCCGATATTTCAGAAGCTCTTAGAGAAAGTTGTCCTCCAACAAGAACTCTAGAACAAGCACAAGCTCATATTAATAAGCTATGGGGTTCAACGGAATACAAAATTTCTAAATTATTAGGAGTTGGAACTGTTGCAGAAACTTACCTTGCAAAAGATAAATCCGGCAAAGAAGTATGTGTTAAAGTTTTAAAAGATGGCATTTCTGCAGAAAAAATTGCAACGGATAAAGAAAAATTCCTAAAACTAATAATTGGAGATACGCCTAAAGATAAATTAACCGATACTCAAAAATACTTAATACGAAATGTAAACGATTTAGCTGAAGGAATTAGCAAAGAAGTTGATTTCAAAAACGAAATGCAAGCAGCTGAAGCACTAAGAAAACACTGTAAAGTTTCAGATGTTGCAAAAGCAATAGACGTAAAAGACGGTATTTACATTATGGAAAAAGCCCCTGGTATCAGTGTAAAAACGCTTGTTGATTACTTTAACTGTGAATCTAGAATAAAATTAATGAAAAAATGGGCACAAGAAGATCCTAGATGTGCATCATGGGCAGCAGAAGAAATTCAAAAATGCGAAGAAAAAATACAAAAAATCAAATCCAGAGCGCCTGAGTTTGATGATTTTGAAATGACTCCGGCACAAATAAAACGATTATTAAAAAATTACATAGATATACAAGTTGAACAATTCTCTAAAATCGATAAAAATGGTAAAGTTATTCACGCAGACATACATCCGGGGAATATTTTTATCAACTTGAACAGCTTAAAAACAGGTAAAGGAAAATTGTTCACTCTTATTGATACCGGTAACACAATTAATTTGAGTAAAGAACAAGCGAAAGTAGCTCTTCGATTATCCTCATTAATAAAAAGAGGTAATGTAAAAGATTTGACTACTTCTATATTAGATGGCGCTATATTACCTAATGGCTTAACAAAAGAAACTGCTCAACAAAAAGTTGAAGCCGACTTGAAAAAATACTTCTTTGACTCTGAAACAAAAATAGAATCAATGAACATCGACTCATTCTATACATTAACTGATAATATTTTAAGAAAATACAATATTATTCCAAATAATACTCAATTAAACTTAAACAAAGCTAAAACATCTGCAAGAAACTCTTTTGAAGATTTAGTAAACTCTTTCTTTAAGAAAAAATATGGAGACCTTGACGGATCAAAGATGTCAAAATCAGAACAGACAAAAGTAATGGCGCAAGGACTTGCTGATATGGCAGAAATTTTTGGAAAACTTGGTATTGCGCAAACAACACAAGAAACAAAAAACCTATTCCAAATGTCTTGGAAAGAAGCTCTTAGATTCTTGAGAAATCCAAACAATCTAAAAACAAACAGTGAAGACTTCTTGACATTTGAAATAAAACAAAACTTGCCAGGTCCTCAAAAGACTTATGAAGATTTGTCAATGTAGAACCTAATCCACAACTTCTTGGATCGAAATTGATTCAACTCCGTCAAGTTTTTGATAATCTTTGTAAAGATTTTGGATAGGATTGCGTCCGACAAAGTCTAAGATTACATTGATTTTAGTAAGATTTTCATCCGTTTTGTTCAATTTTTTTGAGATTTCTCGCAAATGCTTACTGTTTTCGATTATGTAGTCATATATAGAATTAGAATGCTCGTTCAAGCAAGAAATACTCATTTTCAAACGTTTGGTGTTTTTTGTACTTGATACAAGAACGTTTTTCTCAAACAATCTAACAGATACCAAAACCATAATAGACAAAACAGTTGCAACAAGAGCCAAACCATACATTCCGGCACCGCACGCCATACCAACAGCTGCGGAAACCCATAAAGTTGCGGCAGTAGTCAACCCAAATACGGTTGCCCCATGTCTTAAAACAGTACCACCACCGATAAAACCAATACCGGTAACAACTTGGGCTGCAATACGCGCCGTATCCCTTACACCCGTCGCCTGAGAAACTATTACGTTATCCCCGTCGGCAAATGTTGGAAAGCCATAAATTGATATTATCGTAAAAATACAAGCTCCCAAACAAACCAAAATATTTGTTCGCAAACCTGCATATTTATTAGTCATTTCTCGTTCCAATCCGATTGCAAAGCCTAAAAGCAGTGCAGATAAAACCCTTATAACCAAATTGATATCAAATATATAACCTAAACTTTCCATCTAATTCCTTTCAAATTATTTCAAATTTTGTCGAAATAGTAATTCCAATCTACTTCATGGCATAGTTTTTATTCCTGATAAAGACTATGCCTCTTCGCATCTGAGCTCCGCCCTTACCTTGTCTTACTTTTTGGATCAAGAATATCTCTAATTGTATCACCAATCAAATTAAAAGCCAACACCGCAATAAAAATTAAAAATCCGGGAGTCAAAAGCCAAGGTCTATAAATAATATTTGTGTACTCCTGAGCCTCTTTTAGCATATTCCCCCAACTTGCATCCGGTTGCTGAATTCCAAGTCCCAGAAAACTTAAACCTGATTCCGATAAAATATAAGATGGCACCGACAAAGTCATAGCAACAATTACAAAACTTGTCGTTTGCGGTAAAATATGCTTTACAATTATTCTTAAACGAGAAGCTCCGATTGACTTTGCAGCCTGGACGTATTCCTGATTTTTAATAGACAAAACCATTCCGCGCACAACTCTCGCAAATCCTGCCCAACCAATAAGTGCAAGGATTACAACTATTAACATAAATCGTTGAACACTCGTCATTCCGGATGGCAAAATTGATGCAAGAATAATCAACAAATAAAAACTCGGAATAGACATAACGGCTTCTGCAAACCTCATCATAATCATATCAGTTTTTCCGCCGAAATACCCTGCAATTCCACCATACAAAAGCCCAATCGGGAATAAAACAAACAGCGCAAGAAATCCTATTGTCATTGAAATTCGTCCTCCAAACAGAATTCTCGAAAAAACATCACGCCCGTTAATATCTGTCCCAAGAAGATATAGTCGCCCGCTTTCATCTGTCGTTACAAGGTGACGCTTCATTGGGATTAACCCTAAAAATTTATATTTTTGTCCCTGTGCAAAGAATTTGACATAATGTTTTTGGCTTCTATCAAGTGTATAAACGATTTTTAACTCATTCGCATCAAATTCTCGCTTGTAATTATATGTATAAGGCTTTGAAAGCTTCCCGTTTTCGTCAATCGTAAAAATTTTTGATGGCGGAACATAAGCCATTGTTCTGTCAGAAAAATCTTTTGTATAAGGCGCAATAAAATCAGCAAAAAATAATGCAAAATAAATCAAGCCAAGCACTACAAGCGCCACTCTTGCAAATTTATCTTTCCATAATTGTTTAATTAAGTCTTTTATCATGCCTGACTCCCTTCTCTGATACGGGGATCAGTAATAATAAGTAAAATATCTGCAATCAAGTTTCCGACAATCAACATTACAGCTCCCATCATCAATGACGCCATAACAAGGTTTATATCGGATTTCAAAACCGCTTCCAAAATTAATCTGCCAAGCCCCGGATATTGAAAAACGTATTCCGTCAAAGCAGCCCCACTCAAAAGCCCCGCAAATTCAAAACCTAAAAGGGTTATAAGAGGGTTAACAGCGTTTCTCAATGCGTGTTTAAATATAACCTTAAACTCGCTCAAACCTTTTGCTCTCGCAAATTTTACATAATCACTATCCATAACGTCAAGCAAATTTGCCCTCATCTGTCTTTGTAATCCAGCAAGGGAAAGCGTAAAAAGAACCGTCACTGGTAAAACAAGGTGATGTGTAATATCCCAAACTTTTTGACTAAATGTCATTTCCAAGAAGTTTGAACTTGTAAGTCCTCCGACGGGGAACCACCCTGTTTTTACGGCAAAAATCAGCAATAAAACCGCAAAGAAAAATGAAGGAATTGCCATTCCGATACTTGTCAACACTGTCAAAATTCTATCCAGAGGGGATTTCCAATAAACAGCCCCTAAAATTCCTAATGGCACGCCGACAGCCCACGACAAGAATATTACAATACATGTCAAAAGCAAAGTGTTAGGAATTCGCTCTTTCAACTTTGTGCTAACTTGTTCTCCGTTTGAAGTTACCCCCAAATCACCTTTAATAAACGATTTTGCCCATTTGCCATACTGAACAATAATCGGTTTATCCAAACCCAATCTTTCTGTTTCCTTTTGCAAAGTTTCCTTAGAAACAGACGGGTTCAACCTCAACTCTGCCAACGGGTCAACAGGCGACAAGCGAATGATAAAAAAGCTTATCAATGACACGATTATAAGCAGTGGTATAGTTTGTAATATTCGTTTTATGATGTATTTCAATATTGACATGTGTTTATAGACTTTAAGTCGTTTGGACGATAGGACGTTAAGTTCATTTCGTTTGTTGGTAAATTGAATTTTATATTATCAGGTTGTAAAGAACTTATCATCTTAGCGTCTTATAGTCTTATCGTCTTTAACCTCTCTTTCAATAAAAACTTCTTCAATATTATGTGTAACCCCGCCGAGGCTTGTCGGATAGATATTTTTAAATTTATTTCTCAATGCGACAATTCTTATCGGCGAATATATGTATATCAAAGGTTTTTCGTCATAAACGATAGCCTGATATTCATCATAGTATTTTTTTCTGTCCTCAAATTTCGTTGCCAAAGCGCCTTGAGTGTACAAATAATCAATCCGTTTTTCAAAAGCATAACGAGGACTATTCGCGTCTTTCTCCAAACGTTGATTAAAGATATGCAAAGTTCCATCAGATAACCAAACGTTTTTCCCGCCATTCGGCTCCAACGGCGAGCCTGTAAAGCCCATTATCACCATATCCCAATCAAGAGATGCCATAAGTTTGTTTACAAGCGAATTAAACTCTATTGGTTTGAAATTAACTTTCATCCCTAAATCTTCAAGATCTTGTTTGACCATAACGCCGATTGCTTCTCGCTCAGTGTTTCCGGCATTTGTATATAAATCAAATTCTACATGGTTGCCAAATCTGTCAATTAGGTGACCTGCTTTATCCCAAGTAAAACCCGATTTTTTTAATAATTCTTTCGATTTTTCAATATTTTTATCATAAGGTTTTAAATTTTTATTCAAAAATATAGAATTCAAAGTTTCCGGCGTAAATAGCGGATATCCAAGTCCGTTTGCAATATTGAAAACCATATTTTTTCTATCTATTGCATAATCAACTGCTTGGCGGAAATTCTTATCCTGAAACCAAACCTGTTTTTTTGGCTCAACATAATACTTTCCTTTTTCATCTTTGCGGTTGTTCATATTCATAGATAAATACATCGTTCCGGTATCTGGCCCGATATTGAAAACAGTAAAATTAGAATGTTTTTCCATTTCTTTAAATCGAGCAACATTTGCTCCTTGCAAGCTTATTTCATCAAGTTCGCCACCCTCAAACTTCAAAACCTGATTATTAATATCTCCAACAATTAAGTAAACCAATTTATCTAAATAAGGTAACTTTTTACCGTCTTTGTTAATTTCATAGTAATTAGGGTTACGTTCAAAAACGACACGTTGCGCCGGAACGTATTCCTTTAGACGAAAAGCTCCTGACGTTACAAATTCTTTGGGATTGGTATTTGTGGACAAAAATCCATCAAAATATTCTCTACCTCGATTTACTGCCGGTTGAAAAATATGCTTTGGGGCAATTGGAGAAGCTAACATTCTTAAAAATGGGGCAAAAGGTTCAGGCGTCACAAATTTAATTGTATAATTGTCAATTTTTTCAACAGTTGGGAGTTTTCCATCTATCATAACAGAATCCCTCGTCGAGGTGTTTCCGAACCCGTCAAAAATTATATTTTGCCAAGTAAACACAACATCGTCAGCCGTAATAGGTTTGCCGTCAGACCATTTTAACCCTTGGCGAAGATTAACAACATATTCTTTGCCGTTAACATTAAACGATTTTGCAAGTTTTGGAATAGTTTCTCCGGTAACAGGATTTGTTGTCACCAGCCCATCATACATTATTTCAGACATTTGAGCTGAAATATTATCTTTTGTGTTGAACGGATTAAAAGTTTTTGGACCTTCTCCAATAGTTGAAGAGACAAATGTTCCGCCAAATTTTCCAATAGGAAGTTGTGATTGCAAATAATCAACCCCATTTATCGTAACATTTTGGGGAATAGGATAATTTGCATCAACAACATCGATTTTTGGTCGCAAGACAGGCTTTTCGCTTATCGGCAAGTCTTTGTTTATACAAGCTTTTCCGACACCCAAAATAACTAATAAAACTAAGATAATTAATACAACCCGTCTCATAGTTTCAGAATAACATAAAAACAAATTTTGTTTATAGCCCGAGTATGGAATTTATTTATAAGGTTCACACTTTTTGTCTTTTATGTAGTCCATAGTTTTACCATAAATCACCCAAGCTGCGCAGTAATCACCTCTGTTTATATCAAAATCATTTGCACTACTTACGCCTCCATCTCCAACAAGCCCATAAGGAACTACTCTTTCAGATGAAATAGAAAAATTGAACAAATCTATGCCTAAAACATTTGGAGGATTATTCCCGTTAACGTCAACTCGAATGAAGCCACGAACAATAACTTTATTTCCCACATTACTTCTAAACGTTATAGAAGATATAATTGAACCATCCTCCAAAATGGCATTGGAATACCATTTACTAGAGTCAATATTTACCCCAAACCTGGTTGAACCAATAGATCCATAGGCAACATTTGGGAAGCACCCTTTTTCTGATTTCCCGCAAAACCTCAATACTTTTAAATATGGTAACAAATAGTACAAAATATCTTCATCATCTTTATCGGATTCTGTATAATTTTCTAATTTCCAATCTTGAAGTTCCCCATTATCACTTTTAGCGAAAATATATGCCTGACTAATTGTGGAGTATACTTTATTCAATTTTGAGATTATAACCTGTTTTTTGTAGTTTGCAATTAATGTCGGTAAAGTCAATGCTGCTACAATACCAATAACACCAAGAGTGATGAGGACTTCTGCAAGAGTAAAGGCGGATTTTCGTTTGACTGAATGGTGAGTAGTGAGTGGTGAATAGTTCGTTTCAGGGGAAGCAACTAAGCAACTAGGTTGTTTTTGCTGTAAATTGTTTTTATTCATTTTTATTTTTCCTTTCTTGTCACCAACACATACAATCGCGCACTCCGTTGCGCAATCTGTGTTTTTAGGTTTTTTATACCCCTCTCTGAAATTTCTAAGCTCACATAATTCGCTAAGAAATTTCTTCTCTCCCTCAAGGGGCGAGAGTAAAATATTACACTTAGCTGCTTCGCTTCCTAGCTGCTTAGCTGCTAAAAACAGCCATCTCTCTAAACGTAGGAGAATCGGCGCACTGCCCCCCCCCCGACGGCATACTTTAGCTTTATTCTTTTCAAATTCAGCTCTTCTTTCAGTTTCATTTCCTAATTTTACAATATTTTTAAACAATTTTCAACCAGATAATTAATTTTTCCTTAAGAAAATTAATTTTTATGATTATTTATTATATAAGTATAATGTAGACTTGATTTAATTAGGAGAAAAGGAGAGAAAATTATGTTAAAACCATTAGGTGACAGAATTGTTATTAAAGTTATTGAAGATACTGAACAAACTTCAGGCGGAATTTTTATTCCTGACAGCGCAAAAGAAAAACCTCAAAAAGGTGAAGTAGTTGCTGTTGGCGAAGGTAAAATGAACGAAAAAGGCGAAAGAGAGCCAATGGACGTTAAAGTTGGCGATGTTGTTCTTTATGCAAAATATGCAGGAACTGACATCAAAATGGATGGTGTAGAATACAAAATCTTGTCTGTAAAAGACGCATTGGCAGTGATTGAATAAATTAGTGAATAGTGATTGGTGAGTGGTGAATAGACCATTTCATTTTTGTTTTTGTAACGAACTATTCACTATTCACTATTCACGACTCACATAAGTAAGGAGAAATAAAAATGGCAAAACGTATAGTATTTAATGAAGAAGCCAGAAAGGCTCTTTTGAATGGTATAGATGCAGTAGCTGACGCTGTTAAGGTTACGCTTGGACCTAAAGGCAGAAACGTAATTCTTGAAAAGAAATACGGAGCACCTCAAATTGTTAACGATGGTGTTACTATTGCAAAAGAAATTGAACTAAAAGACGGGCTTGAAAATGCAGGTGCTCAACTTCTAAAAGAAGTTTCATCTAAAACAAATGATGTTGCAGGTGACGGGACAACAACAGCTTCTGTATTAGCACAAGCAATCGTTAGAGAAGGTTTGAAAAACTTGACAGCAGGTGCAAACCCAATGTCTATGAAACGTGGTATTGATAAAGCTGTTGAAATTTCTGTAAAAGAAATTAAAGATATGTCAAGACCTGTTAATACAAAAGAAGAAATCGCACAAGTTGCTGCAATTTCTGCCGGTAACAACAAAGAAATCGGTGAATTAATTGCAGAAGCAATGGAAAAAGTTGGACACGACGGCGTTATTACTGTTGAAGAAAGTAAGTCTTTCGGTACTAATTTGAAAGTTGTTGAAGGTATGCAGTTTGACAAAGGTTACTTGTCACCATACTTCGTAACAGATCCTGAAAGAATGGAAGCTGTTTTGGAAGACGCTTATGTTTTCTGTTGCAACAAAAAAATCAACTTGATTTCAGATATGGTTCCTTTGTTGGAACAAGTTGCTCGTGACGGCAAATCTTTGTTGTTGATAGCAGAAGATGTTGAAGGTGAAGCTCTTGCTACATTGGTTGTAAACACAATGAGAAAAGTTTTGAGAGCTGTTGCTGTAAAAGCTCCTGGATTTGGTGATAGAAGAAAAGCAATGCTTGAAGATATCGCAATTTTGACAGGTGGCGAAATGTTCACAGAAGAACTTGGTATCAAACTTGAAAACGTAACAACTCAAATGCTTGGTAAAGCAAAACGTGTAACTGTTACAAAAGACGAAACTACAATTGTTGTAGGAGATGAAACAAAAGACGCTGTTCAAGACAGAGTAAGATTAATCAGAAAACAAATTGAAGCTTCTGATTCTGAATACGATAGAGAAAAACTTCAAGAACGTGTTGCAAAACTTTCTGGTGGTGTTGCAGTAATCGAAGTTGGTGCAGCTTCAGAAGTTGAATTGAAAGAAAGAAAATTGAGAATTGAAGATGCATTGAACGCAACTCGTGCCGCTAACGAAGAAGGTATTGTTCCTGGTGGTGGCGTTGCACTTGTAAGAGTTCAACAAAAATTGTCTAAGATGATTGAAACAACTCATTTTGATTCTGATGATGAAAAAATTGGGTTCAAAATCTTGACAGCAGCTCTTGATGTACCTTTAAGATCAATTGCTTATAACTCAGGTGCTAAGGCTGATGTTGTAATCGATACTGTAATGTCACATGATGCAGCTTATGGTTATGATGCATTGAATAATGAATATGTTGATATGTTCAAATCAGGTATCGTAGACCCTGCTAAAGTAACTCGTTCAGCATTAGAAAACGCAGCATCTGTTGGTTCAATGTTGTTAACAACAGAAGCTGCTGTAATTGATATTCCGGAAGAAAAACCTGAAATGCCGGCTATGCCACAAGGTATGGGCGGAATGGGCGGATTTTAGTCCAAATATTAATACTTATTAAAAAAACAAAAGGGCGATTAAAAAAAATCAAATCGCCCTTTTTATATTCAAATTATTCTAAATAATTTCGCCTCTTTTACCCCAAAAAGAACTTGGAGCATCATTGTCAAATTTTAAACTACCATGTTTTGTTTGTGCTTGCATAGGTTCTTGCGCTGTTTTTATCGGAACTAGCCTATTACCTTCAATTCTAAATTTGTTGCCTTGAGCATCAACTAAATTTCTTTGTTGAACAGTGTACATTGTACCACCATAATTCAATTGAACGCCATCATTTTTTAGAGCATTTTCCATTAAACTCGAAGGTAGTTTAGAATAATCCATTTTTGATAATACATCTTTACTTATATCTTTAAAAGATTTTCCTTCATATTCTCCGGCTCCTTGTGCAATATGTTTGCAATATTCTGCAGCTTGTTTAGGAGTTAAAGTACCATTATCTGATTTAAACATCAATTGAGAATTTCCACCAATTTCAACATAAAAAGGCTTCAAGTTTTCTGGTAAATTTTGTCCTTCTTTTAAACCTAAAGTATTTCTTACAATTTTATTAAATTCACTCTTTGTTTGATAAGTGTTTTTACCCGTAGTTGAGACAGTAACCAATTCTTCTCCACGTGTTCCATCATCATTTACGGCAAATCTCACTTTTTGACCGTTAACGTTTTGAATTTCTATTTTTTGTTGCGTCCCATTCACACTTCTTGTTAATTGTTTGCCGGTTGCAACCACAGGAATATTTATGTTATCAGTATCAATTTTTGATTCTACTTTTGCATTCAAGGGATTTTGTATAGGGTTAGCGTGTAATGATTTTTCAAATTCAGCTTGAGCTTTTCTTTTATCAATTTCAGCAAATTCTGCTTCTTTGCTTTCTTCATTTAGTGATTTATTTAAATCTTCATTAAATTTAATTTCTGCTTTTGCTCCAACATTTTCTGTTTTTGAACCAGTTAACAATTTTTCTATTTTAGTCCAAATGTCATTATCAATGGTTACTTTGCCCTCATCTACAACATAATTAGAATGATTAGAACTTTTATCATTAATTTTATCTGCATCAGTAGTAAGTTGAGTACTATTGTTGCCTTGTTTTTTAAAGATACTTTGACTTTGTGGCTTACTATCAACCAACTTGACAACTGCTTGCCAAGTTTGAAGATCAGCATTTTTTACCCTTGTAGCACCGATTTTATCTCGAATTGCTTGTGTAATACCTTGGTTTTTGCCAATATTAATCTCAACCATAAAGCACTCCTGTTTTTATACTCTCTATTTATATGAAAACAATTGAGACTTTACAATTTCATTAACTTAGGCTTTTGTTACATAAGTTAATAATTAGTTTTCAAACAAAACACTTGATAAATAGCGCTCACCTGTGTCAGGCAAAATCGCAATAATTAGTTTTCCTTTGTTTTCATTTTTTTTAGATTGTTCAATGGCGGTATACATTGAAGCTCCGGACGAAATTCCACAAAAAATTCCCTCTTCTTTTGCCAACAATCGAGCTGTTTCAATGGCATCTTCATCTTTTACAGGGACAATTTCATCAACTACATTTCTATCAAAATTTTTCGGAACAAAATTTGCTCCAATACCTTGAATTCCGTGTCCTGAAGCTTGACCACCGGCAAGAACTTGAGATTTAAAAGGTTCAACGGCAATTATTTTAATATTCGGGTTTTTCTTTTTTAAAGTTCTTCCGATACCTGAAACCGTTCCGCCTGTTCCAACTCCAGCAATTACAATATCAACTTTCCCATCAGTATCATTCCAAATTTCTTCTGCAGTAGTTTTTTCGTGAATTTCAGGATTTGCCGGATTTTCAAACTGCATTGGAACAAAAGAATTCTTGATTTCTTTGTTTAATTCAAATGCTTTATCTACAGCACCTTTCATCCCTTTCGCACCTTCTGTAAGGACAAGTTCTGCGCCATATGCTTTCATTAATTTTCTTCGTTCAATACTCATTGTTTCAGGCATTGTAAAAATAACTTTATAACCTTTTACTGCACAAGCAAGCGCAAGTCCAACCCCCATATTACCGCTTGTGGGTTCAATAATAACTGTATCTTTATTAACCAATCCTTTTTTTTCTGCATCTTCAATCATATTTAGAGCAGGTCTATCCTTAATTGAACCGGCAGGATTAAAACTTTCAACTTTTGCTAAAACTTCGGCATTTCCGGAATTTAATTTGTTAATTTTTACAAGCGGTGTATTCCCGATTAATTCTAAAATATTTTCTGCTATTTTCATATATTCTCCCTATTTTCGAGAAAATTATAGCACGTAAAAATAAATAAAATAATTTTTTTAATACAAGATTACATAAAATAAACAGGGTTGACATAACATCAACCCTGTTTCAGTATATCTATTCAGCTTCCGGAGGTGGAGGTGGAACTTGACCATCATGTCTTGGTCCGAATGGCGGACAAGGACATTTTTTATGTTCTTTTTCGAATTTTTTACGTCCTTCATCTTTCATTTTTTTCAATTCTTTCAACTGTTTAGCTGTAAGAAGTGATTCAAACTCTTTCATATTTTGCATACGAAGTTCGTGTATTCCTCGTTTTAGAGCCATAATTTCTTTTTGCAATTGTTCAATTTGCGCTTGTTTATCGCGTTCTAACAATTTTGATTGTTTAATTCCCTCAATTTCACCTTTTTTCTCTTGCAATTTCACCATTAAAGGTTTCATTTGTTCCATACCTTTTTTGCGAATTGCTTCTGCTTTAGCTTTTTGTTCATCTGTTAATTTCAAACGTTTTTCAAATTCTGCCTTGCGTTTTGCAAAATCTGGACCTTTTGGCGGTTTTTTACAATTGCAAGGAGCTTGTTTCGCACAATTGCATTGTGGTTTCCCACAATTGCAAGGTGCTTTTGTATCAGCAAAACATACAGATGCTGACGCAAACATTAATATGCTTGCCATAATTAATGATTTCTTTAACATGTAACATCCTTTCTTTTATAATAAATCTTGTAATTTTATTGCTAATTCTTTTTTTGCGTTGTACAACCTTGATTTTATTGTGCCTACCGGACATTTTAGTTTGAATGAGGCTTCTTCGTAAGTATAGTCATATATTTCACATAACATTATAACTTCCTTAAATTTTGGTCTTAAGCCTTCAATCGCCGTTGTAATTATTTTTTGCCTATCATTCGATATTACTTTCAACTCCGGAGTTGATTTTTGATCTTTAATTGTATTCAATATATTGTCATCAGTGGTTAAAGCATCTTGATTTCTTTTTTGAACCGATTTCAAATAATCTTTTGAAACATTTTTTGCAATAGTACTTATCCAGCTCTTAAAACTTCCTTGTTCTTTATACTTTTCGGAATTTTTCCAGACCTTTATGTATACTTCTTGTTCTAAATCTTCGTTATCTTCTTTTGTAATAAGTCTTATGATACTTTTTACATTATTTTGGTTGGTTTTAATAATTTTTTTCAAATTCATCAATTATTCCACCATTAATAATCCATATGAATCAACAGGAAATCCTAAATCATCTGCACTTAAAGTAGTTCCATACTTTATTATATCAGACAAATCTGAATTTAGGTTTACTACACCCAATACTGTCCCGCTAAAAAGAATTACAAATACAGCACATGCCATTTTTAATTTTGCATATCTTTTTTTCTTTTGAACGTAATATGGTTTTACTTCTTTCAACAACATAGAAACTTTATCCATTTGTTCTTGTTCTTTTTGGCATTCCGAACAATTTTGCAAATGATTTTTCATCATCTCTTCATTACCAAAAGTAAATATAGCTTCGTATTTATTACATTTTTCTGTCATTTGTTTAACCTCTATATCTATATAACGATAACAAATTAAAAAAGTTCATTTGTTGTTAAATTTTTTTTGTATTATTATAACAAATGTTCACAAAACTAGCAAAAAAATTTTTTCACGTGTTTTATGTGAGACGGAAAATAAAATGGCAAACTTTCAAAGTATTAAAAACATATGTAAAAAACTTGGGGAGAACAACAAACCCACATACGTTGTAATGTCCATAGCAGCCGTAAAAGGCATATGCAGACCTACTTTTACGATGATGGATAAAAAAGAAAAACCCGAGACAAAAAAATATACCGCATTAAGAGAGGGACTTACAGAGGCTATAGCAATTCCTGTTTATTGGGTATGCGGTGAAATTGCCGGAAAATTTGGTAAATATGTTGTTGCCAAAGACATGGATAAAAAGATTGCTAAGCTTGAACAAGAAGGGAAAGTTTATACCCAAGAAGCAAAAGACGAAATGAAAACAGCTGCAATTAAAAAGGGGAAAACCGGTTTAATGTTTATTGGTGTTTGTACTGCTGCTTTGTTTATAATTCCGGCTGTTTGTTCTGCGGTTATAAAACCAGTCATGGATGCAATGGGAATGAAAACTCCACAAAAAAATCAAAAAGAAACTCCTACAAAACTTGACATAAAAGAGGGGACTCAAGACAATGTTGCTAAAACTCCTCAAATTTATCAACCGATAAAACAAATTGAAAAAACTCAAGTGAAAAATTTATATTCACCTGCCAGTTCAATTGGAATGAAAGTAGGTGGCGTATGATTTCTGCAATTTCTAAAGTTATTACTAACCCGACATTGGTTAGTGTTGCTCAAAACACAAACGCTTCAGTTGCTAGTGAAACTGTTTTAAAATCAGTTGGACGTCCGGGCTTTATCTTAATTGATAACGATATTGATCCTGCGACAAAAAAATATGCAGCTGCAAAAGAATTTTTATACCAAGCAACTTGTTTAGCTATTTATATGGCTCTTGTCGGTCCGGTTTTCAAAAATGGTGCATTCAAAGTCGCTAAAAAGTTCATATATAAAGGCGAAGAAGGTTTTAATAAATTCAAGGGAATGAAAGAATATCTTGCCTACCACAAATTGGCGGATAAATCTTTTACAAACAGAACGGCATCTTTATCAAAAGATCACTCTATTTATAAGTTTGACCACGATGGCTTAAGGGAAGATTTATTAACAAAAAAAACTCCTGAAAAATATCCGCACATCAAAGGTGCAATAGAATTAGGCAGTACAATTGGCTCCGTTCTTGGTTTGGCAATTTTAGCCCCTCAAGTGAGCCACGCATTTATTCACCCTGCTCTTAAGTTTTTAGGAATGGAAGAAAAACATCCAAAGGACGCTAAACAAACATCTCAAACGGCCACAAAACACGTTGACACAAAAGCTTAGTCACATCACTAAACTCTGTTAAAGCTGTATTAGTTGCAACTTTTTGATAAGCGAGGCTGTTTACAATATTTTATTCAAGAATTCAATTGAGCGATTTGAAATCAACTCAGCCTTTAATTTTTTGTTCTTACGTTCTTTTTTAGGCAATTCAATAGGTGTAACTATTCCCCAATTTGAATTTATTGGCTGGAATTTTTCGTGATTTTCATCACTTATATATTGCGTTAATGCCCCTAACATAGTTTCTTTCGGCAAAACGAGTAACTCTTCTCCATTTATCAATCTCGCCATATTTATACCGGCTAACATGCCTGTTGCAATTGATTCTGTATAACCCTCTGTTCCTGTTAATTGTCCTGCAAAGAACAAATCTTTTCTGGTTCTGGCTTGCAATGTAGGGTTCAATATCTTTGGAGAGTTTATAAAAGTATTTCTGTGCATAACGCCATATCTGACGATATTAACATTTTCCAGCCCAGGAATTGATTGAAGTAATTCTTTTTGCGCACCCCACTTAAGATTTGTTTGAAAACCTACAAGATTATATAGAGTTTTTGCTGAATTATCTTGTCTCAATTGAACAACAGCATAATTCTTTTCTCCTGTTCGTTTATCAATCAAACCAACAGGTTTCATCGGCCCAAATCTCAAAGTATCAATCCCACGAGAAGCTAAAACTTCAATAGGCAAACAACTTTCAAAAAATTTTGCATTTTTTTCAAATTCTTTTAATTCTATTTTTGGGGCATTTGTCAAAATATTATAGAAATTTTCGTATTCTTCTTTGTTCATCGGACAATTGATATATGAAGCCTCGCCTTTGTCATAACGACTTGCGTAAAATGCTTTATCAAAATTTATACTATCTTTTTCAACAATCGGGGCAATTGCATCAAAAAAATGTAAATGCTCACTTTGCGTAAACTCTCTGATTGAATTTGCTAAACTCTCAGAAGTTAGAGGTCCTGAAGCCATAATAGTATATCCGTTAGGAATTTCTGTTATTTCTTCTTTTATAACAGTAATATTTTCATCATTGTTAATTTTATCTGTAACCGTTTGAGAAAAAAGTTCCCGATCAATTGCAAGTGCATTCCCTGCTGGAACAGCACATTCTCTTGCGATTTTTATTAACTCTCCACCGAGTATTTCCATTTCCTTTTTCAACAAACCGGATGCATTAGAACAATCTGATGCGCCCAAACTATTTGAGCATACAAATTCTGCATACTTATCAGTTTTGTGTGCGCCTGTAGATTTTTCCGGACGCATTTCATATAAATTAACTTTTATCCCTCTTTTAGAAAGCTGTAAAACAGCTTCTGAACCGGCAAGTCCGGCACCTATAACGTTTACTTCCATAAAATTAGCTTATCGCAGACATCAATGTATGTCAATTTTCTTTGCTGTTTTTTTACTAATAGGAGTTATTGCAGGTTTGTAAATTTATTGTTATATTTGTAGTAAATAACTTGCAAAAAAATGTAATATTAAGTATAATAATTACACTTAATACATTTATAACCTTAATTTTTCTTAAAATTTAAACAGAAAAAAGCAATAAGTGTAATTTATAAGTTTTATAAATATATGTGTAGTCATGAAAAATTAAAGTAGGGACATGTCGGTAAAAGCAATAAATTCAGCAATAAGTGTGCAACAACACCAAAAACGTAATGAACAAACTCAACAACAGCCATCTTTCACAGGTAGTTTTAACCCTGTAGTTACCCTTATGGATGCAATTGATAAAGGGGGATTTGCGGCATCTTTTATTGCCCAAGATGGTATTGGGATGGTTGCTCCTAGAATTTATGAAGGTTTAAACCGAAACAGAGAAACTGACGAAAACGGCAAAAAGAAAGGGCCGTTAAACTGGGAATTCGCAAGACGCGAGGGAATTCGAGAAATCTTGAGCGGACCTAGCGCATTTTTAATTCCGATGGGAATACTTACACTAATTAAAAAATTCTCAGGCAGTGCAAATAATGTTCACGTTAATCATATCAATGTTCTTGGACAAAACTTTGCAGACTATGCTTCAAAAAATCCTACTCAATTAAAAGAAGCATCAACTTTCAAAAAAGGTTATTATGCTCAAGTATTTGAAAATATCTTAAATAACTCTACAGATAAAGAATTTAATGTAAAAGAATATGCTCAACGTTTTGCAGACAAGTTAGTTGAAGCAGAAACAAAACAAGCATCTAAAGATAAAAAAGGTGCTAATAAATTGCAAGCTTCTATTATCAGCGAATATATGAAGCTTAGAAAACAACATTCAGCACCATCAAACGATGAAATGGGTGTTTTAATTAAAGGCGAAAACAAAAACATTGCTTCAAACATTAAACGAGCACTTCAAAGTTTGACAGATTATTCTAGCGATGCTCTAGCTAAGACCGGAAAATATATCGGCAAACAAACTGGTAAAACTGCAGAAGAATTAGCTCAAAACGGCGATTTAGCAAAATATATCAAAAACTTTAATCTTCACAGATCCGGAACCAGAGTTATTTCTAATTTCAGTATGTGGGGAGCTGTTGTTGCTTTCTACACTGTAATTCCAAAATTGTACAATTTAGGAATTAAACACGACCCAGGTTTAAAAGGTCTTGAAAAAGACAGCGCTCCAGAAAAAACAGAAGGCAAAAAAGATAAAAATGTGGCGTTTACCGGAAATTTTGCAACCAGCCTTGGAAAACACGCAACTCAAGAAGGATTTTTGAAAGGTCTTTTCAAAAACTTTGAATTCAACGGTGCTTCAATGTCAGTCCCTGCAATGTTAACATTGTTGTTCGGCTTCTGCTTACCACCTAGGTATGCCAACGCAAAGAGTGACAAAGAACGTAAAGAAATTGTTGTTCGAGACGTTTCAAGTTTTACGGCAATTTTATTTGCTGCCAAAGCAATGGCTAGAGGTTTTTCTGATGCTTTCGCTAAAATTTCAGGACTTGCCCTTAACGTTAAGCCGGAAGATCACAGCAAAGGATTTTTGCATAAGGTTAAAAACTACTTTACTGCCGGTGCAGGTATTGATGTATTAACAAGTGAACAAATTATCTCAAAATACAGCAATATTGAAGATTACAAAGATGGTATTAACGGCTTCTTCAATTTCTTAGAAGAAAATGGCGGAAACGTTAAGAAAGTTCTAAACATTGACAATACAGTAAAAGAACAAGCTCAACAGATAATGAAAGACTTCGGTGGCGGAAAATCTTTGAAGGATGCTACTTTGGAAGAAATTCACGAAGCATTCAAAAAAGCTAAAGGCTCAGAAGCTCTTGAAAAGATCTACACTGTGTTCAAATCTGCTGATAACAAGTTCATAAACAGAGCAAAAACATTTAACAGTGCATTTGGATTTGCTTCAACATTAGTTCTTGTTCCTGCATTTATGATGTGGCTGGCTAGATATTGTGAAAACATGACTAAAAAAGCAATTGCTAAAGAACAAGCACAAAAAGGAAACACTGAACCGACTCCTCCTAAAAACAATGCACCACAACCACAAACAATTGCAACAAACAAACCGACAATGGCAGGTTTTTTAAATAAATAAATAAGTAAATAAGTAAATAAGTAAAAAAAAGAGTTCATAGTTGAACTCTTTTTTTGCAAAATATTTTGTCTTTGTTATTAGTCTTCGATTAACGCATTAATGTCAGCTACCATTGCGTCAGGGTCGAAACCATGAACTTTAGCTCCTGCTTCAAGGTTTTCAAAATGCGCAGCTGCACAACCAATACATCCTAAACCATATTTTTGAAATACTGCAACACTTTCAGGACAAATTTGTACAATTTCCATAATGTTCATATCTTTTGAAATTTTTTGAGCCATAATATTTTCTCCTTATATTGACTTTCTAAAACCAATTATTAAAAATATTATACAATAAAAAAGAAGGATGTGTAATATATGGAATTTTTCAAAAAATTATTTAATGATGATGAAAAAATAGTTGGTTTGTGCAGTTTCAAAAAAGATGTACCGAAAACTTACGATTTTACCAGATCATATAATGCGATAAAACTTGTTTACGGTACTAATACTAAAATAAATTTCTTGTTATCCTAGACAATAAAGTTTAGTTCCTCTTGAGGGAATGCCTAACGGATTGTTTTCTGCAATAACTTGATTTGGCTGATTTGGATTTGCTGTTCCAAAGTTGAAAGTATTTTTTACAAAATTATTAGTTCCTTTATTGGTTTGATACGGATTTGTAATTCCTTTCGAACCTTGAGCGTATCCGATGCCGAATAATTTTTGCAACCCTGCCATAATAAATTACCCCATAATTTTCCCTGTAATTATATAAAGTAATTTATTTACAAGAAATTGCTCAAATTTTAGAAAATATTACAAAATATTAAGTTGACTTTCTGCTTTGTTAAAGTTCATACATAAATATACCGTATGTAAAATTATAACGACTTTAGAAGGACTTTAGTATGGCAGACTTAAGTGTACAACAAAGCAAACAACTAGACACTTATTTGAAAACTCACAAAAACGTGAGTCGAGAACAAGCTATAAATATGCTGTTTCCAAAAACCGTCAAAACCAGTTCTAACAAAGGATTACAGATTGAGAAATCAGGGAAGACTCAACGCTCTACCACTAAGAAAACTAGCTACAATTTAAATACAAATTCTGCGAAACAAGGTTCAATACTTGCTGACAAATTGTATAATCAAATCGAGGGCGCAAGTCTTAATGCCAATACTATAAAATTATTAAAACAAATTAACCCTGAAAATGTTCTTTTTGTTCTTGATGCATACAACAAAAAAACTAAAGGGAAAGAATCTTTGGCTCAGGCTGTTGATAACGAATGGGGATTAGATGCAACAACTGTAAAAGAATACATCTGTCCTGCTCTTGTAAAACTTGCAAAAAATAAAAATATAAGCGGAATATATTTTGGCGATTACATGAAAAAGCAAGACATTAAGTCTTTAAATAACTGGATTAACAACGCATCAACTCAAATTAAAACTTCTTTGGGAGTGAACTTAGCAGAAACTACAGTTATAAAAAAGAATACAGAAATACAAACCTTGGCTAACCTCCCAATAAAACCACAAAAACCAAATATTGACAAAATGGTTGAAAATTATAACGAGCGAAATTTTCAACGTCAAGGCAAAGAGCTTGGACGCAGTATATACAAACAAATCAATGGGCTTAGCGACCCTTATAAAACTAGAGTTTATTTAGATAGAATAAACCAATATAACATTGTTTCTGTTATGAAAGAATACGAAAAACAATCTGAAGGCAAAGAGAATCTAATAGATGGTATTAAAACTGAATGGGGGCTTAATGAACAAGATTTTAACAAATTTCTATCAAATCTATATTTTTACGCAGAAAGACGTGGAATAAAAATTAAAGATATAGAAAATTCCGAAGACAGCTTTAACATAAAAGGAGCAAAAAAGTTATATGCAAGAATTAATAACGCAGAAAAGGGTAAGATAATCTCTTTAGCCCCATATAGAACTCTATTTGGCAACCAATACTACAGTAAAGAATTCCAAAAGAAAACTGGGGTTTCTATAGAAAACGCTATCCTTAATGACCCAACAATTAGTAGAAATAAAAAAATTGATTTAGTAAGAAACGAGTTCACAACTTGGGCTTCCGTTGCATATGGGAGAAAAATTAATATTTCTGACATCATTAAAGATGCAAACAGTGATTTACAAGACCTTTGTAACAATAAGCTTAGTTTTTCAAGATATGCAAACTTGTACGATACAACTATGGAACGCTTGCGTACTAGAGTGTTTTCAACTCCTGAAAAGCTGCCAACTTATAAAGTTAATGGAAAATTTGACAATAACTTTGCACAAGGAGAAACTGGAGACTGTTGGTTACTTGCGGCAATAAAAGGAATTTCCAGAACCACAAGAGGTTTAAAGATTTTAAATAATAGTATTAAAGTAAATAACAACGGAACTGTTGATGTTCATTTAATAGGTGTAAATAAAACCTACACAATATCACAAAAAGAAATCAATAGTGCAACAGAACTTTCTTCTGGAAATGGAAATGTTAGAGCAATAGAAATTGCTGTAAACAGATATTTACGAGAAACATACAAAAATAAAAATGGCTACAAAGCATCTATTGATGGTAATTTCGAGACAACAGCATATAAAATACTTACCGGTAAAAATGGGCACACTTTCCCTTTAGGTTCAGTAATGGATCAAATTTTTAACCCAGATTTTTATGAAAGGATACCTATTTCTGATAGTAGCATAAACTTTTTTAACAACAAAAATCAAATAACATGCGTATCTTCAACTGGTAATAAAAAAGATATTAAAGTTAAAAGTACTTCTGATAAAACAGGAATATTAACAACAGGTCATTCATATACTGTTACGCATGCAGACCAGCAATTTGTCTACTTGATAAATCCATGGGATACAGCAACAGAATTAAAAGTTGACAGAACAACTTTCAAAGATTTCTTTACCGATGTAAATAAATTTGATTTAAGCTAACAAATCCAAACTATTTGCTTGAGCTCCACCGGCTACTCTTGGATGATTTAAATTATAATTTCCATTAGTTTGTTGAGAAAACAGACCGGAATTAAACGGATTGTTTTCTGTCCTGTTCGATCTATTGTTATCTCCAAACAATTGAACAGGATTTACTTTAAAAATATTATTCGGTTGTACTTTATCAATTCCGTTAATCATAATTTTGTCCTTATTTATTATAAAACCTGAAAAATTTTTTATTTTCAAATTTTACAAAAATTGTTACATATTTAATAAATTAGCAAAACTCTATGGCAAACAATCCCAATAACTTTTTTCGCTATCATCCGGACACTTATTTTCTAATGCATATTTGGTACAAATAAAACCATTCTCATTGTTGTGCGAATTCCTTGAGCAAGCACCTTCAGTCCATTTATAACCAAAATTTGTAGTACCATACGCACCATCACAACCTTCTTCTCCTTTTTGACAAGTTCTCCACTGAGCATCAAACGACTTCAATTTACAATCTTTCTTATTTAAATAAAAGAAAAATAAATCATGCCCATAGGCATTCGGACCTTTACTAAAGCCATTTGTATCAAAGCTTACCATAGTTCCATATGTATTATTTGTACAAAGCGCCAAAGTTGTTCCATCTGCAGTTATTAAGTATAAATATGGCGCTTGCCAAGCAGTATTGTCAAAACAATTAGGATGAATAACAGCATTTGTTGCTTCCAAATTATATGTTTTAAATTGATATCCCAATTCTCGTTTTGCAAAATTCCCTGATTTTATCACTTTAAATTTATCAGTTATATATTGAATAATATTATCAGCTTGGTCTCTCTCGCAACTACCTAATTCCATTTCCATTCCCTGCGATGCTTGAGAAATAAGAGAATAACTTTTCTTAAAACGTGTTTCCAACTCTTTATGTTTATATTTTGAAATTAGTACCGGAAGAGTCAACGCAGCAACCACACCAATGATACCAAGGGTAATAAGCACTTCCGCTAACGTAAACGCCCTGCGGCGATTGCCCCCCCCCCGATGATAAATTTTTCACAAAGGTTTTTCATAAAATCTCCTTAAATTATCTATTGATCGCTTTCGTGATGATCTTTATCTTTCATCAATTTTGCAAAATCAGACGGTTTGATACTTTGAACAAACTTTTTAAATTCTTGCGCTTCTTCTTCATCTTTTGCAGAATCTGTAGAAACAGAACCATTTGAAATCACATTCGCAGTAACAAAAATAGGAGCATCAACTCTTATCGCAACCGCAATAGCATCAGACGGACGAGAATCAATTTCCAAAGTATTTCCCTCATCATTTGTTAAAAATAAAGTTGCATAATAAGTATCTTTTTCTACATCATTAATCTCTACTTTATCAAGTTTATAGCCAGTTTTTTCAATAATACTTATAATCAAATCATGTGTCATCGGACGAGCCACAGAAAGATTTTCAATTTTTCTAATAATTGCACTAGCTTCTGCTGAGCCAATCCATATAGGAAGAGCTTTTCTATTTTCTTTATCGTGAAGAACAACTATCGGAGAACCGGTTCTTGTATCTAGGGCAATCCCCATAACTTTCATTTCAATCATTTTACTATTTACCTCTCAGTAATGCCATTGTACCCTAATGTTCTGTGATGGTCAAGGATAATTTTAAAATTACCAATTTTTTAATTGTTCCAAAATTGAACCAATTTTCTGAGCTTCTTCGGTTCCTACACCATCAATTGAAAATATTTCATTTTTAATAGGATTTACAACACAAAATTCATGACATAAATTCAAAAATTGCAAAGCACTTTGCGCTTCTTGATTTGATTTGTACCAGTGAATTCCGGAAGCAGATTCTGCATGAAACTTGTAATATTCATTTGAATGAGAATATTGCCTAAATTCATTTATTGATTTTTCAAAAAGTTTCCCATAAGGGCAATCTGCTCCAGTAAAATAAATTACCACTTTTTTATCATTGTATATTTCTCTATAATCAGATGACGTTTTTAAAAAATTAATTACATCTTCTGGTAATGGCTTAATAAAATCATTTATATTATTCAAATTTCCTGATACTAAGTTTTTATTCAATGGTTGAAGCTTATTAGATTTGGTTGAACTAATATTCAAAACAGCAATCGTAATAATCGTAAAAATAACCAAACACTTGAAAAAATTCGCCATTTATAAAGCTCCTACAATCTTTTATAAAACCAATTAATTTTATCATATTTTTTGTAGCTTGTAAATATTGAAAAAATTATAAAAAGAAGTTTGCCAAAAAAAATATTTATGATACTATTGAAATATGCACATGTCGCAATTCGTTTTGATTGCGAAAATTGAATAGAAATGGAGTAATGGCCGAGTGGCTGAAGGCGGCACCCTGCTAAGGTGTTATGTGGAGCAATCTGCATCTAGGGTTCAAATCCCTATTACTCCGTTTTTTTAGTAATAAAAACCGCTCTTGCATTGAGCGGTTTTTAGCATGTGATTTTATTTTATCTATCTTTATACAATTGTTTTTACCCAGCCATCAGGTCCTTTAATTTTTCCAAATTGAATACCTGTTAACGTATCATACAATTTTTTAGAAACCGGTCCCATTCCATTTTGAGAGTTTTCAAACACAATTTCTTTACCATGGTCATTAACTTTTCCGACCGGTGAAATTACTGCAGCAGTACCACACAAACCACATTCAACAAAATCGCCAATTTCTGACAAATATATTTCTCTTTCTTCTGCTTCATATCCTAATTCTTTAGCCAAAACCATCAAAGAACGTCTTGTAATTGAAGGTAAAATGCTTGAAGATTTTGGAGTAACAACTTTATTATCTTTTGTTACAAAGAAGAAGTTTGCACCACCTGTTTCTTCAACTTTTGTACGAGTTTGAGCATCTAGGTACATATTTTCGCTAAAACCCTCTTCATGTGCTTTTACGATAGGATACAAGCTCATTGCATAATTCAAACCTGCTTTAATATGGCCTGTTCCATGAGGAGCTGAACGGTCAAAATCACTAACTTTCAAAACTATTGATCCTGAATTACCGCTCTTGAAATAAGGTCCTACCGGTGAAACAAAAATTCTAAATTGGTACTCAGTTGCAGGTTTAACCCCCATTACTGCACCTGTTGCAAACAATACAGGCCGAATATATAAAGCAGCACCTGTTCCAAAAGGCGGAACAAATTCTAAATTTGCTTTAACAACTTTTTCAACCGCATCAATAAATCTATCTTCTGGGAATGGCGGAATTTCCAAGCGTTTTGCTGTATCAATCATTCTTTTAGCATTCATATCAGGTCTGAATACAACAACATGTCCGTCTTCTGTAGTATAAGCTTTCATTCCCTCAAAACAAGTTTGACAGTAATGAATTACCCCCGCGCACTCACTAATTGCAACTGTTGCATCTTCTGTAATACAACCATCATCCCACTTTCCATCTTTATAGTTTGCTACATATCTTTTATCTGTTTTGTAATAACCAAAACCCAAATTTGCCCAATCAATATTTTTCTTTTCCATGAATAACCACACTTTCTTTTTTCTCTATGTTAGGAAAATATTCCTTATATGTCAAATTTTTAACCTGTTTGTTAAAAGATTTCTTTACATGTATAGACAATTTTATTAATCATGTAGTATATTTATAATAAAGTATTTGGCACTTATATTTATAGGAGGGAAATAAATGGAGTTAACATTAGAAAAAAACTCGGCATCTACTGATTTTATCGGTGGGAAATGGCAACAAGAAATTAACGTTAGAGACTTTATTCAAAAAAATTACACACCTTATGAGGGTGATTCAAGCTTTTTGGCTGACGCAACAGATGCTACAAAAAAATTGTGGCAAGAGTGCTGTGATTTATTAAAAAAAGAACGCGATAACGGCGGAGTTCTTGATATGGATACAAAAATTGTATCAACAATCACATCTCACGGTGCAGGCTACATTGACAAAAACTTAGAAACAATTGTAGGTTTGCAAACAGATGCTCCTCTAAAACGTTCTATGCAACCATTTGGCGGAATTCGAATGGCTGAAACAGCTTGCAAATCTTATGGATATGAAGTTGAACCAGAAGTTTCAGAAGTTTTTACAAAATATAGAAAAACACACAACCAAGGTGTTTTTGATGTTTATACACCTGAAATGAAGACAGCAAGACATTCTGCAATTATTACAGGGCTTCCTGACGCTTACGGAAGAGGTAGAATTATCGGAGATTACAGACGTGTTGCCCTATATGGTATCAATAGATTAATTGAAGACAAGCAAGAACAATTTAAGTCTCTTGAGGGAGAAATGACTCCTGAAAGAATTCAATTAAGAGAAGAAATTACAGACCAAATAAAAGCTCTTAAAGAAATGATTGAATTAGGTAAAATCTACGGATTTGACATTTCTCAACCGGCTAAAAACGCTAAAGAAGCTGTTCAATGGTTATATTTTGGGTATCTGTCAGCTATTAAAGAACAAAACGGTGCTGCGATGAGTATCGGTAGAACTTCAACTTTCTTAGATATCTACATCGAAAGAGATTTGAAAAACGGAACTTTAACAGAAGCAGAAGCACAAGAATTAATTGATCATTTCATTATGAAATTGAGATTGGTAAAATTTGCGAGAACACCTGAATACAACGAATTATTCTCAGGCGATCCAACTTGGGTGACAGAATCAATTGGTGGTATGGGAGTTGATGGAAGAACTCTTGTAACAAAGAACTCTTTCAGATACTTGCACACTCTTGAAAACCTTGGAACTGCTCCAGAACCAAACTTAACAGTATTATGGTCAAAAAGATTGCCACACAACTTCAAACAGTATTGTGCTCATATTTCAATTAAAACATCTTCTATTCAATACGAAAACGACGACATGATGAGAGTAACTCATGGCGATGATTATGCAATCGCATGTTGTGTATCTTCAATGGTTGTCGGCAAAGAAATGCAATTCTTCGGAGCTCGTGCAAACCTTGCAAAATGTTTGCTATATGCAATTAATGGCGGTATTGATGAAAGATTAAAAACTCAAGTTGGGCCAAAATACAGACCAATTACATCTGAATATCTTGATTATGACGAAGTAATGGACAAATACAACGATATGATGGAATGGCTTGCAGGCTTATATGTAAATACTTTGAATATCATTCACTATATGCATGACAAGTACTGTTACGAAAAAGCACAAATGGCTCTTCACGACAGAGACGTAAAACGTTATTTTGCAACAGGTATTGCAGGACTTTCAGTTGTTGCGGATTCTCTTTCTGCAATTAAATATGCAAAAGTTAAAGCAATTCGTGATGAAGATGGAATTGTAGTAGATTACGAAGTTGAAGGAGATTATCCAAAATACGGTAACAATGATGACAGAGTAGACCAAATCGCTGTAGACTTAGTTCACAACTTCATGTCAAAAATCAGAAAACACTACACCTACAGAAATTCAGTTCCTACAATGTCAATATTGACAATCACATCAAACGTTGTTTACGGAAAGAAAACAGGTAACACTCCTGACGGAAGAAAAGCCGGAATTCCACTTGCTCCGGGAGCAAACCCAATGCACGGAAGAGATTCAAATGGAGCTGCTGCATCACTTGCATCAGTTGCAAAACTTCCATTTAATGACGCACAAGACGGAATTTCAAACACATTCTCAATCATTCCAAACGCTTTGGGCAAAGACGAAGTGTTTATGGGCGATTTGAACGTATGTTTTGATTGCGGATGTGCAGAATAACGGAACAGAAGCAAGTTGAAAAATTTTAAATTATAGAAAGGGAAAAATTATGCCTACAACAATGCAGGAAGAAAATTTAATAAACCTAATTGATGGTTACGTAGAAAAAGGCGGACACCACTTGAACGTAAACGTATTTAACAGAGAAACATTGCTTGATGCTCAAGCACACCCTGAAAAATATCCACAATTAACAGTAAGAGTTTCAGGTTATGCCGTAAACTTTATTAAGCTTACAAAAGAGCAACAAGACGACGTTATTTCCAGAACTTTCCATAGTGCTCTGTAAAATACAAAGGCTCTAAAATATAGATTGGGTATATTTGCCCAACACCAACTTAAAAGTAGGGCGGGGTACCTACCCCGCCTTTGTTTATAAAAATATGACAATTAAAGGAAATATACATTCAATAGAAACATGTGGAACGGTTGACGGACCAGGGATTCGCTTTGTTTTATTTATGCAAGGCTGTCCTTTGCGTTGCGCATATTGCCACAATCCTGATACTTGGCAAACAGGCATAAACAAGCTTATGACTGTTGAAGAAATTATGCAAAAATTCGACGGGGTAAAAGAATTTGTTCAATCCGGCGGTATTACTGTAACTGGTGGCGAACCGCTACTTCAAATTGATTTTGTAACAGAATTATTTAAAATTGCGAAATTAAAAAAAATTCATACCGCACTAGATACTTCCGGAATAACTTTTAATCCAGAAAATACCGAAAAAATTGACGAATTACTCAAATACACAGACCTAGTTTTGCTTGACATAAAACATATTGATGACGTCGAACACAAAAAACTTACAGGTTTTTCAAACAAAAATATTCTAGCTTTTGCACAATATTTATCAGAAAAACAAATTCCTGTTTGGATTAGACATG
Organism: uncultured Candidatus Melainabacteria bacterium; assembly: GCA_934717855.1. Taxonomy (GTDB): domain Bacteria; phylum Cyanobacteriota; class Vampirovibrionia; order Gastranaerophilales; family Gastranaerophilaceae; genus Stercorousia. The sequence continues at coordinate 132,734 of CAKUZI010000002.1, forward strand.
TTATTGTGAAAGACATAACTCTTAATGAAAAATATTTGAAACAACTCGGGCAATTTTTAAAAACACTTAAAAATATTAAAGCACTGGATGTTTTACCATACCACAATATGGCTGTTCCAAAATATGAGGCTCTAAAAATTGATTACAAATTAATGGACACCCCGCCAACTACAAAACAAGAAGCTATTTGGGCAAGAGATATTATTATAAAGGAACTTAAAAGCCAATAAGCAAAAAGAGAACTCTATAGAGTTCTCTTTTTTAAGTTTTAACTAATATAACATTAATAATTCATTTCCCAATTATTTTTGCTCAAAGTCTCAATACAACCGTCTCCAACTGGGCTTGTCTTGCAATCTTTTACTACTTTTTCTATCGCTATACCTTGTAAACAAACAGCTTTACTCATGTCACCCCCTGGAGCACGACATATAAGGCCAGAAGCAACTGCCTCGTCATATATTCTGCCATCCGGTTGTATGTACATATGAAACATATCTCTACCACCGGTATTAGGGCCTTCTTGTCCATTTGTATCAATATATAGTTCAATATTTAAACCTCTTAATTCTTGCCAATATTTATCTTTTGGTCTTAACAAATCTAGCGAAGGTCTAGAAGTTGAACCAGATGTTTCGACTTCTACTTCGACTGGCTTAACCTCTTGTGAACTTATTTTTTGCGCACAAACAACAGAAGAATTTGCTAACAAATATGATGTTCCTGCACAAGCAAAATTATTTGTTTTATTTCCCTCTATTGCTATATATGCTTGATTTGCAAAACACTCTGAAGTGTGTTGAGAATCACAAGTTTTCAAAATTTTAAAATGCGACTTCATAAAATTATCAAGCCCATCTGTTGTAGATACAGAGGTTGCTCCAAAAGAAGTTTTACCTTCTTCTGTTATTAACATATCGACTTGGTTTTCTATATCAAGTACCGCTTTTCTTGCTTGAATAGCAAAAGCTTTTCTTTGATAATTATTAACCAATGTTGGAACCGTTAGAGCGGCAATAACACCTATTACACCCATTGTAACTAAAACTTCGGAAAGTGTAAAACCTCTTTTTTTATTCATATTAATCCTTTCTTCTAATATTTTTCGAATCGGTAGACATCAACTTTTTAACCATCTAATTCTGATTTGAGAAGACATACAACCTGCTTCTATATCTCTTCAAAAGTTTATTTGATTTCAATTTCTTAAAACAGTGGGGCTTTTGCAATAAATATTGTACAGCTTAGGTATTATAATCGAAAATACAAACAAGATAGTAAGCACTGGAACTACAACGATTATTCCCCTAGCAATCGTTACTTTTATCAACGAAAACCCTAATAATAACTTCCTGCTCATACAATCTCTTTATTTTAATATCTCTCTTTATTATAACGTACTACGCAATTGTTGTCAATTGCAAAACTGCAGAGTTTTAAAGAGTGTTACAAACTTATGTTACAGTATTTATACACGAATTTTATTATAAAAAGACTAAAAAAATAAGATTTATATAAAATTGTTGACATCCAACTATTCTTATAATCTAATATACGTGTAAAAAAGGATTAAAAATGAAAATATTAGTAGGATTATCTGGCGGTGTAGATTCATCAACCGCAGCTTTAATTTTAAAACAACAAGGGCACGAAGTTATTGGTGCAACAATGTCTATTTGGGGAAAGGATGGAATGGCACTGAAAAGCGGTCACAAAAACGCTTGCTACGGTCCTGACGAAGTTGAAGACATTGAAGAAGCAAGGCGAATTGCAAAACAACTTGATATTCCATACTATGTTTTCAATTGCGTTGAACAATATGAGAAAATAGTTCTAGAAAACTTTAAATCAGAATATCTTCAAGGCAGAACACCAAACCCTTGTGTATGGTGTAATGCATTAGTAAAATTTGGTGCACTACCGTTAATGGCTAAAGAAAACGGACTTGAATTTGACAAATTTGCAACAGGCCATTACGCAAGAATTGAAAAGGGTGAAAACGGAAGATTTTTGTTAAAGCGAGGGATTGCACCACACAAGGATCAATCTTACTTTTTGTACCGATTAAAACAAGACCAATTAAAAAATATATTGTTACCACTCGGAACTTATACTAAAGAAGAAATTAGAAAAATCGCAAAAGAAAATGGGCTTGATGTTGCCGAAAAACCGGATAGCCAAGATTTCTATGATGGCGATTACAATGAATTACTCGGGATTAAAGAAAAAGCAGGTAACATTGTAGACGTAAACGGGAAAATTTTAGGCACTCACAAAGGAATTTGGAATTATACAATCGGACAACGAAAAGGAATTGGAGTATCTGCAAGCGAACCTTTATACGTATTATCTTTAAATAAAGAGACAAATGAAGTTGTTGTCGGCCCTGCAGATAAAACGTTTAAAAAATCATTGACTGCGATTAATTTCAATTGGATAGCAATTGATAAACTGAAAGAAGAAATTAAAGTTCAAGCTAAAATTCGTTCAACACAAGAACCTGTTAATGTTACCGCAAGACCACTTGAAGATGACAAAATTGAAGTTGTATTTGAAGATTTACAAAAATCAATTGCAATAGGACAGTCAGTTGTGCTGTATGATGGTGATACCGTTTTAGGTGGCGGGGTTATAGATAGCTCTGCACAATAACAAATTAACAGTAAGCCGATGTAGCTCAGTTGGTAGAGCAACTCATTCGTAATGAGTAGGTCAAGGGTTCGAATCCCTTTATCGGCTTATGCTTTATCCATACTCACTAAGAACTGTGTCCGCCTCTTGTCCAGAATCTTTCTACGCCGACGAGTGAACCAATAACTTTGAAAATCAATTTTTTACTCTTTTGTTATTTGTAATCTCTAAACCCGTAACCGGCGGAAATTGTTCTACCGATTGATTTAATTTTTCCGCTTATACAGCCAAAACATTGTGACGGGTTTTCATTTATACAAATTTTATTCGGATAAATCTCATATTTTGCACGATATTCTGTAGTTGTAACATTCGGCATTACAACATTTGCACCGGATTGCAACGCAATTATTCTTCCGTTTGGATTTAATGTTTCCATTGCCGTAGTTGCGGGAATATTTATATCTTTCAAAAGAATTCTTGTCAACGCCATTACTTTCAATGCTAAAGTAAAATCCCCATTTGCACAATTTTTTAATGGAGTGTGCGAATGAGCAATAAACGGGCCAATCCCAACCATATCAGCATTTATTTCTTTAAAAAACAAAATATCATCCGCTAGAGATTCAATTGTTTGTTCTGGAAGTCCGACCAAACATCCTGTCCCAACTTCATATCCTAATTTACCTAAATCTTTCAAGCATCTTACACGATTTTCAAAACTCATATTTGGATGCATTTTTTTGTAAAGCTCAACATCTGTAGTTTCAATTCTTATCAAATACCTGTCCGCACCACAATCTTTAAATGCCTTGTAATCCTCAAAACTCCTTTCTCCTACACTGAGAGTCAACGCGACGTCAAACTCTTTTATCCCTTTTATAACCTTACAAAGCACATCTCTAGAATAATATTCGTCTTCACCGGATTGTAAGACAATTGTTTTATAGCCCATTTTTACGGCTTTTTGAGCATATTGAATTATATCATCCGGTTCAATTCTGTACCTATCAAGTTCTTTATTTTCACACCTCAAACCACAATATTTGCAAGTCCTTTTACAAATATTTGAAAATTCTATAAGCCCGCGTAAATGAACTTCATCCCCAACATTTTCTTTTCTGACTTTATCCGCAAGCGAAAATAGCCAATCATTTTGGCTGTTATCTTTCAAAATATCTATTATGTCTTTTTTAGAAAAATCTTGCATTTTACTCCTTTACGCCATTGCATCCTCTGGAACATGATTATTCATAGGATTCCAAGTATCTTTTAAATTATTTTTTATCAAATTTTGATAAAATGCTTCTTTAAAATCCAAAAGTTCCATTTGTTTTTGAAGTTCTTCCATTTGTTTTTGGGCTTTCAATTTTGTAGCTTGAATTATCCCATAACGCTCAGAAATTGTACTATCTCCAACTACACAAAGGTCAATGTATCTTTTTATCGCCTTATTTTCTGTACCGACAGCACGCAAACATTTAACGATTTTTACCCAATCCAAATCGTTATTAGAAAACATTCTTATATTATTTTTATCACGTTTTACAAACGGGAAAAATCCACTTTTTGCCCAAAATCTCAATGTATGTTCAGAGACATCCATTTTTTCAGCAACTTCTTTAATCGTATACATTCTTGCCCTCCTAAAAACAAATTATCACAAAAACACTTGACAGTTAATAGTAACTATCAAGTGTTTTTATTTTGTTGTTGGCATGGTAATGCCGACATATTGTAACTGTTTTGTAAAAGACTTTGCTTTTATGCCTCTATGCATCTTAGCATCTATAGAACTTCCTCAATATCTTTAACAATCAATTCACTCGTCAAGTGATAGCGATTATAAAGTTCTTCGATTGGAGTTCTGTCGGTAAATTCTTTCTTACCACCAAAATTCAATACTTTCACGTCAGAATTTCCATAGTAGCGAGCGACTTTTTCTCCAAACCCACCGTCTAGAATTCCGTCCTCAAGGGTAATTACAACTTTATGATCTTTTTTCAACTCATCAAGAAGTTCTTCGTCAACACCCGTCATAAATACAGGATTAATCAAAGTTGCATCAAAGCCAAGTTTTTCTTTAAGAGCCTTTTTAACCTCTTTTCCTAGATTGAAGAAATTACCAAGCCCTAAAATTGCAACTTTTTCACCTTTTTCTACAAGCTTGAACTTGTTCAATTTTGAATAATCTGTCACATCTTTTACGCCGGTTGTTTCAAGCGGAACAAACGGAACTCTGATTGCAACAGGATGTTCAGTCTGATTAAGTGAATATTCAAGCATAGCAAGGTATTCTTCCTTGTTTGTTGGTGATAAATAAACAAGATTTGGAATATTTGACATCATTGAAATATCAAAACTTCCCAAGTGAGTTGCGTCTGCATTTGAAATTCCGCCCCAGTAAACAAGAATAGTTAGCGGCGAATTGTTCAAGCACAAATCTTGCGACAACTGATCATATGTTCTTTGAACAAATGATGTCATAATTGCTAAAATCGGTTTTGCTCCCATTTTTGCAAGGGCTGAAGAATATGCAACAGCGTGTTCTTCTGCAATACCAACGTCTGTATATTGTTTGCCAAGTTCATTTCTGAATTTTGCATCAAATCCGAACACCCCAGGAGTTGCGGCATTTACGGCAATTACAGTTTTATCATCTTTTGCTTTTTTCAAGATAAAATCTTTAGTAATTGAGTTGTAATCTTCAGTTATAGAAGGAGTTTCAGGTTTTACATCTAACACTCCGGGTAGAACCCAGTGAAAAGCTTCTTTGTTTTCTTCTGCAACAGCCAAGCCGTGACCTTTTACGGTCTTAATATGCATTACAATCGGGTGATTAATATCTTTTACACGTTTGAATGCTTCAATAAGTTTTTCAATATTGTTGCCATCATCAACATACATATAATCAAAGCCCATAGCCTTGAACAAGTTGCATTCTGCTTGACCTTTCGTATCTCTAAGAAGTTTAAGGTTAGAATAAATTCCACCTTGGTTTTCTGCAATAGACATATCGTTGTCATTAAGAACAAGAATAATATTTGAGTCTAGCGTTACTGCATTATCAAAACCTTCCAAAGCTTCTCCGCCACTCAACGAACCATCACCGACAATTGCAATAACATTGCCTGTTTCTCCTTTCAAGTCACGAGCTTTTGCAACTCCAACCGCCAAACTTGCGGCAGTTGATGTATGACCAACTTTAAACAAATCGTGTACACTTTCTTCCGGAGCTGTGTAACCTGTATATTTCAAATAATTTTCAGGGTTAGTAAACCCTTCTTTTCTACCGGTCAAAATCTTGTGCGGATAGCATTGGTGCGAAACATCAAACACAAACTTGTCAACAGGAGAATTGAAAACATAATGCATTGCAATAGTTGTTTCAATAATACCTAAGTTTGGCCCCATGTGACCACCGGTTGTGTTTACTTTTTTTATAATAAGTTCTCGCATCTCATCTGCAAGAAAATTCATCTCTTGAATTGACAATTTTTTCAAATCATCAGGTGTATTAACTTTGTCTAAAATCATTTTTGAATTCTCCTTAAATTATACATTTTTGCCCATAACATAGGCTTCATTCATGTATCTTGTACGTTTCACTTCGTCTTTTTGCCAAACGCCTGCTGCGTAAAGTAAACCTTTTTCCTGTGCACCATCCAAACATGCCGTAAATCCGCGAAGCCCATCAAAAGTTCTTTCTAACGCTTGTTCTCTCATATCGGCTGCAGTTGCAATGAAGTAAAAATCCTTATCAACCATACTGGTATATCTTGAACAACATCTGTCAATAAGAGTTTTAAGTTGACCGTTCATTGTATAAAAATACACAGGGGTTGCCATTACGATAACGTCTGCCTGAACCATTTTTTCTATAATTTCAGTGGCATCATCTTTTTGTGAACAAGCTGTGTAACCATTGTCATTACACAAACCACAACCTGTACAGTAGTTTATTTTTTTATCTCTTAAAAATATTTTTTCTGCGTCATGTCCAGCCTCTTTAACGCCTCTCAAAAATTCGTCGCATAATGTGTCTGAATTACCGCCTTTTCTCGGGCTTGCCGATATAATTAAAACTTTTTTGCTCATAATATTCTCCTTATACAATTATTATTTTACAGTTGAGAGTACACTCTCAGTCAACCCCTTAATTTACGAATTTTTAATATTTTTTAATAATTAGCCCCTATAAGAACTATTCACCATTCACTACTCACTATTCACTCTATTTATGCTATTGTGTTTTTATGAAAAAGATTTTATGTTTCGGCGACAGCAACACATACGGATTTATTCCTCAAAGCGGATTGAGATACGACATAAACACTCGTTGGACTGGCATTTTACAAACTCTTTGCAATAATGAATTTGAAATTACAGAAGCCGGTTGCAACAATCGAACTGCATTCATTGACAACCCTGCAGGGATTAATCAAACAGGCTATAAAATTCTACCGGAATATTTAAAAACGAATTTCTTTGACATCGTAATTCTTGCAATCGGGATAAATGATTTACAAAGATTTTTCAACCCTACACTAAATGAATTTAAACAAGGAATGGAAAAACTAATTCAAATAACCAAAAATTTGTCACCAAAATCTAAAATAATTCTCATTTGTCCATCTAAATTAAATTTAGCCGGCATAAATAATGGAATATTCAGTTATCAATTTGATAAAATTTCTGTTGAAAAGTCGGGCAAATTATCTCCAATATACAAATTTCTTGCAGAAAAATACAAATGCCATTTTATTGATTTGAACAACATAGTCGATGTTTCACCTTTTGATGGACTTCATTTTTCAGCCAAAAGCCATAAAACAATCGCAGAAAATTTATATAAAAACCTAAAACAAACTATTTAACATTTTTAACCATTTTATTAAATATTGACACTAAAACATTAACCGTATCATCTACTGAATGATTATTTTTTCTTAGGCTTTTTAGGCTCGTTAAATAGTCAGTATCAAAAGCGATAACTTCACCACGTTTAAACAAATAAAATTGGTCTTTATCAAAAAAAGAAATATTTTCCTGCGATAATACATAATCAGGATATTCTTTAGTTGCTTTTTGAAATTTTTCTTTAATTTTCGGATTTGTTAAACAGTGCGGATAATTATAAAACTTTGCGCCAAAAGATGGTTTATTGTTTAATTGAACCTTTCCTATCATATATACATTACTCCCTTTTTAATTTAATAATAGTTTAACAATATATTCCACTAATATTAATTATTTTGTTACAAAAAATATAGTAACAATTTTTTGAATATAATCTAATGCTTTTAAATTTGTCAAATTTTAAAATACAAATATGAATTTAATTTGGTACAATAGCTTAAATAAACCAACTCTCAATCCTCCAGCAGAAACATTTGCGCCCGTGTGGGGAGTTTTGTATTTTTTGATGTTACTTGCCTTTTGGTTAATGCTATATTCTGACACCAATAAAGACAAAAAGCCTGCAATAATATTCTTTGTAATTCAATTATTACTAAACCTCTCTTGGAGTCCCGTATTTTTCTACTTCCATAATATCAAGTTCGCCTTTGTTATAATTACATTGCTGACAATATTTTTATTACTCACAATTGTTGCTTTTTTCAAGATTTCAAAAAATTCTGGATACTTATTAATACCATACTTACTATGGTTACTTTTTGCAGTATACCTAAATTTTGAAATTATTAGGTTAAATTAATTACTTAATTTTCTTCAATGATGAAATAAAGTTGTTATGTTCAACATCCCCATCAACTTTAGTTAAGAAAATTTGGCAATCCTTTTCTTCAGCATCAATCGGAGGTAATTGAGAAATCTCTGCTGAATAATAATTGCTATCATTTCTACTGCTTAAAGGAATTCTATTTGCCAAACTATTTAAAGAAATATTTCTCATAAATCCGGCAAAACCCTTATTTCTATTACTAAATTTTGTATAAATTCTCAAAGCAGCATCACTTTTTTCAATATCATAACGTCCAACAATAAACGAACTCAATTGTGGAGCTGACGATTTTATCATCATTTTTTCAACGACATTATCTTTAATAGATAAAGTTCCGTAAATCCTATCAAAATTTCCATCCGGAATATTAACCAAATCTGAGAATGTGGACGGACTTATCATTACTAGAGGATTGCGGAATAACGCAGCAAATTTTAAAATATATTCAACCAATCCGATTTTTTGAATTGTTCCATTTTTAATTAAAAATTTAACAGAGCCATTTAATTTCATACTATCATCTGTATTCAATTCTATTAAACCACTTGCTTTTCCGGAAATTTCACGAGGAAGAGTTAAAAGTGTTGTAGCTATAATATCAGAATTTACATCTAAAATCCCAAGTCTCAAACTGTATTTATGTTTTTTCAAATCACAATTAACCTTTGCAGATGAATGCCCCTCAGCTATCGCAAAACGATTTGAATACATATTCAAAACACTATTTTTATCAAGTGACAAAGTTGCTTTTACATCGTCAAATTTAATATCTTTGTATTTTCCCTCTTTGATATGCAAAACACAATCTTCAACAATAAAATTTCCAATATCAAAAGTCGGAGTGTTGTCATCATTATCTTTTGCTTCCCCTGACGGTTTTACGTCAAATTTTTCACTTGTAATAGCTTCAGAACTTTGATTATTTGCAGATGCAATGAATTTTTCGACATCAACATCATCAATAGTTAAATTAGTATGTTTTACGACAATCGGAAATTTTATTTGATTTAAAAGACTTCCTGAAAAGTCAAATTTTGAACGTCTATATCCACCTTGAGCAGACAAGTTTAGCATTCCGTCCGCCGTTGTCATTTCCCCATGTTTTACATAAATTCTTTGCGACGGAATAAACACACCATCCATAGAAAGATTTCCATTCAAATACGGATAACTTTCGCCATTAATCATTTCCATTTTGCCGGCGATTTTACCTTTTTTAAACATTTTATCGCCAATCAACACATTCAAAAACTCACTCGGTAAAGGACGAGGAATTTCAAAACCTAGATTTTTTACAAATGGTTCCGGACTAGAAAAATCAACATTCCCTGCAAGTTTTACAACCGGCTTAACCTTTTGCGCCTGCTCTTTTGTAAAACTATCAGGCACAATATAATAATCAATCGATTTTATATTTAACAAATTGTTTTCAAAATGCAAATCTCCCTTAACCCCTCTGATATAGTCAACCGGAGTTAAAGACGCTCCATCAACAAGAATATCCTGCCCTTTTTTCAAACCAAACAACCATAAAATATCAATTTTATTATTTTTTGATTTCAAATCAATTCTTGTTTTTGTACTATCCCCAACCAATTCCACTTTTGTGCCGATCATTTTAGACAAATAATTCAACATAAAATCATTTGTAACAACTGCTCGCGCAACAATATCTGTATCAATTGATCTTAAGTAATCCTTGACAGAACCGTGCATTTCAACTTTATTTACTTGTTTGTTATTGTAAAAACCTTTAAAATCCGATAACGTAATCTCATTTTTTGTCATCGCAATTTTACCCTTTTGCAAAAGTAACGGAATATTACTCAATGGAACTATTTTACAAGATATTTTATTTAAATTTACAACACCTTTAAGATCATTATTAGAAAGTTTTACGTTAAAATTAAAACTACCTTTCAAATCTTTGAAATAGCTCAAAGGTTCGTCTAAATTGTTTTCAACAATACCGGAATCAATCAGTGTCAAAACATCAGCAACATCGATTTTTTTAGAAAACACTTCTAAATCATAGTTTTTCTTTTTATCAGCCATTGCATTGAAGAAAATTTTCGAATCATTAAAAATTAAATAACAATTTTGCACCCAAATAGCTTTGTCTTTAATAAATACAGCATTTCTATCCGCGATATTAAAATGGAGATTTTTACCATCTTTTTTAATATCGGATGTCAAATTAAAATGAACATACCTAACAACTTTTTGAGTATTATCAATTTTTAAATCATCTGCTTTTAATGTCACATAAGTCGAAGGTTCAATCTTGTACAAAAACATTGATTTTTTGACATACAATAATGAATCAAAAAAATCAAAATCCCATTCTGTTTTTTTCTGTTCTTCTTTTTGTGGCTGAGACAATGCCATTAATTTATTTACATCGGCAAAAATATAATCTGCTCCAAGCTTTTGAATAATAATATTTTTATCAAAAATTTCTTTAAAAGATATTCTAGTATCAAATTTGTTAACATCTAACAAACTTGCACCATTTTTTGTAACAGATAATTCATCAACCTTAAATTCAATAACAGGTGAAAGCGATGTTTTCAATTCTGGATGAATAACAGTAACATCTAATCCCGCATATTTATTAATCGTTTTCTCAACATAACTAATAAATTTGGGTTGTGATACAGCCCAAGGCAAAACTTTCAAATATACAGCAAAAGGAGCCGTTGCTAATACACCTGCCGTAACCGCTAAACTTACTATTACTTTTGCCTTTCTGCTCATCACCATAATTAAATTATAACATAAAAAATCAACTAAAATCTTTTACAAAAAATCATACAAACAATCTAAATTTATACGTTAAAAATTAAAAAAATTAGGGAATTTATATAACATATTGTATAGGAGTTGCATTAGATGAGAAGATTTACTTATTTTTGGCTTTATTTCGTGGCAATAGTCGCATCCTTGGGTGGATTACTATCAGGATTTGATACAGGTGTAATTTCAGGCGCGTTGTTATTTATCAACCAAACTTGGGATTTATCTGATTATTTGCAAGGATTTTTGGTAAGTTCTGTTTTAATAGGTGCTGTAATTGGTGCTGGTACTAACGGAATTTTAGCGGATATATTCGGACGTAAAAAAATCATTATCGCAACCGCAATAATTTTTATTATTGGTTCAATTTTGTGTGCACTTGCTCCAAATGTTTATATCTTAATTCTTTCACGAATACTTGTTGGTTTGGCTGTTGGGATTGTTAACTTTATTGTTCCTCTTTATTTATCAGAAGTTGCACCAAAACAATTGAGAGGTACTTTAGTTTCTCTATATCAATGGGCAATTACGGCAGGTATTTTATTCTCTTACGTAATAAATGGTGCTTTTGCCGAAGCTGTTTATAACTGGAGATGGATGTTATTTGCAGGCGTAGTTCCTGGGTTGATTTTGTTAGTCGGAATGACATTCCTTGGCGACACCCCAAGATGGTTAATCAGCAAAAACAGGGAAGAAGAAGCCAAGAAAATTTACAATAAAATAGAACCTAATGCAGATGCAGACAAAGAAGTTACGGAAATCAAAGAGACCCTAAAATCTGAACTCGGTGAAAATAAAAAAATCAAATTTAAAAAATGGATGATTATGCCTTTTGTTGTCGGCATCGGTATTATGTTTGCACAAATTTGTACAGGCATTAACACCATTATCTACTACGCTCCAACTATCTTTAAAATTGCCGGCTTTGACAGCAATACAAACGCAATTTATGCAACTGCAGGAATTGGTTTAATAAACTTTTTAATGACAATTATTGCAGTTTTCTTTACCGATAAATTCGGGAGAAAACCTTTATTATACATCGGTTTAACCGGAGTTATGCTAAGTTTGGTAGGTCTTGGCTGTGCATTTTATTGGGCAAATATTCTCGGAGACAACCTAAAATGGGTTGCTGTCGGAAGTCTTGCTACATACATCATTTGTTTTGCATTCAGCCTAGGACCTATAGGTTGGATAATCGTTTCTGAAGTTTTCCCTCTAAAAATAAGAGGTTTGGCAATGAGTTTGTGTACAGTTGCCAACTTTGCATTCAACTTCTTTGTTGTCGGAAGTTTTCCGGTCTTAATAAATAGAATTGGCGGAGCTTATACATTCTGGATGTTTGCAACAGTATCTTTCTTATGTATAATCTTTGTTTACTTCTTTGTTCCGGAAACTAAGGGAATTTCATTAGAGAAAATCGAATCAAACTGGATTAAAGGAGTAAAACCAAGAGATTTTTAATTTATAAATAAATTTTAAATATTTAAAATTTTTATGACCTCTTTTGCAAGAGGTCATAATTTTCACAAAACAAATCTTTAATATGTAACAAAAACTTAATTAGAAAACTTATCCCAATCTATTTTATCTTCTACTATTTTCATTAACTCTGACGGTTTTAAATCTAACCCAAGTGCAAGCCTGCAAAATGTCGTTAGTTGAGGGTCTTTTTTTCCATCCAAAATAGCATATACAACACTTCTTGGCAAATCACTTTCATAAGCTAAAATAGACTTTTTCTTTTCCTTTTTTAATTCTTGAACAACACTACCAAGAATTTTACATATTTGTTTATTGTTTTTTAATTTAGAAGCTTGCATAAAAACAATGTAAATGTTAATATAAAATAAAATGTCTCGAACGAGACATATATCGGAGGAATATTTTATGTACCGTCAAAAAGGCTTTACACTATCAGAAGTACTTATTACTCTTGGAATTATAGGAGTTGTCGCAGCACTGACAATGCCTATAATTGTTAAAAACGTGCAAAAAATTGTACTTAAAAATCAATTTAAGAAATCTTATTCATTATTTTCACAAGGAGTTATGCAAGCCCAAACAAATTTAGATGCTCCAGTAAGATGTTCTGCATGGCTAACGGGACAAAAATGTAAAACAGCCTGTACAAAAAGAAACGATTACGGAACATGTAGTGCATACACTTGCGCTGATGGGACACCAATTCCTTACGAAGAAAATGGACCTGTTTCTGACTGTAAAGTTTTTATGAATGAACTTTTTACAAACGTTTTCAAAGTTAGTAAATTTTGCGAAAAAAATGCTCTTAAAAATGGTTGTATTACAAGTACCTATAGAGGAATTGACAAAGTTAAAGCAGAGTTATACCCAAATACTAAAGTAGACCCAAACTCAGGATTTTCTGATATTGCAATTAAAAAAGGATTTTATGCTTGGATTTTAAGTAGTGGAGAAGTAATTATTACAAATGTTGACTTAAAAGGAAGTATTTATAATCCCCCAGAATTTTTAATAGATATAAATGGACATAAATCACCAAATAAATTTGGATACGACATATTCTCATTCACGCTTAGAGGAGATGAAAACGGAATTCAAAAAATTGATCCATCAGGCAATAGCATAGTTGTTGAAAAAGGCGGAAAAACAGCAACTCAAATGTTAAGAGAGTAGTTATAAAACCGCTTTAATTGCTTCTATCATGCCAGTTTCATCCGCAATGTTTTTACCTGCAATATCAAACGCTGTTCCATGCCCTGGGGAAGTTCTTATAATATCCAAGCCAATTGTCATATTAACTGTTTTGTCACCTGCAACAGTTTTTATTGGAATTAAGCCTTGATCGTGATAATTTGCAATATAACAATCGTATTCTGGTTGTTTAGTTTCTGCAAAATATTCTCTAGAAGCTCTAACAAATAAAGTATCCGCAGGAAGAGGGTTGGTTATATTTACTCCTTTTTCTCGCAATTCAACAACTGCAGGTATTAAAATGTTAATTTCTTCTTTGCCTAAAATTCCGTCTTCTCCGGAATGCGGATTAAACCCACACAACGCAAACTTTGGATTTTCTATTTTAAAATGCAGTTTGAAAAATTCTCTTAAATTCAAAACTTTTTCAATAACTATTTCTTTTGTCAAATTAATATCTTTTAGAGCAACATGACGGGTTAAAAGTAAAACTCTAAAATTTTTCGCAATAAACAGCATTTCTGCTAATTGATTTTCATGTGCCAAATATTTTTGCAGAATTTCTGTTTGTCCGTTAAATTTATGTCCGGCCAAGTATAAAGCATTTTTAGCGACAGGAGCAGTAACAATTGCTTTTGCACCGATTTCACAAGTTTTTTTTACAGACTGGAATGAAAACTCTCCACATTCTGCGCTAACCTTTCCAGGTTCTATTTCTGAATTAAATGGAATTTCTACAATTTCGTAATCTTTTTCTAATTTTCCATAATAATCAAGAATTTTTTTATTTGAAATGAGAACAACATCCTCTGCGGGTAAATCCAATTTATTTAAGGCTTTAATTGTAATTTCTGCACCAATACCATTTGGATCACCTGTTGTAATCGCAATTTTAGGCATCTTGCAAGCCTCCATGTGTTTCAAAATATTTAAGAATATCAATTAAGGTGTTGGCATTCCCCAAATTCCCTGACTTTGTCACAATCCATTGTGCATTATGGTCTAAAGTCAAAGCGATTGCCGGTGCAACTTCGTCAACCAATTGCAATTGATATGCTCCTATTGCACTACAACATTTATAAGAGGTTTCCCCTCCAAGCGTAATTAAAATAACTTCTTTTGCCTCAACAACTTTTCTTGTAAGTTCTGCCAAAAAGTCAGTTATTACACTTGCTAATTTAGGTCTTGTCAATTCTGCGTTTAATGAATCGTCCGAAAATCCGTCAAAATCTTTTATCAACTTTGACGTGTGAACAATAACCGCATTGTCAAACCTTAAATTTGAAATAATTCTGTTAACAAGCTCGTCAGTAACCCCACCTAAAACAGTTTTTAAATCAAGACTAATTGATAAAACATCTTCAAATTCATCACTATTCTCAAGTTTTTCAATTTGATTTGCTGTAATTTGTGTTGCACTGCCTGAAACAATAAATTTTGGCAATCTTGGAAATGTTTTTATAATATGTTCGCAATCCAAATCAGCGAACCAAAATTCACCAAGTGCCTGAGCAAATGCAGCTGTTCCTGCAGGTAAAATTTTGTTGTCAGATTTTTTTATTGCAAGAGCAATCTGCTCAACATCAACCGTAGATACAGCATCAATAACAATAAGTTTTTTGCCTGCTTTAATCAATTCATTAATTTTTTGTAAAACTGGCCCTGCACCTTTCATTACGGTTTTTAGTTCAATGCTTCCTATCAAATCCTGATACTCCGGCAAAAGTTGAGATTTCAACAATGTTGGAACATGAGATTCGCAAATCGGCGAATGCGGGTCACGCGCCATTTCAGTTCGTTCAATTGGAATTCCTTTTAACAAGTGGTATCCGCCAACTGTAGTTCTAATTTCTGCCGGAAACGCAGGAACAACAACCGATGCATCATACTCCAATGATGCCATAATACCTAAGACTTCAACAGCAATATTTCCACGCAAGGTCGAATCAATTTTTTTGTAGTAAAAATCCGGATTGAGCTTTTCCGCAAACATTTTTGCCGCTTTAAGCACTCTTTCATAAGCTACTTCAGGTTCTACATTTCTTGATTCTGTGGAAATTGCCCAAGTTTGAGTTCCCTTGGCATTAACAGGTTCTATTTCGTCAGACAACAAAATTTGTGTATTTGCACCTTTTAAATAAAATTGCAAAGCACTATCATTGGCTCCGGTTAAATCATCTGCAATAATTCCGACAATATTAGAATTAATAATCATAACTAAATCTCTTGAATATCTCTTTTTGAACCTAATAATCTAATGCTGTTTGCAAGCACATAAAAATTTTCTCTATCGTTTCCTGAAGCTTTATCTGTCCATTTATTAACAGCAATTCTTCCATCAACTACAACTTGAACACCTTTTTTTACGTATTCGCCTGCGAATTCAGCCAATTTATCCCAAACATCAATATTGAACCAATCAGCAACTTCTGATTTTGTTTTAGCATCCCATCTGTTTACTGCAATAGAAAAATTAGCTTTTACTTTTCCTGATTCAAAATATCTAATTTCAGCGTCACGACCTACTCTGCCCACTAATACTGTAGAATTCATTTATAACCTCTTTCCATGTTTTTTCAAAATCTTACATGATTTTACAACAAACTAAACATGACCTGCAAAGATTGTATTACTTTTTGTAACGATTGTTTTGTAAGCCGTTAAGTTCGCTACATAAAAAGACATTCTTTCTAATGCGAGAGGGTATATTTAAACGAAATAAACTTATCGTCTTATAGTCTTAACGACTCAATGTCTTTTATTATGTTCCAAACATTATCTTTGTGTTAAACTATTCTTGTAGTATGGGGGATCCGCCCTAAGGACAAATGTATGTATGAGGGTTGTCATATATAGGAAGTTTGTCTATAAAAGGATAGAAAGAGAAAAAATGGAAAAGAATGAACAAACATTGAGTATTTTAAGACACTCAACATCTCACGTTATGGCACAAGCTGTTCAAAAGTTGTTTCCGTCTGCAAAGTTAGCAATCGGTCCAGCTGTAGAGAACGGTTTTTATTACGACTTTGATTTAACCGATGGACACGCTTTTACGCAAGAAGATTTGGTTAAAATTGAAGAAGAAATGAAAAATATTGTTAAACAAAATCTTTCATTCGAAAAATACATAATCCCTGACGTTGACAAACAAATCGCCGAATTTAAAGCAGAAGGCGAAATTTACAAAGCAGAACTTTTGGAAGAACACAGAAACGATAATCCGACATTGTACTTAACGAAAGACAAAGACGGAAACGTACTGTTTAACGATCTTTGCGCAGGTCCACACCTTCCAAACACGTCATATATCAAAGCAAACGCATTTAAGCTTCTTAAAGTTGCAGGTGCATACTGGAGAGGAAATGCGAAAAACAAAATGCTTCAAAGAATTTATGCAACAGCATTTTGGTCAAAAGAAGACTTAGCTGATTACTTGCACTTCATTGAAGAAGCTGAAAAACGTGACCACAGAAAACTTGGTGCAAAACTTGACTTATTCTCAACAAGAGATGAATTGGGCGGTGGACTTGTTTTATGGCACCCTAACTTAGCTGTAGTCAGAGAAGAAATCGAAAACTATTGGAGAACAGAACACAGAAAACGTGGTTACGTAATCGTTAACACTCCTCACATCGCAAAATCAAAATTGTGGGAAATTTCAGGTCACTACGACCACTATCGTGAAAACATGTTCTTTATCCAAAAAGATAGCGACCAAGAAAATGAAGATCAATTTATTTTGAAACCTATGAACTGTCCGTTCCACATTTTGATTTATCAAGCAAACAGACACTCTTACCGTTCATTACCATTGAGAATGGCTGAATTGGGTACAGTTTACAGAAAAGAAAAATCAGGTGCATTGTCAGGTTTGACTCGTGTTCAAGGTTTCACACAAGACGATGCTCACGTATTCTGTACTCCGGAACAATTAGTTGACGAAATCAACGAAATTATTGACTTTGTAGCTGATACGATGAAAATCTTTAATATGTCTTTTGAAGTTGAACTTTCAACAAGACCGGAAAGCTACGTTGGCGAAATCGAAAGTTGGAACAGAGCTGAAGCCGGCTTGAAAGAAGCAATGGACAAACGTGGAATGAAATACGACATTAACGAAGGTGACGGTGCATTCTACGGTCCAAAAATCGACTTCAAGGTAAAAGACGCAATCGGCAGAACTTGGCAGTGTGCAACAATTCAACTTGACTTCAACTTGCCTGAAAGATTTGATATCAAATATCAAGACAAAGACGGTCAAATGAAAACTCCTGTAATGCTTCACCGTGTAATATTCGGTTCAATGGAACGTTTCCATGGAATCTTAATTGAACACTATGCAGGAGCATTCCCTACATGGCTTGCTCCAACACAAGTTGCAATTGTTCCAATCAGCAACGAAAAACATATCGACTTTGCTGAAAAAGTTTACAAGCAAATGCGTAATGCAGGCATCAGAGTAACTCTTGATGACAGATCTGAAAGTATGAACTACAAAATCAGAGAAAGCTTACAAGATAAGAAAATCCCTTACGTTTGTGTAATCGGGGATAAAGAAATCGAAGCAAACTCAGTTGCCGTTCGTGCTCGCGGAATTGGTCAAGTTGGAACAATGAGTGTAGATGAATTCATCGGAAAAATTGAAGATGAAATCAAATCAAGAAGTTCTGAGTCTTTTGCAAAAACATTAGCTAAAAAAGCATAAGACGATATTTCTTATAACAAAAAGACGAGCCGAAAAGCTCGTCTTTTTTATTGCTGAAAAATTTTTAAACATAAATTATATAGTTGACAACTAACTAAAAATAAGAAATAATAAAAATATAAGAAGTAGTAAAGGAGCTAAAATGTTTAATAATAAGCCAACTATTGCCCCCCCCCCGAAAGACTTTACTTTTTAGGGAATATAAATCATGATAGAGACATGATACATCTCGCTAAAAGCAAAGGATTTACGTTAGCAGAAATACTTATCACTTTCGGCATTATTGGAGTTGTTGTTAGTTTAACTATCCCCACACTCATCCAAAATTACAAAAAACAACAAGCTGCAATTCAATTAAAAGCGACATATTCTATACTTGCGCAGGCTTTTGAAATGGCAAAAACAGATTATGGCGATGTTTCTAATTGGGGATTAAGCTCTATGCGAACAATTTCAATACCTGAAAAAGAACGTGTTATTGATTTTGTTGAAACATATTTTCTTCCTTATATAAAACCAACAAAAAATTTTGGTTATACAAGTTTTAAAAATATTGGTTACGGCTCTATTTATAACCTTGATAAAACAATTGCAACTAACGGATTTTTTACTAAAAATCTATATGTTATTGCGTTACCCAACAGAGCAATTGCCGGTTTTGGACAAGACGGTTACTGCATTGATCTTCCTGGGGAAAAACATTGCACAGGGAAGTTTCAATTTACAGATTTATATGTAATAACAGATATTAATGGGTACAAACCTCCTAATACACTAGGGAAAGATGTATTTGTTATGACAATGAGTACTAACAGTAATTCTTTTAAATTTTATGGTTGGGGTGCTTCTCGGGAAAGGCTTTTAGAAGTATGCAGTAAAGGTAACACTGAGAACAGGCAATGCGGAAGATTAGTTCAGCTTGACGGTTGGAAAATTAATTATGATTGGTAACAAACAAAAAAGACCGCCTTATGACGGTCTTTTTTATTATCAAATTTTGGTTTCCTTTATTTAGCTTCTTCAGGTTTTTTATCTTCTGCTTTTACAAATTTATCATTTGGGTCAGCTTGTGGTGCTTCTTCAGCTTTTGGAGCTGATGGAACAAATGTATCTTGAGCCGGTGCTGATGGATTTGTAACAGGTGCTTCTGCTTTTACATCTGCTTTTGGAGCTGACACGTTTGAAATTGCTCCAGGTACTTCCGGATTGCCTAAAAAGTTAATTGCTTTAATCATTTAATTTTTTCCTCCAATTTTTCTATGTTTTTAATAAAACATCTAAACAAAAATAATTGCTTAATTTTGTTTAAATATTACAAATGTTAAGAGCGAATTTTTTAAATTCGCTCTTTTGTTTCTATATTAATCCGATTGATTTATGTTTTTCAAAAATGCTTTCTGCCATTTCATCCAATTTTTTATAATCATCTTCTTTAAGTTTTCCTTTTATTTGTAGTGGTTCAATCAAATCGAGTTTTAAAGGTGCTAGTATTTGAGCTATCAAATCAAATAATTTTCCACCCCATCCGTAAGAACCTACAAGTGAAGCAAATTTTGCTTTTGGTCTAAGAACAGAAGCAATATAAGCAACATTTACAGAAACGGGATGCGGTCCTGCAAGAACCATTGATGTACCCATTACAATTGTTCCGGCGTCCACCAATGTCATTGCCAAATCACCCAAATCGTCTTCTACCATATCAAATTTGAATGTTTTAATTCCTTTTGCTTCTAATTTTTCACTCAAGTAATCAATCATTTCTTTTGTGCTTTCATACATTGAAACGTAAGGCAATGCAACTAGATTTTTTGGAGCATCAGAAGTCCAATCAGTATACAAATCCAAAATAAAATCCGGATTTTTGTAAACAGGACCGTGACTTGGTAAAATCATATCAACATTCATATCCTTAATCATTTTTGTATATTTTTTGCTCATTATTCTAAATGGCATCATGATTTCTGCATAATATCTTTTTGCGCTTTTTTCTAACTCAACACTTTCCGGAGCAAAAACATCTGAAAATGTGAAATGTGCTCCTAAAAAGTCACAAGTAAAGATTACATTATCCTCTTTTACATAAGTGAACATTGTATCAGGCCAATGCACCCCAGGGGCAAAAATAAATTTTAATGTTTTATCTCCAAGAGAAACTTCTTCGCCATCAGCAATTACTCTAATTTTTTCTTCCGGAACAAAAAGCATATTTTTAATGTTTTCTGCAACTTTAGGGTTTGTCAAAACAATTGCATTTGGATATTTCTCTAAAAGAGCCGGAATAGATCCTGAATGATCTTGTTCCCCGTGATTTGCAATAATATAATCGACTTTCCCAATTTGATTATCAGAAAGTCTCTTTAAATATTCTTTTGTTTTAGGTGGATACATTGTATCGATAATTGCAGTTTTCTCAGAACCTTTAACAAGATACGAATTATAACTTGTGCCGTGTTCAAGCGGAATAAGTTCATCAAAAATTCTTCTGTCACAGTCATTCAAACCGCAATAAAAAATATTATTTTTAATTTCTTGAAATTTCATTAATTTGTCTCCTTTTACAAGTCCATATCATTGAGCCAATGCGCTCAATTTTATTTTATTATTGTTTATCAAACAAGTCTTTACCAACTCCGCAAAGCGGGCAAACATAATCATCCGGCAAGTCTTCAAATTTTACTCCGTCATTTTCTTCCGGATCATAAACGTAACCACATACTGTACAAACATATTTTTCCATTTTTCTGTCCTTTCTTTTTTTAGTGAATAGATGAATAAGTTCGTTTCCATTAAGTTGATATTTGTTCAATTTAGAAAATTTTTGCGAACTTTACTATTGCTTAGTCACCTAATTATCTAGCTACTTAGTTGCTTGCACGCATCACAAAGACCGTGCAGAGCAATATCATATCCTTTTACTTCAAAACCTGTTTCCTTTTGAGTTCTCTCGACAACATCCGGCGCAATGTCAACAGAAACATCAAAAACTTTCTTACACTTATCACAAATAAAATGAAAATGCTCATGTGTATTATGGTCAAAATGAGATGGAGCTTCCAGACCATCAATTTTTTTTATAATGCCATTTTCTGCCAAAAGATTTAAGTTTCTGTAAAGTGTTGCCATACTTATGTTGGGATTTTTTTCGTGTAATATTCCATACAAATATTCTGCAGTCGGATGAACTACATTTTCTTTAAGTGTATTTAGAATAATTTCACGTTGTCTTGAGTAATTCATAGTTTCTCCACAAAAGTAATAACAATTATTATTTTTACACAGAAAAGCCATTTGTCAAGAACTTTTGGCAAATTACATGTCTAAAGCAAGATCTAATGTTGGAGCTTTTGCAACAATTGCACTTGATGAAATAATATCTACACCTGTTGATGCAATTGCGTTTACAGTAGAAAGATTAACGTTTCCGCTTGCTTCAACAATAGCTTTGTGATTGATTAATTCAACAGCTTGTTTCATTACATTTACAGGCATATTATCAAGCATAATAATATCCGCTTTAACTTCAACTGCTTCTTTTACTTGTTCTATTGTATCGCATTCTACTTCAATTTTGTGAGCGTGCGAAATACTTTGTCTAAGCTTGTTAACTGCATTTGTTAAAGAGCCGGCAAGTCTGATATGGTTATCCTTAATCATCGCACAATCAGACAAATTAAATCTATGTAACGCACCACCGCCAACTTTTACAGAATATTTTTCAAATGCTCTAAAATTTGGAGTTGTTTTTCTGGTATCAACAATTTTGGCAGTATATGGAGCAATTGCGTCTTGGTATTTTCTTGTTTCTGTTGCAATTCCGGACATCCTTTGAATATAGTTCAAAGAAACTCTTTCTCCCATAAGCAAATCTTTTGCAGGGCCTTCTAAATCAGCAATTTTATCGCCTTTTTTTATCACATCACCATCTTTAAAATAAAATTTTATTTTAACGTCATCTGAAAGAATTTTGTAAACTGCTTTAAAAACATCACATCCGCATAGAACTCCCTCACTTCTGGTGTTCAATTCTGCTTTCAAAAAATCTTCTTCTCCAGCTAAATTTTCAGTTGTAATATCGCCATAACCAATATCTTCCATTAAGGCTGATTTGACGTGATCTTCTACATAAAATTTACTTAACATAATCAGGCACCTTATCCTCTTTTGTTATAATACTGTGAACACATTCCTCGTTAGTTTGAGGGAAATCTTTTCTATAATGCGCTCCGCGAGACTCTTTTCTAGTTAAAGCAGACCTTGCAATTAAACTTGCAACAATTAGCATATCACGGAATTCATATTCTTCTTTACTAATACATTTGCTTGTTCGCGGAAACTCTGATTTTAAATCATCTAACTTCTTAATTGCAGTAGTCAAAGATTGTTCATCCCTGAAAATCCCGACATAATCCCACATGATATTTTGCAATTTCTTTTTCATGGATGGAATATCGAGTTCTTCTGTAATGCTGTCCTCTTTTGTATAATGATCTAAAATATCTTTAATTGTTTTATCAATTTGTTTTGGAGATTTTAGTTTTAATGTTTTTAAATAATCTGCAACAGAATATGCACAAACAACGCATTCTAAAAGAGAATTACTTGCTAATCTGTTACCGCCGTGCAATCCAGTTGAAGAAACTTCTCCAATTGCGTATAATCCGTTAATAGATGTTTCTCCTCGCAAATTTGTTTTTACGCCACCCATATAGTAATGACATGCCGGAGCTACAGGAATAAAATCTTTAGCAATATCTATACCGTTTTCTAAACATTTTTTTGAAATATTTGGAAAACGTTTTGCAAGTTTTTTGCTATCTATACAAGTTGCATTCAAATATACATTGTCAATTTTATTTTTTTGCATTTCGTTAAAATTTGCACGAGTAACAATATCTCGAGGAGCAAGTTCTTTGCGCTCGTCATAATTTTGCATGTATTCATTTCCATCTGCGTCACAAAGTTTTGCGCCCTCACCTCTTACAGCCTCTGAAATTAAAAATCTGTTTTCACCGCAATCGATTGCTAATGCTGTCGGATGAAATTGTACAAATTCCATATCTTGCATAACTGCTCCTGCATTGTATGCAAGTGCTAATCCATCGCCGGTTGCGCCTGACGGATTTGTTGTATATTTATAGAGCTGACCTATCCCGCCTGTTGCAAGAATAATTGCAGGGGAATAAATAGTTTCATATTCTTGTGTTTCGTCATTGTATACTAAAACACCTTTACATTCATTGTTACTTACCAAAAGTTCTACTGCAGAAGTATCTTCATAAATTTCTATATTTTCATTTTCTGCAACTTTTTTGCAAAGAGCTTGTTCAATCATCTTGCCAGTTGCATCTCCGCCAGAATGTAAAATTCTTCTTACGCTATGAGCCGCTTCTTTAGTAAAACATAAATTATTGTTTTCATCTCTATCGAATTCAACCCCAAACTTTAACAAGTCTTTTACTACTGCGTCAGAATGTTCTGAAATATATTTTACTGCATTAAAATCACTTAATCCGGCTCCGGCTTTAATTGTGTCAGAAATATGAGATGCTGTAGTGTCAGCTTTATTCTCTTTCATAACCGCAACCATTCCGCCTTGTGCATATCTGGAGTTGCTTTCTCCAAGCTTAGATTTTGTAATAAGTAAAATTCCGTCAGGGAGTTCTACTTGTTGTTCTATTTTTAAAGAAGCATAAAGTCCTGCAATTCCGCTTCCTATTATAACTGTTGAATAATTTGAATATTTCATTGTTTTTACCTTATGTATATTTATCATTTACATAATAATCCAAAATAATTTAATTTGCTACAAGTAAATATTAAGATTTGATTAAAAGACTTTTTATAATTGAATGCAAATTATATTTACGAATTAACAGGTAATAATATTAACATTTTTTCTCAATAATAAAGGGATTAATTAAGTTAAAAAAGCCTTTATAAGTAATATAGGAGAAAATAGTATGACAATAAATATATTACTTGTAGAGGATCAAAAATTAATTCGTGTTGGATTAAAATCATTGTTTGACGAACAAGACGGACTAATAGTCGCATCTGAAGCTCAATGCGGGAAAGAAGCAATTGAGAAATTTAAAATTGTACATCCGGACGTAATATTAATGGATATAGGTCTTCCTGATATTTCCGGAATTGAAGCTACAAAACGAATTTTAGAACTCAATAACAAAGCCAAAGTAATCATTTTGACTTCACATTTAGATGAACAAGATGTTTTGAATGCATTGCAAGCCGGAGCATGCGCGTATGTTTTAAAAGATGTTAGTACAGAGGTTTTAAAAATGATAATAAAAACAATTTGTGACGGCGCAATGTGGTTAGATCCTCAAGTTGTACCAATATTAAGAGATAAAAATTGTGGAGTAGTTCCCCCCCGTCAAATGTCTCGTGCAATGTTTAAAGAACAACACGCAAACCTTACACAACGAGAATATGAAGTTTTAAAATTGGTTGTTGACGGACTTTCTAACAATGAAATCGCACAAGAATTAACTATTTCAGAACATACCGCCAAAGCCCATGTTTGTAATATTATCCAAAAACTGGTCGTCGATGATAGAACTCAAGCTGCGGTAAAAGCCTTGAAAGAAGGGTTAGTTTAAAAATCAAACACAAAAAGACCTCTTAAAAAGAGGTCTTTCTACTATTATTTTACTCAAATTCTATGCAAGAGTTTTAACTTGTTTTTGTTGTTTATCATTCCAAAAATCAACCAACATACTGCAGAAGAAAATACTTGAGTATGTTCCGATTGCAATACCTAAAATCATACAAAGAACAAAGTCTTTTGTTGTAACACCACCCCAGAAGTATAGTGCCAACAATGTTATTAATGTAGTTAATGAAGTATTGATACTTCTTGTCAATGTTTGATTTACAGAAGCGTCAACAATTTCACCAAACGACATTTTCTTTGAATAGTATCTCAAATTTTCACGAATTCTGTCGAACACAACGATTGTATCGTGAACAGAAAAGCCGATTACGGTCAAAATCGCTGTGATAAACAAACCGTCGATTTGAACGTTGTAAACAAGTCCGAGGATTGAGAACACACCAACTACGAAAATTACGTCGTGGAATACACCCAAAATAGCCGCCAACGCATAGTCAAATCTAAATCTGAATGACAAGTAAGCAACAATTCCTAAGAACGCCAAAGTTACGGCAATCAAAGAGTTTTTGAACAACTCTTTACCCATTGTAGGTCCAACGGAACTAACAGAAATCAATTCAGGATTTTGGTATTCGCTTTTCAACTGATCTGTAATAACCTCAGTTGTGTTTGAATCTTTGTCGATAAATTTCGTTCTGATAGAAATTATTGAGTTAATATTTGATTTTGTATTTTCTTGTTGAGAATTATTTACATTCAAAATCTGAATGTAAGGGTTTTCAATCCCGACTTTTTCTAACCCTTCTCTTGTTTTTGTAACATCGCTATTATTAAGTTTTTGTTCTAGTCCATATTGCAAAATTGTACCACCTGTATAGTCAATACCAACTTTTAGCGGAGCATGGTTTGCGTAAGTCACTGATGAATAAATCATTGCGATAATCCCTGGAACTAAAAGGATTGTCGTTAGAAGCATCCACCACCATCTATATTTTACAACATGAACCAAGTGTTTTTTACCTGTATTTATCATTGTTTTTACCTTTCCTAATTTTTCAATTCATTAGTCCAAAATACCAAAACGAGCTTTTTCTCGTTTAGTTTCAGACGCTTCATAACTTTGTCCGATTTCATCACTTCTCAAACCGAACAATGCCGGATGTTTTAGTTCTCCAGTACCAAAGATTAAGTGCATAAAGTTTTTAGTAACAGTAATTGCACTAAACATTGATACCACAACACCAATCGCAAGAGTTAGAGCGAAACCTTTAACAACACTTGTACCAAGCAAATAAAGAATTGTACAAGTAATAATTGTTGTCATATTTGAATCGAAAATACTTGTAAAAGCTCTGTCAAAACCTGAATTGATAGCAGTAAACAAGTTTCTACCCTCTCTCAATTCTTCCTTAGTTCTTTCAAAAATAAGAATGTTCGCATCAACCGCCATACCAATTGACAAGATAAACCCTGCAATGCCGGCAAGAGTTAATGTTACAGGAATTGTTTTGAACAAAGCAAATAAAATTAAACTATAAATAATCAAAGCTATATCGGCAATTAAACCTGGGACTCTATAGAATACTAACATAAATAGCATAACCGCAGAAAGACCGATAATACCTGCTTTTTGCGATTTCGCAACACTATCAGCACCCAAAGTAGGCCCAACCGTATTTTCTTCAACGATTTTAGCCGGAACAGGCAATGCACCCGCATTCAACAAGTTAACCATTCTTTCTGCTTCTTCATAAGCAAAACCACTGTCACCGCCTGAAATTTGGGCTTTACCACCATAAATTGCTTCGTTTACACGAGGTGCAGATTGAAGTTCTCCATCAAAGAAAATAGCCATTTGTTGACCAACCAAAGATTTTGTTAAGTCAGCAAACTTTTTAGCGCCCTCTGCATTAAATTCCAAAGATACAACCCATTGACCGGAAGCATCCGTACTTAGAATTGATTTTGCCAAATCTCTACCTGTTAAACCAGTAGAAATCCAAATAGGAGAACCATCGGGAGCTTTACCTTCTTTTTTAAATTCCAATTGAGCAGTTTCACCGATAAAAGCTTTTGCTTCTTTCAAATCAGTTACGTTCGGGATTTCAATTAATAATCTTTTTTCGCCTACTTGTTGAACAACAGTTTCTGCAACACCAAGTTTGTTTACACGTTGTTCAATCGCGAATTGAAGTCTGTTCATAACTTCAGGAGTGATTTTGGCAATTGATTCGGTTGTTTCAGCTTCAAGAACCAGTCTTGAACCACCAACCAAGTCAAGGCCTAATTTTGTCGGTTTAACAAGGATTAAGATTGATGACACAATCACAATCGCTACGATAAACCAAAACATCAAAATTTTGTTTTTCATTTTTTCTATCCTTTTCTTATATTCTATATAATTTTATTTCTATATTTATTACAAATATAAAATTTTATTTATAGTTCTTCTTGGCTAATTCTAATTTCATCAAGAACCATAAATAAGTCTTTTTTCTCGATTTGAGTAAGCTCAACCAACGGACGTCTTACATAATCTTCAATAATACCCTTATGCGCTAGTCCTGCTTTTACCGGAACAGGATTTGGTGCCATAAATAATTTTCTAAATACAGGATACAACTTTTTGTGCATGTTCAATGCTGCTAAAAGTTCACCTGATTTATAATTTCTAATCATTGATTTAATTTCTTTCCCAAAAATATGAGAAGCCACTGAAATCACCCCTCTTGCCCCTAATGACATCATCGGAAGTGTCAAACTGTCATCTCCTGAATAAATTGAAAAATCATCAGGACAACACAATTTCATTTCGGTAATTTTGTCCATGTCTCCACAACTTTGCTTAATAGCAACTATATTTTGATATTTTTCTGCAAGAGTTGCAACCGTTTCCGGTAGCATATTTACGCCGGTTCTTCCAGGAATATTATACAAAATAATCGGCAAATCAACACTTTCAGCTATTGCAGAAAAATGTTCAATCATGCCTTTTTGAGACGGTTTGTTATAATAAGGAACAACAGAAAGGATTGCGTCGACATCTTCTTTTTGAGCCCATTTTGCTGAACGTACAGCTGTTTCCGTAGAGTTAGATCCTGCATTCATAATTACTTTAGCTTTGTTTGCAGTCGCTCTTTTTACAGTACTAAGCAATTCAAATTCTTCTTCATGAGAAAGAGTTGGTCCCTCACCTGTAGTTCCTGCAACTAATACAGCATCACTACCATGAGTTATCAAATGTTTTGCAAGCTCTTCCGCTTTATTATAATCGATTTCTCTTTTTGCATTAAACGGCGTAACCATTGCGGTTATAACTTCACCTGCATCATATCTTAATGCCATATAAACCTCTTTCCCTTTTCAAATCTGTATATCCCTACATATATAAGAGATTATAAAACAAACTCGTCAAAAAAGTACAAAATATTAAGTTATTTATTGAAATTATCACATGCCATGATGATTAGTTCACATGCTTTAACAAAACTTAAACATTTCCTCTTTTTAAATGATGTAACAAAATGTATATTAGATAGAATAGATATGTAAAGAACAATATTTGGGAAGTTTAATGAGCCAGAATTTTGATTTTACATCGTATAATAACATTAAAAGATTGTCTGAAGACGAACTTGTTGCGCTTTGGGGAGAATACCTTAAAGACAAATCCAACAAAACAGCTCGTGACACTCTTATTGTTCAATATATTTATTTAATCAGATATGTTGTCGGACGTGTTAAAGTAACTCTTCCTGCAACAATTTCTATTGAAGACATCGCCAGTTATGGCGTTGAAGGACTTATAAATGCTATCGAAAGATACTCACCCCAAAAGAATACTCGTTTTGAAACTTACGCACTTATCAGAATTCGCGGAGCAATTTTAGACAGAATTAGAGCCCAAGACTTTTTGCCAAGAAGCGTAAGAAAAAAAATAAAAGATATTAAAGCCGCTCAAGAAAAATTAAAACAAGAACTTGGCAGAATGCCTACAACTACAGAAGTTGCTAATCTTCTTGATATGGATGTAGAAAAAGTTAACCAATTATTATCGGAAGATGCTACCATTACATCAATTTACGACAAACGCGGAAACACAGAAGACAGTGTCGAAATAATCGACACAATTCAAGATGAAAACAAACTTACCCCACAAGAAAACGCAGAAGAGCAAAATGTTAAACAGCAACTTGAAAAAGCATTGAAAAGATTGCCTGAACGCGAACGAATTATAATGGTTTTGTATTATCAAGAAAACATGACCTTGAAAGAAATCGGCGAAACTATAAACATGTCAGAATCCCGCGTTTGCCAACTTCATGCTCAAGGTATCATGAAATTGAAAAATATTCTCAGCGAAAACAGAACTTCAAGACTTCGCCAAAGCATTATCGCTTAGCTTCATATTCGATTATGACAAAATCAATTCTGTTGTCAAACCCGTTTTGACGGGAAGAAACATTGTCTTTAAACGGCATTAGTCTACCAAAACCATTTGAGCTTAATTTATCTGTTGAAATTTTTCCATGAACACTGATATATTCAGCAATATTTTGCGCTCTTATTGTAGACAACTCCCAGTTTTCGCAACAATCATTACAGCCGGCTTCGTCGGTATGACTTTCAATAACACAATAATTTTGAAGTTTTTGCAAAAGAATAATCATCACATCTAAGATATATAACGAACTTTCTTTAATTCGAGTATCACACGCACTAAAAAAAACTCTTTCATCAACGCTAACAATAAGCCCTCGAGGAACTTTTGTATAAATCACACCGTCTTTTAAAGGGATATAAGCTTTAAAGATAGCTTCAAGCCTTTCAACATTTGGTTGATAAGCAATTTTAATATCAACTTTTTTGTCCGAAAAACCTGTACAAATAATTAAAATAAGTATAAAAAATATTAAGTAAAAACTTTTCACCGAGCACAGTTCCTCTAGGACATTATTTAGAATTTTTGTAAAACATACCATTGGACAGGTAGAGTATAAGAAAAAAAATAATTCCCCCTCTCTCTAACTCTCTCCCTGGGAGAGAGGACAAAAAACAAAGACCCTGCATATTTGCAAGGTCTTTGTTTTTATTTATACAAATCTCGGTTTTATTTGTTGTATAGTACAGCTCTAGCTGCTACAGAACCAGGTAATACTGTTTGATCATAGAAGATTACAGGATATACGTCTGTAGGGCTCTTAATTTGACAATCTGTAGCTGATGCACTAGCATTGTCACATTTTACAAATTTGTTAGGAGCTTTTGTACCGTTTACGTCGATGTATCCACGACAAACTTTTTCAGTAGCGCCTTCTGCTTTAGTACATGCTTTTGAGCCGTCTCCTGCAGGGAATGTAAACATCATACCGTCATTAAAGAACAAAGTAACGTTATCTGCAATTCCAGTAGTAGTTGTTGAAGTTCCAACGCCAGCAGGATCACCGCTTACTGCATAAGCATTACCTTTAGCGTCTTTTACGTTAGCAATTGCATCTGTACAACCTGAAGCACATGCACTTCTAACTACGTTCATTCTTGATTTTAACATACTACCAATACCGTAAGAGCCATCAATAGAGCCACTTGCAGCGTCAGCAAAATTCCATTCATCAAGAGCAACGTTCAAAGTAACTGCTTGAGACAAAGCAGACAAAGCTTTTTTGTAAGCTGCTTTGTATTGTGCACCGTTAGTTTGGTTCATCAATGTAGGCATTGTCATAGCTGCTACAACACCAATGATACCCAATGTGATCAACACTTCTGCAAGTGTAAAACCGAATCTTTTTGTCATAATCTTTTCACCTTTCTTTTTTGTAAAACTCTCTGATTTCTCAAATCGTTTTACGCTTTTATCTCTCTTGTTATTCTATAATCCATCTAAAATAGACGTGCATAAAAACTATTCTTCGAAATCTTTTTGTACTCCTATTTTAAATTACTTTTTTAAATATGTCAATAGGTTTACACAAAATATTAATTAATTTTAACTAATTCTTAAGAATTAGTTTTTAAAAAATCATGCATTTGGGTGAGAGTTTATTTAATATAAAGTAGATCGCGGAACAAAGTCCGCGATGACAAATGTTGGATAGATTAAAAGACATGTCATCGCGCACTCCGTTGCGCGATCTAAAGTTTTATATTTTTTATACCCCTCTCTGAAATTTCTAAGCTCACAAAATTTGCTAAGAAATTTCTTCTCTCCCTCAAGGGGAGAGAGTAAAATGTTTCGTTTTACTAAACTTAAAATATCAACAATCTTCCTAAATAAACCAAACTTCCTTAACCGTAAAAGGCTATGCTTCTTTGCGTCTTCGCCTCTAAATCACGCTTAGCTGCTTCGCTTCCTAGCTGCTTAGCCGCTTCCGATACCGACTTTGCATCTAAATCTGCTTTATTAGATTCAACCCCTCTCTCTAGCTCTCTCCCTTGGAGAGAGGACTTTAGGGACATTTCACCTCTCCGGGGGAAGAGGTCGAAGTCGTTTGCGAACAATGGTGAGCATTACGAATTCGGGAGAGGGGAAATTAGTTGGGCTTTTTATTTAACCAACCCCTCTCTCTAGCTCTCTCCCTTGGAGAGAGGACATTAGCCATTTATGTTCAAGACAAATCGCGGAACAGAGTCCGCGATGACAGATGTTAGAGAAATAACATTAAATCCTAGGTTGTTATTGTACGCATTCTTCTAATGCTTGAATAACAATCGGATCCCATTTTTTGCCGGATTCTGATTTCATAATTTCAAGTGCTTTTTCTACAGGCATAGCTTTTCTGTATGGTCTGTCAGATGTCATTGCACAATACGCATCAGCAATTGCAATAATTCTTGAACCAAACGGAATTGATTGTCCTTTTAAGCCCTCTGGCTCTCCACTTCCATCATATCTTTCTTTTTGGTAAGTAATATATGGAACAACTTCTGACAAGAAGTTAATATTCATCAATAAGTGGACGCCAAAATCAGCGTGTTCTTGAATTGATTTCAATTCTTCAGCGGAAAGTTTTCCATTTGATGCAAACAATTTTTCAGGTACCGCAATTTTTCCGATATTTTGCAACAAACCTGCATAATATATCAAATCAGTTGTTTTTTCGTTCAAGCCGAGTTGTTTACAAAGTTTACGAGCAAGTTTGGCAGTATTTTTAGAGTGTGAAACTTTGTATTGCCCTTTTGTATCAACGGCATAAGCCAAATGTTCCACAAAACTTTGTTGATAATCACATAAATCACCAATTAAAGCTGTCAATTCTGCTCTTATATGTTGCAAATCAGAAACGGCAGAATGTTCGTCTTCAATAATCCTGTTTGCGTCATCAATTTGAGATTGTAATGTCATAGATGTTGCAAATAACACAGCAATACTTTCAACAAGTTCTACATATTCATTATTAATAGGAGTGTCATTTTCTAAGACAATAACACCTGTAGATTTAATATTACAGTGCATAGGAACAACAGTAACTCCGTCTGTTATTGTTTCTCCTGTTATAAAACCTTTTCCGATTGGAGTTGTTTCGTCTTTTGCATATCTTTGAACTGTTTCGGAAGTTGTTCCAACAAGCTCCAATTCGTTATTTTTATCAAGATAAATATGGCATGCTTTAAGCTCCAACATCTGTCTTATTGATTGAGCTATTGACGTATAAATCGCCTGTTCTTCGGATTTGTCAAAGCTCAATACACAAAGAGTATTTTGTAAAGAATATATTGAAATTAGTTCTTTTAACTGGTTTATAAGTCCGGCTTTTTTGTCTTTTACATTACTGCCGATTTTTCTTGCTAAATCTTCTGAAATAAGGTTTTCAGCAATAAAATCACCTAAGTTAAGTGCAAAAATTTCTTCAATCGGATCTTGACCTACCAAATAATCAGATTGCGAAAATAGTGAAACACCGTTATTATTCTCTTCTTTTTTCATGAAATTTTCCTTACATACATGCCTTCATATTTACTTACGGCAAAATACAGAAAAAACTTTAATTAATTTTACAAAAGTTCATACTTTAGTATGGGAAATTTCATACTTAAGTTAAATATCTTAATTTTCAACACCAAAAAATTCTCGTAACATCTTATCTTGTTTTAATGATACATTAATTTGAATAGTCTTTATTTTGCTAACCTTTACTTCAAAAATTTTTATCAAAAATGTTCCATAGAATTTAAAATCTTTAAATGATTTATCTAAAAAATAATCTTTTCCATTGTCAGAAACTATTATAAAATCCGGATAGATATACATTCTGACAGAAGTTCCACGAACCGGAACAGTATTCCAGCATTTTTGAGTAGAAAAATAGGCTATTGGTTTTCCGTATTGCTTTATTATCTTTCCATTCGGTTTTGTTAAAAGAAGGGCAATAGTAGCCATAACTACAAAACCTAGAAAAATAAGCCAATATAGAAAAACATCAATCATGTACTAATCCTCGATTGCCTAATAAATAATTGCGTTATATCTGTCCAAAAAACTTCTTCAAATATTTTTTGTGTCTGGTTGAGATACTAACTTCACGCCTTATTTTACCATCAAGAAGAACTTCAAATATCAAATATGGGAACCTATTAACAAATCTAAAATTTCGAAAAGATCTGTCCAAAATATATTCTTTATCAACATCTTCAACAACTACAAAATTTGGATAAAAGTACAGAGCAATACGAGTTCCACTAACAGGAATACCATCAACACATTTTAAAAATCTAAAATATTTTAATGGTTTTCCATATTTATTAATTATTTCTTTTTTGGGTTTAATATACAAATAGCAAATTAAGGCAACCAAAAGCCACATAAAAATAATAGGCAAAACAAACAAATTTTCTAAAACAATTGAAAAGATGTCATTCATAATTAATAACCGATTGCCCAGTTGAAAGATGCTGTTTTTTCTGGTTTTGTAACAACCGGAGTTGTTGATTGTACAGCTTGAACTTCAATAACTTTTACAGCTTTTTGCAACATATTGTATTGCATCATTTTGCTATCAACATTATTAAAAGATCTTAATCTGTCTAAGTGATTTTGCAATTCTGCGTTTTCATCGTTAAGAGTTGTAATTTGACGACTTAATTTATTTAGAGTTAATTCATTTGTCATTGCAAAATAATAACTAACAAATGCAACCAACACTGTTACGCCCAATAATCCACATAAAGTTTTGTTTACTTTTCTAATTGCCATGGCTTTTTGTGATATCTCCTTCTGAAAATACCCCTCGATAACCTGATTTTCTTCCCTTACCGGATTACTTACATATCCTCTTTGTGAATAACTAACCTGTTCAATTTCTTCTGTTCTTACTCTAGCTGTATTCAACTTCTATACCCCAATACTACCTTCTCTAATCATTATCGGTCAGTGCCTTATGCATCTAGCTATCCTTAGTTTGGCACTTCTTGATGGTGGATTTTCCCGTATCTCCTGTTCACTCGCCATTATCGGTTTCTTGTTTACCAGCTCCAGTATCGGAGGCGGGCAATGACAAATCATTTGTGACTTATCACAGTGGCATTTCTGCGAGTGATATTTGAATAAGTGTTTCACCAATCTATCTTCAAGAGAGTGAAAACTTATTACACTTATTATAGCACCAAAATCTAATAAATCCAACACATCATTTAGAGTATTTTTTACATTTGTTAACTCTTGATTTACTTCAATTCGAATTGCCTGAAAAACTCGAGTAGCAGGGTGAATTGACGATTTTATGTGCGGAGTACAATTTACTATCAAATCAGCTAATTCCGTTGTTGTTTCAAGCTTTTTGGACTTTCTTTGTTCAACTATTTTTTTTGCAATTCTTTTTGAAAATCTTTCTTCTCCATATTCCGAAAAAATCCTAACTAAATCATCTTCAGAATAAGTGTTTACAACGTCATATGCCGAAAATTTTGCATCTTGATTAAATCTCATATCAAGAGGAGCTTCTTTTGAAAAAGAAAATCCTCTTTCTCCTTTATGAAATTGATGATAAGATGCACCAAGGTCAAAAAGTACACCTCCTGTTATTTTTTCAATTCCAAGAGAATGTAAAACTTCTTTAATATTTGTATATGAATTTTTTACAATTGTTAAGTTTTTGTAATCTTTTAATCTTTCAGATGAAGCTTTAATTGCATCTTCATCGACATCAAAAGCTATTAAACGTCCATTCGGCTGAATTCTGCTTAAAATCAACCCGCTATGACCGCCACCACCAAGAGTACAATCAACATAAATTTTACCGTCTTGACATTCTAAAGCATCAACAGCTTCGTTTTTCATAACTGTATAGTGAGTAAATTCTTCCATAGGGAAATTGTAGCACGAAAAATTTTGCCATACTTGAAAACAAAAAAATTTTGTAAATAATATACATAAAAAACGACCTTAAAATTTTTCGTTTTAAGGTCATTCAGTTGTATAATTTCCGAGTTTAGTGTCTTTTCTTTAAATTTTTCTTTGCTTTTTTGTATGTATAATTTGCCATTGTTTTTTGATCGTTTAGAGAATTTATTTCAGCTGTATATTGCTCAATCAATTCCTGTTTTTTCTCTGGTGAAATAGTTGTGTCATTAGCAGTAGCTTCTACTTTTTGAGTAACTGAATTTATTTGTATATCTATAACTTTTGTTTTTGCAGATTTTGCATTTTTTAATTTTCCCAGTTCTAATTTATACTCTAATGAATTCGCAAAACAACAATTAACTGACAATAAAATTAATCCCAAAAGTACAATAAATTTTTTCATATTCCCTCCTTGTTTTCTATCATCTAATAATATCATAAAAATTTTGCGTTATAATTATAAGAAAATAAGAGGTCATATGTTAAATCAATTTTCAAGAACAGAATTATTAATCGGGAATGAGGGGATAGAAAAACTTTCTAAATCCAGAGTTGCAGTATTTGGAATTGGCGGAGTTGGAGCATATGCAGTAGAAGCTTTGGTCAGAAGCGGGCTGGGAACAATCGATATAATAGATGATGATAAAGTTTGTATAACAAATTTAAACAGACAACTCTATGCAACACATAAAACTGTCGGGAAGTATAAAGTTGATATTGCAAAAGAACGAATTTTGGATATTAATCCGAATTGCATAGTTAATACATATCAAACTTTTTACACTCCGACAACAGAAAATCAGTTTGATTTTTCTCAATATGATTATGTAATTGATGCAATTGATACGGTTGTTGGGAAACTTTCATTAATAGAAAAAACAAAATTGGCAAATACTCCTATTATTTGTGCCATGGGTGCTGGAAACAAACTAGATCCGACAAAATTTGAAGTTGCAGACATTTCCAAAACATCGGTTTGTCCGCTAGCTAAAGTAATTCGAACAGAACTTCGCAAACGAAGAATTAAAGGGGTGAAAGTTGTTTATTCAAAAGAAATACCAATTAAACCCAAAGAAAATATGTCAATAAGTTATGAAAAAAATTGTGTTTCTACTCCTGACACAAGAAAAAATACGATTAAGCGCCAAGTCCCTGGCAGTACTTCATTTGTACCGCCGGTTGTCGGGTTGATTATAGCAGGAGAAGTTATAAAAGATTTGATAAAATAAATTAATTAAAAAAGCCTCCCAATAAAGAGAGGCTTTTTGTGTTTAATTTTTAAACATATTTAGTGCAAAAATCTTAAATAAACGTATACAGAACTTATTGCCAATGAAATAATCATTGTTAGAATACCATATTTTAAGAATTTCATAAACGGAATAGGATACCCGTTATGAGCAGAAGTTTCAGATACAATTACGTTTGCGGCTGCTCCGATAATTGTCATGTTTCCACCTAAACAAGCACCCAATGATAAACACCACCATAAAGGATATGTGTATTCACCACCCATGGTTTTTTGAATTTCTAATAACATTGGCGTCATAGTTGCAGTGTACGGAATATTATCAATTACTCCGGAAATAAAACCGGAAGCCCAAAGAATAATCATTGCAGTTGCTTCTTGAGATCCTTTTGTTACTGCTAAAATCCATTTTGCCATTAAAGCAATACCGCCGGTAGCTTCCAAACCACCGATTATAATAAATAATCCGATAAAGAAGAAAATAGTATTCCATTCTACATCGCACAATATATCTTTAGGCTTTTCAAATAGCAACAAGAAACTTGCGCCTAACATAGCTGTAACACAGGTTTCGATATGAGTTACATCGTGTAGAATAAAACCTAAAATCACTAATAATAAAACAATTCCGCTTCTTATCATTAGAGGGAAATCTGTAATTGTTTTGCTATTGTCGAGATTCGCAACAGCCTGCATTTTTTCAGGAGTTGTTTTTAAAGATTTTCTAAATATAAATATCATTAAAGATACTATAACTGCCAATATTACGACAATTACAACAGTAAGTTCGTTTAAAAAATCCATAAAAGATAAGCCTGCTGCGCTTCCAATAATAATATTTGGAGGATCGCCAATTAATGTTGCTGTTCCGCCGATATTTGAAGAAAATATTTCTGTAATCAAAAACGGTAACGGATTAATATCTAATTGTTTTGCAATAAAGAAAGTAACCGGCATGATTAGAATAACTGTTGTTACGTTGTCTAAAAATGCAGAAGTTACAGCAGTAAAAACACCTAGTGTTAATAAAACAAGTTTAGGGTGTCCTTTTGTAAATCTTAAAAGTTCATTTGCAATCCAATTAAACATTCCGCTTCGAGTCGCAATACTTACAATAATCATCATTGATACAAGCAAAAATATTACGTTAAAATCAACAAAATTAATAAAATAGTGTGGGTTGATTACTCCGTCAACTACTTTAGTTTGACTAACAAGGCCTAACAGGATAGTAATACCTGCTCCTAAAAGAGCAATTGTAACTTTTGGAATTTTTTCAAGCGCAATAAAAACATATGCAATAAGTAGAATTGTTGCCGAAACAATTACACCATGCGCCTGAACAAGTTCTAAAAAATGTTCTAACATATAAATCTCCTTCTTTTTATGCAGAAATTATATCACACAGGATTTTTATATGCAAAATATTATTTTATTCCGGCAAAACATATTCGCAATCTAAAATTCGTCTTGGCGCATCCCAAGCGGTAATTTTAAATTCAGAATCCGGAGGAAGTATAAATGTTGAATTAGCGCCTTTATTAGAATCAATTTGTGTTAATCGACGACAATCAAAACCTTTTGTATGTTTTGGAAGTTTTATTCTCATTATATATCCACTACTTTTGTGTGGCTTATCCAAAAGCAATGGATCTACAGATGCTAACTCAGTATCATAGTTTCTTGCAGTAGAAACAAAACCTTTATCTATTATTGTATCACCGATTTCAAGTTCATCTAATTCGTTAAAATCGAATTGTTTAAAATCATCGTACAATTGATGTGTTCGCACTCCTCTAAACACATAAACATCTTCTTCTAATGGTTTTGCATCATTGATTAAATGAATTAGCCGAGCAACATTATCATTATTTGACAAACTTTCACCATTTCTGAGAGGTGTATTAATTTGGTTATAATTTTTCATAAAATATAATACAGCATCAACATCTTCGGTATTCATCTCTCTTAAATCAGCCGGAATATTGGCATCAGAATATCGTCTAACATTTTTCATTCTAAAATCTAAATATTTTTTGAATTCTTCCCAATCGCTTTCATTATATAAAGGAACCACGTTTTCAAAATTTTCATTTGGTTTTTCTTTACCATCCCTAAAAGCCTTAAAATACGCCACGATTTTCTTTCTGAGTTGTTTTTCTTTTTCTATATTTTCTTTTACAATCGTGAATTGCTTATAATTTTCAGGATTATAATCCGGTTTCAAATTTTGCGAGTCTATAGAGGTTATTGTATTTTTATGATTTCTGCCTCTTGCAATCAAAATTCCGGCAATTGCAATGCTTGCGACAGCAACAGCTCCTATCAACATACTTTTGTGAGAATTCTGTTGTTTGTCTTTTGCTGGTTGAACAGGCACAGTTCTTTCTTCAGGTTTCTGACTGCAAGAAACCGATTTTGCCACAATCTGATTATTTAATATCCCTATACTTGGCATGCTCATGTGTCAATAAAAACGCCTGAAAAAATTTTTTTGCTATTTTTAAACAAATTCCATATTATTTAGTGAAAAATCAGAAATTAAATTATTTATATCTGTGGATTTGTTTTTAAAACTTAACATCCCGCTCGGATATTCTTGAAAATGATAAACAGACGCTAATACTGCAAATTTCATTGCTTCAAACACATTCAAATCAGATAGGTCAACAGTAATAAATTCACAATTATGCGTTTTTACGAAAGATTTAAAATCTTCTATTCCATTATTTGTTTTTACTTTATAATTAATCTTGGTTTTCATACTAAAAAACACGAGCAAATTTAACAAAAATTAAATATTTTTAAGTAATTTAATACATTTATAGGATATTTATTATATAATTTTCTCAGGGGAGAATGGAAATGGAAACAGTAATGATGGATAGAAACTCGATTAATGACTTAGCAAAAAATGTTTTAGATATTGAAGCTCAATCAATTCTTAGATTAAAAGACAATATTGGAGAAGAATTTGATAAAGCTATTGATATTTTATATAACTGTAAAGGACGTGTAATTATTACAGGTATGGGAAAATCAGGATTAATAGGCAGAAAAATTGCTGCAACTCTTACTTCCACAGGTACTCCTTCATATTTTTTACATCCTGCAGAAAGTACTCACGGAGATTCCGGAATTATTACACGAAACGATGTTGTAATTGCGATTTCGAACAGTGGAGAAACACAAGAATTATTAAATCTTTTGCCATTAATTAAAAGATTTGGCGTAACAATGATTGGGATGACCGGAAATATGAATTCGACTTTGTCGCATTCTTCAGATGTAACCCTTGATATTTCTGTAGAAAAAGAAGCTTGTCCATTAAATAAAGCTCCAACTGCAAGTACAACTGCAACTCTTGCAATGGGAGATGCTCTGGCGGTATGTTTGCTTGAAAAACGTGGGTTTACTAAGGAAGACTTTTTAATTTTCCATCCATCAGGAGCTTTAGGAAAAGGTTTTACATACAAAGTTGCAGATTTAATGTTAACAGAGCCGGAAAAACTTCCTATTGCAAAAGAAAACGATAGCTTTGCAGATGTAATTGAATTGATTTCTGAAAAGAAACTCGGAATGGCTATGATTGTAAATGATTTAGGTGTTTTGACCGGCGTTTTAACTGATGGAGATATTAGAAGAACTTTAATTAAATACCAAAATATCAGACCGCTTCTTGCAAAAGATGTTATGTCTGTAAATCCAAAACATATTTCTAAAAAAGATTACGGTGCAAGCGCTTTGAACTTGATGGAAAAATTCTCAATTACTGCTCTTGCGGTTGTTGATGACAAAAATAAACCAATTGGAGTTATTCATATTCACGATTTATTAAGGGCTGGAGTTGCGTAAGATGAAGATTAAACTTGTTGCTTTTGATGTTGACGGAGTAATGACTGACGGTAGTATTACTTACGACGAAAACGGTGTTGAATATAAAACTTTTAATGCGAAAGACGGGCATGGGATAGTTAGTCTTAACAAAGCCGGAATTATTACTGCAATTATTACTGGCAGAAAAAATGGCACTGTAGAACATCGTGCAGAAAATTTAAAAATAAAAGAACTTTTTCAGGGTTCTAAAAACAAGATTGCAGATTTAGAAAAAATAATGCAAAAATATGGAATTACTTTCGAAGAAGTTGCTTATATGGGAGACGATATTCCAGATATTTGCATTTTAGAAAAAGTTGCACTTAAAGGTTGTCCTGCTGATGCGGTTGATGAAGTAAAAGAAATTGCAAACTTTGTTTCTTCCAAAAATGGCGGACGTGGTGCAGTTAGAGAATTTTGTGATTACATATTAAAAGAGGGGAAATAGAATGTTTGAAATTAAAACACAAGCGTTTTTTGCCGCAGCACATCATTTGTTAAATTATGAAGGCGAATGCGAAAATCAACACGGTCATAACTGGATGGTTGAAGTTTTTGTAAAGGGTGACACTTTAGACAAAAGCAACATTTTGATGGATTATAAAGTTTTGAAAAAAGAATTAAAAACAGTTCTTGATATG
This sequence comes from uncultured Candidatus Melainabacteria bacterium, assembly GCA_934717855.1. Lineage (GTDB taxonomy): Bacteria > Cyanobacteriota > Vampirovibrionia > Gastranaerophilales > Gastranaerophilaceae > Stercorousia. The sequence goes on from CAKUZI010000002.1 coordinate 174,024, forward strand.
TTGGATCATAAAGATTTGAACGCTTTACCTGAATTTAAAGGTGAAAGTCCGTCAAGCGAAATGATTTCAATGTTTATTTATAACAAATTAAAAGAAAGAGTTGTTCAACTAAGCAAAGTAACTGTTTGGGAAACTCAAACTTCTTGCTGTAGTTATTTTGAGGAAGAGTAAATTCAGCAGTTAGGCAACTAAGAAGTTAGACAGCTATTTTTTTGAAGTCAATAAGTCGATAAGGCAATAGGACGATAAGTCCAAAGCAGAAAAAGTTGTTTTGATTGACAGTTACAATGAAAATGAGAGTAGTAGGTTGGACTTTCTAACCCAACAACATAAATACATAAATTTAGTAAGTTAAATCGGAGAAAAGGGAAAAATGAATTTAATACAAGCAATATTAATGGGAATAGTACAGGGATTGAGCGAATTTTTACCTATATCAAGTTCCGCTCATTTGGTTTTTACATCAAATTTTTACAAGGTTATGAAAAATATTCCCATTGTGCAAAGTTCTAGTGAAGAAGTTTTCTTTGATATTATGGTTCACCTTGGAACTTTAATTGCTGTTTTGATTTTCTTCCGTAAAGATATTGTAAAAATTTTAAAAGCTATGTGGCATGCCTTAAAAACAAAAGATTGGTCCGATAAAGAAGCAAAACTCGGTTTATTTATTATGGCAGGTACTGTTATTACTGTTATTTTAGCTTTACCTATTAACGAAATTGCAGAAAAATTAGTTTACAAACCTGCGATTGTCGGTGGTTTGTTGTTTATAACAGGGTTTACTCTTTTATACAGTGAATACAAATCTAAAAAAATTGAAGCTAAAACAGATAATGTTGATTTAAAAACCTCTATTTTAATCGGTTTAGCTCAAGGTTTGGCCGCTCTTCCAGGATTTTCTCGTTCAGGCTGGACAATTGCAACAGGTTTGTTTATGGGGCTTGATAGGGTTACGGCTGCAAGGTATTCATTTTTGTTAAGTATTCCTATTATTCTTGGGGCTTCTATGGTTTATCCGCTGGTAAAAATAGATGTTGCTGAAGCAATTGGCTATAACTGGACGGCTATTTTAGTTGGAACTGTTGTTTCAGGTATAACAGGCTACTTATGTATTAAATATTTTATGAAATTTATATCAAAATTTTCACTTGCAATATTCGGATATTACTGTATTCTTGCGGGTATTGCAACTGCAATATTCTTTAGTATTTTCAGCTAATTGGGCAAGTGATAATTAATGTAAAAAAATGTAAAATTGGGATTAATGAAATAACAAAAAATATTATTTACGGTCGTTGTATGTACGGCATTGATTTGTGTGTGGAGTAAAAATGATTTTACCAATTAATAATGTAGAAAATAAAATAAACTTTTCTGCCAATGGCAAAGACGAAAAGTCCAAAGCTCTTGCGTACAATCATGATACTCTTTTGAAAGACAATCTTGCCACTCGCACATATATCGGAATAGATAAAATTTCCAATGCTTTTACGGTTTATCCTGCTAAAGGTTTAAAAGGGAGTAAGAACGCCAATTTTTATGAGTTTTTAACAATGGGAACTGTACCATATTTGATTGGTAGTGCCATGTTAATGGGAGTATTCAATTTAGCAAACAAACATTTTTCAAATTTTGCAAATACAAAAGCTTCTGCCTTAGGCCAAAAAATGGCATTAGGAGTTTTATTTTACGGCTTAACTAAAAATATTTCAAAATCGTTTATTAGTAAACCTGTTCAAATGTTTACCGGAATAAATACCGAAAGACCTTATGCAAAAGTAATTTACGAATTACCGGAAGATGTAAACGACACAGATATTATTAGTATTGAGCATCATAAAGTTTTTGAGAGTGTAGAATTTCCTCGTTGGGATTTATTATATGGCGATGAAGCCAAAGGTGAAAAACGTAATTACAGATATGATAAAATTGCCAAAAAACTCGGAATGGGCGAAAACTTAAACGATTCTGACCAAGAAGTTAAACCAAGAATAAAAGAAATTGTTATTAAAGAAAATCTTGCTAAAACAATGTCTTCTTACCTTTGGGCTGGAACAGGTGTTGCTCTAGCATTCCAAAAGCCGTGGGAAGATTTCTTTAAGGTTATGACTTTCAAATTCTGGAAAGGTAAAGAGTTCTTAAAAACTATAGAGTCTTTTGGTCGAAATTTAGTAAAAAGTGCAAAATCTCTATACGTAGGCGAGGGGCATGGAATTGAAAAACATGCCGGAAAAGCTTTACTTGGAATATCAGTTCTTTCAACAGTTTTAGGAGTTGCAAATACTTTATCAAGCTCACACAAACCATCAAAAGTTAGTGCCTCTGATGTAATTAACAAAAACGAAAAGTATGTGGTAAATTAATATGACAACAAATTTAATTCAAAATTACATAAATACAGGTGCTAACAGGTTGCAAACTCCGCAACCTAAAGTTCAACAAGCTCAAAAGCCAAAACCTAATTTTGACATTGAACAAGAGCTTAATAACCGTACATTTATTAAACCTTTACCAAGCAAAGGCAGATTGTTAAACGGAAATATTTTTAACGCCCCTGCAATTATGGTTAAGGACGCATTGTACGACGCAAAGGCTTTCAAACATGCGATGAGGGGAAAAGCAAATGACCACGAACTCGGTAGACTGAATGATGTTGGTTTAAAACTTGGCGGGCTTGCAATTGCCGGATATTTATTTACGAAAAAACAAACTCCTGTTACAAAAGGGATGGAATTTGTAGGTTTAGCTTCATTTTTAGCATCAATGGCGCTTTGGCCTAAAATAGCAATTCAATTACCGGCTTATTTAATTCATGGTGTAAACGTTCAAAAACAATATGAAGATAGTTTTGGAAGAAAAAAACCATTCTATCAAGATCCTCAATTTATTCCTTGGGACTTGTATTCAGACAAAGAAATTGACAAAATGGGTGATAGATTAAGAGTTCCAAAAAATATTCCAAACAGACGAGATGCAATTCAAGAAAAAATGAAAAAAATTGCAATCCAAAACAACACTTTGTGGATGTTAACAGCCGGTTTTGCAACTCCTGTAATGAGTGCGTTGATTTGCAACCAAACAGAACCTTATCTTGCTAAATGGCTAAACAAAAAACAAAATGAAAATGCTGACAAGATTTTAACAAATTTGGATGAATATGCAACAAAATATCAAACAAATAATGCAAAAAATAATATTGAAAATATAATCTCAACATTTAAAGATAAGCCGGTTAATAATGAATTAATAGAGCAAATTGCAAATTCTTTTGATGGAATGGATTCTGTTACTGCAGAAAGTTTTAAACAAGATTTAAGAGAGTTAATGACAACAAAAACATTTTCAATTACTCAAGATACCGCAAAATCAATAAGCGAAAATCTTGTTGCACAGCTTAAAGCAAAACATATTGCTCCTGATGCAATAAATGCAATTGTTCCAAATAACGATTTAATGTGGAAAATATTTGAAGAAAATAATTTTGTTAACGCAAATGCAGATGACAGAGCTCTTAAACAAATTAGTGACAAGATATTACAAACAATTCAACAAAATGTCGCAATTTACAATCAAGGTAAATCTGAAGCAGAACAAGTTGATTTTGAATATATCAAGAAATTGATTAGAAACAATAAAACAGAGAAACATCCTATTAAGAGTGTCTTTGCACGTTCTACATCGGCAACGTTTAATTCTAATATTCAAGAACAATTGCGCTCTATTGCGACAGCTTTTGATAGTTTTAATGCTAAAACAAATGCTCTTAATCAATATGCAGTAACAAAAGTTGGCTCTGCTCCAGAGACAGTTATTGCAAATTACTGGAACAATATTTCAAAAGATTTGTTAACAACTCTTGGTATAAATTACAAAGAAATCGAAAAAGTTCGTTTTGACAGAAATCTTACTGGAGAACTTCTTCGAGGAAAGATTGAACAAATTGTATCTGACGATAATTTGTACAAAAAGGTTATGACTGATTTGGTTTCCAAAGTAGGTGACCTTGATATGGAAGTAAAACCTAGTGATATTATAACTTATGATGAAAAAGTCGATAGTCTTTTTGATGATTTTGGCAGATTATTAAGGGATAAAAATTTCTCAAGAACTTCTAAAGCTATTGTCGGAACAAATGAACATGACAAAACTGGCACATTGAAAAATATCCAAAAATCTTTTGCTTCTGAAAGATTATTGAGTGTAAAAAGTTCTTTCTACAGATTAATTAATACATTAGATTTTTATAGAAGAATTGCTAAAAATGTTAACAATATCGACGTTTTAAAAATGTATCCTAGAGAAGTTAGAGAAGAATTAATTGAACTTTGTAAAATTATAACACTACAAGGACATTCTTCTGATAATGCGACTAAATTCTATATGCTTAGAAATCCACATCCGGCAGATGATATGAGTGACATTGTAGTTCAAGGTGGAAAAGTTCAAAACAAATATCTAGGTAAAAATGGTCTAAATTCTGTTACAGATATTCCAAACGACAAATTCTTCTATCAAAGAGCTATGCAACTTATGTTTGAAGACAAAATGGATAATATTACAAGTGAAGTGCTTGGTAATAATATTATCAGACAAGATTTTGAGGGGTATCGAGAAAAAGTTTTGAATATTATTGGTGGAGAAAACTATTTTGCAAAACCTAGACATAAAATTAGACCAACAAACGAAACAGGATCAGAATTGAAATTCTTGTTAACGGGTATTGCACCGGATGAATTATTCTTTAAAGCCGGTCAACAAGCCTTTAATACTAAGAAATGGCTTAAAATATTTGGAACATTTGGTGGTGCATTGCTTGGTGTAACAGTTCTTGCACAATTTTTCTTTGGGAAAATGCCAAACAAAAAGGTAGATAAACAATGATAAGTTCAACTAATTTATTAACAATTAAATCAAAACAAATCAGCCGAACAAATTTTACTAATTCTTCGGCACCTGCAACTGCGCCGGAACAACCTAAAACAACAAATTCCGGATTGTTGAACTCATATCTTAATAATATGGCAATGATTAATGCTCCTGCTGTTCAAAAAGTTCAAAAAACTGAAAATACAGCTCCTATAAATTATCATAATAATTTGAGATCATTATTCAAAAATAATGAAGCGAAAATCCTAATGATTATTCCTAGAACATTTAATGCAAAAGACGAAAACGGGAACGAATACATTGATGGAAATGAAACTCATGGAACTTTTTTGAATGCAATAGATAGATTAGATGAAGTTAAAGCAGAAGGATTTAATACTTTTCACGTGCTTCCGATAAATCCGACCGGAAAAATGAAAGCAATGGGTACTGCTGGCTCTTTGTATTCTCCAAAAGATTTATTGGCTATTGATCCTAATCTTGTTGATCCAAATGATCCAAGAAGCGATAAAGAGCAATTTAAAGCATTTATTGATGAATGTCACAAAAGAAATATAAAAGTAATGATAGATTTGCCAAGTTGTGCTTCATATGACATGTTTGAAGAACACCCTGAATGGATGGCAATGGAAAGTGACGGGCTTGCTAAAACTCCTCAAGGATGGAACGATATTAGAATGTTTCAGCCCTGGAAAGATGAAGGAAAAAGAACTCTTAATCCAAAATTATTGGAATTACACAAACAATTTGTAGATATGTGTATAGATTTAGGGGTTGACGGCATCAGAGCAGACGTTGCAAGAGCTAAACCTGTTGAATTTTGGGATGTTTTAATTCCTTATTCTCATATGAGAGATCCGGAATTCGGCTGGCTTGCAGAAACATATACTTATGAAGATGCTTCTCCTCAAGCAAATATGCCTTATGATAGACCTCAAGATTCTTTGAGAGCCGGCTTTGATATGATTTACGGTCAATATCACATTTTCCATGAATGGCCTGATGCAACTACATTTATGAATTATATAAAAGAACAGCTTGATATGTCATACAGCTTGCCAAAAGGGAAATCCCTAATCGGTTCATTTGCGACTCACGATGATATTTCGCCAATGTATCATGGCGGTGCAGATTATTGCAACTTGACTATGGGATTACAAGCAACACTTCCTATGCTTAATCCTTATATTGTAGACGGTTATCAATCCGGTGATTATTATTCTTATAAATATGAAAATCAAAATAATCCTGTAACACAAACAGATAACAATGAAATGACTGTTCATAGAGGCAGACTAGATATTTTTAATCTTTCAAGAAAACCCGGTGGAAATCAACCTGAAATCGGTAAATTTATGAAGAGCGCATTTGATATGCGTGACAAATACAAAGACGTAATTACAAAGGGAACATTTATTCAATTAGACAAGGAAAAAGACAAAAACGATCAAATTATTGCTTATGCAAGACATTTGAACGGGAAAACTCTTCTTGTAATTGCAAATAAAAATGTCGACAGGTCTGTAGCTTGTAACGTAAAAGTTCCTACTTTAAAATCGACTCAAGAACTTAACAACTTACTTCCATCTTATGGAAAACAAAGTATATTACAGGCTCACGACGGCTATTTAAGTGTTGAATTGGGACCTGCGAGAGTTCATGTATTTGAAATCGATACCCCAAATATTGAAAATTACACAAATAAAATTTATAAACAAAACATATAAATAAGAAGGCACATTAAATAAACATGTATACAGCCGAAACTATATCGGCTGTATTTTTTGATTTTTTTTGTTGTTTGAGTTAAAATATTTGGGCGAGGTATAAATATGCTACAAGAATTTATAAGTTCAAAAATACATAGAGCTACAGTGACAGATGCAAATTTGAATTATGTTGGCTCAATTACTATAGATGAAACTTTATTGAAAGCTTCTAATATTAAAGAATGGCAAAAAGTTGATATTTTAAATATTAACAATGGAGAAAGATTTCACACTTATGTTATCAAAGGGAAAGCGGATTCCGGCATGATTTGTTTGAATGGGGCTGCCGCAAGAAAAGCACAACCTGGAGATAAAGTTATTATTATTGCTTACGGTTTGTATAATCCTGAAGAATTAAAAGATTATAAACCAACAATCGCCATTGTTGATGACGAAAACAAAGTTGCAGAAATACATTAATGTTAGAATAAAAACATGAAAACAAAAACTAAAGTTTGATTAGACAATCAAACTTTAGTTTTTATATTCCAAAAATCATATCTCCATAAAATGGTTCTGAGTTATCTTTAGATTTTGGCTTTTCTGGAATTGTCCTTTCAAATCTCAATGCTCCGCCATTGTTGTCATCAATTTTTGCATCAATTGGGCGAATTGCTTTTGGATAAAATCTTAACATTATATTTTGAGAAGCAGATGGAGCTACAACTGTTTTGGAATAAAGTTTTATTTTTTCAAGTTCTTCATTTGCTTGTGCGTATGTTTTTGCAGAAAAAGAATTGTCATTTGTTCCAATTTTTGTAGAATAATTGTTACTCCACATAACTAGATCATTAACAGTATCAAGCAAAACAATTGATGTCTCTAGTCTGTAAGGGTAATATATGTCAAATACAGAGGAGATATTTAAAATTTCCCATAGGCTACGCTTGATTGAATTTTTGTTCGTAACTACTGAACTTGAAACAATTAATACTGACTTGCAATTGAAATAATTTCCAACTTTTTTTATAGATGGATAATCCAGTTTGTTTGAGTCTTTATATCTTTTCAAAAGTGTATTTGTTGATTGTTTTAAATCAGAGCTTTTGTTCAATTTAATTCGAACATCATATAGATCAGGTGATTTTATTTTCCCATTTGAGGAATTAAAATCTTTGATTAAATCGTTTGCAACAATTTCTGAAACTTCGTCGAAACCGTAATAATTTTCTTTTGTGTTAAATAAATCAGACGGTAAAACTAGCACATCAAATGTTACGGCTTGCGCAACAGATGTCAATAAAAATAATATAGATAAAATTCTTACAAACATTTTCATAACTAGATTATATCATAAAAGCAGTTAAGAAAGTTATTAATGTTACAACAGTAATAAAGTTGAGATATTTCATATAATTGTAGGATAACAAATATTAAAAAATAGCATAGAATTCAGGTATGAGATACGAAGAAATGATAGAATTGGCTAAAAAAGCCTCAGAAAATGCTTATGTTCCTTATTCAAAATTCCCTGTGGGAGCTTGTGTCTTAGCAGAAAGCGGGAATGTATACACAGGATGTAATTTTGAAAATTCTAGTTATGGAATGACAATTTGTGCAGAACGCAATGCAATCGGATCTGCAATTGTAGATGGCGAAAAAAAAATCAAAGCAGTTGCAATTTATTCTCCAAAGATGAAGTATTGTGTGCCATGTGGAGCTTGCAGACAGGTTATGAGCGAATTCGTTTCGGCAGATGGCTTGAATATTATTTTGGAAACAGATGACGGAATTGTTGTAAAAACGCTTAAAGAAATGTTGCCTGACAGTTTTGAATTGTAGATTATGTACTTGTTTGAACTTATTACAAAATATATAAAGGGTAAAAAATATAGCAAAAAACTTGATTTTGATCCGTTTGCTCAAGATGAAGAAACCCCTGAATTTAATTCAGAAAATTGTGAGCACGTTTTTCTGCCAATTGATAGCACTGAAGAAACCCTTGCTTGTTCAAAGTGTGGACTTGTCGTAAATCGCAAAGATTTAAAAGATGTGAATATATTTAAGCGTTAATTGCTTGAAATATATAATCGAGACAACTTTTTGGACAAATTTAATTACTTTTTGCTTAACATCATTTGTGATAATACATTTTTTGCAGATTGAAGTTGTGCGTCGTTGTTGTTCTTTACATCTTGAATACTAATGTTTACTTTGATGTCAGGAGTAATCCCTTTTTTATTAATATCTGTTCCGTTCGGAGTTAAGTATTTTGCAACAGTTAGGTTTAATCCTGTTTCATTAGGCATTGGAATGATTTTTTGCACCATACCTTTTCCATAGGTTTTTGTCCCCAAAAGTTTAGCCTTGTTGTAATCTTTCAGTGCGCCAGATAATATTTCACTGGCACTGGCTGAATTGCCGTCAACAAGTACTATTGTAGGTTTTTTGACCCCAAATTCGGTATCTTGAGCATTAATATCATATTTATATCCGTTTCTTCCTACAATGCTTACAATATTCCCTTTTGGAATGAACAAGTTTGCAATAAATACTGCATTTGGCAATAGTCCTCCGGTGTTTCCTCGCAAATCAAGAATTAAACCTTGCGTGTTTTTAGTTTTTTCCAAAGCTTCCAAAAATTCATTAGGAGTTGTTGAACCGATAAAACTTGTAATTTGAATATAACCGATATTTTTATCAAGAACAGAACTTTTTACTGTTTTAATTTTTATTTCTTTGCGCATAACTCTTTTGGTCAATTTGTCGTTATTACGCATAATGGTTATATTTACAAAGCTATTTTCCGGTCCTTTGACAAGGTTTGCAACTTCAGAAAGCGAAAGTCCGTTTACTTCTTTCCCGTCAATTGCAATGATTATATCTTTTGGTAAAAGATTGGCAAATTGAGCCGGAGTTCCCTCCATTACATTTACAATATGAACTTTACCTGCCACTGATGCAATATTTACACCAATTCCGGTAATTTTTGAATTGATAGAATTATTTTGTTCCAGATACTCAGACCTTGACATATACCTTGAGTAAGGATCATTCAGACTTGCTAGCATAGTGTCAATTGCAACTTTTGCATCTTCATCCGTTTTAATTTGCCCGTGGTAATGAAGTTTCCAATGATTCCAATCTTGCTCATTAAGCTCTGCGTCATAATAATTATCACGAATAACTTTCCAACTGTTGTCAAAAAGTTTTTGTGATGAAATTTTGTCGTGGTCAACCATATCAGTCGGTTCAGTTATTTCAGAATTATCTACACTTATAAAAACTCTGTTTAGAACAATTAATGTAGTAACCAACAATATAAATATAATGATTTGACTTTTCTTCTTCATACCAATATTTAACACCAAGGATTTTTTATAATCAATATCCTTTTTTAGTAGGCAAGTAGGAGAAGATGTATGTTTGTTACGGATAAAATGTTATTATTGACATTATAATTAGCAATTAAATACTATAATGATAGTTTTTGTAGCAGATTTCGCCTCTATTCCTCTTAGCTTCTAGTCTACTTAGCTTACAAATCCTCAAATCCAGGGGATGTTGACGGTAAATTTTTGTAACCCTCATTAGACATAACAGTCTTTTTAATATATTTGCTTGAGTATCCGCCTCGTTCAAATAATTTTTTTAATTGATTTTCCCTTACAACAAGCGGATGTAGCTCGTCATTGCTTTCTGGATAAAGTTTTGAAATTTCGTACCAAACAGAAGCTTCCATTGTCCAAGCGTAAGTTTCTTCTGCCAAAGAATTATATTCGTCTTGATGAAGAGCTTCATGTGAAAGTAAAGCAGACAAAGCTCCCGGAGGTGCATCTTTGTGGCGAGGGTTTATGTATATAAATAATTGCTTGTTCTTTTTCCAGCCTAGAGCATCAAAATTTGCGTAATCAGGGTTAATAGTTCCTAAATCTCTAAATTCGATTTTTACCGGACGTCCGGATAGGTTATTTCCCAAAATTGCATTGCGAGAAAATTCTCCATTAGTACCTGTTAACATATCCAGAGCAACGTAGATAACTTCGTCTTTACCAACTTCTTTGTACATTGGTGTTATTTGTTTTACGTAATTGTATGTGTATTTTGCCGGATAAGTTTTTGGCATTTCTATTAATGATAAATCTTGCTTCTTAGCCGAAAGTGCAGGCAATTGCATAAAAACAGCAATTGCTGATAAAAATATAATTTTTTTCAAATTCTTATTAATCACAAATATTCTCCTATAATATTAAAAACTACTCTTGTAGTAATATTATAATTGTATTAATTCCAACGTCAAATTTTATTTTGATTTTCTGCAAAGCGTTGCCAATTCTTTGTATAAAAGTTTGTATTCATTGTTTTCAGAAATGCTTTCAGCTTCTTTTATGTAATCAAGCGCAGTTTTGTAATCTTCTTTTGCTTTGTATATTTCACTCATTTTTGCATAATATTTTGCGTTGTTAATATCGAACATAATTGCACGTTTCATACATTCAATAGCTTCATCAAAATCCTTTTCTGCAAATCTTACCATTGCAAGGTAAAAATATCCGCTTGCAAAATTCATATCAAGAGAAATTGCATTTTGAGCAAAATCTTTAGTCGCTTCTAAATCTCCTTTAGCGTAAGCTGTTTTTGCTCCGATTGAATATGCGACGATATAATTTTCGTTTTTAGTTAGAACATTTTTGACTATCTCTAAAGCTTCATCATATTTTTTTTCTGCAATATAAATCTCTGCAAGCTGGCATTGATAATTTAAGCTTTCACTATTTTTTTCGATAACTTTTTTGATTGTTTTTTCAGCTTTTTCAAACATTAAAAGTTCTTTGTATACATTTGCAAGCGAAACAAGTGTAAAATTATCGTCATTACCGTTTTTTAAATTTGTTTCAAGCTCCTGTTGAGCTCCTAGAAAGTCTTTGCGTTCAAGTTTTAAAAGAGCATTCAAAACATGTGCTAAACCGTATTCTGCATCACGCTCAAGTATATAGTCTATTTCTTTTTGAGCTTTTTCAAAATTCTTTTGTTCATAATATAGATAAGCAAGAGAATATCTGTAGCCAAGGTTATCCGGAGACATACAGATTGCTTGTGCGTACGCTTGAATAGCTTCTTTTATCCAACCGTTATAGAAGTATGCATTTCCTAGATTATACAAGTATTTTGAATTCTTTTTGTCAAAATTTGAAGCTTTCGAAAAATATTTGATAGCTTCAATAAATTTCATGTCTTCTAATGCAAAAAGTCCAAGATAGTTCAAAATTTCAGGGTTTTCGGTTGTTTTAGAAAATGAATTGAAAATTTCTTTAGATTTTTCAAAATCACTTTCGTCAAAATAAATTTTTCCTAAAAGGACCAGAACATCTTCGTTTTCAGGGTTAATATTTAAAGATTTTTCTAACTTTTCTTTTGCGATTGTAAAATCTCCGTTTGTATAGTATGCATTAGCAATTTCATATAAAACTTTATCATTTGTTTGTTCTGATTTTTCGAGGTTTTCGATTTCTTTAAAATTGTTTGTTTTTGTTGCAGTTTTAATTAATTCTGTCAAGTTTTCAGAATTTTTTTGTAATTCAAATATTTTTTTTGCTGATTTGTAAGCCTGCTCTTTTTCGTCTGCAAAAACATATATTTTCTGCATTATTTTAAGTGCTTCTATGTGATTTTCATCTTTTTGCAATACTTTTTCCAAATAATGAATTGCGCGAGGAAAATTTTTAAGCAAGAAATATAATTCTCCAAGCTGAAAAAGAATTTCTATATTATCGTTTTCTTTTTCAAGTGCTTTGTAAAGCATTTCAATCGCTTGCTTGTAGCATTTTTGAGATTTTAAGTTAAAAGCTTGTTTAATATATTCTAAAGTTTCCTGCATTTAAGCTCCATTATTTCTTCTTAGTTTGTTTTTTGTGTTTATGTTTTTTTGCTTTAGTGTTTTGAGGCTGGTTGTTGTTGATTAACACTAAAACCTCATCTTCTCCTGCCATTTTTAGGTTGTTTCTAGCAATTCCTTCCAAACTTTGAGTAGATGAAAATGATTTTATATCTTGCTTAAGTTCTTGGTTTTGGTTTTCTGCAGTATCTCTAATTTTTGTTAAAGTTGAGATTTTTGCTCTATAAGAAATTGTTTTAGAAATATTTAAAATTGCCCCAAAACCTATTTGAATTAGGCAAAACAACAATACAAGAGTAAGAAAGGAATAATAAAAACCTGTTCTATTTTTCTTTCTTGATGGAACTTGAACTTCTTTTGTTGTACTGTTAGTATTCTCTTCTGCCATAAAACCTCACAACAAAATTATAAACAAAATAAATTCTTAAGACAACATTGTTGTTATAAATTTACAATTTAAAAGTTGCCTGAAAATTCAATTGTGTTTTTATAGCTCCGCTATCTACGTAATATGTTTGTTTCGCACCGGCTTCCAGTAACAATTTGTCTTTATCCTTTTTTCCAAATGGATTTACTGAAAATGTTAGTTCTGTAGTTCGTCTGTTTCTTGTTACGTCTGCTTTTAAAGTATTTTTTAGAGATATGTAACTGTTTAATTTAAGTTCCGGTGATATTGAAAAAGTGTTGTAATCCAGTGCATATGTTGTATTTAACGATTTTTTCACAGAAGAACTTACTGCAAAATGTGCATTTTCATATTTTGTAAAAAGTCCTGTTTCTGTTTCAAGCATTGCAATATTATCAACTTCATTGCCGTATAAAGCTCCAAGTGTAAAGTTTCCGATTTTGTCAGTTGCTTTAACTGAGTTTGGGGCGATATGGTATTCAGTATCTGCGTAACGTTGCAAAGCTTTTGATGAAGATGCTTTTTCCGCTAAATTTAAACCTCTTGATGCGGAAATTTTTTGTGGGGTTTTAATATTTAAAACGAAGTTGTCGTCATTATCTTTTAAGTATATAGAATTAGAATCTTCTACGTATTGCGCGTAACCTTTCAAAACAGTTGCCCCCAAAGCTACATCGTTTTCTGTTTCAGTATCATCTTCAACTGTGTCATCTTGCTTCATGTTTAAAAGAATTTCTTCTTCACTATTTTCAGGAGGTGTTTGGGTGTCGTTTACATAAGTTTCGTCTGTTGCGTCAGAATTATCATCCTCTTGCGAAGTTGTTTTTATATCATCCGGAATAGAATAAATAAAAATATTTGGCAATGCCCCCGGAGCACTGGAAGAGCCTGTTGCCGGAATCATTTTTTTGTTTGCACAATTTGACGGCAATTGAAAAATAAAAAGCAATAAAAGTATTAATAACGCTCTCTTCATAAATTACATTTTAGTGGTTAATTAAAGATTAGTCAAATTATTTTTTGTTCTACGTAACTTGAAAATAAATTTTGCGCGTGGTAATTTTGTAGTTACGAAATTATAAATAGAATCGAGGAAAATTTATGACAGAAGTTAGAGTAAGAATAGCTCCGTCACCAAGCGGAAACTTACACATTGGTACTGCAAGAACAGCTTTGTTCAATTATTTGTTTGCTAAAAAAAATAACGGCAAATTTGTTTTAAGAATTGAAGATACTGACGCTGAACGTACTAAACAGGAATACATTGACAATATTTTTGATAGCTTAAAAGCTTTAGGCTTGAACTGGGATGAAGGTCCGGATGTAGGAGGTCCTTATGGTCCTTATACACAATCTCAAAGATTTGATATTTATCCTAAATACGTTCAAGAATTGTTAGACAAAGGTTTTGCGTATGAATGTTTCTGTACTCCGGAAGAACTTGAACAAGAAAAAGAAGAAGCTTCAAAAAATAAAAAACCTTATGTTTATACAAAAAAATGTTTGAACTTGACTGAAGAAGAAAAAGAAAAACTTAGAGCAGAAGGTAGAAAACCTGCAATCAGATTTAATATTGCAAAAGCTCAAAAAGCATTTCATGAAACTTCTATGTTAACTTTTGATGATATGGTTAAAGGTGAACTTCATGTTGATACAAACTTGTTAGGCGATTTCGTTATTATGAAATCAAACGGAACTCCTACTTACAACTTTGCTGTTGTAATTGATGATATGTTGATGAAAATTTCTCACGTAATCAGAGGAGAAGACCATATTTCAAATACGTTCAAACAAATTTTGATTTTTGAAGCGTTGGGTGCAGAAGTTCCAAAATTTGGCCACTTAGGTATGATTTTGGCTCCAGATAGAAGTAAGCTTTCAAAACGTCACGGAGCAACTGCCGTTTCAGAATTCGTTGAAAAAGGTTATTTGACAGACGCTTTGATTAACTTTGTTGCGTTATTAGGCTGGTCTCCTTCTGACGGTCAAGAAATCAAGACTGTTGATGAAATCGCACAAGATTTCAGAATTCACGAAATTTCTTCATCAAACTCAATTTTTGAATACGACAAATTGAATTGGATGAACAGCCATTATATTAAAATGCTTTCTATTCCTGAACTAAAGGAAAAATTGAAACCATTCTTGACAAAATACGATTTGAATGAATTAACAGATGCTCAATATACTCGTATGATTGAAGTAACATACGAACCTTTAACATTGTTGTCAGATATAACAGATGCTGTTCCATACTTCTTCGGGGAAGATGTTGTTATGGAAGACAAAGCAAAAGAAACTCTTGATACAGAGGTTTCTCAAGATGTCTTGAAAACATTCTTAGAACAAGCAAAAGATTGGGAATGGACAGAAGAAAACTTGCATGAAAAATTGGAAGCTTTCAGAGCTTATTACAAAGAAAAAGGTGTTAAACCTAAAGTTACAATGTGGGCAATCAGAGCAGCGGTTACAGGAAGAACTTGCGGTGCTGATATGACTGCAATTCTTGCAATTATAGGTAAAGAAAAAACATTCCACAGAATAAAATCTGCAATGAAATAAACTCTATCGCAAGAATAAATATATATAGTTAAAAGCAGGTTAGCTAAATTTAGTTAACCTGCTTTTTATAATAAAAAATCGTTATAAAAAATTAAATATTATCCATTAAGGATTGCCTAAGGTGGTATTTTTTTTAGCAATTTAATTTGCTAAAACATAATTATGAAAATGCTAATCATTGTTTTGAATTATTTATATTTATTCATTATGCAATTATTTCAAATACATAATTTAGATGGATTGTGCAATATGTTAAACGAATTTTTTATTGGGTGATGAGGAGAGTTTTATTATGAATAGTTTTTACAAATCTCTAATTACAGTTGCAATACTTTGTGCTATCGGCGGGGCATATATTGTTTACAGAACAAATACTTATGTAACGGCAGAATTTTCAAATTTACGACCGTTTCATAGTTATGCGCCAATATATTATAATGGTTTTAAAATAGGTAGGGTTGTAAAAGTAAAACCTAATAAAACATATACATCGACAATTGTTACAATGGAACTTCACCCAAGAAATATCAAACTTCCGATTAATATTTCTGCAAATTTAAAAAAAGAAAAGAACAAATGGGGAAGAAAATTTGACTATATTGACATTGTTTATCCTGAAGTACCGTCAATTTTTTATCTGAAAGACGGAGATAGAATTTCAGGTAAAACAACTGTTGATATAGAATCTTTCTTTGCAAATCAAGATCCAGAAACATTAGAACAAATGAAAGCAGATATGGCAGAAAGTGCTAAAAATTTAAATGTAACATTGCAAATGATTGGAGAATTGTTTTCAACATTAAATGATATGGCTGTTGGCGTTAGTCCCAATATGGTTAAAGCCTCAAAAGATTTTAGTGAAACAACAGGAAATATCATAAAAGTTTCGCAAACAGCAAATAATATTGCAGATAATATCAATGATGTATCCGGCAATATGAATGAAGCTCTTTCTGCAAAAAGAATGACATCTACAGTGGAAAATGTTCAATTGACAACAAATAACATTAATCGCTTTACTCAAGAAGTGAATAATGCCATACCGCAAATGAACTGTTCTTTGCAACAAATAAATGGGATTTTATATAATATAAATGAAATGACTGCCGGTATGAATTGTACGATGAAAAAGCCGTTTGGAGGAATGCGTATGATTTTTGGCAGCCCTGTAAGCAAGAAAAAATGTGACTGCAAATAGCACAAATATATAGCTCATGTGGGGAATGTTTTTTTTATAAACTTAATTTATTATTTTAATGTAATTAGAAGTAGGGGAAAGTATGCTAAAAATTTCAACTCTAAAAATATTTTTATTTTTGATTTTTATTGCAACATTTTTGACAATAACGTTGTGTTGTTTTTTAGATTTTAAGTACTCATTGCATATATTTGGTTATGCTATTGTATTTAGTTTTTTGAACACTTTTATATGCGTATTAATTTGTAAAAATGAATTTTTTGATGAAAAAGAACAGGCTAAAGAAAATTTAAAAATTGAAATGCAAAATAGCGAAAAGAATTTAACAACAATTTTAAATAATATGCCGACAATAGCTTATATAGTAGATTTAGATTATAACATTAGGGCTTGTAATACAGCAACATTGAAGTATTTTAGGATTACACCAGAAGAGAGCGGGCAAATAAATCAGTTGTCTGCGGATGTTTTTGAAAGGGATACTATGGAACAAATGAAAGAAGAAAATGATTTTATTTTAAAATCAAAAAAAACTTTTGTTACGAAACGGCAAATTAAGCTTAAGAATGGTCTGCAAAATTGGTTTATGATTAGAAAAATTCCTATTTTGAATACTGCAGGCGATGTTTCGAAATTCGTTGTGTTTTGCAGAAATATTGATGAAGAACAAAATGCACAACGCATGAGAGAATCATATATTTCAACATTAAGTCACGATTTGAGAATCCCAACAATCGCACAGATTAGAGCACTTGAACTACTTGTGAACGGAGATATGGGACTGATTAATGAAAACCAAAAAGAAATTATTAATCTTACGCTTGAATCCTGCTATAGTATGTATGATATGCTTTCTACAATATTAACGACATATAAATATGAAAACAATGAAATCAATTTGAATTATGAAAAAATTTATATGCTTAAAATTCTGGATGAAGCGTTTGCAAAGGTGCATAAAAATTTGCAAAATAAAAATATTAAAGTAAAAGTTATGGCAAAAGATAAATTTGCATCAATATTTGCAGATAAAATGCAACTTAAAAAAGCTTTTGAAAATCTTATAGATTTTTGTGTCTCAAACGCATATCAAGATACTATGATTACTTGTGAAATAGAAAAAAATGGGAATGGGTCTATTGTTATTGCTCTAAAATATGAAAGTCCGTATATAAATCCTGAAGTTATTGATAATATGTTTGAAAAATATACGACTTCAGCTGAAAAATTTAATAAAGTCGGTAGTAGTTTAAACTTGTATTTAGCAAAACAAATAATCTCTGCGCATGAGGGAGTTTTAAACGTAAAGAGTGAACAATCAAGTTATAGCAAATGTAAGATAGAGCTTCCTTGTTACGGAAAATGTTGCGTTGCTTGTTAATAAACTTATAAGTTTTGGTTGATTACTGTAAAGTCTTTTCCACCTACAGCTTTATAAATGTTAATTGTAGAAATAAGATAATTTATTTTGCCGTTAACTTCATCTTTTTCTGCAACAAGAAGTCGTTCTCTGTCTTTCATTAAGTCTAGATTTGATTTTGCGCCGATATTGAATTTTTCGTTTGCAAGTTGAAATTTTTCGTTTTCAAGGTCGTAACGTTTAATACTTTCTTTGTAGTTCAAATCACGTGTAATTGCGCCACCTAGTGAGTTATTAACTTCTTGAATTGATGTCAAAATTATTTTTTCGTACATTTGTTGAGCTTTTTCAAGTTCAAGTTTTTTGTATCTCAAAGTTGCCATTTTGGCACCACCTGTAAACAAATCTATTGACGGAACAAAACCGATTAAAGATTTGAATGTATGGTTTCCAAAGATGTTTGTTAAGTTGTATGCACTAAATCCTGCTTGCCCATACAAAGTAAATTTTGGCAAAAAGTCACGGCGTGCAACTTTTACGTCAATCCCGATTTTTTGTACGTAATCTTCTGCTTTCAAGTAATCCGGTCTGTATTGAATTACTTCTGCATTAATCTCTGATGGTAACGGAATTATGGCGATATTTTCATAAGTTCCTCTTTTTACTTCTGATAAATCCTTTTCTCTCAGACCTGTTAAAACACCGACTTCTCTACCGATGACAATTCTGCTATCAATATATGTATTTAATTCTTCTTGTAGTTGTGTTAAAAGTTGTTTTTCATTCATCAAATCCATTACGGTGCATAAGCCGTTTTTGTATTTTTTGTCTTGTAATTTTACAACTTCTGTTTGAATTTTTACCAATTCTTCTTGGTTTTTAATCAATTTGTCAAGTTTGACAAGATTGAAATAATTCGCTGCAAGAGAAGACGTCAAATATATATATGAAGCTCTTTCGTTTTGCTTAACCATTTCAAGTTGTTTTTTTACGGATTTTGTTTTTAAATAATTTTCTCCCCAAATATCGGCTTCGTAGCTCAATGTTGCCGGTAAGAAGAAATTGCTTTGAGAATAATCCGGAATTGTTATCCCGCCAAATTTAATAGTTGAAGATGAAAAATCTCTGAACACATCGCCTTGAAAACCGGCATGTGGCAATTGATTTGCAAAAGCCATTTTTACAACTTGATCGGCTTGTTTTACGTTAAGTGTTGCAATTTTTAAATCCTGATTGTTTTCAAAAGCGGTTGAAATATATTCTGTCAAAATCGGGTCGTTATATTTTTGCCACCAATCAAGATTTATATATTCAATTCTGTTATCTGTTTTATTTTTAGTTGTTTTTGCTTGTGCCACGCTAATTGAGCACAATAATAATATTAGGGTAAAAAGTATTTTTAAATTTTTCATGCTTGCTATTTCCTTTTCTTGTGTTATCATAATAACACAAAGAAAAATCATGGACAAGAAAGATTTATTAAAAAGTAGAATTGGAACGAAACTTGTGCGTGTAGGCAAGATGGTACGTGCAATTGCAACCCAAAAATTTGTAAAAGCGAATTTTGAAATTACCCCGGAACAGTTCACAGTGCTTGCAGCGATATTGGACCATGACGGTTTATATCAAAGGCAAATCGGAGCTCTTACGCTAAAAGACAGACCAAACATAACAAGAATTATAAATATACTGGAAGCCAAGGAGCTTGTAACCCGTACCCCTGATGTTAATAAAAGAAAGGTTTTCAAAATTAACATTACCGAAAAAGGCAAAAAAGAGTATGAAAATACTCTTCCGACGGTGCTGGAACACTGGCAGGATTCCATTAGCGGGGTGAATGATGAAGATTTAGCGACTTGTCTTAACGTTTTAAATAGGATTAAAGCGAACTTGGAAGAAAAATTACACATGCAAATATAAGAGGTAACTATGTCAGAAAATAATAACAATGAACCTAATAATGAGATAAAAAAGAATTCAAAATCTAAGAAAATAGATTTACCACCTGTAAATTCAGAAGAATTTAAGGAAGAAGCTAAAGAAAGATTGAAAACAAGAAAGGAACGTAAAAAGAAAAAACGTCCTGAATACAAGAAAAAACGTGTTGTAGTTCCGATTATTACTGCTTCAATTCTTGTAATAACAGGTATTGCTCTTGCAATTCATTCAACATTTTTCCAATCAACAGATGATGCGTTTGTTGAAGGTAGACTTGTTTCTATTGCACCACGTGTTCAAGGCCCTGTCGTAAAACTTCTTGTTGATGATAACGATGTTGTTAAAAAAGGTCAATTACTTGTGGAAATTGATCCGGCAGATTATGAGGTTAAACTTCATCAGTCAGAAGCAAAACTTGCGGAAGCTAAGGCTCAGTTGAATGTTACTAAAAAACAAATTGATGAGGGTGGTTCAAACGTTCAACAATCTTTTGAAGATGAAAATTCGACAAAATCAAAGCTTGATTTCGCTACAAAAGACCATAAAAGATACACTGATATGTACAAATCAGGAATTGTTTCAAAGCAAGATTATGACAACAGTTCGACACACTACACAGTAGCTCAAGCAAACCATAAATCAGCAACTGAAAAGACAAAAGCGATGAAATCCGCTCTTGAGGGGCATCAAGCAAAAGCAGAAGCAGTTGAGGCTGAAATTAAAAGACTAGAAGCAGAAGTTGAACAGGCAAAACTAAACCTTTCTTATACAAAAATTTATGCTCCACAAGGTGGTATGGTTTCTGCAAGAAGTGTAGAAATGGGAAATTATGTTCAAACTGGGCAACCTTTGATGGAAATTGTACCGGAACAAATTTGGATTGTTGCTAATTTTAAAGAAATTCAACTTACTCACATGAAAAAAGGTCAATCGGTTTCTATCAAAATTGATACTTATCCTGGAAAAAGATTTAAAGGACATATTGACAGTATTCAACGTTCAACAGGTGCAAAATCAAGTTTATTCCCTCCTGAAAACGCAGTCGGAAGTTACGTAAAAATCGTTCAACGTGTTCCTGTAAAAATCGTTTTTGATGAAGATATTAAAGACTACAACATCGTTCCCGGTATGTCGGTTGTGCCGAAGGTTAAGGTAAAATAGTGAATTGTAGTAGTGAATGGTGAATAGTTCATTACGGGAATATAAAAAGCGAGCAAAAGATGGGAAGTAGTGAAATAACAGAAACAGAAAATACCGCAGTGGCAAAAAAGCAGGTTAGCCCTTATATACAGGCACTTGCAATTTTATTGCCATCAATTTTGGCACTTGTTGCTTCTTCTGCTACAAACGTTTGCCAACCGAATATCGCCGGATATTTCGGAGCTACTCAGTATGAAGCTAATTCTGTAATCACGAGTTATATCATTGCAAACGGGATTATGCTTCCAACAACAGGGTATCTTGCAAAGCTTTTCGGTAAAAAACAATTCTTTTTATACTGTATAATCGTGTTTTGTATCGGAGCAGGACTTTGTTTATTGGCAAAAGACTTGCACATGTTGATTATGGCAAGAATTTTTCAGGGAATAGGCGGTGGCTGTATTCTTCCACTTTGTCAGGCAATGCTTTTGGATATTTTCCCTGACAAAAAAGGTTTTGCAATGGCTCTTTATGGGGTTGCAGCTATGTTTGCTCCGCTTGCAGGGCCATTCTTTGGCGGTTATTTGACCGATAACTGGTCTTGGCAGTGGGTTTTTATTGTAAATATTCCGCTTTGTCTTATATCTATTGCTTTAATTAAATTCTTAATTCCGAAAGATGAGCCGGTCAAGGAGAAATATAATAAAAAGTTTGATATTATCGGGTTTGCAGGAATTGCAATTGCGATGGGTTGTATGCAAATTGTTCTTGATAAAGGGGAACAGTTCAATTGGTTTGATACCCCTTGGATTTGTTGGTTGACCGGAATTTCGATATTCTCATTCATATTTTTCTATGTTTGGGAATTGGAATATAAGTACCCGATTATTGATATTAGAGTGTTTAAGGACAAAAACTTTTTGTACGGAACTTCGATAAGCTCAATTATAAATATTCTTTTGTACAGCACATTGCTTTTGGTACCGTTATTCTCGCAAAGTTTAATCGGTTATAGCCCATCAGCGTCAGGTTTGTTGATGTTGCCGAGAGCTATGGTTTGTTTATTCGGCTTGTTGATTATGGGCGAAATTGCAAAAGTCATTGAAAACAGGCTTTTGACAGCAATCGGTTTTGTAATTATGGCAGGTGCGTGCTTTATGTTGTCTTGTTTGAATACAACGGCATCAATGCATAGTATTGTTATTCCAAACTTGATTTTGTGTTTTGGGGTTTCAGTTGCATTTGTTCCTATTTCTGCGTTGTCATTTTTGACCTTGCCAGCAAATAAAACAGCAGATGCTGCGGGACTTCACGCTCTTTTCAAAAACATTGTAACAGCGATTTCGACATCAGCTTCATCAACATTTATTGCAAGAGGCGGACAAGTTTATCAAAATAATCTTGTAGAACATCTGGCATGGCACAATCCTATGTACAGAATGCATTTGAACGCTTTACAACATAAATTTATGATGATGTACCCGTCAGTTGTTGCCCAGAAAAAAGCTATGGGAACTCTCTATAAACAGTTGATTTTGCAATCAAAACTCGGAGCGTTTTATGACGCATTTTTGTGGCTTGCTCTTTTGGCAATTGTTACAATCCCGTTTTTATTGTTATTGAAAACAAAAACAAGAAAAGCCAAAGTAAATATTTAATAGTTTGTGCTTTTTCAAGATTATACTTGAATTATAGCTAATTGGCTTGTAATTATTTGAAAAATATGTTAGAATTATAACCGAAAGACGAGGTTATGTTATGAGTAAAAACAAAACATTTGCATTTGCAATGGGACTAATTGCCGGCGTTGTTGGTGGCTTAGTTGCAGGTGTGCTTTATGCTCCAAAATCAGGAGAAGAATCAAGAAGAGAGTTGAAAGATGCTGCTTGTGAATTATATGAAAAAAATTCTCCGGCTATAAAGGACGCAAAAAAACAGGCTCTTGAAAATATTGATTTGATGAAATATAAGCTAGAAAGACAATTCAGAAAATTTAACAATATGGTAAAATCAAAAAAACTTCTTAAAGCAAAAGAGCTTGAAGAAATGGATGATGAGTACAATTGCGAAAATTAAAAGGGAATTAACAAATGGAAATGTCACAAATCGCGTTAAATCACGGCTTAACTTTTTTAGTTTGGGCAACTGGCGTTGTTGTAATTGTTGTTGCCGGATTTTTGGTTAAGTTGTTGTTTGATCTTTCTGTTCTCGCAAAGAATTTGAAAGAGACTTCCAACATAGTAAATACAGAATTGAAACCAACATTAAAGGAATTAAATCAAACATTAAACTCAATAAATGAGATAGTTAAGAGTACCGATAAAAATGTTGGAGATTTCAAAACGGCTGTCGGAAGCTTGTTTGATAAAACAAAATTGGTATCCGGAACTCTTCTCGGCGGTTTGTTTAAAGGCTTTACTACAGCTTACAAAATGTTTAAAAAATAGCCGTCTATGGTGATTTTTTATGATTAAACAATTGTTACAATAGAAACGAAAAAAGGAGTAATATATTATGTCAGCAACAAAATTTTTAGCAGGTTTTATAGTAGGTGGTGCAATCGGAGCGATTGCAGGTGTTTTACTTGCCCCTAAATCAGGAGAAGAAACTCGTGCTTTACTTGCAGATGGTGCAAAAGATGCTGTAAGACGTGCAGACGAAACAGTTAAAGAAATTCAATCAAAAGCAGATGATGTTGTTTCTGATATGCAGAAAAAAGGTGATGAAATTAAAGAAAAACTTCAGAACCTTATCAATCAGCAAAAAGAAGTAAAACAAGAAGCTTAAGAAATATAATTGAATAGTATGAAGAAAGCGACTTTTGCAAAGTCGCTTTCTTATTGTAACATTATGTAACTAATTTTTGTTATATTAAACATAGAGAGTTTTAAAATCTTTTATAAATGGGCACTAGATATATATAGGGAGCAGGAATGTCAGGGAATTGTGAAACGGATTATATAAATCCAAAAATTTTTGGTGAAGAAAATCATTCTACAATGAAGAGGGTCTACAACAAGGAAGACCTATCTTTAGTTCAGGTTTTGGATGAACAAAACAGGATTAAAAAATGTTTATTTTATGAAAATGGCAAACGTCTTTCAAATTCTTGTATTTATAATGTAAAAACAGGAAAAGAAGTGAAAAATATTACGTATAGAGCTGACGGTAAGACAATTTCTTCCGTTAGAGAATTTGATTATGAAACAGGGCGTATACTAAAGGTAGTATTTTACAAAGAAGATGGCCAAAGTCTATCATCTGTCATAGAATACGATGAAACCGGTTCTGAAGCAAAATTTTCATTATATGGAGATAACGGCGAAATAACTACAATGAAAATTTAAAATTTATTATTTGTTTTTTAATGCGTCATCAAGTGCTTTTTCTAAAACTGAAATTTTATTTTCTAAAACCTGAATTTTAGCTTCTGCCGACGTATTTGAAACAGATCCCTTTTCCAATTCTCTTTTATATGCGTTAAATTTATCCTTTAATGATTTATATAAAGGAGCAAAGAAAAATATTGCCGAAGCTTCTCCTAAAATAAAAATTATAAGAGTGTACAGTGCCATATTCATCGTTAAAGTTCTTGGTGTAAGACTAAATATTGTGGCAATTTTACTGCTCAAAAGGGTTATTCCTGCAGTGTCTTGGAAATTCATTAAAATCAAAAAACATAAAATAAGTGTTGTAATTACTGAAATAATTTGCATAAAGTCAGCTCCTTAAATATTTTAGAACCTTTTGAATTTTTTCGTCAGGTTCAATTTGCAATTCTATTATTTCATCTCCAAAAGGTTTTGTAAAGCGAAGAAAGTAGGATTGTAAAACTTGCTCATCTGTCTTAACTTTACCTTGACCAGCACCATAAAGAGAATCATTGTATACAGGATGGTTAATACTTTTTAAATGAACTCTGATTTGATGAGTTCTCCCTGTCACGAGAGTTAATTCTACATATGTCGCATCTTTAAATCGTTCCAAGACTTTTAGGATTGTTTTTGATGGTTTTCCGTCTTCTCTAATTGTCATTTTATGCGGTTGATTTGGGTTTCTGCCAATTGGGGAATTTATTTCAAATTCATCTTTTTCAATTATTCCTTTTGCAATTGCTCGATATTTTTTTGTAATAGAGTGTTCTTTAATCTGATTTGCTAAAAATTCGTGAGCTTGGTTGTTTTTCGCAATCATTAAAAGACCTGATGTATTTCGATCTAGTCGATGTAATATACCACGCCTAAATTCACCATTTATATCAGACAGATTCTCACCATACATATACAAAAGCGCGTTCACAAGTGTGTTTTCACGTTCAATTGTAGTTGGGTGTGTTAACATTCCGGATGGTTTGTTTACTACTAACATATTTTCATCTTCATAAATAATGTCGAGAGGAATATTTTGTGGATAAATTTTAATTTCCTCGTTTTTGGGAAGTTCAAATTCTATTTTATCATTTTCTTTAAGTTGATATGATGGCTTTTTGTCTGTTTCATTAACAATTACGGCTTTGGATTTTATTAAACTTTGAATTTTAGAACGAGACAAGTCTGGAGTAATTTCTGCTAAAAACGTATCCAGCCTTTTGTTCTCATCATTTTCTTCTACAAAAATAATCATATATATTTAATAACAGATATAAAACCTGTGGTCAACTAAAACTAAAAAACAAATATGAACTTTTGTAACAAATTGGGTGTTTATTGAAATTGGAATAAACTAAAATTTTTTATATAAGTACAGAGAGCATAAAAAAGAGGACAAGAGAGATGGCAATTTCAAATATTCACGAAACATTGTTAATGTACACAAAACAAAAAGCGTTGATTAATGATAAGCTATCAACCAATATGATGAATACATTGAATTCATCAAAACAAGTGGCTGAAAAACAATCACAATATAATGCCAAAGTAAATGATATTTATTATGATTACTATGAGGATGATCCTGAAACATATGAAATTTTGATTGAGAAATGTAATAATGAGCATGAACTAGAGTTAGCTAACTTAAATTCTTGGGAAAACGAACTAGAATTAGAAAAAAATAACCTAGAAACTCAATTGAATGAAATTACTACATTTGAATCAACTTGGACAAAATTGTTGCAAACAAATATCAAAAACGACTTTTCATACGGCGGTGTATCTCAATAGAAAGCAACAAATAAATAAAATTTTAAAAAGCAGTCTTATGACTGCTTTTTTGGTGTATTATAATAATATGTTAAATACTGGAGAAAAATTAGGCGCATTTATTGTTCCAACCGGCGTTGGAGCCTCAATTGGCGGTTTTGCAGGGGACGCAAGTTGTTATGCAAGAAAATTTGCCAAAATATCAAAACTTATTGTTAATCCAAATGTAGTCAATGCTGGCGGATTTTCTGGAATTAATGATAATATGTTTTATGTTGAGGGATATTCTATTGATGAATTTTTTAAAGGTAATACTAACTTAATTCCATCTGAAAATAATAAAATTGGTATTGTTTTTGATAAAGCTATTCCTCAAGATGTTTTGAATGTTCATATAAACACATTTAGAGCAGTAAAGTGCGTTTATGGGGTTGATATTTTTGCTTATGATGTTACGGAAGAAGAAGTTGGAGTAGAGTTTAAACTTGAGGATAACGGAATTTCAACAGGCTTTGTTAAAAATCCTCAAACTATGCTAAAAACAGCTAGAAAACTTTTGGATAAAGGTTGTAATGCAATAGCTTTAGTGTGTTTGTTTGACGAGCCAGAAGAAGATAATCCTGATTATGCAAACGGGATTGGCACTGACCCTGTAGGTGGTGTTGAAGCAATTTTGTCTCATTACATTTCTAAAGAATTACGTGTCCCGTGTGCACATTCTCCGGCATTTGTTGATTATCAAATATACCCTAATCTTGTTGATAGTAAATCAGCTTCTGAATATATAACTCCGACATTTTTGCCGTGTATTTTGTTAGGATTAAGTAATGCTCCAATGTTAAGCGATTTTGGAGGTATTTCTATAGATAACCTTGATTATCTTGTAATGCCGTATAATTCACTTGGTTCAACTCCTGTTTTTGAAGCATTAAAACGAAATATTCCGGTATTGGCAGTTAAAGAAAATTCTACTGCGTTAGATGTTACACCTGATAAAATAAGCCCTTCAATTATTTTAATGCCAAGTTATGATGATTGCTTGGATTATATTGTTAATAATTGTTAATATTGTATTGGAATAACTAAAGATTTTCTGACATTAAACCGATAGACAATATGGTTAGTATGTAAAAAGAGGTTAAAGTCTATGAGCGAAGATTCAATATCGATTACAAATTTATTAAATCATCCACAACAATTTAGCGCAAATGGAGTTAAACTGTCTTCTTTAAAAGAAACTAATAAATTGCTGTTTAATTATTTTGAAAAAAATGGCTACAAAGAAGATGCTATTATTTATTCTACAGATATCGATAGACTGAAACAGGCCGGAGATATTAACAATAATGAAAAATTATCTATTAAAGAAGCACGAAAAATGGGACTTGAAGGAAGTAGAAAAGAAATTCGTTCTGCAATAAAACAATTAAATGAAATAAAAACATCAGAATTGGAAGAAAATGCAGATGGAACTTATCCGGTTATTGTAAATGAACAAGAAACAGAATTTTATGACAAAAAAGGAGTTTTATTAAATAGAACCCAAAATATAGATAATGGAAGTATTGAAACTTTTTATCTAAACGGAAATAAGAATAAAGTTGATAAAACAATCGAAAAATTTAATAACGGAAAAGATAACGCTGTAACTTTCTATAAAGATGGAAATGTTAATTTCCCTGAACGAAAAATTATTAAAGAAAATAATGAAACAACCGAAATAAAATATGATTGGTTTAATGATAAATTAAACTCAAAAACAACATCTAAAGGAAATGATGTTGAAACAGTAATTTATAAACAAGTTAATGGGAAACAAGTTCCTGAAAGAATTGTTTCTAGTTTTAAATCAGACCCTGATTCTGTCAAATCAGTTGTTAATAAATTTAATGATGATGGAAAAATTGACGGAAAAGTAATCGAGTATTCTGGAGCTAAAATTGGTGAAAATTTAATAAAAGAAGAAATTTCTTTAGTTCCGGGCACTGAAACTGAAATCTCCAAAGAAGCAACATTTGGAGATAATACAAAACAATATTACCAAAACTTTGATGGGAAATTACAACAAGTTGGAAAAGATAAAAATGGGGAGACTTTTGTTGTTTTAGATGTCCCAGAGGGCTGGAGTATGACTAAAATTGCAAATGAATTCGGCATTTCAAGAGATGATTTATTAAAAGCAAATACCTCAGAAGATGGAACTGAAAATTATTATAAATCTAAAAAAGGAGTTGAATACTTTTATATAAATGACAAAGCAATAATTCGAAAACCGACCAAAATTCCAGTAAACAATGATATTAAACTTGAATATGAAATACCTACCCCAAAAACAATTGAAAGTGATAGAACAATTTCTTCCCCAAATAAAAAATTGATTCATAATTCACATTCTTCAATAACTACAGTACATCACAATGATGTAGAAGAAAAAGATCTAGCTACAACAGCTCATTCTACGAAGAAACCTACAAATTATTCTGCAGGTGTGAAAAAGAGAATAGCAAATGCACAACAAGTTCCTTATCAATATAAATCTAATAAAGCAAAAGAAATTCAGCGCTCTTTTGCAGGGCATGACCCAAGGGTTTTAGTAAAAAAAAGTAGAACCGGAACTGGTAGAGTTGGAGAAAGTCTAACGGAATATAATATAAAAAATACAATGTGCGGAATAGCCAAAAGAGGTAATTCTACCTTGCCATCAAAATTGTTGAGAGCATATTCTAAACCTAATAAAAAGTATTCAAGTGGAATTCCCTATAGTTATAACTATAATTCACTAATTGCAGATTTAAAATTTGTAAAAACAAAAATTGCAGAAGCTAAAAATTTGGGATATTATATTCCTCCATCTCTTTACGCTTATATTCCCCCAAAAGATGGAAATCCTAAAAGAATTGCAATGGAAGTGAGAGCGTACGAAGCTGTTTTTGGCAAAGGCTCTGCCCACTATAGCATTTGAACCAATTCCGGCAACTTATCCAATTTGTAGAACAATTCAGACGCTATTTTAAAATTTTCAGGATTAGAACTTACGTAGAATTTTTCATACGTATGTTCTTTTCCTAATAAATTGTTTTTTTCTAAATCTTCTTTTATATTTTGCGCAAAATATAACGCAGGGTCAATAAACTTGTCTTGCGGCATGAATTTTTTCAAAACATCTAACAAATATGGGTAATGAGTACAGGCAAGAACAATTTTATCCGGGTTGTTTTGTTCCATAATCTCTAAAATTTCTTTGATTTGTTCAATGCTTTGAGGTTGATGAATTCTATGTTCTTCAACAATTCGAACCCAATTAGGAGCAGCTAATTCATAAACATTCATATTTTTGTTATACTTTGCAATTCCTTTTGAATACGCATGAGAGTTGATGGTTGCCGGAGTTGCAATAACTCCCAAACTATTAATTCCATCTAGTTTTGCCAATGTTGAACAAACTGTCTGAATAATTGGATAAATTTTAAAATTATAATTGTTTTTTAGTTTTTCGTATGTAATTGCGGAAGTTGTATTACAAGCCATAACAACAGCTTTAGCGTTTTTTGTTTCAAAAAATCTGAAAATTTTATCTGCAAATTCAATTAATTGGGCTTCTGTTTTTTCACCGTAAGGCATATTTTTTGTGTCGCCGAAATACAAATAATTTTCGTTCGGCAAAAGTTTTTTTACCTTTGCAAATACGGTCAAACCGCCTACACCTGAATCAAAAAAAGCTATTGGTCTATTATCTGTCATTTTTCTTTCTACTTCTGTTTAAAATAATTATCAATTCCGTCTGCAATGGATTTTGCAGTGGCTTGTTTACGTTTTTCGCTTACAAGTTGCGCCCTTTCGCTCTCGTTTGAAATAAATCCGATTTCTACCAAAATTGCAGGGCATGTAGTATGATTTATAACATAAAATTTAGATTTAAACAAACCTCTGTTCGGAGATTGAACAGCACTTGCAAACGCTGAGTGTACAGTTTGAGCCAAAGACATACTGTATTGGTGGTAATAATGAGTTTCAACTCCTGTAATTTCAGGTCTTACACTAGAATTTACGTGTATGCTAACAAAAATATCTGGAGAATAATTTTCATTTATTGTTACTCTATCTTGCAATGATACAAATTTATCATCCGGTCTTGTCATTACGACTTGATATCCGCGTTGTTTTAATATTGCCTCAACTTTTTTAGACACATCCAGTGTAATGTTTTTTTCGTAAATCCCTCCACCAGTTGCTCCAACATCAGTTCCACCATGTCCTGCATCAATTACTACTTTATGCTTCCCTGTATGAGTTGTTTGTGGTGGGTTTAGGACAATAGGTGTTGTTTGATGAACAGGCTTTTTAACAGTCGGTGTTGCTTTTTTGGCTTCTTTAACTTTAATTTTTAAGCATCTTCCATCAGAACCTAAATATGTGTTAACAACTGCGTCTTGTTCAACCGGAATAATTAATTTCATACCAATTTTAGGCATCAATTCAATTTTTGCATTTGCAAAAAGAGTTCCTTTATATGTTGCTAAAAAGTTGTCTTCGTTGTATTTCGACGCGTTATACAAGTATAAAATAACTTTGTCATTGTAGCGATCAATTCCGTGAACAACAGTTGAATCAAATTTTAAAATCATTGATTCGGTTAAATTATCAATTTTCTTTTTATTATAGGCAATTATGTTTGTAGAATTGCTGTATAAAGTTGAGTTGTTTGTTTTTTTATAATTAGCCAAAATTAGAGACTGTGCATCATTTGAATAAATTGGAATATAATCGCTAACGGCATCTGTTGTTATAACAATTCTAGCTTTGTTTACAGAGAATTGTCCAATTTTAACAGTTTCATTTTCATTGATACGGTATTCCTTATTTCTTAATCTTGTATCTACTAATGTGTTTGGTAAATCATAAACAATTCTGGTTGGATTGGTTAAAATCATAGGTCTTTCAACTGTAACAGAGCCAAAACCATTCAATAGAACACCATTTTGTTTTGTTGTAATATTGTTCAAATAAAACTTTGTATTTAGTTTTAATTCTTTTTTTGCCATAATTTGATTGGCCTGAGTATTGAAAGCATCTTGTATTTGTCCCACAATTGAATCTTGTGATTGTGAAATTGGAGTTGTAATTGTCAAGTATTCATAAAAATCGCTTGAAGAAGAATGTTCATCGCGATATGTGTTTTGAAAATAGTTTGCATCAGTAATAGAATCATTTTTTAGTTTAATAATTATGTTATTTTTAATTCGAGTAAACTTAAGATTACTAGGATCAAAACCTTTGTTATAATACATTAAAACTCGAACTTTATTTGGGTTCGTTGAAAATTGTGTTATTTTAACTTCTTTGATATTTCCGGAATTAAATACCCAATCTTGTTTTGGAAAAGTTATTATTGAAGAATCTATGTCAAAATACGCTCTTGTCGGGTTTTCTAATTTAACCAATTTTATATTGGATAAAACAGCGCTCCCAGGAGTATCTTGCGCAGATAATACAATTACTGAGTTTGAAGTGTCAAAGTTTGCGGAAGTAAATTTGTACAATTCGTTAGAACAAGCTTTGGGAACAAATGTACATATAAATAATAATAAAAATGTTAGTGTAATAAATAATTTTTTCATAGTAAAATCTCTCTTCAAATATATTATATAACGCGGAGACGATACTATCAAATTGTAACAATTTTATAAATCTAACAAATTGTTTTTAAGAGCGATGTAAACAGCATTTGTTCTGTTTTTAGCATCAAGTTTTCTGATAATTGAACCGATGTGCGCTTTTACAGTGTGAATGCTAATGAATATTTTTTTGCTGATTTGGCTGTTGGCATAACCTTGCATGATAAGTTTTAAAATAGTAATTTCTCTTTCTGTCAATTTTTGCATTAATTTATCCTCTCTTAGGAATGGATAATAACACAAGTTTTTAGCTAAACATTAATGATATTGCCATTTTAAAAATTTTCACAAAAAAAACTTGAAAATAAATCTTTTTCTGCTATGATAACTAATGTTGTGAGGTTAAAGGCTTGCAACCCGACAATATAAGCGCGAGTAGCTCAGTTGGATAGAGTGTTTGGCTACGAACCAAAAGGTCGGGGGTTCGAATCCCTTCTCGCGTAAATAAAAGAGACTCCGTAAGGGGTCTTTTTTTATGAGAAAGGGATGAGAACCCACAATGTATTTTAACGACCAGTTTGGTTTGAACGGATAGAAGTATTATTTGGGAAAGTTGGCAATATATCTAGATTTGAG
>CAKUZI010000003.1 GCA_934717855.1 uncultured Candidatus Melainabacteria bacterium
TGAGAAATTTTCCTATAAAAAACGACAAAATTAAAATTTCTCGTTTTATGTGTCAGACATTCTCAATTTATGTGTCTAGTTATAAACATGTCCAAAACGCACTAAAAAAGAGCCTTTTCAGGCTCTTTCTAAATGGAGGAGGAGGTGGGATTCGAACCCACGGTACGCGTGAACGTACGACAGTTTTCAAGACTGCTCCAATCAACCGCTCTGGCACTCCTCCATACGATTGTTCGGATGTAATTCTATTGTATTAAATAATTTTTCTTTGTCAAGCGATTTTTTTAATTAAATTCGTTATGGCTAAATACATATTGCAACATATAAAATCCAGAATTTAAAAATTCTTTTTTTATTCCGGTATATTTGAAGCCTAATTTGTCATAGAACTTTATAGCTTTTTCGTTTTTGTCTAAAACGTATAAAGATACTTTTTGGGTTTTATTCATTATTTCTGTTAGAATTTTGGTGCCAATGCCTTCACCTTGGAAAAATGTATCTACCAAAAAGTCGCTGACGTTAGCTTCTTTTGGAGTTATTTCTGCTTTTATTGTTGCTTTTACTATTCCGTCATCATAAACATATACGTTATCAAGTTCATTGGGTTGTTGTAATCTTTCTATTTCTTTAACAACTTGCATTTCATTAAATGATACATTGTCATTTTGGAAAATTGGTCTGTATGTTACTCGTTTTGTAAAAATAATTATCTCTGCTATTCTCGGAATATCTTTGTTTTCAGCTTTTCTTAACATATTATCCTCATCTTAAAATCGTATAAGTTAATCTGATTATGCAATAGAATTCTTTTTTTAACAAGTATATTTTGATTAATTTATGTAAATTTGTCTTTAGTTAATTGGTAAAAATTATTTTTATGTTATTTATATAAAATACTGGAGAAAAAAATGAGTAAAATAAGTCCAATTAATTCAATAACAACAAGATTTCGTAAAAATAAAATTATAAATAGTAATATACAACCTTTTAAACAATCAAGTAAAAGACTTCGACAGCTTACTGCTGATTCGCTTGAGTTATCTCGTTATAGGCGCGAGATTTACGAAAATTATAAGGGAATAGAAGAAATTGGACCATTGTTGTCTTTTGAAAAAAAAGAAATGGTTAAGATGGAAGACGGGTTATCTCATGGATTTTTTAGGGATGAAGAAGCCTTTGATAATATTAGTGAACATGTTGCTTCTGTATACGATTTAGATGATATCCCAATGCCGGCAAGTTCAAAGATACAAAACCTTATTCCAACGGTTTATTCTTTAGATACTGATTTGGAAGAATGTATTAGCAGAAAATTAAAACGAATTGAAGTTGGAAATAAGCTTGTAAAGTTTGCGCATAAAGTTGGACGAAATTTAAAAATTGCAGAGACATCGAGTATTGCAGAAGAAGCTATGAAACAAAAAGAAGCAGGACTTCCAAAAGAACAAATTTTGAAAAACTTCAGAAATTCATTTTTGCATAACATTAGTCCGATGAAAGAAGAGTTTTCTTTGGAATTATTTCAGTTTTTAGGTAAATATCCGGATAGACGTCCGGAAGTGGTTGAATTTTGTTATAATGGTGAAGAAATTGTCAAT
The DNA here is from genome assembly GCA_934717855.1 of uncultured Candidatus Melainabacteria bacterium. Taxonomy (GTDB): domain Bacteria; phylum Cyanobacteriota; class Vampirovibrionia; order Gastranaerophilales; family Gastranaerophilaceae; genus Stercorousia. The sequence continues at coordinate 1,599 of CAKUZI010000003.1, forward strand.
AAAGCTCGCATTGCGCATATAAATGATGATAATATTTTCACAAGAAGTCTAAGAGAAACAGATGATAGCAGGTATTTCAGTTACTAAGCTTTTTGTTTTTTGTTGAAGATATTTATAACTAATGGATAAATAGCTGTAATATATAAACTTATTACAAAACAACTGCTAAATCTTCCGATAGCTACAGGCATGTAGCCTAAGAATATTGGAGTTAAATGTTCTTGTAAAAAGTATAGTATTGTTCCTCCGATTACAAAAAATATTATTTTACCAAAAAGTTTGCACTTTGGTGCTTCAAAGTTTATAAATCTTCTTTCCAATAACCAACCCAAAAAAGCTCCGAGTGCAAAACCTGCTTTTGGATAAGATTCAAAACGCATTTTTACGGGATCAACAAGGATTTGACCGTTTAAATAATCAATCGGATATTGTTTTAATTCTGTATAAATAATAAGCAAAATACAGAAAATACTCATTGCACCAAATATAATCAAATCTCTGTTTTTACCGTTTTCAATCCATTTTAAAACTTTATTTGTCAAATATAAAAGTCCGATACCGACAATCATTGAAACAATTACGTCTTGTGGAGTATGAACCCCTAAATAGTTTCTGGAAAAAGCAACAAGCAAAACTATTGCAATAAAAGAATATCTTACAATTTTATTTGCCCAAAATTTTACGGCTATAGCTCCGAAAGTACCTGTTGCAATGGCTGTATGACCACTTGGAAAAGAGTATCCTGTGGCATATTTCATTGCTTCTTTAACAGGTTTAATTCTATTATCTAAAATCCAAGGTCTATATATGCAAGCGGAGACTTTTAAGAATTGGTTAAAAACAAGAGCTCCAAAAAAGTTCCAAATCATGTATATACCGCATTTTTTATCAATAATCCAATAAAATAATGCAATAACAAGCATTGCAAGAAAATATTCTCCAAACATAGTGATATGACTAAATAACCAATCGAATGTTCCGTGAGTTAAATCTCTAAAGTTTTGCAAAAGTAATAAATATTCCAACTGCGGTTTCAAAAAATTTTCCATGGATTTATTTTAATAAGAAAATTATTTAAAATCAATTTTGTAATAAAATTTTGATAAAAATAAAAATTTTCCATTTCCCAAATAATTATGATATAATCAGTCTATAACGATTTTTGAAAGGATTTAGTAAAAATGAAAACAATAAAACTTACTAAAATGCAAGGTTGCGGAAATGATTTTGTAATAATTGATTATCCGGAATACGAAAAGACCGGCATGAAAATGAGCGAATTAGCTAAAAAAGTTTGTGATAGAAATTTTGGGGTTGGGGCAGATGGTATGATTATTCCAAACCTTAATCCTGAAAGTAAAGAAGCTGATATCGCGTGGTATTTTTATAATTCAGACGGTTCAACAGCTCAAATGTGTGGAAACGGAATGAGATGTTTTGCAAAATATGCGATAGATAACAAATTAGTTGACAAAACAACTTTTAGCGTGGAAACGCTTGCAGGAATTATTAAACCGGAACTTCTAGAAAACGGATTGATTAAAGTAAATATGGGAAAACCAATTTTAGAAGACAAAAAAATTCCGTTCTGGAGTGAAAATGGTGACCATAAATTAACAGCACTTGATAGAGAATTTGAAATTACTCCTGTTTCTATGGGAAATCCTCATTGTGTAATTATTTCAGAAGAAAATCCTATGGATTTGGCTCAAAATTATGGGCCTGTGATTGAAAAACATGAATTTTTTCCGGAAAAAACAAATACAGAATTTGTAAAAATAAAATCTCGTATGGAAATTGATATGCGTGTTTACGAAAGAGGTTGCGGGATTACTTTAGCTTGCGGAACAGGGGCTTGTGCGAGTGTTGTTGCATGTGTTTTAAATAACTTAACAGAAAATAAGGTAAAAGTTAATTTGCTTGGTGGAGTTGTATTCGTTGAATGGCAAGGCTCTGCGGATGATACAGAAAAAGATATTTTCTTAATCGGTTCAGCAAATTATAGTTTTTTTGCGGATTATATCTTGTAAAATCCCGTATTTCCATGATATTATAAGTCTATACATAAAATAGGAGAAAATTAAAAATGAAAACTTATGAATTATTAACTATATTCAAACCAAATTTGGATGCAGAAGAAGTAGAAAAAGCTGTAGAAGTTTTGAACAAATTAGTTGTTGAATTCGGTGGTAAAGTTGAATCAACAGACAAAGCTGGTAGAAAAAAATTAGCTTATGAAATCGCTAATTTCAGAGACGGTTTCTTTGTAACTACAGAATTAAGCTTGCCTGCTGAAAAAGTTGCTGAATTCAGACGTCAATTAAAATTAAATGATAACATTTTAAGAACAATGTTCTTAGAATCTTCAAAAGTTAGTGCATAGTCGCGAGTATAATACTTCGCTGTGTGCGCAAAAACTGTATTATAACTCGACATTGCATTGTCGACAGTAAATGAAAGGCATATAAAATGGCATTTTCAAAAGCAGTAGTTACAGGAACAGTATACAGAGCACCTGAAAAACGCTTTACACAAAATAATATCGCAGTATCAGGTTTTGTACTTGATATTGGAGAAAAAGAAGAAACTCTTGTTAGAGTTCTTTCCAGAAGACAAGCTCAAGATGAACTTGTTTCATCTTTAACAAAAGGTGATAGAGTTCTTGTTGAAGGCAGACTTCAAGTTGCAGTTGTAAAAACTGACGATGGTACAGAAAGAAGAATTTACGAAATCGATGCAAATGTAATTGAAAGAATGGGTGAAAGTTCTGGTTCTGCTCCTGCAAGTGAAAAATTCGGTACTGAAGAAATCGTTAAATTTGAATCAGACGATATGTCTAATGAATTGATTAACGAAGACGAAATACCGTTTTAAAAGTAGCTAAGAATTTAGAAGTCGATAAGGCGCTAAGACGATAAGTTCGTTACAGCATTAATTTCGGTAGGTTGAGCATACTTGCCCAACAACTGATAAAAGTAGGTTGGATTTCTCAATCCGACAATAAAAAAACATGTAGTATAACAATAAAAAATGGCTAGAAAGGCTGATTAGAAAAATGGCAAGACAAAATAACGATGACAAAAAGAAACGTAAAAATTGTTCACTTTGTGCAGACAAAGTTGAAGCAATCGATTTCAAAGACGCAGCAAAATTGAGAAGATACTTAACAGAAGCAGGAAAAATTATTCCTCGCCGTATCACTGGTAACTGCGCTAAGCACCAAAGAATGATTGCAAAAGCTATCAAACGTGCTAGAGAAGCTGCTATTATCGATTACGTTTTTGACTAATAATCGGTATTGCAAATACTACGAAAAAACAACTCGTTGTTAAAGACGGGTTGTTTTTTTTATTGCAATGATTTTATGCTTGTTTGTCAATAAATTTAATCATTAATAATTATTTTGTAATAAAAATCTGCTTTAATATTTTTATTTAATGGTTCTTTTTTCCACAGTTTAAGAGTAATATCTGCCGGTAAGTGTGTAACGTAAAACATTAAATTGTTTTGGAGCGGAGAAATGTTGTTGCATCCTCCGGCATATCGGCAACTACCTCCGAGATGTATGTAATTTCTAAATATTTGAACATCACTTGTCATATTAGAACTTTCGGGATACATCATATTTATCCCATTTGTTTCCAATGCATAAACGTAATTGTAGCCAAAGTCTAGAGCATTTATTCCTGATAATTGTATAGGGTATCCATATGTTGTGTTATTTAATTTTGCTCGATATTCTGCGTAATTGCTAGGAACTTTATAAGTTGCAATTATCAAGTTTTCTTTTTTATTGTAATTTAGTGAAGTTGGTATAAAATGTCCTAATTCTGTGTTGCAAAATTCTGCATTAATGTCATATTCCCAAGGCGATACTACTAAATTCAGCCCCACAAGCGCATTAGGATTGTTAATTTGGGTACTTAATCTTGAATCGCCCTCTATACTTTCATGGTAATCGCCATTATAGTTTAATTTACTGCAAGGGTTTAAGTTTAACCAAGGTTTGTTGTCTGCTATACTTCCAAAAACATTTTCATTTGGTTCATAATTTTCTTTTGCAAATAAAGAAGTTTGAACGTATCTTTTTCTTAAATTGTAGATATCTCTTTTAGAATAATAGTTGTATGAAGAAGTAGGATTTACTCTTAAAGTTTGATATTCTTCTGAGTTTTCTGTTGAAGTATTAAAACTTGGTTGTATTTGTTGTTTTATATCTTTGTAATTTGTGTTTTTTATAATTTTTTTGTCGTTTATTCCTAAAAATATTCCCGGATAATATACAAAAATAAAAGCGAATAGAATTATTAATTTAATTACAAAAAGCCAAGTTGGAGATAATTTTGTCAACATATTCGGAGCTTTGCCTAAAAAGCTTTCTGAATAAGAATTTTTATCATTAAAAGTTTCAAATTCTTTATTTAATTTTTGTAATTCATCACAACTTTTTATACATTCGTAAGCATTATCTACGTTATCTCCGTCTGGATTTGCGTCTATCATTTTTTTGTAATATGAAATTGCTGTTTCATAATCTTCTTCTATCTGGTAATACATTCCAAGCCAAAATAAAGCGTCGGTATCATCAGGATGTTCGCTAAGAATTGACTTTAATTCATCCAAAACAAACAGTTTTTCTTCTGAAGTCAGTTCATTTTTTTTCATTACTTCATAGATTTTTTCTATTTTATTTTCTTTTTCTTGTTCATTCATATAATTTAAAACCTTTTATACCTATTTTCATTCCATTTGTCAGCCAAAAGATATATATCGAAAACAAACGAAAATATAAAAATAATAGAAACCGGAACTAATATTATTACACTTATGCCAGAGTTATCGTTATTTATAACATCTCTAAAGACATATAAAAATATTAACCCAATAATAAAAGAACCGATTGATAACCATTTATATTCTTCTTCTCTTCTGGAAGAAAGAATTTGTTTGCAACCAGTATTCAGGTAGTCACGAATTTTTTCATCAATATCTTCAAGTTTTCCAATACCTGAAAATTTGTACGAAAAATTTTGAATGCCTCTGCTGTATTCAAGAATACTATAAATTTTTTTCATGTAAGATGTGCTGTTACTCGTTAAAGAGAATTTTTTATTATTTAAAACGGCAAAATTAAGAGTAATCGTTGAAACAGTAGGATATGACCCGTATTTTGTGCGAACCAAAACGGTTTTAATATCCATTCCTAAATTATCAATATCTTTATAACCACAAACAAAATTGTATTGAGGTCTATTGAAATTGAAAAATATCCTATCTTGAACAAATTCAACAGATTGGAGATTTAGGCTTTTTGTGAATACTTTCTTTTCCATATAAACTGCGAAAATTGTAAAAATAAGTGAGCCATAAAAAATCAGAGGAAGTATAATAAATAATAAGTAAGCTTCAAAAATATCGTTATGGCTATCTGCTAAAAAAGCGTGAAATGCAGAATTATACCAAACACAAAATCCAATGAAAGACGGATTTACAGTTGTAGAAGACAAATACCACACAATAGCAATCGCAGTTATTGCAATGCTTAAAACGACGCAAACAATTGCTGATCTTGCAGATGGACATTTTAAATCATTATTAAATTTCATATAACCAACCTTTTAATGGTGATTATAACAAATTTTTTTTGAATTGTAAATGGAGTGAATGAAGCAAAGATAACTTTCAAATATATCTCTATATCTAATAATTAAAATGCGTCAGTTTTAATTGGGTTTTTAAATTTCGTAATATTGCCTTGGAATAGAAGTTTAACCGTTCCTACAGAACCGTTTCTGTGTTTTGCGATAATAATTTCTGATTCCCCTTTTGATTGAGCTTTTGCGGTAATTTCTTCTTCTCCGTCTTCAGCTTTTCTATAATATTCATCACGATAAATAAACATTACGATATCGGCGTCTTGTTCAATTGAGCCTGATTCTCTCAAGTCAGAAAGCATTGGACGTTTATCTGTTCTGGATTCAACTGCACGAGACAACTGAGAAAGTGCGATAACCGGTACGTCAAGCTCTTTTGCAAGAATTTTTAAACCTCTTGAAATCGCTGAAATCTGTTGCATACGGTCTTCTTTTCCTGAACTTTCCATCAATTGCAAATAGTCGATTAGGATTAAGCCCAAATCCTTTTCCTGCATTTTTAATCTACGACATTTTGCACGAATATCTGTTAATGTACAACCTGAAGTATCATCAATATAGATTGGAGCTTGTGCAAAAGCGTTCATAGCTGTTGCAAGTTTTTCCCAGTCTTTGCTTTGCATATTACCGGTTTTAACTCTTTGTGAATCAATTTCGGCTTCAGAACACAACATACGTTGCATTAACTGATCTTTTGACATTTCAAGTGAGAATATTGCGACAGGAACTTTTGCTTTAAGTGCAACATTTTGTGCAATGTTTAGTGCAAAAGCTGTTTTACCCATTGCGGGACGAGCTGCAAGGATTATAAGATCTGATTTTTGTAAACCGTTCAAAATAGCATCTAATTCATAAAAATCTGTTGGTACACCTGTTAATTCGTCTTTATGCTCATAACGGTATTCAATTTTTTCATAAGTGTTTAGAACCAAATCTTTTACGTGTACCAAATCTGATGTTGCTTTTTTAGAAGCAATGTCAAATATAAGTTTTTCTGCGCTATCTAGTGATTGATCAATCGGGTTTACGTCATATCCGAAAGATACAATTTCAGAACCGGCGTTGATTAGAGCTCTTTTGATTGCCTTTTCTTGAATGATTTTTGCATAGTATTCAATGTTAGTTGTGGTAATTGTTTTGTAGCATAAATCGTTTACGAAAGCACGTCCACCAATTGTTTCCAATTTTTGATTAAAATTTAAAACATCTGAAACAGATACAATATCAATTCTTTCATTTGAATTGAAAAGTTGAAGCATTGAGTCATAAATGTATCTGTGTGCTGGTTTGTAAAAACTTTCCGGTTTTAAAATTTCTACAACTTTTGTGATAACGTTTGGATTGACTAAAATCGCACCAAGTACAGCTTCTTCAGCCTCAATGTTTTGGGGTAGTAAACCTAAATTATTTTCTTTTTCTTTTGCTGGCATGCTTTTCTCCTTAAAAACATGATACACAAAAATCAAATAGCATGAAATGATTATTGACAAAATTGTTTCATTATTCAAAACTAAAAGTATGAAAAAAATATTTTGTAATCTAAAAGCGAATATCTTAAGACTAATATCAAAAACTCCGGAAAAAATTTCAAAAATTATGTTGAGAGAAGCATTACAAATTTCGTCTGCCGAGTCTTGTACAGGAGGGTTGATTAGTTCAAGGTTGACGGATGTTTCCGGTAGTTCTGCATATATAAAAATGAATTTTGTAACGTATTCAAATGAAGCAAAACAAAAGATTTTAAATGTTTCGGAAGAGACTCTTAAAAACTACGGAGCAGTCAGCGAGCAATGTGCAAGAGAAATGGCTCAAGGTCTTATACAATTAACCCAAAGTGATGTTGTAATTTGTACAACAGGAGTTGCAGGTCCGACCGGCAGTGAAGAAAAACCTGTAGGTTTGGTATATGTGGCTTGCGGGTTCAATGGTAAAATTGTTGTGAAAAAATTTCAATTGAATTCGAACTATTCAAGAAAAAACATGAAATTTATGTTTTCGGAAGAAGCGCTAAAATTGGTTCTTGAAGTCTGTAACGAAAAACTTGAACAGACGAACTAAGTGCAAAACCCAAAGCTATTTCATAATAATTTCAGCCATGATTTCAGGAAATTCGTTCATAAGTAAATCTGCAAATTTTTCGGTGTCAATTTGAGTAATTACGATTGACAACAAATCATTTGGCAGTTCTGTAATCATGTTTTGAATGTATTCAGGCTCAATAACAGACATGGCTTTAACAACTTCCGGTTGTTGTTTTTCTCGGTTAATAACTTTCGTATAAGCGCTTGCGTCAAATAATTGGAACCATTCTTCATGTTCTTTACCCAAAGATAGAACAAGTTGTTGTTTTTGAGTAGGCTGAAAAGCTTTTAGTGCATCTTGATATTCAAGAGGGTTAAGCTGACTGAATTTTTTCGACAAATCAATACTGTCTTGTCCTTCTTGTGCCTCTCCGGTAATTTGTTCCAAAACTTGTGCTACGTATTCTTCAGGTAGTGATTGCATGTGTTTTAAAATTTTGTTTTTATCAATATCATGACTTGTTAAAAATTTATCTAATTGTTCTTCCGGTAAAAGTTGAACGATTTCTTCTTTTGAAAACATCTGAAAAACTGTATTAACAAGCTGTTCAGCAGGGAGTTCCTCTAACATTTTCATTAATTTATCTTCTGTAAAGAAATAAAGTCCCTGTAAAAGGTCTGATTCCTCCATTTCCGGCAAAAAAGCTTGTAATTGTTGAGCAGACATCTCTCGTAATATCATATATTTGTTATTTGTGTCTGCAAGATCAAACAATTGCATTACGAGGTTTGTATTAGTAGTTAATTCTTTTGCCAAAGCGATTGCCTGTTGATTGCCTTGAGAAGCTTCTGCTTCAATGATTTCGTCAACAGACATATTTGCATATTTTTCTTCAAAGGTAACTTTACTTATATGCAGAATGCTTTGTAAATATTCAAGATTTGAATCAATTACTAAACTCATAATACTCCTGTATATATACTAAAAAATAAGACGGTTAAATATTTCAAAAACTTTAATGATTGTAACTTTTTGTAATAAAAAATATTAAGTTATCGGAGCATAAAGAATATAGCAACTTTTACTATTCCCATATTTAAAACTCTGATGTATTATATATTTATGGCAATACTTGAAGTAAAAAATTTGAATTTGGGCTTTGAGTGCGAATGTGGTTTTAGACAGGCGCTTTTTGATGTTTCTTTTGAGTTAGAATGTGGTAAAATGCACGCGCTTGTCGGGGAATCCGGTTGCGGGAAATCGATTAGCGCAATGAGTATTCTCAGATTATTGCCTAAAACTGCTAAAATGATTAGTGGGGAAATTTTTTATAATGGCGAAAATCTTTTAACAAAGCCACAAAAAGATATGCAAAAAATTAGAGGAGCTAAAATTGCTTTAATTCCACAAGATCCTATGACGTCGCTTAATCCGCTTTATACAATAGGTGACCAACTTTTAGAAGTTATTAAAATTCATCAAAATTTGAAAGGAGAAGAGGCTTTTAAAAAAGCGATTGATGCTTTAGAGGCGGTTCAAATTCCTTGTGCTAAAGATAGAATGAAAGCATACCCGCATGAATTTTCCGGTGGCATGAAACAGCGTGCAATTATTGCGATGGCGTTATGTTGTAATGCAGAAATTTTGATAGCCGATGAACCGACGACGGCACTGGATGTGACAATTCAGGCTCAAATAATGAATTTGTTAAAAGAAATTCAAAAAACAAGAAATACGTCAATTTTGTTGATTACGCACGATTTGGCGCTTGTTGGTGAAAATGCGGATTATGTTTCTGTAATGTATGCGGGGCGTATTGTTGAAAAAGCTCCGGCTCAAGAATTTTTTAGAAGCCCTAAACATCCTTATACTCAAGCTCTTTTGCGATCACTTCCATCAAATAAAAATTCAAAACTAGAGACAATTCAAGGACAACCTCCATCAATTCAACAAGATATAACCGGTTGCAGGTTTCATCCGAGATGTGAAAAATGTATAGATATTTGTGCACAAAAAGTTCCACAATTGGATTGTGTTGGCGAAAACCACTGGTGTGCTTGTTTTTGTGTTTAATTATTTGTGAATAAGTGATGGGTTTTCTGCAGTTTTAGAATTTTTTCCAATCAATTTTGTTGCCAAAAAAGCAATTCCTGCAACGGCAATTCCTGCGCATACCAAAATTGCTTTTGTTTTCGGCGTTTGAGGAGTTTTTTTATTAAACCATTTTTTATTTATAAATAATTCTTCTGCATTGTTATAAAATATTTTATCAAGTGCTATTTCGGCTTCATTTGGTTTGTCGGTATAAAAATCTTTTACGGTATTTTCAATAAAATCTGTAAATTTGCCATAAAGTTCTTGGTTCCCCATTTCTGTAATAGGGGTATCAGAGCCAAATAAAATTCTGTCGTCACCAAGCTTTTCGAGTAAATATTTTATAGTTTTTTTATTGTCTTCTGCATTATCCCAAAAATTTGTCAGCCACGATATGTCAACAAATAAATTTGATTTTCCTGTATTTACAGAATTTGCAATATTATCAATAGTTTTAGTCATTTGTTCCGGCTTTGATGCAAGATCAACATGGTATAAAACTATTGGATGTTTTGGATGTTTTTCTGCAAGTTTAATAATTTCTGATGGGTCTGATTTTCCATCAGTTACAGAGTGAAAAACACAGGGCAACCCTTTTTGCTCGGCTACCGTAATATATTTTGAATAAATTTCAAAATTGTCTTTGATTGCTTTATTTGTATTTGAGGGATGAAATTTCAATCCATAAAATTTATTTGAGTTTAAAATTTGTTCTGCAACGGTAGTATCTTGTGTAATTCCGGGTTGACAAGATAATAATGGCAGTATTTTTACGTTGTTATTTCCGCAGATTGATACAACTTCTTGTGCAGAGGCTCTTTCTGAACAAAATGTATCTTGTCCAAGTGCATTTAAACCGGAAAGTGAGCTTACTAAAACGGTTTTGACGTTATGGGGAGAAACAGTGTCAATGATGTTTTGCGGAGTATATGTGACTTTTCTTCCGTTGTCATACATTGTTCCGATATGACCTTGTACATCGAATTTTTTTCTGTTTGAACCAAAAGAAGTACAATTGTTGTTTATTGATTGGATTTTCATATTAACCCCTTTTTATGTTGAAATTTTCTTACATAAAAAACCATAAGATGATTTTAGCGTATTTTGCAATGAATATTGATGCGAAACTAAATATAAAATCATAAAGAATTTTTATTCCGCTTTGTGAATAAATCCAGCCACCCATAAAAGCTCCGCCATCGTGTTTTAGGCAGGCAATGAACAGCATATACAAAACTCCAATAATGTGAATTGTTAAAACTCCAACAAGTGAAGCATGTAGCATATTTCTATTTGTAAATCCGCTTTTTAAAATTGAACCGGCAAAAAATATAGCCGGAATATACGCTAAAATATAGCCAAAACTATATTCTAGCAAGTATTTAGGGCCTCCGCCAAGTGCAAAAACTGGAATTACAAATAGCCCGAGTAATATATATAATAAAGCACTCATAATTCCAAATTTTCTTCCTAAAAACGCTCCAATAAACATTATAACGGGCACTTGCGGAATTAGTTTATAAGTGTGAATAAAGTCGTGAATATCTAATTGCTCGCCACTGAACACACCAGATGGTATAACAAAATGGTTTACATTAAATTGAGTAAATGTTGCAAGAATTATCAAAAAAGTGCAACACAAAATAAGCAACAAACTTCCAAATGATAACCTTATTCCCTCTACTTGTTTTTTTACAACTCTAATTTTTGGTGTGGCAGTGTTTGTCATAAAATGTTAATTTTCCCCTTTAGAATAGAAATATTTTTTTCATATCCTAATTTAAATTTATCGTAAAAAATGTTTTCTGTCCACATTATTAAGGCATCTTCATTATTATCTTGATAATATCCTTTACGAGTTCCGAGTGATTTAAAACCATATTTTTCATAAAGTCCTATAGCAGGCTTGTTTCCAACGCGAACTTCAAGTGTAATATATTTTGCCATATTTTTGTAACATTCGTCGATAATTGTTTTTAACATTGCTTCCCCAATATGTTTTTGGCGAAAATCAGGATCTACTGCAATATTTGTAATATGAGCTTCTTCCAGAATTTGCCAGCATCCGCAATATGCGATTAAATCTCCATTTTCGCTAAATACACTAAAATATTTTGCCAATTCGTTAGAAAGTTCGCCCATAAAAGATTCTTTTGACCAATGATGAGGACCGTACGCTTTTTCTTCTATTGCAATAACAGAGTCAATATCAGACTTTTCCATTGGTTTGATTTTTATCGATAAAACATTTTGTTGCATACAAAAATTTTAGCATAAATATAGAGGATGTTATTCTCTTAAATCATAATTAATTTATTTATGGTACAATTGATCCTAAAGCTTATGAGAGGAAAATTATGGACTTAGTATCAAATTACGGAATGATTATTTCAGGCGCAATTCTTTTGGTTGCGTATATTTTTATTGCCAGTGAAAAAATTCAGAAATCTGTTGTTGCACTTGTAGGTGCTTCTTTGACAATGTTGTTGGGGCTTTTGCCTTTTCACGGAAGTGTTAACCCGCAAACAGAAAGTTACATTCGTTCTGTCTTTGATTATATTGAATTTGAAGTAATATTTTTGCTTATTGGTATGATGATTATTGTACATATCGCAAGCAGAAGCGGGGTTTTTAAATGGATGGCAATTCAAATTTTGAAAGCAACAAAAGGACATCCGAAGACGGTTCTTTTTGCATTAGCTGCTTTCACAGCAATTGCATCGGCGTTTTTGGACAATGTAACGACAGTTGTTCTCGTAATGCCTGTGACTTTTGTTATTGCGAAAGAATTTGAATGTGATCCTGTTCCGTTTTTGATTACAGAAGTACTTGCGTCGAATATCGGTGGTACTGCTACTTTAATAGGTGATCCGCCAAATATAATTATTGCAGCAAAAGCAGGATTAAGTTTTATGGATTTTGTAAATGAACTCACTTTTGTTATAGCGACAATTTTTTTGGTATGTGTTGGTTTGCTTATTTTTATGTTCAGAAAATCTTTAAAAGCAACAAAAGAAAAAATGGAGCATATTGCAAACCTTGATAATACAAAAACAATTACAAACAAAAAACTTATGCTACGTTCAATGATTACTCTTTTTCTTGTAATTGCTGGATTTGTAACTCATGACATAACTCATATTCCGGCATATGTTTTTGCGGTAGCAGGTGCATCATTCTTGTTATTATTTGAAAAGCCAAAAGAAATTTATAGAGATGTTGAATGGCTGACAATATTTTTCTTTGTAGGTTTATTTATTATAATAGGTGGGTTTGAGGCAAATGGCGGAATTAGCTTTTTGGCAGATAAATTAATTCAATTTACTCACGGAAGTTTAAGTGTTGCAACAATGCTAATTCTTTGGGGTTCCGGAATTTTGTCAGGAATTATTGATAATATTCCTTATACAGCAACAATGGCGCCATTGATTGCACAAGTTCAGCATACATTGCCATATGCAGGTGAGGGACATCATCCTTTGTGGTGGGCTTTATCGCTTGGTGCGTGTTTAGGTGGAAACCTTACAATTATCGGAGCGGCAGCAAATGTTATTGTAAGTGAAACAGCTCATGCAAAAGGCCATTCTATTTCGTTTATGAGATTTATGAAATATGGTGCATTAATCACTTTTGTATCATTAACAATAAGCTCAGTTTATTTATATTTAAAATATCTACACTAAAATCATTGCTAATTGTAACAAAACATAAAAAATAGTAATAATTCCTACTTTACAAATTAATTTTTGTATTGTATTATAAGCATGTAGAAAAAGAAACTAATTTTTTATAAGAAAGGTGGTAGAAAATGGCTAAATTTGTATGTACAGTTTGTGGATGGTCAACAGAAAGTGATAAAGCTCCTGAAAGATGCCCTTTATGCGGAGCAACAACATTTAAAGAAATTAATACAGCAGAAGGAAAAGTTTATGCTTGCGAACACAAAGTAGGCGATGGAAAAGTTGAAGATAAAGAAGTTATGGACGGCTTGAGAGCTCATTTTGCAGGAGAATGTACTGAAGTAGGTATGTATCTTGCAATGGCTAGAGTCGCTGAAAGAGAAGGGTATCCTGAAGTTGCTGAAGCATATAAAAGATATGCTTTTGAAGAAGCAGAACACGCTGCAAAATTTGCAGAATTGTTGGGTGAAGTTGTTACTGATTCAACAAAGAAAAACCTTGAAATGCGTGCAGAAGCTGAACAAGGTGCTTGCGAAGGCAAACTTGCTATTGCCAGACGTGCAAAAGAATTGGGTTATGATGCAATTCATGATACAGTTCACGAAATGGCAAAAGATGAAGCTCGTCACGGCAAAGGCTTTGATGGTTTATTGAAAAGATATTTTTCATAATCTTTTATACTTAAAATAATAAAAAAGAGTGGAAGACAAATAAATCTTTCACTCTTTTTATTATTAAAAACGGTCTTTATTCTTAAAGATATATGTTTTTTAAACCTAGTAAGAGGGTATGAAGAATTAATATTAAACACTAACTAACTGTCTAACTTCTTTTCGTTTAACTTTTCTTGTGGTTGTTCTTGGTAAAGGTTCAATTCGTACAACTATATTTACAGGTCTTTTGTATGCTGTTAATCTTAGAGATAATTTTTTGATTTCATCTTTGACTAATTTTTCTACAGTATCAGAGTCATACTTGCTGACAACATCATCTGTAGGAACAGCAACGGCTGTAATTTCTTCTGTACCGTCTTTTGCGCCAAAATTGCGAGAAGTTCCAAGTACACAAACCTCTGATATGTAAGGACTTTTCTCCAAAACAGCTTCAACTTCTTCCGGAAAAACTTTTTTACCACCAGAAAGCACAATCATATTTTTAATTCTTCCCGTAATATAAATATGCCCGTTTCGAATTTCTGCAATATCTCCTGTATGTAACCATCCATCAGGCTCTAGAACTTCTGAAGTTATTTCAGGTTGATTGTGGTATCCTCGCATAACTGCCGGCCCGCGTAAAATTAATTCTCCTGTTTCACTGTCGATTTTAGCTTCAAAACTTTGTAACGGAGCTCCAACAGATGCTAAATCTCCTCGTCTGTCGACATTTACGGAAACAACAGGACTGGTTTCAGATAATCCGTAACCTTGATAAACTTTTATCCCAATACGTTCGAAAAAGTCCCCAACTGCCAAATCTAACGGAGCTCCGCCGGAAATACATCCTGAAAAATATCCGCCGAATTTTTTATGAATTTTATTAAACATTAATTTTTTAATTCTATATGACGGAACATATTTTGCAATTTTAAACATAAATTTAAACATTGCTCTAACGTGTATTGGAGAATTTTTTAGTTCTGATTCAATTGCTGTTTTTAATAATTTCAAAAATGCCGGTACAACAATCATAAATTCAATTTGTTTTTCTCTCATTATACTCAAAATATCTTTTGGTTTAAGGCTAGGAGTGTAATATACAGAAAATCCAAAGTTTAAAAATGTAGAAAAACCGACTGTCATTTCAAAAAGATGATTCATTGGCAAAATAGATAATATATTTACATTTTCATACGGCAAAATTTTGTCCAGTGCGTATTTTAAGTCATCAAGTTGTGCAAGCATATTTTGGAATGTAATTTCAACACCTTTTGGTGCTCCTGTTGTTCCTGAAGTATAAATAATAAATGCAACAGCTTTTGAGCTTCTCAATTTCCATTTGTAATCATAATTGTCGGGTAATTGGTAGATACTTTTTTCTGAAATCTCGTATGACGGTTCGTCCATCAAAATAATTTCTTTAACTGACGGAATTTCTTCTTTCAAAAATTTTGCCATTTCATAATGAGCAGAAGAAACCATAATCACACTCGGGGTGCAATCTGAAAGAATAGATTTCAATTCATATTTAGTAAGTTTTATATCAAGCGGAACTGTTATCATTCCGGAAATTACTGACGCAAAAACACAAGCACCATATTCCGGTTTTGATTCAGAAATTATTGCTAATCTGTCGCCCTTTTGCACATTTAATCCACTGATTAAATAATGCGCTATTTTTCGCGATAACAAACCTATCCCGGAATACGTAAATTCTTTCCAGCCATACTTTGTTTTCATTCCTAAAGCAACTTTGTCAGAATATTTGACGGTTCTTTCATGCAACAACATCAAAACATTTTTTTCTCTTAACCCCATAGATACACTACCTTTCAGACCATTTATATATACAGAATATTATTATTATAATCAAAAGTCAAGAATATTAAGTATTTTTGTGGTAAATTAGAGATAAAGACTAAACAAAGGAATTAACATGAAACACGTATACATCGAAACAATGGGTTGCCAAATGAATAAATCGGATACAGAAAGAATGCTCGGAATGCTTTCTCATTTTGATTATGAAGAAACAAAAGACCCTGAAAAGGCTGATTTGTTAATGGTTAACACTTGTTCAATCAGACAATTGAGCGAAGATAAAGCATTTAGCCAACTTGGAGTTTGGGGGAAATGGAAACAAGATAGAAATCCGGATTTGAAAATCGGTATGTGTGGTTGTGTTGCTCAACAAAAAGCAAGAAAAGTTTTTTCTCGTGCGCCTTACGTTGACTTTGTTTTGGGAACGCATAAAATTTATTCACTTCCTGATGTTATCAAGAGAATTAATAACGGAGAAAGAGTTTGCGAATGCGAAGAAACAAATCTTCCGTCACAAAATCCTGAAAACTATGAAATTAATCGCGTAAAATCAACAAATGCGTGGATTAATATTACCGAGGGCTGTAACAATTTCTGTACATATTGTATTGTTCCGTATACTCGCGGAAGAGAACGTTCCAGACTTCCGGAAACAATTATTAAAGAAGCTAAAGATGCTCTAAATGCAGGATTTAAAGAAATTACCCTGCTTGGACAAAACGTTGATAGTTATGGAAAAGATTTTAAAGACAAAAACTATAGACTCGCAGATTTGTTGAGAGAATTAAATTCACTTGATGGCAAGTTTAGAATTCGTTTTGTAACTTCATATCCGACAGATATTACGGATGAATTGATTGAAACTGCAAAAGAACTTGACAAAGTTTGTGAATACTTCCACATTCCAATGCAATCAGGAAATTCTCAGGTTTTGAAAGCAATGAATAGACGCTATGACAGAGAAACTTATGCCAAAATAGTAAAAAAAGTTCGTGATATGGTGCCTGATGTTACTATTACAAGTGACTTTATTGCAGGTTTCCCCGGAGAAACAGAAGAACAATTCCAAGACACATTGACAGCAATTGATGAATATGAACTTGATTATTGCAATGTTGCAGCGTATTCTCCTCGAGAAAAAACGGTTGCAGCAAAATGGGTTGATAAATATATTCCGGAAGATATTAAAAACGAAAGATTTCAACGTCTTAATGACAAAGTTAAAGAAAATTGTTTAAAATCAAATCTCAAATATATCGGTCGCGAAATGGAAGTTTTGGTAGAAAACTTCTATGAGCACAAAGGCCAAATGATTAATACCGGAAAAACCAGAAACTTTAAGACTGTTCACATCCCTTGTGATACGAATTTAACAGGGGAATTTGTAAACGTAAAAATTTCCGGCGCAAAAACTTGGTACTTAAAAGGCGAATTGATTTAATTTCAAAGAGTATTAATAGCCAGATATAAATCCGTTTGTAAAAAAATTTTAAAGTTACAAAAGCGTAGAAACGCTCAAATTGTTTTTAATTTTCAATAACTTAAAAATAAATCCCCATATTTTACTATTTTAGACTTATACCTAAAGGGGATTATTTTGTGTGCAAAAAGTTTTAAAATTTACATATAACATATTGTGGAGTGATTATCATGCTAATGGGAAATGATTGCCATGATTGCAGTAAGTACAATCGTTTGGAAATGAAAAATGTGAATAAAGACATTCTTGCGTGGCTTGAAGAGGTTGTAGAAGAAAACAACAGCCGTATTGAAAGAAAAGAATGGAAAAGTAAGTATAATAGTTATGTTGTTTATGACTATGAACCATTTTGCACGGACGGTTTTGAGATTAATCTTGTAATAACGTCTTATAATTCCGCGTATTTAAACTTTATTAAATATTTGTATGATGAAAAAATCAGCACGATAGAATACTTAAACAGTTGCATTGGCGTATAACTAAAAACAGACCGGTTAAAATTTTAATCGATCTGTTTTTGTGTTTGCAACTTTAATTTATAAGTTTTTAATTTTCTGCCGTTTCATGTTCTTTAGTAAAGCAATCTTTGCAATAGACTTCTTTTCCTGGAATAGGCTTGAACGGAACTTGAGTTTGAGCACCGCATTTTGAACAAACAGCGTCATACATTCTTCTTTTTCTTCTGTTGTTGTTTCTGCGAGCTTTTCTACATTCCGGGCATCTTTTAGGTTTGTTTACCAATCCTTTTTCTGCATAGAATTCTTGTTCACCTGCTGTGAAGATAAATTCTGCGCCGCAATCTTCACATACAAGTTTTTCATCTTGGTACATTTGTCTTCTCCTAGTTTTAAATGGTACTTTAAAGAAACCTTTTGCAAAATTCCTTTAGCTTCCCTTATTATACACATTTTTCGAAAATTTGCAAGTGTTTGTCACTAGTTGAGATAAATTAGTAATATTACAAACTAAAATTGAAATTTAATATAATAACCAATTCTTCATTGAAAAAGTTGCTTGGGAACGGTTTGAATGGAGCGGATTCTCTAATTGCGCTTCCGGCATTGTCGTCAAGAGCTTTGATTTTAGAAGATTTTAGAATTCTGCATTTTTTTACATTTCCGTTTCTATCAAGGGTTAACGCCATTTGTACAAGCAAATCTTTTTGTCCTTTTGCCAAAATATCAATTTGTTTTCTTGGCGGAACTTTCCAGCTTTTCACAACTTTTTCTTGAACCTCTTTTACATATGGCGCGTAATCAACGTATTTGCCATCAGGGCCGAACACAAAAGATTCTGTGCCGGAAACAAAAATCTGTACAGCATGAAGTTTGCCTGACGGGTAATCGTAAATAATTCTGGATTTCATTAGTTCTGGACGTCTGAAAGACACAAATTTTAATTCATTTGAATCAATGTTATAAATCAGCTCAGCGTTTCCATTTTTTACGTAGTGATAAGACTTGTTTTGTGTGTCATCGTCTTTTACCAGCGTAAAATCGTGGTAATATTTCGGATATTTATTTGTTTTAATTTGTGTATTAATTTTGCTAAAAATTATCGCAAGTGTTTCGTTTACTTGTTCATAGCTTTTGCTTTGGGATGGTTGTAAAAAATCAGGTTCTATTTTTACATAAGCCGATGCCAAGGCGCTTGACGCCATTACTAACATAGATAAACACAATATAATAAACTTTCTCATATCTAACTCCGTGGGTCAATTGTAGCACAAACATTTTAAGAAGTGAATACTTGGGGCTGAATGCAAAATTTGTATAAATATATTAAAGTAGTTTTATCAAATGTAACAAGGCGTTATGTGTTGTGGTTGTTGCATTTTGGCGGAAAAACAAAGATTTCGGTATACAAATGTAAAGTAATGTAAAAATAAATTTAAAATTGCCTCAAACTCAGTTATACTGCCTCTATGCTATGCTATGCTACGCTGGGCTGGGTGACGAGCGACGCAATTTTGAGAACCCGAAATCGTTTATAAATACACAGGGGATATTAAACTTACAAAATTGAAAAATCTGTTGATAAAAGAGGTTTATCAGACAGGCTGTTTTGTAATACAAAAACGAGGAAAAAAGGGGAATTATTATGACAATGAATGTTTCAAATTATGAATTCAAAAATGGGTTGTATTTACCACGAGAAAATTCAAGACAAGGTTTAAGATATGAAATTAATTTTTCTGAAGAGCAAAGACGCGAAGCAATTAAACAACGAACTAGAGGTGCTGTTGCTAAAAAGCCTAAACCAAAACTTAATAAGAATGCTCAAGAATATTTGAAGAAAATTCAACAAGAGTTAGCGACTACAGGTGAAGCAACTCAGTTAGTTCCAACTGCAAAACATCCTTTGGCAGGAGCAGCATACGCATCAAGACAAACTGCATTGGAAAGATTGTGGGGACCACAAGTTCTTGATTTAGGTAATGGTGCAACTTCAACAACATATTTTGGAACTGCAGAGGAACTAAGAAATGTAGCACCTTTAGGGAATGTTGCACCAGCTCTAACACCAGCTCCAGCACCAACTCCGGCTCCAACACCAGCTCCAGCACCCGCACCGACAACTGTAAATGTTCCAACAGGGGGAACTGGTACATCATCTCACACACCTTCTAATGTTGGAGGAACTGGAGGCTCTATTATTATAGGAGGAGAACCTCAAACTAAAGGAATTTTCCCATCTGCAAATCCTGAAGAATATGCGAAATCTTTAGAAAAAGCAGAAAAATCAAGTATTTATCCTAATAGAGATCCTAAAATTTATGCAGAACAATTGGAAAAATCTACTCCTGGTTTAAAATTAAAACCAGAAGCTGGTAAATCTTCAAAAGGATTTTGGGGTAAAATATTCAAAAGCAAAGGCGGAAGAATTGGTGCTGGCGTAGCATTAACCGCAGCTGTGGCTTATGGCGCATATAAACTATTCGGAGGCGATGACAATAAAAATGCTGAAGTAAAACAAAATAATCCGGTACAAGAACAAAAAGCAACTGCACCTGCTGATACAACTGCAACTCAAAAAGAAACTCCTGTTGCAGAAGAAGCAAAACCTGTAGTAACTCCTGCTCCGGTTGCAGAAAATGACCCAAGCACTAAAGCAGATGCAACTACAGAAGCTGAAAAAGCTGATGATGCTAAAGCAGTTGTAGCTAAACCTGAAACAGAAGAAACAGAAGAAGCTGAAAAAACAGAAAAAACTGAAGAAGCTAAAGAAGCTGAGGAAGCTAAAAAGGCTGATGAAGAATTAAACGAATGGATTGCTCAAAAAGGTGAAAATTACTGGAAATATGCAAAACAAGAATTGATTTTTGAACACCAAGGTCAAGCAGGCTACAAACCAACAAATAAAGAAATTAATGAAAGAATGTTGAAAATAATGGAAAGAAATGGTGTTAAATTCGCAAACGATGGTATCCACTCTGCTCCAATGCTAAAAATCGGTGACAAAGTAAAAGTTAAATTCGGTACTGAAGAAAAAGCAGCATAATAAAATATTCTTAACAAGTAAACAAGGTTCTTCATAATATGTGAGGAACCTTGTTTGGTTGCAATACATATATTATATAGATTGCGCAACTCATAATCTATAAAACAAATTTTTTAATTATTTTATCAATTTATCAATTGTGCGCGATGACAAATGTTTGGTAATATTTTAGCCACTGTCATCGCGGACTCTGTTCCGCGATCTGAGAAAATAAATCCATTTTCAGATATTAATACAAAAAGAACAGGCTCATCACCTGTTCTTTTTAAGTTTATAACGTTTAAACTGTCGCTATAAATAACTAAAAAACTAGTCGTCTGCGTGGCCAGCTGTACCAAGAACGTCACGCATTTTGTGCATAACCATTTCTTTAACAGCAGTTCTACCTGGTCCCATGTATTCACGTGGGTCAAATTTTTCAGGATGTTCAACAAAGAATTCTCTGATTGTTGAAGTCATAGCCAATCTCAAGTCTGTATCAATGTTGATTTTAGCAACACCGTGTTTAGAAGCATAGTTAAGCATATCTTCTGGAACACCTTGAGCGTTAGGTAATTGACCACCAAATTTGTTACATTTAGCAACGAATTCAGCAGGAACTGATGATGAACCGTGCAATACTAATGGATAATCAGGGAATCCAGCTTCAGCCAAAGCGTTTTTGATTTCAGCAAGTCTTTCGAAATCTAATTTAGCTTCGCCTGAGAATTTGTAAGCACCGTGAGAAGTTCCGATAGCAACAGCCAAAGAATCACAACCTGTTTCTTTAACAAATCTAACAGCTTCTGCAGGATCTGTGTAAGTTGAATCTTTAGCGTGAACTTTAACGTCATCTTCAACACCAGCAAGTTTACCAAGTTCTGCTTCAACAGAAACACCGTGTTTGTGAGCGTATTCAACAACTTCTTTAGTAACTCTGATGTTTTCTTCTAATGGGAATCTTGAACCATCAATCATAACTGATGAGAAACCACCGTCGATACATGCTTTACAAATTTCGAAATCAGCACCGTGATCCAAGTGTAAAGCGATAGGAACTGTAGTTGTTGCTAGAGCAGCTTCAACCAATTTGATTAAGTAAGTTTGGTTAGCGTATTTTCTAGCGCCTGCTGATACTTGCAAGATGATAGGTGATCTAGTTTCTTCAGCAGCTTCTGCAATACCTTGCAAAATTTCCATGTTGTTAACGTTGTAAGCACCGATAGCATATTTGCCAGCTAATGCTTTTTTGAACATTTCGCCTGTTCCAACTAATTTTCTTTCACTCATTTGAGTTCTCCTTCTTTCTGTATGTATTTCTACAACACTTGTAGTAATTAGTCTTATAATATACGCATGTAGATTACAACAAACAAAGAATAGGTGCAAGTGTAAAGAAATATTAATATCGTATATACAATTTTACAAAATCCGTAATCAATTGCTATAATTAGCTTTAGAGGGAATTAATGAATAATAGGGCTAGCAAAAAAATTTTTGTATAAGTCTTAAAACAAAAAAGGTAAAAAATGTAGGAGTAAAAAAATGGCTATAAGACCAATTTCACCTATATCTTATGCAAATGGATATAACAAGGTAAGTTTTGAAGGTAGAAAACATAAACGTGGTGATGAAAATTATTCTAATCCAATTCGTCAAAAACTGGCAGTTCCGCTAGCTGCGACAATAATTGCAATAAACTCTCTTTCTGCAACTTCAAAACCGCTAGATAGAATGGACATTAATGAACCGAATAAAATAGAAATGGTTGACGGAATGCAACAATCTTCAAGAGTGTTTGCTTCTAAAACATTTGCAAAAGAATATGATCCGGGATTAGGAAGTTACACGCCGAAAGTAAAATTGATTAATACAAAAGGCGGTTCAGGGTTTGACAAAATCGAGTATTCATTAGTAATGCATGACAGAAACAATTATGATAGCAAATTAGGTGAAGTAGTTGGTGTAAACAGTTCAAAATTTACGATTATTGGCGATGATGGCGTTAGAGGTCATGCGGTATCTGTAAAAGCATTAAAAATGGCAGAGGGTTTGTCAAAAGAACTTTATGTAGGTGCCGAAGAACTTAGATATATTGAAAATGCAATAAAATCTTCTGATAACCACGGAAAAGCCAAAATATATAATTACAATAGCGGAGTTCGTATGACATACAGAGAACTTCAAAATGTTCCAAACGGGGATATTCTGAAAGATGCAAAACCGGCAGTGTCTTCTTTTGGTAAAAAATGTGGAGAAGGACGACTTGATGGTGACAATGGCGCTTATATGTTAAGAGTTTATTCTCCTGATGGAAGTGACGAAAATATTGATGATATTACAATCCAGAGAAACGGATATCCAGAACTCCAAGTAAGAGGAATCTATGTGGAAAATGCCGTATTTAACAAGGATTGTGAAAATGAGCAAAAATTGTCATATGGAAAAATTGCATTAATGGGCGATGATAAAAATGGAAAACGTCAATTATTCTTTATTCAAGATGATATGCTAACTGCAAAATTGATTAGGTTTATTGAACAAAATAAATTAGAAAAAAATCTTAATGGAATAATTGAAATTCAAAACAACAATGCAAACTATCTTGTAGAAGAAGAAGTACTAATGCCAATTATTGAATAATTGTAACAAATTGTAAATATTTGAAAACATGCTGAAATTGTGCGTTTTGGCATGTTTTTACATGAGTAGTGTTAGAACAGAGAGCTATAAAATGAATTTGAATATTGATAATTCAAACCTAAAAATATCACAAAATAACAATTTAACTGCTAAGTCAGTTAATTTGTCAAGCTCTAAGTCTGCTATTGTTCCAATGACAGACGCTGAAAAAACTGCATCGTTAAAAAAATTAGGAATTACTTTAGATCAATATAACGCTATTAAGGCACAACATCCAGATTTTGACACCCTACCATTTGTTAAACAATTGGAGATTGTAAAAACTACGATTGCTCAAAATCAAGAACTACAATCAAGTGAAGTAAAAGAAGAAGAAACGACTTCTGAACCTGCTGGCACCAAAAAAACTTCTGATGTTAAAACAGAATATAACAAAAAAGATGTAAAAGGCAAAATTGACGACTGCTATTCTGAATTAGCTAAAAACATATATATTTATGGTGCAAATTTCCAAGGAAAAACAGTTAAAGCTCACTTGAAATTGGAACAAGGAGAAGAGTGGGATAAAATAGATGATGGTAGAAAAGATCAACTTGTAGCTTCTGCTGAAAAAGAGTGGAATGCTTTATCTGATGAAGAAAAACAAATTGCGATTGATAAAATAAAGACTTTTGTTAATACTGACAAGCAATTAAAAGAAGTAAAAAACAATCTAGTTTCAAAAATTGATGACAAAAGTAAAGAAGCTTTTGTAGTTGATAAAATAGCACTTGACATTAAATCAGCAAATTATGCAAATATTTCTTATCCGGATTTTCTAAAAAAAGATGAATTAGAAAGATTAGACATTATAGAACAATGTTTACGAACAGAAGATCCTGAAAGCTTAACTTCTACAGAGAAATTCTTTTCAAACAGAATTAACTTATTAAATAGAGGAACTGCTATTAAGTTAGCAGAATACGCAAAAGAAAGTGATTTAAAAAAACAAAAAGAAGATCCAACTTATAAACCGGATGAAAGTAAATGGAATTCAAATAATTACCAATTAGATATTAAGAATACTGCCCGTCATATGAAATATCGCAATTTCTTGCAAGATGAAGCTATATATGCTGCCTTGCAAGAAAAAGTAAAATCAAACACAAATCTTACTGACGATGAAAAAAAATCCTATGCATATTATCAAAGACCTAAATTGCAAGCATATATATTAAATGCAAAAGCTAAAAATCTTGAAAATATGCAAATTCAATACAATTCTTTGAAAGAAAAAGTTCAAAATGGAGAAACTCTTTCAGAAGAAGAGCAAATTGCGTACAATGAAATACCAAAAACACTAAAAAATGATAAAGATAATGGTGAAAACAGTTTATTAAAACGAGCAAAAAATCTTCCAAAACCCGAAAATGCCTATGATAAAAATGTAGTAAAAGATTTGGAAGCAGCTAAAGTCACAAGTAGAAATTTGAATTTAGGCTCGGATACGGAATCAGTGTCTATTATTAATTCAATAGAAGCTAATACAAAGGGCATGTCTAATAGCGAAAAATTGAAGTATATTAAAACAGTTTTGAAATATAATTTTTCAGCCTCTTCAATTGGTATTGTAAGAGCTTATGTAGAAGAATACCCAGAATTATTGGAAGATGTAAACGGTGCTGGAGCAATGTCTTCATATATTGACGAATTAAAAGATAAAGATGCCTCTACATTATGTTCAACATTAACTAATGCTGGAAAATCAAAAAATCCAGAAATTAGAAAAAATGCAATATGCGCGGCAAATATTACAGCTCAAGTTTTATCAAGTGAAGAAAATCGTGGAAAATCAGAGCTAGATAATAAAAGATTGATGTCAACATCAACTATTGTAGAAGTTGGAACAACAGAGGATATTAATACTTATGGTATAAATGTTGCTGCATCAGTTACAGACGCTAAAAAATCAGAAGTTGCAATTTCAACTATATATAACAGTGACAAAGCTAATGATGATACATATATCGAAGGAGTTAAGGCTGCTAATAGATCTGCTTCAGGCGCTTTTTGGGTTGTTTCTGCCGGACAAAGAAGTGCTAAAGCAACTGCTTATACTGCTGAAAATAATATTATTGCCGGTTTAAATAAAAAAGAACAAACTGCAGCATATGTTGGAACTCATAAAAACATCAATAAACATTTTGAAGGCAAAGATGCAATCAAGTATTCAAATGCTTTGTCTGATCAAATTCAATATTGTGACAATAATAACCAACTTGCAATGCATAATGAAATGATGACTTCTAAATATTCTGAAGTTCAACAACACGTTGCAGGCAATATTAAAAATTATGATCCGACTGTTCAAGCAGATGCACTAAGTACTGTTTATCGTTCAGGCAACGAAAAAGCGATTGCGACTGCTGTTAACGATGTTCTTCCGGCAATCAAATCCCCAGATGCGCAACAAATTGCTTTGAAACAAGCTGTAATGGAGCTTGCCGGTATTGCTGATGATTCTGAAATTCAAGCAAAATTTGCTAATGGAACTTTATCAAAAGCAGAAATTGCACAGTTATCTTCTTCAGAACGTCGTGAATATTATGTAAGATTGTTTGATAATGCTACTCCTGCTGAAAAAATTAAATATTTAAAAAGTATTCCAAATGGCAGAAGCAGACAAACTGTTTACAATTTAATCGGAACTTATTACAAAAACACTTTTAAATCTTTAATTGAAAGCGATGTTTCAACAGCAGAAGCAATGTTCAATATGGGATTGAAAGCTGATCTTCAAAATATGATTTGTGAAACTATTATGTTTAAAGCTGAAACTAATCCAAGTTTTAAATTCCTAAGAGACAGATTAAACTTAAACAATACTAAAGATTTTGCAAGTGTTGAAACTGAACCGGTTACAGCTAAAACAATTAGTAATTTCTCAGTTCCAACAGGATTTGATACAAAAGAAATTTTCAAAAAAGATAAACAAGGACGTATTCTCGCATAAATCAGGTAAGAATTTGTAGGAAAAAACAGCCTGTATCTGACAAAAGGATACAGGTTTTTGAATTGAATAATGTGTGATAAAATGAAATTATGATTTTGATAGATAATTATGATTCATTTACGTATAATATTGTGCAATATTTACAAGAACTTGGGGCTGAACCGAAAGTTTTTGAGAATAACAAAATTACAATTGATGAGTTAAAAAAAATGAATTTTGAAAGCATAATTATTTCTCCTGGAGCAGGGAATCCTGACACTGCAGGCATTTCTATGGATGTTATCAAGGATTTTTACAAAACAAAAAAAATTTTAGGAATTTGTCTTGGACATCAATGTATTGCTCAATTTTTTGGAGGTAAAGTTGAAAAATCACCAAACCCAACGCATGGAAAAACTTCTAAAATTAAAATATGTGAAAATTCAAAATTGTTTCAAAATTTGCCACAAGAATTTGAGGTTGCTAGATACCATTCATTAGAAGTTTCAACTTTGCCAAAAGAGCTTAAAATTACAGCTAAAGCAAAAGACGAAACGATTATGGCAATTGAACACAAGACTCTTCCGATTTATGGCGTTCAATTTCATCCGGAGGCAATTTTGACAGAATTCGGGCATGAGTTGCTCGATAACTTTATCAAATTATAATTTTATAACTGCGCTGTGACGGTTAGTTGTAGCGTTTTCGTTTCTGTAAGAGAAGAATAAATCATTGTTGCAAACCGTGCAATATGGGCATACGTCAATATTTTCAGGTTTAACTCCAGCTTCAACAAGTTGTTGTTTGTTTATTCCTTTTAAGTTTATGTAAATATTTCCTTGTCTGATTTCGGATAAACCATCAAAATTTTTGACAGTTTCTTTCATTTTTTGTAGAACTTCTTCACCTACATTGTAACAACAAAAAGAGATTGCAGGTCCGATTGCGCATTTTAAAGTTTCTGGATTTGAACCAAATTCATTGACCATTTTTTCAACTGTTTTAGATGCGATGTTTCCGGCAGTTCCGCGCCATCCGGCATGTGAAACAGCTCCAATCCGTTTGATTGGATCGTAAATTATTACAGGTGTACAATCTGCGAAGTTTAAATATATCGCCTGTTCTTTATTTGTTAAAATTAAACCGTCTGTATCAGGATAAGAAATTTTCCCGACTTGTGCAACTTCGATATGCGAAGTATGAGTTTGTGACGGATGAATAAGATTTTTTTCTTCGATTTTCAAAAACTTACAAATATCTTTTTTGTTATGTTCTGCAAGCGTTTCAAATTCTGTTTCTTTAGTCTTTATAACAGTTTCTCTTGTCGTAAAAAAGTGGTTCAGGTTGCTTAATACTGAACTTTTTAATATTTTTTTTCCATTAATCTCTTCAAAATAAAACATACAAGTATAATAACACGAAAAAATTTTTAATCTGTCAATGTGATAATTGCATATTGGCTTACTGCATGTTAGAATTATGCCTACAAAGGAGAGTTTTATATGAAAAATTTATTGAAAAAATGTTTTGTAGAGATACTTGGAACTTACTTTTTTGTATTAGTTATAGGTTGTTCATTATATCCTAATGGTAATGGAGGGTTTCCACCATTAGCAATTGGTTTTGCTTTAATGCTTCTTGTTTATATGGGCGGAGCTGTTTCTGGCGGGCATTATAATCCTGCAGTTTCTCTTTCGGCTTGTATTAGAGGTGCTTTGAGCTGGAGGGATTTTATCCCATATATAATTTCTCAATTTATTGGTGGTGTAATAGGTGCATTAACCGTAAGCTATATCGTTGCAATTCCGCCATATTCTAATGAAACGGCATTTAGCATTTGGCCAATGGCAATTTGCGAATTTTTGTTTACGTTTTTGCTATGTTATGTTGTATTGCAGGTTACAACATCTGAAAAAACAAAAGGTAATTCATACTTTGGCTTTGCAATTGGGGCTGTAGTGCTTGTTGGACTTTTGTCTGCAGTCGGAACGTGTTATTGTGCATTTAACCCTGTTGTGGCTACGGGGTTGCTTATGATTGGCTTAGCACAACCAAAATTAATATTAATAACAATTTTAACAAATTTTCTAGCCGGTGCAGTTGCTGGTGGAGTATACAAGCTTACAAGTATTGATGAATAGAAAAACGGGGGCTTGCCCCCGTTTTTTTATGCTATTATATAGGCATGAAAAAGATTTTAGGAATTATTTTAGGGTTAATTATTTTACAAAATATTTGTTTTGCACAAGAAAATGTAAGTTTCGTATACATTAACGGCTCAAACAATAATGATGTAAAAATGCGCAATTGGTACATAAACGGGGTTAATAAACTTCATCCGGTTATGAAAAAAAAGTTTGAAAAAAACAAAGAAATTAAAAAAGTTTTTTTAGACAAACCACAATATAAAATCAATCAAGAACCTGTAATTTTCTTTTGGGGAGACAAGAGTAAACGTGATTTGGAATTTGTACAGGAACAACTTGATATAACAAAAGCTTTAAGTCCGACAATTGCTTATAAAGTTCGTTCTATGCTGACAGCGTATCTTCATGACGCTATATGGGTTCAAAAATCGCATAATATGCTTCCAATTTTGGATGATTTGAATGAAACTGTTAAACAAGAAGCTGAAAAAGGCAACAAAGTTGTATTATACGGCTATTCTGCGGGAACATTTATTACGTATGAATATATGTTTAACAAACTCCCATACATAAATCCTGATAATCTTTTTAATACTATTAAGGTAAGTGAAGAGGTCAGAGATTTTGTAAAAACTCATCCTG
Organism: uncultured Candidatus Melainabacteria bacterium; assembly: GCA_934717855.1. Taxonomy (GTDB): domain Bacteria; phylum Cyanobacteriota; class Vampirovibrionia; order Gastranaerophilales; family Gastranaerophilaceae; genus Stercorousia. The sequence continues at coordinate 30,889 of CAKUZI010000003.1, forward strand.
TTGAAAACACTTGTATTTCAGCTCTTTCAAAGGCAAATATTGGAGTTGTTTCTGATAGTGGTCATTTAGTTTTGAAAAATTTTGATGATAATACTATAGAGCAAAACTACTTAAATCTTCAACAAGCTACAAAGACGGCTTGTGCACCTGCTGAAGCGTTAAAAGGTGTTGTTAATTTTGCAAGTCCTTTAGTATTATTCTATTCAGACTTAGCCGATCCTAACTATGAATTGACCTATTACAACAAGTTAATGCTTAAATATGTCATCGAGAATGGTTTGTTTTTTATAACAGTAAACTATCGTGAAGATCCGCTTGGTTTTCCGAGCACAAAAAATTTGACAATTGCAGAGATGGAAAAACTTGCCAATATAAAAATTGAAAATCCTACAGGTTTTGTTTACGATAATTCAAGTGTCTGGTCAAAACGTTCTGTTTTGTTTGCACACACTTCTTACTGGAGCGGAAAACGAACTTTTTCAAATGCAGTTGTAAAAGCATTTTCAAATGGTTACAGATTACAGTACGACAAAAAATTTCAACAAAAAGTTTTGAACAACAATAAGAAAAAGATTAAGTTTGAGATGATATAAATAGTGAATAGTGAGTAGTGAGCAGTGAATAGACCATTACAAAATATTATCGAACGAAGTGAGCGAAAAGAACAACTCACCATTCACTATTCACTACTCATCTAAAATAAAGGAGACCACAATGACAATAGATACAATAGATACAAAAGATAATGTTCAATTTGATCCCGGGTTTATTCAGCACATGTCTGCTTTTGAACCAAATATTCAATATGTTTATAATTCACTAAACAGTTGCAGAAATTTTAATCAAAAGAAAATGCAATTTAAAATGTTTTATCCTAAAATTCAGTCACTTTTGAAAAATTATTTAGGGTTTTACCTTGGTTGTATTTTATGGGCAGTTTATATAAAAAGTCTTGGCGAAAAACCGATTGCCGGAAATCTTTGCTATGGTGGAGATTTTTCTGAAACTGAAACTCTAGAAGAAGTTGATTTTATCAAAAGTTACATTGAACAATTGAAAAAAGATGCAAAATATTATTTAGGACAAAATTTTTCGATAGACGAAGAAAGTATTAAGGTACTTGATGCATACAGAGAATTTTTAAAACTAAACGAGGGTTTTGTAAAAGTTCAAACAACTGCAGATGTCAAACTTCCGGCAAGCCTAAAATCAGTTGATGAAGCTGATTTGAAAGAAATTCTTGTTGGAATTGAACAAGTTATCGAAAACGGCAAATTACATGAACTTTTTGCATTATCAGAAAAGGTATTGTAATGGTTGATTTGAAAACAAAATTATATCAAATGTTTATCCTCGGAACAGATGGAGACGGCTATAAAGAGGCACTAGGTAAAGGACTTGGTGGAATAATATTTTTCACAAAAGATATTCAAACTTCTCAACAATTCAAAAATTTGATTAATGATATAAAATCGCAATCAAAAATAGCTCCGTTTTTGTCGATTGATCAAGAGGGCGGTAGAGTTGAAAGAACTGAAAATATTCACAACGGCAAAAAGTATTTGTCTGCAAAATTTGCGTTTGAAAAAGGTGAAGATTTTTTAAAATCTCAAACTCAAGAAATCGCACATGAGTTAACAAGTTATGGAATAAATCTAAATTTTGCGCCATGTATTGACGTAAACACAAATCCAAACAACCCTATTATTGGAGAAAGAGCCTTTTCAAACAATGTTGAAGATGTTATAAAGAGTGAAAAAATTGTTTCTCAAACATATCGCGAAAATGGAATTATTCCTTGTGCAAAACATTTTCCGGGACACGGAGATGCAAATGCAGACAGCCATTTGACGTTGCCTGAGATTGATTTGCCACTTGCAGAAATGGCAAAAACTCACATCAAACCGTTTGCAATTTGTGCTAATAATATTGAAATGATTATGGTGGCACATCTTCATTGTACTTGTTTTGAAAAAGAGATTATTCCAACATCACTGAGTAAAAACGCAATTTCTTACTTAAGAGATAAATTAGGGTTTGACGGAATTACAATTTCTGATGATATGATAATGAAAGGAGTTGCAAAATTTGGAGATATTGAAGCCTGTGAAATGGGCATTAGAGCAGGTTTGAATATGTTTATTTATAGAAATTCAACCCCTGAAACAATAAATATAATCGAAACAATTGCACAAAAAGCTGAAAGCGATGCTGAATTAAGACAAAACATCGAAAAATCTTTTGAAAAAATTACCCACTTGAAATGTGTAAAAAATATGTTATAATGGGAATATAGGGAAAAGACCTTGAGAGGTCGTAACTCTTAAGGTCTTTCTTCGTTCCCTATAAGAAGATTAAAATTAATCTAATAATAAGCTCTATGGCAACTAGAGCTTTTTTTATTAACTCTAACTTCATTTTATCACCTCCTTCGACCAATTTCTTCGTAATCAGTGTGTATCGTGGAGGTATTAGGAACTTACCCTTATTTTTTCAATCTCACTCTGTTATATGGAACGAGCATTTTGAACAATGCGCTTTTGGATGAAGCATTAGGTTGTCTTCCAAATCATAAAGCCTTGCAATTCTTGTAACTAACGGAGCTCCGCATTTTGGGCATTTTAAACCACCTGCGCCGTTCAAAATTAATTCTTTCAGACTATCAATTATTTCTTGTGAAACAGTGTATGATGTATAATCCTTTTCAAGTTCTTTAATCTCGTGTGGATCACATTTTAAGACTTTTGCTAGATTTTGGCGAACGGTTACGGGCAAGAACAATTCTTTGCCTGATTCTATATCTTCAATCAAGCTAAGTGGCAAATTACATTCTTTTGCCAAGCCTTTTGGAGAAAATCCAATTTCATCTCTTCTATGTTGAATAAATTGTGCTAAAGTTTTCATAAAATCATTATATATGGAAACACCCCCTTTATTCAAGAGGGTGTTTTGTTGTTGTGTAGAAAGTTTTTTTAATTTTTGGTTATTCACCGTAATCCCAACCGGAATGAGTGTAAGTTCTTGCGTAGTCAGAATAAACTTTCGCATTATCAAAATCGTATTGAGCAAATTCAGGTTCACCCTTGTCATTTTTAATTACATTTCCGTCGTCATCGTAAATTACAGAACCGTACATAAATGTTCCCTTTTCTTGACCTCTTTCGATGTCGCCTCTGCAAACTAAATTTCCGTTTTTGTCAAAAACTGAACGAATATTACGTTTGCCGTCTCTACCGTTTGAACGAACTTCGTAACCTGCATAATTCCATTCGTATTCTTGAGGTTTTCTATCTGTATTAGCAACATAACGCATTAGTTTAATTCCTCTTCCAGGAACATCTGAAACTATTGTTTTCATATAAGATTTTTTAGGGTTTCCATCTTCATATAAATCATCAATTTCTGAAACAATTGCAAGTTCTTTTTTATTTGTGCCAATACTGTCTACAGAAGATTTATAAATTTTGTTGTCATATCTGTTATGCGCAGTAGATGCCATATATACAGCATTATTTTTGCCATCCGGAATAGGTCCGTCCGGATCAATTCCAATATTTATACCTTGAGCAATTAATGAATCACCAATGTTGAATGGATAATCTTTTACAACAATTGGTTTAATAATTGTGTCTCTGTGATTTGTTCCTCCACCAATAACTACTGCTGTTGCACTTGATGAAGCAGATGCGCTTGCTGTTGCTTCTGCGTCACAACTTGACAAACCGCCTACAGTTGCACCTACTGCCATTAATCCTAAAACCAAATTACGCATTGCTTCTGCGGAATTTTTGTCCATCGGGGTGTCCATTTGTGGAAAATCATTTTCTATAGACTGTTTTTTATTATTAATATTGCGGGAATTTCTGCCCTGAAAATTTATGGTATTAATTGCTTTAACTTCCATTTTGGTTTTTTAACCTCCTATTTCTACACTTTGCATACATATAAAATCAGAACATGATTTTACTTGCTACCTTAATAGTACAAAAAACATGAATTTTCTTCAAAGTTACTGATATTATTAAGTTTTAAGTACTTTACAATTATTAATAATTGATTTAATTATCAGTTAATATCAGCATTGATTGAAGTTAAAGCAACGTTTTGGAGTAAAAATCTCAACCTGAAACGGTCTTTTTACTTTTCACGTTTCACGTTTCACACTTGTTACAGACTTTGCCTCTATGTGTCTATTCTTCAACAACTTCTTCCATAGACTGATTTGGAGCAGCCAATTTTTCTCTTACAAGAGTTTCAACTTCTTTTAAAATATCAGGATTTTCTGTTAAAAAGTCGCGAGCCTTATCTCTTCCTTGTCCTAATTTTTCATCCCTAAAGCTGAACCAAGAACCGGCTTTTTTTACAATATCAAGGTTTACGGCAACATCAAGAATGTTTCCGACTTTGCAAATACCTTTTCCAAAAATAATATCAAACTCAGCTGTTCTAAATGGAGGAGCAACTTTGTTTTTCAAAACTCTGACTCTAACGTGGTTTCCAACATCGCCGTCATCACCTTTAACACCTTCTGTACGTTTGATTTCCATACGAACAGAAGCATAATATTTCAATGCGTTACCACCTGTTGTCGTTTCAGGGTTACCGTACATAACACCGATTTTCATTCTTAATTGGTTGATAAAAATTACTGTAGTGTTTGTTTTACCAATAATACCTGTCAATTTTCTTAAAGCTTTACTCATCAAACGAGCTTGCAAGCCCATTTGTTGATCTTCCATAGAACCCTCAATTTCAGCTTTTGGAACAAGAGCAGCAACAGAGTCAACAACAACTACATCAACAGCGCCTGAGCGAACCAATTCTTCTGTAATATCAAGAGCTTGTTCTCCTGTATCTGGTTGAGAAATCAATAAATCATCGACTTTTACACCTAAATTTCTAGCATATTCAGGATCAAGTGCGTGTTCAGCATCTACGAAAGCTGCAATTCCACCGCGTTTTTGGCATTCTGCAACGATATGTTGCGCAAGAGTTGTTTTACCGGAACTTTCTGGCCCGTAAATTTCAATGATACGTCCACGAGGAATTCCGCCAATTCCAAGAGCAACGTCTAATGATAACGCGCCTGTTGGGATTGCATCAACATTAACGGTTGCCTTGTCACCAAGTTTCATAATAGAACCTTTACCGAAATCTTTTTCGATTTTTTCTATTGCAAGTTTAAGTGCCTTAGCTCGTTCTTCGTTGTTAGCCGGAGCTCCGATTTCTTTATCTTTTACTGCCATAATTTAATTCCCTTTGTCTGATTGCCGTTCTAAAATGTTTAATTATTCCCAAATATGTTTTTCTTTTTTCTTGTAAAAGCCTAACCCAACAGGTTTGTAAGAATTCAAATCGTTTTTAAGCTGATAAATTTCTTTATTTAAGTCAATAATTTTTTGTCTAAGAGTTTCGTTGTCAGTTTTGCAACGGATAAGCTCAACGACAACTTCGTCCATCCCCTCAAGTTTTTCATCAATAACCTTAGCAATTCTGTTAGAAAGTTTGTTTTCCATATCTTTTAAAGATGAAAGAATATTCATAATTGCAGATGGTTGTTTTGGGGCAACTTTTGCAGATGGCAATTGTGCATGTTTCATTGCCTGAACGCGTCTCAAATTCTTCACTTCTTCATAAGAAAAATAAGTTTGTCCTTTACTATTTTTTTTAGGCAAAATAGATGCGCGTTTGCACAATTCTACAATTTCTTTATTATCTGTTTTTAAAATACTTCTCACTTCTTGTGGAGATAAAGTTTTTCCCTTCAACTCTTGTTCTAATATCATTTATTTTATCCCTCAATATTTCTCCACTTATATTCTATTTTACATATGGTAAAAAGACAAATAAAATTTGCAATCTTGTAACATCACTTAATAAACAATAAGAAAATTATGTTACAAAATGTTAACAAAATTTTCAATAATAGTAAAGTTTTTGGCTACTTATGCCGATAAAAGATATGTACTACTAAGATGGAGTTACAAAATCAATGGGATTAGCGGCAGGACAAGCTAGATTATTAACAATAACAGGCAGAAAATCTGACTGTGAATATCAATCAATGCGTCTTTCTCACCAAAAGCTTGCATTGTCTCGTCAGCTTACTGATGTTTCTAACGAATATCAGAATTCTCTTGATCAGACAAAATTGGTTTACGATTATTACGGAACAGGGGATCAATCAAATCCATTGTCTTATGGAATTTTGATGAGCCCGTCTACGTTGAATAATTATATGCCTATTTTAATAACAGACCCTAAAGGCAGAGTAACATTGAACTCAAAACTTGCAGCAGCTGCTCGTAAAGCTGGTATCCCTCAAGAGGGATTTGGAACTCTTCCATCAGAAGATGTAAGAAACCAATTTATACAAGGATTGGGAGAACAAAGTATAATTACAAATAAAATGTCAGAAACTGTTCAAAGTTTGCCATACAACCAAGCTGCGAGTGTCGGTGGCGGTTCTACTGTTGCGGTTATTACTCAAAGTGGTAGTTTAGATGATTTGGTTAAATATTTGAACGATATTGGTTCTCAAATTACTGTAAATCTAAGTGGTTCTTCTGCTGGTTTTAGGAAGACATATTTTGAAATGACTTATAAAGATGCCAGCGGAAATAAAAAAACAGACAGGATTAGTAAAGAAAGTGATAAAGCGTCTGTAACACTGGATTTAGGTAAGTTATTGAGCGGAGAAGAGTCTCTTATGCTTCACTCAAGAAGAGATAATGGCAAGACTATGGGCAACTATGAATATTTGCAAACAGTTGTTGCTGATATATTAGATCAAATTGGAACAGCGTTCTCTGAGGTATTTGATCTTGGAGATACAATTTCTAAAAACGCATTAGAATATGCAAGAGCTTCGATTGCGAATATTTATACTCCTCTTGATGAGAATGGCAATTATTCAAATGATCCAAGAGTTGGCGTGAAATCTAATAATTATGCTCAATGTATTGGTTGGGCTGGCAATAACTGGAAAGGTGGAGTATGGAAATTTAAGTGGGGACACAACCACTCTGAGTATAAATTAGACATTAATAACATGATAAAAGCTTATTTGACTTATATTCAAGACTTTGTGAATGGTGTTTCTAAAACAAATTCGAAAGGTGATGATTTGTATAAGGTAAATTCCGGTTGGATAGATGGAAGCAACCTTGTTACAGATGATACTACATACAAATACACTTGGAAAACAGGTGCAAGCGTGTCAAGTGATGATTCTGCCGTAGCGACATATTATGATTCATTATTCAATCAAATTTGTTTGAATGGCTGGACTGAAAATCAAAATATTGAAGACAATGAATATCTTCAAGAAATGCTAAAAAGTGGCATGTTGTTCATTTCTAAAGCTAGTGATGACGGCTATTATTATCAAGGTAATTATGCAACAGATTCTTATATAAAAGAAGTTTCTGATGACACAAAAATTGCTCAGGCAGAGGCTAAGTATAATACTGAAAAGGCTAAATTAAACTCAAAAGAAGAAACTCTTGATTTGAAGTTGAAAAACCTTGATACGGAAATTTCTTCTTTAACAACTGAATATGAAACGGTTAAAAATACGATTTCTAAAAACATAGAAAAATCGTTCAAACGGTATAACGCGTAAAGCTGAAATCCCATGAAATTACTATGTTGTTAAACTCATTTCATTCAACTAATTTTTAAAATAACGTTGCTTTATTGTTTTGTTTTTTATTTAATATAGGTGATTAAACAAACAAGGTGGGTAGAATGAAAAAGAGTTTTTTATTATTAGCAACAATGCTTTTGGTTGTCGGAAGCGCAAATGCAGTTGATTGGCAACCGGTTGATACAAATATTCCTAATTTTAGTATGTATATTGATAAAGATTCTATCAGCAGTGTAAATTCTAATGAATGTGTTTATGCTGTCAGATACCAGATTGCGTCAAAACCGGAACAGGTTGCATATTTAAAATCGGATGCTAAAAAGAATTATATTGGTGTGGTAAATGCAGGAGCTTATGAAGAAAGCAATTACAAACCTAAAGCTGTTTTTTATAATGCACATGCGTTTATGAAGCCCGTTGGAGATTCTTTTTTGAATTTCGCGCACCATTATGCAATTAATACTCTTGCAGATAAAAATATCGCAAGAGTAAATAAAGATGCTTTTACACCTGATACTCCGGAATTAACAAATTTGCAATTAAATGAAAATACTAAAAATATATCTTACGAAATAAAGCTTGCTCCGCAAAAGGTTACAAGTGCTACAAATCTTAAGGAGTATGTTGAAGAAACTGCAGGTTTAATTAACGAAAATTGGGCACCTCCGGTTTCAGGTCGAAATACTCAGGCAATTTTAATCGTTCAGATAGGCACTGATGGAAGTTTGTTGAATTATAAGTTTGCAAAACCATCAGGAGATGTTACAATGGATCGCTCAATAATTACAGCTGTAGAAAAAACAGTGCCTTATGCCGGATTTTCGAAGCTTGTTAATGACGAGGATAACTTAAACTTCCAATTTGTATTTGATTACAAGTGGTTTAAAAAATCAGTTATGTAACTTGTTAAAGGGTATAACTCCATGACAAATTCTACATTTGTCATAAAATTTAACATGCTTCTTGATTTTTATAATTTTTAATATATTATTATAATACACAGAACTAGCTAGAAAAGGAAAATTATTATGTCAAAAAAATGTGATGTATGCGGAAAAGCTCCGATTAAAGCAGCTAAATTAACATTCTCTCATAAACAAATCGTTCACACACAAGAACCAAATTTACAATCAGTAAAAGTTTGTGTAAACGGAACAACTAAGAGAATTAAAGTTTGCACTTCTTGCCTAAGAGCAGGTAAAGTACAAAAAGCTGTTTAGTATCGAGTGATATAAGCAAAAAATGTAAAAAAGAGCCATCGAAAGGTGGTTCTTTTTTTGTCTAAATTCTCGATAATTAATTTAACATTCAATGTTTGGAATTGTAACATTTCCTTAATCACTTGAATAAAAAATATCCTTATGATATATTTCAAGCAGAACAATTTATATTAGGGTATGGATACATGAAAAGTTCAACTATCAGAAGATCAAATTTATCTAAGGAAAAGATGGCAGTGCTTGAGGCGTTGTCAAAATACAGGCATGACGGTTTTGATAATTCTCCAAGTGTTTACGTTAGACCAAACAGAGAACGTGAACTTGATATGCTTTGGCAAAATTTTAAAGTTAACCAAAAACAAGAAAAAACTTCCAGCATTTACTTGGTAGCAGGCTTTATTGTTGGAGCTGTAGTAATGCTTGGACTTGTTGTGCTAGTTGGTTTTTCTGCAAATGGCATAAGCTTTTTGAAAGAAAAAAGAGCAACTGCACCCGTTGTAGCTCCTGTAAAAGTTAAAAAAGAAAAGTTTAATTTGAATTTTATTCCGTCTGCTACAGAAAAAGAAGAACCGACTGAAACAAACGAAATTTATACAGTTCAGGGCGGAGATACAATGGAAAGTATTCTGGTTCGTTTTTATGGCTCATACAGCAAGGATAAGGAAGCTCTTGTTATGAAAACGAATAATATGACTAATCCTAATAAATTGAGTATTGGTCAAAAATTGACTATTCCGGTTGAAGCAAAACAGGAAGAACAATAGTTTTGATACACACTTATAAGTAAAAAACGTACAGGTGATTAATCTGTACGTTTTTTATATAAAGATAAAGCAGTTCATAAGCCGTGTTCTGTTTTTAAGCAATCATCTGTCTGGTATTGGAATTACTTCCAATCTCTAGCGATATTTCTGAAGTGGGCGGACAGCCTTTAATCTTCAATTTAATCTTGCATTCTGCAGGGGGTTGCCTAGCCGATATCTCTCGATATCGCTGGTGAAGCTCTTAACTCACCGTTGCACCATCGCCTGTGATATTACTATCCATCGGCAGTCTCATTGCTTGTGTAGCAATTCATTTCTGTGGTCCTATCCACCGGCTCACGCCGTCCGGAGTTTCTCCGGCTGCTTGTCCTTGAATGCACGGACTTTCCTCACCTTATAAAATAAGGCGCGATTGCTCGACTACTTTATTTAATTTTGAAATTTCAATTTTTAATTAGCACTATCTCGTATTGATGTGTTAATTGTAACATAATCAACAGCTCTTGCATCGCTTGGATTAATTCTCATTTTTCCATTTGCAAGAAGTTGAATTTGGTATTGGTCAAAGTCATCTGCACTGCATGGCTCTGTATTTTGTCTACAATTTGGTCCTTCATTACCATTTACATCAATCAATATAGTAGCAACTCCTGCAGTGCCAGCTCCGCCGGCAAAATCTCCAAGACGGCGAGCTCGTTTAGTCCAGCCGTTAACGGTGCCTGCTAAATTCCATGTAACCCCGTCTGAGGTAAAGTAAATGTTATTTGCGACATCTTGTCTTTTTACATTTAAGCGAGATGCGAAAAGTCTGGCAAATTTTGTGCCACCTTCATAATTTTCACCCTCAAAATTTCTCGCATTATCGTAATCAAATCCCCAAGCGCAATATAGGTTGTTTGCGTCTTCCCCTTCAGCCAGTTCTCTACCGTTGTCGCAAAAGTCACTCATGTCAGGATAGAGTTTTTCGTCATTAATTAATGTACTAACAATTTGTTCTGTGGTATAAAAAGTCTTTTTAATCATCATTTTATTTTTGTTAGGTCTTGTTTTTACAATAGCCGGAGTTACTACTGCAACTAAAATCCCAATAACTGCCATTGCAACCATTAATTCAGTAAGAGTAAAGCCTTTTAATCTTCTCATAAATATCCTTCCTATAATATTTTTTTAAACATGATAGCATATTGATTTATTTTTTTCAACAAAAAGAATTTTGCTTAATATATGCATTATTCCCAGTCTTAAAAGCAAAAATTAAACTTGTAAAGTTTTATTAATAAACTAGCAAAATAATACATTCAGACGAGTTAATATGTTATTCAATCTGCTAGGATAACATGAGAGATTGAATACAACACAAAACGAGGGTTAGACGTATGGTCGATAATAGATCGGCAGGATTCTTTGGAATCGGAGGCTCTTTCAACTTTAAAAGCGGAGATATTTCGGGCACTGCAGCCAAGACACAAGATGATAAAATGGGGCAGGGCGGGGAGTATTTTGCTCAACAAAAACAAGTTGAAGAAGAAGAAAATTCTGATAGCCAAAAATATACTGATAGAAGTGCTGTATTGCGCGCAACATTGAATTCTCTTGCGATGATGAATGTTGCCAATGTAATTAATTCTCGTAAAAAAGCGCTAGAAGAACAGAAAGAGCGCGATAGACAGAAGAATAATTCTGGTAATTCAAAGCAGGAACACGCTGAACAAGAGTTGGAAGAAGAGTTTTATAACATTGCCCGTGAAATGAAAGACGATAAATAATTTGTTGCGTTAATTATGCAACAATTTCTTCTTTTTCATTGTCTTTCTTAATAAACAAAAATTCACCTTTGTAAGATGGTGCAGAACCGTTTTTGTCTTTACCTGTTGCTAAGCTGATAATGCTGTTGAATTTTGGAGCATTTTCAGTTTTTTGAGTATTGCCAACACCTTCATTCAAAGCTACTGTGATTTTGCCTTCAACATTCTTTTGAATATTTTGAGCTGCTTGAGAATTTAAATATTGAATAGATTGCAAAACATTTTGATTTAATTGGATTTGCATACCAGAATTATTCATTGCAACTTGGCGTGCAACATTTGTGTCAACATTGCCTTTGTATAGGTCAATACCAATGTTTTGAACATTTTTGAAAATATTATTATTTACAGAAGATGAACTTGTGTTATATTGGCTATTTTTTTCAGCAGCACGTTTCAAGATTTCGTTTGAAACTTGTTTCAAAGTAGTGGTATCAATCCCTAATTTGTATTGTGCGTTGTAAACACTCATTGTCATAATCTGTTATCCCTTTTTTTTATTGTTTCCTTATTATGTAAATCGGCTATGTTAAGCAAAAACTTTAAGGTTTTCTGTTATGTTTGTAACAATACTTAATAAATGTGAAAATTTAGGCAATAAAAATATAAAATTTAACTTTATATATATACGAAGTATATAAAAGAGAGAATTGTTATGAGTTTAGATAATCTTATATATGGATTGAGTAACGTGAATGCGATTATGGGCAGTGCGCTAGGATATTCGCGTGACAAAAGTTCCGGAGTTAGCACTGAGGGCGCGTTTGCAAATTTTGGAATGAATGTTGCAAATGGTTTAATGCGAAATACTGTTGCTAAAGGTATTCAAGAGAATTCAGGAAGTTATCTAGGCTATGCAATTAACTCTACTGCCGGTTATGGAAGCCCGGAAGCGAATAGTAAGGGTACTGTTGGTTTGTTGGGAGCAAGTTTGTTGACATCTCCTTACGGAATTTTTGGGATGATGTCACCATATTCAACAATATACGGTTGTGGCCCGTATGGCAATAATTATTGGAATAGCGGATTTTTCGGCTGTGGATGTAATTCTCCATTTATGTTTGCTGGGCCTACAATGTTTGGTATGCACGGTTTTTGGTGCTAATAGAATTATTATTCTCCAAGTAAATTGATTTTTTCTTGCGCATTATTGAGAATATTTTTTGTTGTATTGTTGTTTAATAAAATTTGTTGAACAGCCGTATTTGTAATTATATTTATTTCTTTTTGATTTCTTGCAGGAGTGAAAACCGGTTCTATTTTGTTAAGTTGTTTGGCGCTAATTACACGGGCTTTTGAGGTTAAATCATTTTTATCATATTTATTGTAAAAATCATCTTCTAAGGTTTGTTGATTAACAGCCAAAATATTTGTTAATTTTGCCATTTCTAGTTGGTTTTCGTAATTAGTAAGAAATAGTGCAAATTTTAAAGCTTCATCTTTATGTTTTGCTCTGATTGGAATTACGAAATTCATTAAAGAAAAATCGTTTTGTCTGAGTTCTCCGACAATTTGCGGTGCTACATCTGTTTTTTCATATGTTGACGGTGCGTTTTCTTTAATCATTGTCAAAAAATTTGCTCCGGCTTGAAAGAATACAATTTTTTCTGCCATATATTTTTCCAAAGCTTCTCTATGTGTTTGTGTAATAGTTTCTTTTGGGATTAAATCTTTTTCGTATAATTTTTTAAAAATATCAAAAACATATACAGATTTCTCTGAATTTATGTTAGTCGAAGTTACTCCGTATTTATTCAAAATTCTCAAAATTGTGTCATTTTCGGTAATGTTAGGCAATAGCGCATATGCACCGGTTTTTTCTTTGATTTGTGGTGCGATTTGTACTAAATCATCATATGTTGCAGGCATTTTGGCTCCTGATTTGGTAAATAAATCTTTGTTATAAATGGTTACCGCAGATGTTGCATACCAAGGTAGAGAATATAATTTTCCGTTATATTTTAGTGAGTTTACAATTGATTTGTTATATTGAGAGGTGTATTGTGGCTCAATTTCGAACAATGCTCCACGTTGGGCTAAAAGAGCTGAAAAGTCGGGATTAAGGTTGATTAAGTCAGGTGGATTGTCACTTAAAACAGAGGCAAGAGTTCTTTTTTCACCCTCAGAAAATGGAACATCAATCCATTTAATTTTTATTTCAGGGTTTTGTACTTCAAATTCTTTGATAACTTTGTTCATATAAGGCGCAAAATCATTCATTTGCAAAGTCCAGAATACGACTTCGTTATCATTGCTTTTTTGTTTTGTTGGAATTGAAATTAATACTAAAATTAGTACTACTAAAACCAAAAATATTTTTATTAAAGGACTTTTCACTTTTCACTTCTCACATTTCACTAACCATGCTATAATTATACTATGAACAACTTATTTACGGAACTTGAAAATCAAAATAAACAAATACCGCTTGCGGAATTGCTTAGACCCAAAACTTTGGAAGAATTTATGGGGCAAAGCAATGTTGTTTCTCCAAATAGTCCGATTTTAAATTTATTAAAAACAAATAGGTTGTTTTCAATGATATTCTGGGGTACTCCAGGGTGTGGGAAAACTACTCTCGCAAGGTTAATTGCAACAAAAACAAATGCAAATTTTATTGAGATTTCTGCTGTTACATCCGGAGTAAAAGATATTAAAGAAGCTGTTGAAAATGCTAAATCAGCACTTCGTTCAGGCTCAAAGACTATTTTATTTATAGATGAAATTCATAGGTATTCAAAAACTCAACAAGATGCTCTTTTGCCTCATTTAGAAAACGGTACTTTATTTTTAATCGGTTCCACTACAGAAAACCCGTCGTTTCAGGTTGTTCCTGCCCTTTTGTCAAGAGTGCAAGTTGTTCGCTTAAATTCAATTGATGATGCCAGTATGGATAAAATTATCAAGAAAGGTTTTGCATATCTCGCGAAAAATTATCTTCCGATGGATTGTGAAACAGGTGCGATAGATTTTATTATAAATCTTGCTCGAGGCGATGCAAGATATGCTTTGAATGTTGTTGAAAATGCTTATTTTGCAAGTGATTTAAAAGATAACAGACGAAATTTGACTGTAAAAATAATAGAAGAAATTTGTCAAAAACGAAATACAAGATATTCTCAACAAGAGCATTATGACTGTGCTTCGGCTTTTCAAAAAAGTTTGAGGGGAAGTGATCCGGATGCTGCTATTTATTATCTTGCTAAAATGATTGTTGCAGGCGAAGATCCAAGGTTTATTGCAAGACGATTAATTACTTGTGCTTCTGAAGATGTTGGCAATGCTGATCCAAATGCACTTAATATTGCAATAAATGCTTATAAAGCTGTTGAACTCTTGGGGTTGCCTGAGGGTAGAATTCCACTTGCACAGGCGGTAATTTATGTTGCGCGCGCGCCAAAATCGAATGAAAGCATAATGGCGATTGATATGGCTCTTGCGGATATTGAGTCAGGTAAGGATTTCCCGCCTCCAATGCATTTGAGAGATGCGCATTATAAAGATGCAAAGAACTATGGTTTTGGAGTGGATTATATTTATTCGCATGAAGCTCCTAATGTATATCAGCAATTTTTGCCTGATGAGCTGGTTGGGAAAAAGTATACAAAATAGGATTGTTATAATTTTGCCAATTTTATATTTAACATTTTGCATAATTAGTTGTTAAGGCTTATAAGACAATAAATGTTTCTGTAATTTGTCTAAAGCATATAAAATTTCAACCCTCTCCCATATAGGGAAAAGGGTTGAAATTTTGTAATTAATTTACTTTAAATCAATTTATTTTTTCTTTTTTTCAGCATTTTCTTTTACTTTTTTAGCAGTTTCTCCGCTGTTTTTGATTGTTTCTTGAACGCCTTTTTGAATGTTTTCAGGATTGTATTCAGGGTTTACGTATTCAATTTTTGCGCTTTTTTTCAATGATTCTGTCAATTTGTCAATTAAGGCGATTTGTTTTTGATTTTCCAAGTATGCTTTAATGCTTGGTTTAACTTTTTCAAATGGTTCTTGTCCTGCAGCAGATCTGTCTGTAACCATAATAATGTGATATCCGAATTGAGTTTTTACCGGTTTGTCAGAAATTGTATTTGGTTTCATTGCAAACGCAGCTTTTGAAAATTCAGGAACCATTTCTTTTGCTGCGAAGAAACCTAAATCTCCACCTTTGTTTGCAGTTGCAGTATCTTCAGAATTTTCTTTAGCTAATTTTGCAAACTGAGTAGGATTTTTCTTTGCTTCTGACAAAAGTTCTTTAGCTTTAGCCTCTTTTGCTTGAATTTCTGCATTAACTTTTGCTTTAATTGCTGTTTCATCTAAGTTTTTGTTAGCTGCATCAGATTTTACAACTTCTTCAATTTCTTGAGGGTTTACAGAAATCAAGATGTGAGAAGCTCTAACTTTGTCCGGGTGTTTGAATTTTGCAATATTTTCGTTATAGAATTTTTTAGCTTCAGCGTCAGATACTGTTGAAGAACCTAATTCTTTAGCTAATTTTTTCATTTTAACTTCTTCTTTTAAATCTTTTTTGAAATTAGCATTTGAAATACCATTTTGTTTCAATAAAGCATCAAGTTGTTCTTTTGAACCAACCTTGTCAATAATTTCTTTTACAGCATCATCTACATCTTGGTTAGAGACTGTAATTCCGCGTTTTTCAATTTCTTCGTTTAACAATGATTTTACGATTAATTCATTTACAACTCTATCTTTGATTAATAAATATAAAAAGCTATTTTTATCATCTTTTACATTAACACCAAGTGCTTTTGCAATTCCGTTACCTGCTTGTTTATCAAATTCTGCATCAAATTGACCTTGGGTAATATTTTGATTGTTAACTTTGATAATAGCTTCACCTGATTTAAGTCCGCAACCTGCAAACAATACTGCAGAAATCGCAAGTGTTGCTAATAATTTTTTCCCTCTCATAATTTCTCCTTATTTATTATGTTTTTACTGATTTAGACAAATTCATTACGTGTCTTGTTTATATAATAAAACAAATCTGTCAAAATGTTAAATACTTCATTAAAATTCATGTATCTATTATTTAATAATAGTATAGATTGTCCATCAGTGCAAGATTTTGGTGCAATTGTAAATTTTATTCGTTTCAAAATTTCTGACGGCAATTTTTGTTGAATTAATTTCCATTCAGCTTGACTATATGGCGTGTAAATTCTTATATTGTCATCTGTTTCACGAATTAAAGAAATTCTTACATCAGTTGCAGAAAGTCTTAAGCGGATTAATTTTATTAAATTTTCAACACTTTCTGGCGGTTTAGCAAATCTGTCTTTCCACTCTTCTGTAATATAATCCAATTCAACATCTGATTTTACATCCGCCAAGCGTTTATATTCAATCATTTTTTGTTCGGCAGAGCCAACCCATTCATCAGGAATAAACGCTGTAACATTTATATCAACAATTGTAGGAGTTGCTTTTTCAACAGCTTGTCCTTGAAGTTCTTGGACTGTTTCTTCCAAAAGCTGACAATACGTATCAAATCCGACATTCACCATATGACCATGTTGTTTTGTGCCGAGAATATTCCCGACACCTCTAATTTCAACATCACGCATCGCTATCTGATAGCCACTACCAAGAGTTGTAAATTCTTTTATTGCTTTCAACCTCTGAACAGCATCACGGGTAATTTCTTTTGATTTTGTGTAAAAACAGTAGCAATAAGCTTGTCTTTGCGAACGTCCGACGCGCCCTCGTAATTGATAAAGTTGAGCAAGTCCAAATTTATCTGCGTTATGAATAATCATAGTATTTGCGTTTGGAATATCGATGCCGTTTTCAATAATTGTAGTCGCTAAAAGTACGTCATACTCATGGTTTGCAAAATCTATGATAATTTTTTCAAGCTCTTTTTCATTCATCTGACCATGTCCGATTGCAATACGTGCATTCGGAACAAGTTTTTGAAGCTGAAATTTAAATTCATCAATGGTTTCCACCCTATTATAAAGATAAAAAACTTGCCCCTCTCTATCGAGTTCATGGGTAATCGCGTTTTTCACCATATTTTCATTCCACTCGCCGACAAAAGTTTTAATTGGAAGTCTGTTTTTAGGTGGAGTGTTGATTATAGACATATCTTTAATTCCGGAAAGTGACATATAGAGTGTTCTCGGAATAGGCGTTGCCGACATCGTAATAATATCAATGTTTTCACGCAAAGATTTTAATTTTTCTTTATGACGAACTCCAAATCTATGCTCTTCATCAATTACAACCAAACCTAAATCTTTGAAAATAATTCCCTCTTGCAAAAGCCTGTGAGTTCCGACAACCACGTCACATTCCCCAGTTGCAAGATGTTTAATCGTTTCTTTTTGCTCTTTTGCAGTTCTGAAACGTGACAAAAGTTCAACGGTTACTCCAAAAGGCTTAAATCTTTCGGAAATTGTCTGATAATGCTGGAACGCCAAAATAGTTGTCGGAACAACGACTGCAACCTGTTTACCGGAAGTCACAGCCTTGAAAATCCCACGCATCGCAACTTCTGTTTTGCCAAACCCAACATCTCCGCAAATAAGTCTATCCATCGGTTGTTCGCTTTCCATATCAGATTTTACATCATTTATCGCTTTCATTTGATCAGGAGTTTCGGTGTATTCAAATGCCTCTTCCATCTCAACTTGCCAATTTGTGTCAGGCAAAAATTGAATACCCTTTTGCATTTTACGTTTTGCATAAAGACGCAAAAGATCATATGCAACTTGTTCAACTTCTTTCTTAACCCGAGTTTTGGTATTCTCCCAATCTTTTCCACCCATTCTGGAAAGTTTTGGTTTTATAGCGCCGGAACCACGATAACGAACAAGCAAATTTATTTGTTCAGCCGGAATATGCAATCTGTCTTTGTTTGCGTATTCGATAGTTAAATAATCTTTGAGCTGACCATCAATTTCTTGTTGCGAAAGTCCTTTATAAATTCCAACCCCGTGAATACTGTGGACTACATATTCTCCCTCTTTTATATCATTAATATTTTCGATATATTCAGGTTTCTCCTTGTAATAAGAACGTTTTTGTGAAGTAATTTCTTTATTTCTCTTATTGAAAAGTTCTCTATCAGTGAGGATTATAGTCTTAAAATCTTCTAAAATAGCACCATGAGATGAAATACTTTCATTGTATTCGACATCAAAAATATCGCGCTCGGCAAGAATTTCTTTTACACGCTCAGGATAGTCAGTGGCGATAATTATTCTCCACCCCTCGCGGTTGTGGGGAGAGGGTGCCTGAAAGGCGGGTGAGGGGGTAAAATTCTCACCATTTTTGTATTTTCTTATAAACTCTGCGATATGATCCAAATTAGCTTCAAAGCTTTGAATAGTCTGAGTATTGAACTCGACAATTTCGTCCATTTCGCTGTCTATAAAGTTATTTAGCCCGATTTTTACAAACCCTGCAATTTTATTGATAAATTCTTCAAAAGTCACATGATTTCGACCTATCAATGGCTCATTCAAATTGAGTTTTAAGTTTTCTTGAAGCTGTTCTTCAAAATTTTTGTCTAAATATTCGTATTTCGAATAAAGTTCAGATGTTTCATCTAAAACCAAAATATAATCATTAAAATAATCCAAAATATTGACTAAATCGTTATTAAAATAGTTTTGATAAACCTCAATTCCTTCGAAATAACCTTTTTCATCTCCCTCATCTTTTGGAGCTAATTTTTGCCATAAATCATCAACCACTTTTTCCAAAGTAAACTTATACATCGGCAAAATTTCAGCAGATTTCAATTTTTCAATAGACTTTTGCGTTTCGTTGTTAAAATATCTTATATCAACGATTTCGTCTCCCCAAAGCTCAATTCTCACAGGGTGTTTGTCTAGTGAGTAAAAATCAACAATATCGCCACGGATACTAAATTCTCCGATGTCAGAGACCATTGTGGAATGCTTATAACCAAGGTCTACAAACTTTTGAGCCAAGTCTTTTGTGTTAATTTCGTCACCAACATTGAGAGTTGTTGAATTCTTTTTATAGAAATTTTCTTGCGGAAATTTTTCCAAAAGAGCTTTGACTGGAGCAATTACAATATTAGGTTTTTCAGTTAAAACTCTATATTGCTCCGCATAATCATATCTGTTTGGAGAAACCGTTTCATACATAGATATATTTTGAAACGGCAAAATTTCTGATTTAACCCCAAAAGCTTTTTGTAAATCGTTTTGGTATTTTAAAGCATTTTGTTCATTTGATGTGATAAACAGAATTTTTTTGTCAGTAATTTTACGAATTTTTGTAACAAGTAAAAGTCTTAAAATCGTAGTTAAGCCTGTTGCTGCAAACGAAAACGACTTTGCAAGAAATCTTTCAAACAAAGCATAATTTTCATTATTTTCAGGTACGTTGATTTTGAACATAAGATTTAGGTGAGTAGTGAATGGTGAATAGTGAATGGTTCATTTAAGTCTAAATATCAAAAAGATTGTTTAAATTTATGCTTCCGTAATAGCCTACTCACCACTCACAATTCACTATTCACGAATTATTTATCATTCCCATTCGGGCTAACATATTCAATACCCATTCCCTTAAGCGTTCTGATAAAGTTTTGGGCACAAATTTTTTGAGCTTCCGGCGGAACAATTCTTAAGATTTCTACTGTTTTAGAGATTACAGGATCTTTGTCATACCAACGATTATTTGCATTAACTGGTTTGACCATCGCATAAAACTTGTCGATAGTTTCTTTTGAAACTTTTTCCTCAATTTTTTGTAGAAAAATCTCTGCTTGAGCTCTCAATTCTGTTTGATAATTTTTTAAAAGCTCAATAACTTCAAGTAATAGTGGATCGTGATCATACCAACGTTTGTATGCAGGTGACATTATAATAAGCCCTCCGGTAGTTTTGGCTCGATAGTTGACGGTGTTATTACCTCGTCATTTTTTCTTTCTATCTTGCCTCCCAATAATCTTAGCTTATTTTCAAAATTTTCGTATCCTCTATCTATATGATGTAAGTTTTCAATAGTAGAATTGCCATCAGCCATCAAAGCTGCAACTACCAATGATGCTCCGGCCCTCAAATCGCTTGCTGCAAGAGTTGCACCGGTAAGTTTTTTTACACCTTTAATAATTGCGTGATTTCTGTCTTGGTGAATATCAGCACCCATTCTGCGAAGTTCAGGAACTTGCATAAATCTGTTTTCGTACAAACTTTCAGTGATAATTCCGACTCCGTTTGCAGTTGTCAAAAGTGTCATTGCCATAGATTGCAAGTCTGTAGGAAATCCAGGGTATGGCTGAGTAATAAAGTTGATTGAGTTCAATCTGTTTTTGCAAGAAACTTCCAAAATGTTTGGATCAACAAGTTTAATGTTAGCCCCCATTTTCAACAATTTGTCTGTAAAGAATGTCAAGTGAGCAGGGAACACATTTTTAATAATGGCTTTCCCTCTTGTTGCAATAATTGCAGACATAAATGTTCCGGCTTCAATTCTGTCAGGAATAGTTGTGTACTCAATAGGGTGTAAATTGTCTTGTTTAACACCGTTGATTACGATTTCTGACGTACCGGCACCGTTAACATCAGCTCCCATTGTGTTTAAGAAATTTGCTAAGTCAACGATTTCAGGTTCTTGTGCAGCGTTTTGAATTCTTGTAGAACCCTCTGCCAAAATAGACGCAAGCATAAGGTTTTCTGTTGCGCCTACAGACGGAATATCTAAATAAATATCAGTACCAACAAGTTTTGGAACTTTTGCGTGAACATAACCGTTTTCGATTTTTATTTTAGCTCCCAAAGCTTCTAAGCCTCTAATGTGGAAATCTACACGGCGTTCGCCGATAGCACATCCACCAGGCATTGCAACAATAGCTTCTCTGCAACGAGAAACAAGTGCACCAAGAACGATGAATGAAGCTCTCATTTTGCTAACAAGTTCATATTTCGCTGTAATGCTTGTTAAATTTGTTGCATCAATGCTTACGGATTTTTCTTTTTTGTCGTAATGAGTAACTGCGCCAAGTTGTTCAATTACACTCAACATAATTTCAACGTCTGTCAAATCCGGTACGTTATAAATCTTTGTTTCACCTTTAGCCAACAATGCGGCTGCCATTAATTTCAATACTGAGTTTTTAGCTCCACCGATTGAAACTTCACCTTTTAACGGGGTACCACCTTTTATATAAAATTTCTCTGTCAATTTTCTTACCTTTTTCAATATTAATATTTACTTCACCTTTTATAATAATACAATTAGATTGCATTGTTGTAAATAAGTTAAATTATGTAAAGATAAATTTCTCGTTTAAATCTTGCAGTCGAACATGAGGTGGGCATAAACATTGGGTCAAAGGGCGGGTGGAGCGCACGGTCAAAACCTTACACCAAACAATGAAGTAGGAATGAACATTGTGGCAGAGGGTGAAAATATTAATAAATAATAAATTTTTCTTGAGAAAAGTATTTGATATACTATAATATTTTTATACGTAGAATAAAGAGGTAGAGAAATGTCACACAAACATCATAACAATAACCCGTTTAAAAATGCGGATATAGATGAAACTATTGAAGATACAAAAGAAGTAGCAGAAAAAACAGAAGAAAAAGTTGAAGAAAAATCAACAGACAACAATTCTGAATTGACAGCTTTGCAAGAAAAATACGACAACTTAAATCAACAATATTTGAGACTTGCTGCCGATTTTGACAACTTCCGCAAAAGACAAGAACAAGAAAGAGAAAACTTGTTGAAATTCGGAACAGAAAATGCTCTTAAAAAAATGCTTGAAGTTTTGGACAACTTTGAACGTGGTAAAAAAGCTTTGGAAAAAGTTGAAGATTGTGAAAAAGTTAAAGAAAGTTTTGATTTGGTTCACAAGCAAGTGATTGATACGCTTACTAAATTGGGTTTGGAAACTATTGAAACAGAGGGTAAAGAATTTAACCCGAATTTCCATGATGCTGTTATGCAAACTCCAACTTCGGAGCATCCTGAGCACACAATTATAAATGAATTACAAAAAGGATATAAGATGGGAGACAAGGTTTTGAGACCTGCTCTTGTTAATGTTGCTACTGCCGAAAATTAATTTCGGCAGTAATTTTTTGCAAACTTTGCCCTTGCGGATTTACATGATAGAATAAAATTAAAACAGATTGATTGGAATAGGGAAAATTATTATAAATGACTGATTATTACGAAATACTAGAGGTTTCTAGAGAGGCCACAAAGGAAGAAATAAAATCCGCTTTCAGAAAGAAAGCTCGTACATTGCACCCCGACGTAAATAAAGCACCTGATGCAGAAGAAAAATTCAAAGAATTAGGTAAAGCTTACGAAACATTAATGGATGACAACAAACGTGCAACTTATGACAGGTATGGCGAAGACGGACTTAAAGACGCCGGTTTTAGTACAAATGGCCCATTTGATGCAGGTTTTGGCGATTTAAATGATATATTTAGTTCATTCTTTGGCGGAATGGGAGGCTTTGGTTTTGGAGGAAGACCTGATCCTAACGCTCCGATTGAGGGTGACGACCTTAGACTTGATATAGAAATTGATTTTGAACAAGCTGTTTTTGGCTGTGAAAAAGAAATAAAATTCGATCACTTGGAACTTTGTCCAGAATGTGGTGGGACAGGTGCTGAAAAAGGTTCTCAGCCTGTAACTTGTCCGACTTGTCATGGTACAGGTCAGGTGAAACAAGTTATGAGAACTCCTTTGGGTTCAATTGCTCAAATTGTTTCTTGTCCTGATTGTCACGGAAAAGGGAAGAAGATTTCAAGTCCTTGTAAAGTTTGTAAGGGGAATGGAAAAGTTCAAAAAGAAAAAAAATTAACTATCAAAATCCCTGCGGGTGTTGATAATATGTCTAAAATCAGAGTTTCCAGAGAGGGTGATGCCGGCACAAACGGCGGACCGGCAGGAGATTTGTATGTAGTTTTACATGTAAAAGCTTCTGATTACTTCAAAAGAGAGGGAAATGATGTTTATTCAAGACTTGATATAACTCCAGCACAAGCAGTTCTTGGTGATGAAGTTGTTATAAAAACGCTTGACGGAGAGAAAAAAATCTCGGTACAAGCCGGAGTTCAAAGCGGGAATTCTATAAAAATAAAAGGAGCAGGAGTTCCTTATATTCAAAGACCGTCTCAAAGAGGAGATCATATTGTTGTAGTTTCTGTAAAAACTCCAACAAAATTGAGCGATGAAGAAAGAAATTTGTATAGAAAATTATACGAAATTCAATACAACAAAAAAGCAACACAACAATCTTCAATTATGGATAAAGTAAAGGGAGTGTTTCAATAATGAGAGAAGAAACAGCAGGGAAGTTAAGCAAATGGATAGCTAAAATTTTATTGTTATCAGCTTTAACAGTAACATGTTCTGTACCGGTTTTTGCTGGCACTATTCCTGACATTGTTCAGCAAACAATAAGCAAAGATTTTCCAAAAACTACTTTCAGGTTTGACGGAATGATAATTTTGCCTGATGGAACAATGTATTTACCGCTGTTTCCTGCTAGAATTATTAAAACAGACAAACTCGCTATAAAACAAACATATCCGTCTGGTAAAACTTTGGCCGCAAAGCCAAATATTGTAATATTTAACAATGATTTTGCATTATTAAAAGTTTTGACAGACACCCACGGAAACAAAACTATTTTCAAAATGGCAAACCCTCCATTGGAATTAAGAACCGGACTTTTGCCTCAAGATATGCTTGTTCCAAAAGGTTTAGTAATTCCTGAAAATATGAAATCTATTGTTGGAAATCTTCAAATTCAAACAATCAATGATCCCGGAATTAGAGTTGAAAACTCAAAACCTGTTGTGACAGGTCTTTCCGGAACAACATTGAAGACACTTTCTCAAATTCCTCAATTAAAAAATAAGAATTTTTATGTGTCTTCACCATATTCAAAAAATATTCAAGTGTTGAATTTAGGTGCTAAAACTCCTGAATATTCGCTTGCACAAACAAACGTGCCGATTTCAATGAAAGCTTATGATGACAAGTTTTTGCTTGTAACTGCGTATGACAAAACATCTGTGGATGTAATTTCGTTGGCAGATGATCAAATTATCAAACAAATTAATACAAAAACTCAACCGGATAACATTGTTATAGACAATAACAAGAAAATTGCATATGTTTCTAGTTCAATAGATTCAAGTATTTATATGGTTAATCTTGAAACTATGACACTTTCAAAACAAATTAAAATTACGGGTATGTGTGAAAAACTTACTTTGTCAGAAGATGGCTCAAAGTTGTTTTATTATGACCCTAAAACCCGTGATATTTGGGGTATTGAACTTGATAACAATTATTTGTTAAAAGAAATCGGAAAATTCCCGAATGTTTCAAAAATTGCTTATACAAATGGAAAAGTTTACGTAACAAGTAGAACAAAAAATCGAATTGCAATTATAGATTATGATACAGTTGGACTAATTGTAGAAATGGAAATTTGTGAAAAACCGATAGATATGCAAGTTTTCCATAACAGAGTTTATGTTCTTGGTGCGGGAGATAACTCTATTCAAGTAATTGACGCTAAGACAGATGCGGTTACTGATGCAATTTATTTGAATACAAATGGTTTTTCAACAAAAATCAGCTGGATTGAGGGAACTAATATTGCCTTAATTACAGATACAAAAGCATCATTATACACTGTATTTGACCTTGGAATGAATAGAGTTATAAAAACTATTCCGATTGATATTCCGGCAAATTCTATTGTAGTAACCGAAAAAGTTAAAAAAATTAATAAATAGTTTTAAGGATAAAAAATGACAAAATATTTTGATGAGACAACGGAAAATATTCTTGCGGGACTAGAAGAAACTCAAAAACAATTTTGGAATATATCTCGTGTAACTGCAGAATTTTTGTATACATTGATTAGAGCTGAAAAAGCTAAAAATGTTATAGAAGTTGGCACTTCTAACGGTTATTCCGGAATTTGGCTTGGTAATGCAGTAAAATCAATTGACGGTCATCTTACTACAATTGAATTTTGGGATAAGAGATTAGATATTGCAAAAGAAAATTTCAAAATTTGCAAAGTTGATGATGTTATTACTACTCTAAAGGGTTCTGCTATAGAACTTTTAGAGGGTTTACCAGAAGATTTTGTGATTGATTTAGCGTTTGTAGATGCCAACAAATCTGAATATATAAAATACTATGAAATTATCGACAAACATCTGAAAATTGGGGGAATAATCGCTTGTGACAACGTTTTGTCGCATGAAGAAAAATGTAAGCCGTTTATTGATGCAATCAATGCAAACCCTAGTTATGAGAATGTAATTTTACCATTTCCTGCCGGATTGTCGTTGGCAAGAAAAATAAAGTGATAGTTATGCTACAAAAACTTGTAAGC
This sequence comes from uncultured Candidatus Melainabacteria bacterium, assembly GCA_934717855.1. GTDB lineage: Bacteria > Cyanobacteriota > Vampirovibrionia > Gastranaerophilales > Gastranaerophilaceae > Stercorousia. The sequence goes on from CAKUZI010000003.1 coordinate 56,718, forward strand.
CTTTTAGATTGGATTTATAAGAAAAAATGTTATTTTTGCAGAAGTTCGAATGAAGCTGTAAAAATGTGTTCAAAATGCTATGAAGAATTAGATTTTTTGCCCGTACAAATTAATAGAATTGTTGAGGGGAAAAAAGTTTATTGCGCAGGAGTTTATTCTAAAAATTTACAAAAGCTTATACGAGGGTTAAAATACCATAATCAAAAAGATTTGGCGTATTATCTTGCAAAATTTATGGCGGAATATTTTTCAAAGCTTACGGATAGAAATGATTTTGAAATAATTCCAGTTCCGATTTTCCCTAAACGAGAAAAGAAGCGCAAATATAACCATATGAATTTGGTTGGTGAAGAGTTTGCAAGGTTAACTTCAAATACACTTAATACAAATTTGATAAAACGTGTTAAAGATACAAAACCTCAATATAAATTGAAGCGACAAGAAAGAATGCAGAATTTGTGCGGAGCTTTTAGGGTTGACAAAAGTTTTTACCACGGTAAAACCTTATTACTGATTGATGATATTTGTACAACAGGTTCAACTTTTGAAGAGATGATAAAAGAATTTGCAAAAAACGGAATAACTGATATAGTTTGTTTTTCGGCAACAACCCCATTTGAATAAAAGAGATAATAAAATGATTTTAAGTGAGTTTTCAAAATATATACAATCGAGAAATGAAGATATTGTGTCAAACAAAGCTACCGGCACAAAAATTCTTTGTGACTGGATTGAGCTTGTAATTAACAAAAATCCAAAAAATAATGTTGATAAAATTGTTCATAAGGAAATTATGCTTGCTAAAAATAAATCAAATGACTTTTTAATTGTCGGTAAATCAGAAAGCGGAAGAGTTCTTGTAAATGCTCTATACAATTACGCCTTGAGTTATGAGCATTATATTTTAAACAAATGGTTAACCGATAAAAATGCAACTGATTTTAATAAATAATTACCCTGTCGGAGAATTTTAATTCATTTTTTAAATAGGACAATAGTTTTAAATAAAAAAGGAGTTAAAATTTCATGACTAATACAATTTTTCAAACACCTGCATGCCAAATGAAAGAATTAAACAATTTGTTTATTGAATTAACTGCGAAAAATTGCAATCAACGTTGCAAACATTGCTATATTGATTTTCCATTAACTAAAAATGTAAAAGATTTTATTGCAATAGATATAGTAAAGAAAGCTCTTATTGATACTAAAGGTGAAAACATAAAATGTATCTATTTAACAGGGGCAGAGCCAATGACACACCCTGATTTTAATGCAATTTTGAGATTGTGTTTAAAACGATCTAACGTTTGTATTTTTACTAATGGAACATTTATTAACGAGAAAAAAGCTCGGTTTTTAAAACGAGTTGAAGATGAAAGTAATTACGAAATAATTTTCAAATTAAGTATTGATCATTATGACGAAATAAAAAATGATGATATTCGAGGAAGAGGAGCATACAGACACACGCTTTTTGCGATAAAAAGCCTTGTAAAATATGGTTTTAATCCTCTTTTATGTGTCACAAATTATTATAAAGAAAGTAAAAAAGTTTTGATAGATGAATTAACAAAGGTTTGTCTTAAAGTCGGATATGAAGCAACTGAAAACAATTTTACAATAAATCCGTATTATGATAAGGAAAATTCAGATGAGATTTCCATTGACGGGAATTTACAAAATTTGGATTGCCGATATGGTAGAATTTTGACGGTTAAAGGAGTTTATACTTGTCCGTTTTTGGCAAACGACCATAGAGGCAGATGTGGATCTGATTTTAGTGATTTTGCAAGGCATAATGCTTTAGAGAGCCAATTTTGTGCAATTTGCATAAAAAATTCCGAAAGATTTTTCGGAATTAATTATGAATTATTTTATTAGTATTGTTGTTTATGCATTAATTGTTAATCTGCTTCCGGAGATTTTCCTCCGTCTGCCGGTTGAGGGGCTGGAGGGGTTGTTGCATTTGCATTATCCGCTTGAGCTTGAGTTGCTTGTTCAGCTGCTTCGGCTGCAGCTGTTGCTGCATCTTTTTGAGCATATAATTTGAATTGGAAACTTACAAGTAAAATTCTTTTGTTTTTTTGATATGGCGTAATTTCTACACTAGAAATATCCAAAAAGTGTTCGTGTTTATACAATTCACGTAAAAATCCTGCAAAATTTCCATAGTTTGCAATCATCTCCGCAGTTACACGACATACATGATATTTACTGCCAACATTTTTTACAAAATTGTCATCTTGCGGATCATAATCATATTTTACCGAGCGAGCTTTGATTTTGTTATCTCTCATTACTTGTAAAATTTCGCCAAATTCATCAGAAATCGCTGCCTCAGTATCTAAGCCGTCGCTGATTGGTTTAAAGAACATTTTCATAATATCTTCATTTTCAGCTTCTTTTTTCTCTGCGTCTGCTTTGACTGCTTCAAGTTTACGTTCTGCATCTGCAAGAGCTGATGTTTGGGTTTTATAATTATCTTGAATTTCAATAATTTTTTGAACTTTTGGAACTATTTGCGCAACTAAAGCAATAAGAACGACAAGAGTAACCGCTAATATTGAAATTGCAATTTTGAATTTTTTTAGATATAAATTATAATTTTCCACGATTTACTCTCCTAGCTTTTTGGTTTTCCAAAATTTATTAAAGGTTTATTGTTTAATAACCCACCTTTTTCGTTGTTTTGGGCATTTGTTTGTTCAGGTTGCGCTTGAGTCTGAGCATCTGCCGGTGCAGGTGGATTTAATTCTGAATCTGTCATATTTGTTATTTCAAATTCATAGTTATTCGATGTGTTGACAGCGTCATCCACAGAATCTGTTTTCATTTGCAATTTGTGAAGTTTTAATTGAGTATTGATCAATGAATCTTTCATGTTTCTAAAGAATAAATAGATGTCTTCAACATTCTTTGCTTCACCTTTAATATCAATTTTTCCGTCATCTTTTGCAACAAAATATGTAACCCAAAGATTCTTAGGAACTGATTCCCCCAAAGCTGTATAAGCCATTAATTTCGCTCTGTTATTGCCAAGAACTCTCTTGATTTCAGAATTTACGTCAAAATCATTTGATTTATTTTGCGCATCTTGGATTTTTTTGATTTCAGCATTTGTTTGTTCCAATTTACTGTTTACATCATCAAGTTGAGCTTGTTTTTGATTTTGTATCATTGGAATACCAAAAAAAGCAGCAAGTGCCGGAATCATTATAACAATGGCAATTAACATGGAAACTTTCGTTGCTACGCTTGGAGAAATATCAAATTCTGTTGAACCTAAAACTACGTGAACCGGTTCGTCCGGATTATCAACATCGCTTTCTCCGGTGCTTGCCATAAAATTAAATTTAATAGGCATATTAACGGCATTTCCAACCGCGATACCAATAGCCTCTAGTGAGATTTTATGTGCAGTTTCCTCCAAAACCTCCAAGCTTACAGGAATAGCGTCTTGTTTTTTAAATGAATTGTTTTCCAAGAAGTTTACTCTGCAATCAGCCGGTATTCTCTTGGCGAGAAATTCTGCGCTTACTAAATCTGTTTCTGATATTACGTATAAGTAGTTTGCAGGATAGCTCATTAAAGTAATTTGTGCAGATGCACTTATTGCATTATAAATTTCATCACCCTCAAAAGATTTTATAGCCAAAGGTTCTTCATAATAATCAATAATGTTTTTGCCAACCATAGAACAAATTGAATAGCCGTTTGGGGAAACTAACATCAAGTTCCAAGAAATACCGTCTTTCATTTGTTCTTCTGCTAATCCTGAAAAAGCTAATGCTTTCAAAACAGATGTCAAAGAAATTTCGACTCCGGCTAATGTATAACCGAGTTCAGATAATGTATTTTTAATATCTTCAATAACATTTTTTTGAATAGCAGAGTAAAATAATTTTCTTGAATCTCCACTTTGGCCTGTTGGTGCGTCAACCCAGCTAATTACCGGATCATATCTTTTGAAAATATATGATTGTTCAACTTCAGAAGTTAAAGCTTCTGTAATGGCATCATCAGCTAATAGTAAATTTAGTGTTGTATTTCCAAATAATACCATTGGAAGGTTTAAAGTAATACTGCTTTTAGGTGGAATTGCTAATTCTGCAAACAATTCAGTTACTGCTCGCCTAAAATCTTCCATATCGGCAATTTTACGATTAGCCTCATCATAGTCCAATGGACGAAATGCATAATTCTTTACGGAACGACTTGATAAATCAAGTTGAATAAGTTCCAAACCTACACCTGGAGTAACAGACAAGTACACTGAGTCTCGCTGTCCCATTCCCAATTGTGCTAAAATGTTGTTTAAATCCATAATATCTTTTTTCTTACTTATTTACTCACTTACTTTTTTATTATACAATATATTCTATAAAGATTGCAATATTAACATAAATTTACACTAAATGTAGGAGAGTTTACATTAATGAACGAGTTGATAGAAAAAATTAATAAATTAAAAAAAGAAAAAAATGCGGTTATATTAGCGCATTGTTACCAAAACGTAGAAATTGATGAAGTTGCGGATTATGTTGGAGATTCGCTTTACTTAAGTCAAATGGCTGCAAAAACAAATGCTGATATCATTGTTTTTGCGGGTGTATATTTTATGGCTCAAACTGCTAAAATACTTAACCCTGATAGAAAAGTTTTGTTGCCTCGTCTTGAGTCAGGTTGTCGAATGGCTGATATGATTACTCTTGAACAATTGAGAGAATTTAAAAGTAAATATCCTGAAATGCCTACTGTTTGTTATATAAACTCTACCGCAGAAGTTAAATCAGAATGTGATATTTGTTGTACAAGTTCAAACGCAATAAAAATTGTAGACAGCTTAAAAGCTAAAGAAATTTTATTCTTGCCTGATACATATTTAGGCAAATGGGTAGAGTCACAACTCGGAAACGTAAAAGTAAACACATATACAGGTTTTTGTCCAACACACGTTCAAATTCGACCAAAAGATGTTACGGAAGCTCGAGCAAAATATCCGGAAGCTTTGGTTCTTGCACATCCGGAATGTCACCAATCAGTAGTTGAAATGGCGGACTATGTAGGTTCTACTACAGGTATTATGAAGTTTGCAGCTCAAAGTGATAAAAAACAATTTATTATCGCAACAGAAAAAGGAGTTGTAGACAGATTAAAAAGAGATTATCCGGAAAAAGAATTCTATCTGATTAAAGACAGCGTTATTTGTCCGAATATGAAATGGCATACTTTAACAGATATTTACAACGCTCTTGACAGAGAAGAACACGAAATTACTGTAGATAAAGAAATAGCTTCAAAAGCATTAAATTGTATTGACAGAATGCTTGAAGTTTCTGCAGTGGGAGCAAAATAATGACAAACGAAACAAATGAAATAATTTTTGGTAAAAATTCCATTATGGAAGCATTAATTGCTGGAGATAGAGAAATTAACAAAATACTTATCTCAAAAAATATTCATAGCGATAATAAATTGAATAAAATTAAAGAATTGGCGAAAGAAAACGGTATAATTTTCCAATTTGTTGCAAAAGAAAAATTTATTCCATACGCAGAATTTAATCATCAAGGAATAATTGCTCAAATCTCTCCTATCAAATATATGGATTTGGATGATTTTTTAGATAAGAAAAAATACGAAAATGCTTCACTTGTCATTCTTGATGGTGTAGAAGATTCTCATAATTTGGGGGCAATTATAAGAACTTGTGTTTGTGCAGGTGTTGAGGGAATAATAATTCCATCGAGACGAAATGTTCAAGTAAATGCAACTGTTGAAAAAACAAGTGCCGGTGCAATTAATCATATTCCTATCATTAAAGTAAATAGCCTTGTTAACGCAGTCCAAAAATTAAAAAATTCCGACTGGTGGGTAGTTGCAGCAGACGCAAGTGCAAAAGATAATTATTATGATGTAGATTACAAAAATATGAATACTGTAATTGTTATGGGGGCTGAACACGCAGGAGTTTCAAAATCGCTTCTTAAACTTTCAGATTTTATTGTAAAAATTCCTATGTTTAACAAGTTTAACTCTTTAAACGTATCCAATGCATTCAGTGCAATTATTTTTGAAACAGTTAGACAAAAACTTAAAAATTAATTACAATAATTACGAGCAATATTAATTTTGCATATCAGGAGAGAGAAATGAAAAAAGAACTTGAAAAATATGGTTTATTAACTGATGAAATTTCTGATGAAAACATAAATTTTCATGACCTTGAACAAGAAGATGATGAGGATGTTTTGGAATCTGTTGAAGATCCTAAAGTTCAAGAAAGTATTTCAACTGTTAACTCTGATGACAGTGTAAAAATTTATTTACAGCAAATTGGTAAAATTCCACTTCTTTCTCACGAACAAGAATTGGATTTGGCAAAAAAAATATATGAAGATCATGATGAATTTTCAAAAAATCTTCTTGTTAATGCAAATTTGAGGCTTGTTGTAAGCATTGCAAAAAGATACATCGGGCGCGGACTTTCGTTTTTAGACCTTATTCAAGAGGGGAATATGGGTTTGATGAAAGCTGCCGGAAGATTTGATTACACAAAAGGTTATAAATTTTCAACATATGCAACTTGGTGGATACAACAATCAATTACCCGTGCAATTGCTGATAAGGCAAGAATTATCAGACTACCAATTCATATGATAGAATCATTAGGAAAAATTCGTCGTGCGACAATAGATTTGACAACCGAATTAGGTCATACTCCGACAAAGCAAGAAATTGCATATCGTTTAGGTGTTCCTGTTAGCAAATTGACATCAATTGTAAAATCAGCTCAATCAACAATTAGTATGGAAACTCCTGCAAGTTCTGCCGAGGACTCTTCAAAAATTGCAGATTTTATTGTTGATGAAGATTCAATTGCTCCTGACAGCAGAGTTTCGCAAGAAAACTTGTTTGAAGACATTAGAAAAATGTTAAGCCAACTAAGCCCAAAAGAACGTGATGTCTTGATTTTGCGTTACGGACTTGATAATAACGGGGCTAAAAAAACATTAGATGAAATAGGTTCACAATACGGAGTTTCTCGTGAACGTATTCGCCAAATTGAAAACCGTGCAATTTCTAAACTCAAAAAATTGTGTAAAAACAAAAAACTTGCAGTCGGATTGAAAAATTATTTTGGTGAATAGAATTTATTAGTATAAAGAAATTGTAGAAAAATTTTAAATTTTGAACAACAAAAAACCGTCCTTAAAAAAGAACGGTTTTTGTTATATTTAATGAATTACTTATTCAGCGTCTTTGTTAATATCTTTGATACTCAAAGCAATTCTGTGTTCTTGTGGAGTGAATTTCTTGATAAGAACTTCTACGCTGTCGCCAACTTTGAATTGGTTGAACGGGTTAACGTTTTCGTTGCTCATTTCAGAAACAGGCAACAATGCTTCTACTCCAGGGAAAATGTTGATGAATGCGCCAAAACCTGTAACTTTGTTAACTGTTCCAGAAATTACTTGACCTTCTTCAAATTGACCTTCGATTTGTTGCCATGGATCTTCGCCCATTCTTTTCAAAGACAAAGAAATTCTTTTCAATTCATTATCAATTTTAATAATTTTAACTTCAATAGTTTCGCCCAAAGAAATTACGTCAGATGGGTGTTTAATTCTTGACCAAGAAATTTCAGAGATTGGTAACAAACCGTCAATTCCGTTGATGTCAACGAAAGCACCAAAATCAGCAATTCTTACAACTTCACCTTTAACAACTTGTCCTTCTTCAAGTTCTGACAAAATGTTATCAACAACTTGATCTCTTTGTTCAGCAACAGCTTGTCTTTGAGATAAGATAAGTTTGTTTTTCTTAGGATCAGCTTCCAAAACTTTAACTTCGATTTTTGTATCAATCAAACCGTCGAATGGAGTACCTGTTCTCAATTGAGAAGATGGGATAAAACCTTTCAAATCAGCTACATCAACCAATACACCGCCTTTAACGATTGAAACAACTTTTGCAAGGATTGTATCACCTTGAACTTTTGCGTCGTTAAGTTGAGCCCAAGCTTGAGCATAAGCAAGTCTTTTAAGAGAAAGAACCATATTGTCTTCGTCGTTTTCTTCTTTCAATACATAAAATTCTCTTTCATCGCCAGCTTCTAAAGTTTCTGCGTTTTCAGCAGAAGTTGAAATTTCTTTGTTAGGCAAGAAAGCTTCTGTTTTAGCACCTTTTACGCTAACTAAATAGCCATCGCTTTCTTTTTTCAAAACTGTACCTTCTACGATATCAGCTACAGAATAAGATTTAGAGAAAGATTCTTCTAATAATCTTTCAAATTCATCCATTTTGTCTAATGTTTGTGTCATTTATTTATTTTCCTTTCTTGGTATATTTTATTTTAATGTTTTTATGGGCTGTGTTGAGCGGGTATACCCAACCTACTTGTTTTTTTAAGTCGATATGACGTTAGGGCGATAAGTACATTCCGTTCGCTCCGCTCAAAATATTATTTTGTTAAGAACTTATCGTCTTACAGTCCTATTGTCTTAACGTCTTTATTACCCTTTCAATAACACTCTGCGGAGTTGAAGCCCCTGCTGTTATTGATATATTTTTTGATTTTTCAATCAAATCTTTATACAAATCCAATTCGTCATCGTTTTCGATATGAATTGTTTTTGTGATATCTTTTAAAATTTCTGCCAAGTGAGTTGTATTTGCACTTTTTTTAGAACCTACAACAATTACCAAGTCGCTTTCTTTGGCAAGTTCTTTTGCTTCTGCTTGGCGCATAGAAGTGCTTTTGCAAATCGTGTTTGCAACATGAACTTCTTTAGCTATAGAAATCAAATAATCGACAATACTTGTTAATGTTGTAATCCTTTGAGTTGTTTGAACAACAACGCCTACACGTTTATGGGCTTTAATTTGCTGTTCATATTCTCTAAGTTGTTCAACAGATGCTGCAACAACAACATTGTCGCTGTAAAGTTTTGCATTTGCTTTAATTGCGATAACTTCCGGATGTTCTGATTTGCCTACAACAACTACAAAATAGTCATCTTTAGCCAGTTCAATTGCTTTTTGCTGAACTTTTTTAACGTCAAGACAAGTCAAATCAACAGGTTCAAATCCTGCTTTTTTTATGTTTTCAATAACTTCCGGACTTTCTCCGTGACTTCTAATAACACAAATTCCATCGCCTTGTTCAGGAATTTCGGTCAATGTTTTAATCCCTAATTTTTCAAGTTCATGGATAACCTGCGTGTTATGAATAAGTTCCCCTAGGACAAAAACATTTTTATCTGGGTTTTCGGCTTTTAATTTTTTTACGGTTTCGACGGCTCTTTTAACACCGTAGCAAAAACCTGCATATTTCGCTAATTTTATATTTTTTTCAGGCAATTTTTAATTGTCTTCTTTCAAATGAACTCGTAATACTTTCGCACTACTGTATTTTTATTAGAATATAAAAATGATAAAAAATCAAGATTAAATAAAAAGTACTTCAACCATTCCGCGAACAGAATTTACACAAAATATTTTTTCTGCTTTTTCCAAATCTTTTTTATATAAAATTTTTTCAGTACATTTGTTGTTTTTTAAAAGTTCTTGTCTAAAAACACCGTTCAAAAGTCCACATTGGACAGGAGGAGTATACAAATTTCCATTTAACTGCAAAACGATATTACTCCTTGCTCCCTCAGTCAATTCTCCTTTTTCGTTAAAAAATATTTCGTCGTAAATTTCACCGTTTTTTATTCTCTGAAAACTGTCATAATACCAAGGACGGTAGGTTGTTTTGTAGTACAAAAATTCGTTTTTTGAATTTTGTATAATTGGAGAAATAGCAATTTTAAACGTTTTTGCAGGTGTTATTTTTTTTAATTCTGTTTTAATTTCTCCATCTCGATTAAGCAAAATTCGAAGCATACCATCATCCGTTTTTGCAATTTCAGGGGTTTTAAATTTAAATCCAAAATGTTCGGCTGTTTTTTGCATTCTTTCAAAATGTTCTTTTTCAAAAAGAATTGAGTTGTTTTCAATTTTCACTGTTTCAATTATTTGAAATTCATCATTCAAAAATTTTGTTTTAGTCAAAGTTTCTTCCCACTCGTCTTGAGCGTTTGAATCCCAAACAATAGCACCGCCTACGCGATATTTAAAATTGTTTTGCTCATTTGTTTTTTGCAAAATTCTTATTGGAACGCTGAAAATCGTTTCTTTTGGAGAAATCATGCCGATTGCTCCGCAATAGATATTTCTTTCACCTTTTTCTACATCCGAAATTACTTTCATTGTACTGATTTTGGGAGCTCCTGTTATAGAACCGCAAGGAAAAATGGCTTTAAAAATATCAAAAAAAGTTGTATTCTCTTTCAAATCAGCTTCAATTTGAGAAGTCATTTGATGAAGAGTTTTGTGAGTCTCTATTTCAAAAAGTTTTGAAACATTTACCGTCCCGACTTTTGCAATTCTGCCTAAATCATTCCTCAAAAGGTCTACAATCATTACATTTTCAGCACGATTTTTTATGTCATTTTTTAAGAATTCAATAAGATTTTTGTCTTCTTTTTTATCTTTGCCTCGATGAATTGTCCCTTTCATCGGTTTTGTTAAGATGTGATTGTTTTTTAATTCAAAAAATAACTCCGGAGAAAATGAAAGGACTGTATCATATTGATTTTTAATATAAAAATTGTACGGAGTTTTTTGTTTGGAAAGTAAAAAATTGAAAAGATCTAATTCATCTCCATCAAAAGGAACATCAAAATCGTAGGTATAATTGACTTCGTAAGTATTTCCTTTCGCAATTTCTTCTTTAATCTTTTTTATTGCATTAGAATATTCACAAAAATTTACACAGGGTGTCGGATTTAATAGCAATTTTTTTGTGTTTTTAGTTTTATATATATTATAGGAGTTAAAAACTTCAAAGTATAACAGTGGGAAATTGGAACTTTGACCTGAGAATGCGTTATAGCGAAGATAGCCGACTATGTAATATTGATTTTTTAATTCTTCAATTTTGGCAAAAGCAGTTTTTAGTTCATCAAAATTAAAAGCAGTGATAATTTTTATAGGGTTAGTGAATTGTTTTTCGCCAAAAATAATCATAGTGTTACTATAACAAAATTAATGGTATGTGTAAATGAGAAAATTTTTAGTTTTAACAGGTGTATTGTTAATGTTTGGATTTTTAGCTCCGGCAAATGCAGATACAATGAACTATAAAATCAGATACGATGGTGATTCTATGGTAATTGTACCATATTATTCAATTCCATCAACTCTGGAAATTCAAAGAAGCATACCGAATTTTGAATCTGCTCCGGTAAAAATCCCATACTATTCAAACAAAAAACTTCCAAAGGGGAAAAATAGGACTCGAACAGTCTAATTTTAGTAACCCATAAACATATTTTGCATTCCGCCTTGCATTAGCATCATGCTGTTTGAACTATCATAATTTTTAGGGAATTGGTCATAAGTCATTGGAGTACTTCCTGTATTTACGGGAGAAGTAAGTCCCATTTCTCTAACCGATTTTCTGCTAATTACTTTGTCATTTTGCTCTTCTATAATATCTGAAGCAGAAACTGTTTTTTGTAATTGAGGATATTTTGAACGTATTCCGTTATTATTGAAACCTGAAAAAGAATTTTTTGGTGTTAAATTAATCTCATCAGCCAAAACAGGTGCGATAAAACTCAATGCTAATAGTAATAAAATAATTTTTTTCATAGTTATCCTCCGTAATTTCATTATAGCAAAAAAAATATATTTGCTTATATTATTACTATTGAGTAACATTTAAATTTTTGGTATAATTTAGCAAAAAGGTTTAAAAATATGGATTTGAATGTAGAAATTAAAGGCACAAAAATAATTGTTTCATGGCAGAATGTAGACGCGGATTACTATAGAGTTTTTTGTAAAAAAGACGATATTTTTTATGAATGTGCAAAAGTTTATGATAACAATTTTATTAGACTTTCGCTTCTCCCTTATGGAGATGGTGAGTGTTTTGTGCAAGCCGTGAAAGATGGGAGTGTTATTGCTGAATCTCGCAGGCACAAATTCAAATTTGAAGAAATTGATGTTGCTTATCGTCATGAAAACAAAAATGAAGTGAAAATTTTCTACAGCAAATGTAAAAATGCTGACGGTTACAGATTGTATCGTGATGAACCGGAAATTGGTTTTAACGGGTTTAAAAATTCCAACACCGATTTTCTGAATTTGGATGTTAATTCAGAAGACGAGTTTAAAATTAAACCATTTGAAAAAGATAAAGATGGTAAAAGAAAATTTTTAGCTTCGTCTAAAATATTTAATACAAAATCTAATATTTTTAAGTCCGTAACTATTTACAAATCATACAATTATAATCTGTTTTTATCTTGGAATTTTGACGGAGATGCTGACGGTTTTTTGGTTTACACAACAAATAGTAAAAAACCGATTTTTGAAACAAATGATGGATTGAGACATTATTTGTTGTTGTCAGATTATAAAAGCAGTTTAAAATTTATTGTAAAAGCTTTTATTAATACCGTTAACGGGAAAGTAATTGTTGGTCAATCTGAGCCGACAGCTTTGAGTATTCGAAAATATGAAAAACCTGAAGTTTCTTTGATAATACCGGCTTATAACGCAGAAGATTATATCGCAAGAAGTATTGACAGCGCATTAGGTTCTGATTTTTCAAATCTGGAAATAGTTATAGTAAATGATGGAAGTTCAGACGGAACGCAAAAAATTATAGATTGGTATGTGAAAAATTATCCAAATGTTGTTTCTTTAACCAAGGAAAATGGAGGTGTCGCAGATACTCGTAATGTTGGAATAAAAACAGCAAAAGGTAAGTATATTGCATTTATGGATAATGATGACCTTATTCGTCCAGATATGATTAGCAGTTTATACAATTCTATTGAAAAGAATAATTGTGATGTCGCGATTGCTCCTTTATATAGGTTGACAGACAAGGGCAATACTATTCATTGTGATTTGCCGTTCATGGAAGATATTCCGCATGATATAGATAAATATCTTGAAATCATGTATACTCCTGGGTATTACAATTGTGCTATTTGGAATAAATTATATAACGCAGAAATGGTAAAACAACATCCGCTCGGAATTCTGAAATATGAAGATGTTTCTTGGACGCCTTGTATTTTGTCTTATGCAAAAACTTTTTGTTTTTTGAAAAAGCCACTCTATGAATGGGATAGAAAAACTCGCCCTGAAACGTTTGGCGATATTTTGGCGAAACAATCTGAAGAAGATTTGTTTGAACACAGAAAACAAGCAATGTTATTCTTTGTTCAAAACGGAAATCCTGAGAAAAAAGAATATTTGAAAACAATTGCAAAACGCAGACTTTCAAGATATGCAAAAAATTCTCCAAATTCCGCATATCAAGATTTGATAGAAAAAATTGAAAAAGGCAAATATTAAAATTTAAATGCTTATAAGTAGCATTTAGGTTCTTGGCCTTGAACCCCTGCATAAAGTTCAACATATTGTTTTGCCGGACTTGATTCTATTTTGGTCAAAAGAACTTCTTCAATTTGGAAAAATCCAACATCGCCTGACATTTCAATATCAATTCTGATAGGTTTTTTCGCACCGTGATGAATTCCTATTCTTTCAATCGCGTTAGCAGAATATTTATGAATATCACCTACTCTTGGAGTTTTGTTCAACGCCATAGGAATACGAGCTCTGCCTTTTGTCATGTCGCAACCGTCTGCAATTAAAATAATTCCGGCCTCAATAGAGTGGATTTTTTTAGATGCCATATGACCAACAATTGCTTCTATTGCCAGAGATTTGATAACAACTCGTCTGTGCAAGTCGTCAGGGAATATATGCATCATACTTCTTTCAATAATATTTTTTGCAAGGATTACGGACATATCTTCGTGCCCTTGACGTCCAATCATCATTCCAAGGTCATGCATTAAACCTGCAAGAATAATTGCGCACATACTATCTTCAAAAGTTCCAATTTCTTCTTTTTCAAGAGAAGTTTGAATTCCTGAATCCTGCAAAAGATTTAACATTTTTATCGCATTTGCGCAAACCTGTCTCATGTGAACAGGGCCGTGATCATTATAGCCAAGACGTTTGATAGAAACATTATTTGCGTAATCCTGCATTTCTTGTAACTCATCATCTGCAAAAAGATAATTAACAAGTTCGGTGCAAACTTTACTTCCCTCAAGTCTTTTTAATATTTTTGATTCAAGTGATACTTCTTTAATTGATTTCATAATGTAATCCTTTTTTACAAGTCTATATACTACTATATTACTTTATTTTTCACATTTTTGCAAGGGTTATAAAAGTAGTTGTTTAATAAATGAATAAATTTTAATTAGATGTTTCCCATAATTAACAGACAACATTAATAATTCGTTACATGGTTTACTTCCCCAGTAGTTTCGTGTTACGATAGGAACGTTATATGTAATGCAAGTTATAGAGGTTAAATATGGATATAAACGTTATTTGTATAAAATGGGGTAATAAATTTGGGGCGGATTATGTTAATCGCCTTTATAGAATGGTTGAAAAGAATTTAAAAATGCCTCACAGATTTGTATGTTTTACAGATCAGGCAGAAGGGATTGACGAAGGTGTTGAAATCCGTGATTTACCTGAATTTAACGAAAACAAAAATATTCCTGATAGAGGTTGGAGAAAATTATCCTTGTTTAATGCTCAACTTGCTGATTTAAAAGGTGTTGCGTTGTTTTTGGATTTGGATATTGTTATCAGAGAGGATTTAACTCCATTTTTCGAAGCAGAGGGAGATTTCTTAATCGTAAAAGATTGGGATTTTGAAAATGATATTATTGGGAACTCATCTGTATTTAGATTTGAAGTTGGTAAGTATCCTGAAGTTTTGGAAGATTTTTATAAATTAGGTGATAGTATCAGAGATACATACAAAAACGAACAAGCTTATCTATCTTATGAAATGCATAAAAAAGGAATTTTGAAATACTGGGATAAATCTTGGTGTGTAAGCTTTAAACG
Organism: uncultured Candidatus Melainabacteria bacterium; assembly: GCA_934717855.1. GTDB lineage: Bacteria > Cyanobacteriota > Vampirovibrionia > Gastranaerophilales > Gastranaerophilaceae > Stercorousia. Next base: position 71,733 of record CAKUZI010000003.1, read on the forward strand.
TAATTGTTTGCAAAAATTTCCTATGAATTTCTTTAAAGAGCCAAATGAACCAAAGAATGCTAAAATTATCGTATTCCATGGTCGTCCTACCCCACAACAAGCTTTGAACGGCTTTTGTGGCAAATGCGGATTCAGATACGTAAAACCAACAAAATGGCTTGAACAATATTGGATTAACTAAATAACTGTAATTTGTGGGGTTATATGAAAAAGATTTTATTTTGCCTAATTGGTCTTTTTGTAATTGCAGGATGCGTATTTGCATACAATTCATTTAGCAATGATGCAGGACAATGTGTTGTTAAGCGCGGATGTTGTTCCAGTCACGGTGGTGTTTGCGGATGCCAAAACGGAAGATCTAAATGCTGTGATGGAACGCTTAGTCCATCTTGCCAGTGCTTTAGAGACGATGTAAAGGGCTTTGAAATATAGGGTTTGAATAAAATAAAAAATTATTGTTTCATAAACCAACTCTTGTTATAAAATTATTTGAAATTTGTGAGAAATTGGCGGCGGTAAGGACTCTGCCGAAGGAAAGTTGACTAAATGTCAAGTTTCCTGAGAGGTGAGAACTCATATTTAAAGAATTGATTCTTTATGTATCTGTTTCTATGTAAATTTCTGAACTGTTTATAGTGTGTCATAAATATTAAATAATGGACTTGACAAATGTGTAGGTCTAACCTACAATAATAATAAGGGAAACCAAAATGGAAAAACAAATTATATATTACTATAATGTTAATGGTGAATGCCCGTATCAAGAATGGTTTGATAGTCTGGACAAATCAATACAGTTAAGAGTAGATAAACGTGTTGAAAAACTAAGGACCGGATTATATGGCGACCATCACTCTCTACAAAAGTATGAATTGTCTGAACTTCGTATGGACTTCGGTAAGGGATATAGGATTTATTATTATGATCTAGATACAACATTAATCCTATTTTTTGGTGGTAGTGAAAAGAAAGACCAGAAACATGTAGTAAAGAAATGTAATGATTACTTTAATGACTTCATAGAAAGGAATTCATAATATGTTAGATAAAACAAAATTGCAGAAATATATAGAGAATGCACCAGATTTTGAAACTGACCTTTTAAATCGTTTACAGGATATAGAATATCAAAGGGGTTGGTTAGAACTGACTTTGAATGAATTTCTGGAAAATGGCAACCTTGATGCATTCATAAGATGTTTGACAGATGTTGTTAAGGCACGTGTGCAAGCTAGTGGTCGTGGAGAGATCACAAGACTTGCTAAGGAATTAAAAATTGATCGTAGCAATTTGTCTGAAATTGTTAACGGCGCAAAACAACCACGTCTAGAAACCGCTTTCAAATTATTGAATGGATTAGGTTTTAAATACGATATAAAACTAAAATCTGCTTAATCGACGGCTTGAGCTATGATTATAATATCAAATAACAGTTTGCGTAAATTACTGTAACTATCATCTTGTTAAATGCTGGTATTTGATTTTGTTAATCTGTATTACTGCATTATAATTTAGGACCTTTAAGATATTCATATAATGACATTACATCATTGTCAAAGGTTTGACCTTTTGCAAGTCCTCCCCCGACTTCTGCGACGAATTCTAAAGGTTGTGTTCCTGCATATCCGGAAACTTTAGCTGTAGTCGTTTGAATTCTCTTATTTGTTTTCCATTCTTGTATTTTAGCTTCTGAACATAGTTCCTGTCCCATTTTAACAGATATACAATCACGATGGAATCTGTGAATACTTTCATGATTGAAAATAAATTCAGGATAAGTAACTAGACAAGTATCAACAGGTGGTGGACAATGTTTGCCTATCTGCTCCAAATAAGCTACCTGTCCTTTAAGCCCCATTTTTATTACTTCATCACGAGTTTTAAATAAGCCTAATTGTTTAAGTATTTGTTTATTATTACCATTATTCATTATCTTTCCAATAGTCAATATAGGATGTCCATATGCTTGATAAGTTAAGTTGGAATAATAATTCATACTCACCCTATGAAATAGGAACTTGTCTCTTAACGACCAATTAGGGCTATATTCATTAAGTCGTTTTTCAAATATCTCACTTTTACTATTTCTTAAATGGTCTACTATTTTATATTTCCCGTTTTTATCTTTTGTTATCCAACCTAAATCCATAAATGATTTGAGATTTCCTTTAATGTTATTGTCTATATTTTCGAAATAATCTCTATTTACATGCAAGGAACCTGTTTTCCAATCAACATAAGCAACTCCGTCTTTTCTAATAATACCATTTGGTCGTGCATATTCAAATACAATTCTTTTATATAGAGGAGATTTACCTTGGGTTCGTTTCAACATTCCAAACATAGACTCGTGTACTAAATTAAGTATTGGTAATTCTTCTTTTGTTACTCCACCCTCAACAGGAACGGTATTTATTTTTTTTATATAATCTTGCATTATAGGGTCTAAAATGTCTGGCTTTCTAAAACGTGTTGCAACTCTTTCAAAATGCTCAATAGTAGGAGTTTTCTCTAATGCACCTGTAATGAAAGAAGAAATGTTTGCAGTTTTCTTTATTCCCCCTGTTGCTATTGTTTTAGTTGTTCTAGCAATGTTTTCAGCTAATGTTGTGCCAAGTTTTTGTATCCCCATAGAAAGTCCTCATTTCCCCTATATTTATAAAGCATTTGAACTTTAAGAAATTGCTTTAATTGTAACATACTTTATCAGGATTGTTACAATTAAACTTTAAAAAAGGGAGTTAATATTTTTAAAATCCCCAACATTCATTATTTTGGGAATACTTGTAATGGTTATTAATTTAGGTAAATTTGTAGTATAATCAGCGTGTAGGGCAATTCCCAAATAAAAAAGACACAACAAGCGCGTCCTTATAATTGGCGGCGGTAAGGGGAATTTTCTTAGTCGTTAGGTGAGAATATGTAATTCGAACCTTACGAATAAGTATGCAGGGCTAACCCAATAAATTTTTCTAAAAAAATTTATTGGTTCAATTTATCCACCGCCGCAAATAATAAAAATTTCAATAAAAATACTTCTAATATGAGTGAATGGCGGCGGTAAGGGGAATTGAACCCCTGTTTAGAGAATGAGAATCTCTCGTCCTAACCACTAGACGATACCGCTATTTGTTTTTCACAAAATTATTATAAAACAAATATAGCCAATTGAGTAATGAATTTGTTTACTTTTTTCTAAAAAATAATGTTTGTTGTAGAAAGGAGTGAATATGAATAGAAATGTGCATTTGGACAATGTTGTTAAAAGTTTTGTTGATAATTTAGATATTGATAAACCTATTTATGAAATGAATTCTGATGATGCCAGAAGATTTCTTGTTAAGGTTCAAGAGGACGGATATTTAGATTTAAAGGCTTCTGTTGAGGATATTTCCATATTTAATACGCTTGTGGGAGATATTAGTGTTAGGCTTGTAAAACCTGAAAGTTGTAAAGACGAAATTTTGCCACTTATTGTTTATTGCCATGGTGGAGGTTGGGTTATGGGAGATGCGGATGTTTTCGATATGACTATTAAAACTATTGCGGAGCATACAAAATCTGCCGTTGCGTTTGTAAATTATCCTAGAGCGCCTGAGTTTAAATATCCTGTTGCGTTAAATCAAGTTTTTGAAGCCGTAAAACATTTTGCCATAAATGGCTCAGATTATGGGATTAATTCAGAAAGAATTGCTATTGCCGGAGATAGTGCAGGTGGAAATTTGGCGATTGCTACGGCGATAAAATTAAATTATGAGGGCGGAGCAAAACTTTGTTTTCAGGCGCTAATTTATCCTGTTTGTGATGCTGATATGAATACAAAGTCTTATAGCGAGTTTAAGGACGGGCCTTGGCTTTCCAAAAAGGCGATGGAATACTTTTTTGACGCGTATTTAGAGAATAAAAATCAGAAAAAAGAAATATCTGTTTCGCCATTAAAAGCCGAGATTGATGATTTGGCGGGATTGCCACCAACGTTAATAATTACAGCTGAAAATGATGTTTTGCGCGATGAAGGAGAAGAGTTTGCGCAAAAACTTATTGAAGCCGGAGTTGATACAGCTTGTGTAAGAATTAATAATACAATTCACGATTTTATGTTGTTGAATTCTTTGAGGAAAAGTATGGCGACTAAGGCTACGTACAAATTGATTTGTAAGTTTTTAAAACATGCATTACATAAATAAAATAAAAACGGGGAAGATTATTCTTCCCCGTTAATTGTAACCATGTTTATTATCAATCCTAAGAATGCAAGAACGACCGAACCTAAAAATGCTGATAAAAATCCTTGGATTTCGAACCCTGGAGAAAGGTATCCGGCAAGCATTAAAAGAAAAGCGTTTATGACAAGTGTGAAAATTCCGAGAGTTAAAATGTTTATTGGAAGAGTTATAAAGACGATTAAAGGGCGAATAAAAATGTTGATTAACGCAATTATTACTGTAACAAGCATTGCACTTTGAAAGTTTTCAACTTCAATTCCCGGAACAAGCCATGCCATAAAGATTACGGCTAGTGCAAAAAGTATCCATCTGACGAGTAATACCATAAATTTTCTCCTTTCTGTATCTTATATTTTAAAATTTTTTGCAAGCAAATTCATTAGACATTGTAATAACGTCTTGCGTGGAATATAGTTTGTATGTATAATAAATTTTGTTATTAATAGGAGAAATATTATGAAAGAGAAGATTTTAAATGCATTAATTATTATTGTATTAGGCGCATTGATTGTAGAAATTGCTTTCAAAGAGCCTGAAAACAGATATGAAGTTGTAACAAGTAGCAATATGTTGACAATTTTAGTTGATAAACAAACCGGTGAAACTTGGAGAAATTGCATTTGTGGTGAAAAATCTAACGTTCCTGGATGTTGGGAAAAAATGATTACAATAAATCCTGAAAGTTTTAACAAACCTGTTGGAGAAGCAAGATCAACACGCAAAATGATAAGTTTGCAAAAGAAACAAGCAAAACTTCAAGAAAAAATGGGAGCTCAACAAGCACCTCAACAAATGCCACAAAATGAAAAAGAACCATTAAGAATTGGTGGTTAAATTAAATAAAATATTTTTAAAATTAAAAAATCGTCTCTAAAAGGACGATTTTTTTTGTACAAATAAGAAAAATTGTTAATTAATATTACAAACATGTACTGATTATGGCAAATAAATAATTGCTTTATTGTTATATCGGTAGGAAGGTAGTTAAATGAGTGTTTCAATAACAAGTTTTGGGAATAAACAAGCTGTACAGCAAAATACAAATGTTTCTAAAAATAATGTTGCAAGTCAATCTAAAAAAACGGAAACCGGCAGTTTAAAAGATGAATTTAAAAAGCAGGGAATTGATATTCCGGAAGTATCACCGTTAATGAGCGGGGTTGGCACTGCTGTTTTGTGGTTTGGGATAGGCTTTTTGTTTGACAAATTATTAGGTAAAATGTCAAAAAATTTAAAAACACCTATGAAAACATCACTTGCAATTAATGGTGCTATCGGACTTGTTGCAGGTATTGTTTCTTATATAAAAGCTAAAGAAGCTGAGTAATTTTTATTGATTATAACGCTCTTATTATCGCTTTAATATTGATATCGGTAACTTTTAGCAATGCAACTGTTCTTGCTGTTTCGTCAAAATTGTTCAAAGATTTTAAAATTTCTGCTGTTTTTAATATTAAAGTTTGATTATTTGATTTCAAAAGTTCTCTGATTGCAATTGTGTCTGTTGCAAAGTCAAGTGCTGTGTATACAAATGGACTATCTTCTTTTAATTCATCATTAATATATTTTTCTAAATCTTTTTTATGAATGTTATTTAGCAACTTTTTGATGTCAAAGACTTCGTTTTTGGTATTTTTATCTTCATCAAAAAGATATTCGTCATTTTCCGTCAAAGTTTCAAATTTTTCTTTTGCGTTTAAAAGAGTGATTGCACATTTGCTGTCGTCGTGGTTGTTGATAAGTTGCTCAAAAACTTCAAATAATTCAAAATCAAATACGACAGATAATGGTAGAATTTCGCCTAAAGCATTTGTTATATAAATAATTGACAAAAGAGTGTCTTCATAAAAATCTTTCATAAGGTCAAAAAGATTTTCCAAATAAGGAATTTCTCCGGCAATGTTTTCAGCCATTGTTGAAGTTTTCATAGCTTCAAAAATTAGCGGAATAGCTTTTGGGTCGCCATAAGATGTCAAAAATTTTACACCGGAAAGTTTTTCAAAATCATCATCACTTTTTAATTTTTCAAGTGCAAAGTTATAACTTTCTTCGTCGTGCCACTGCCCTAGAGTGTGAGCGCAATTTTGTGCCAAATATTCGTTGTTTGAATAGCTGTTTTTTATTAGAAAATCGTGAGCCAAAGGATCTTGGATTTTAGCAAAATATTTTGATGCATAAGTTTTTTCACTATCAGTTCCGTTTTCAAACTTATCAAGCATCGTATCTGTTAAGTCTTCATCGGCGTATTTGACTAATGAATTAATAATTACATCTTCATAAGATTGAGAATAATATTTCAAAAATTCAAGTAAGTTTTGATAATTATTTTCATTAACAACTGCTTCAATTCGTTGTGCGACATTGTTCTTTACAAAATCAAAAAGAAAATCGTCATTATCAACGAGTTCTTTGAACAGTTCTACATCGCAATCATCTACAAGGTGTTTTGCAACTGTCTCGTAGTCGTTTTTATTTTTACCAGTAAGTTTTTTAAGGTTTTCGGTCATACTTATACACAAAATCAAAAGATCATTACTGTAATGGTCTTTTCACTTCTCACCTTTCACTTTTCACTTTATTAATCCAAATAGAACACAGTAATAACTTTGTGACCTTCTTCCGCGTATTGAACAGCATTGTGCAAAGTTTTACTTGTGTGTGATAAGAAACAGATTAATTGGTTGCAATCGTCAATAATTTCTCTGTTACAAACTCTTGAAGCATCTGCCAAAGTCATCATTGCTCTGTCCGGGTGTTCGATAATGTTAGGAACTCCAATAAGCTGGTTTTGAACATCTGATGGCTGTTGTCCAATTGTTTGAGGCAGAATTACTCTCAATTTGTCAGGATTTGACTTCATCGCACCGCGAATAGCTGCCGCGTTTGTTCCGGATGAACCACCTGATGTGATGATTGTATTACCTTGCATAACAAGTGCAGTTGCTAGAGTTTCAATCATTTGTTGGTGAGTAATAGGAAGATTACGACTTCCGATAATAGCTATACGCTTTGCGGATTGCTGAATAGTTGCTAATTCCATAGCAAGTTCATCAACTGTATCGGGTGAACCTGATGAAACAGTATCCATATCTTCATCAATCGGAACAACGATTGAGCTTTGTTTTTCTTTATTTTCGTTTTCTGATCCCATAAATACTTTTGTCATATCAGTTTCTGTCATTTTTCCTACTTTCTGATTGCAATCTATACATTTTTAGTTTATGCTGATTATATCACAAAAATTTGATTTTGGGAATAGGGATATGGAAAATATATTGGATAATCTTAACAAAGAGCAGAGAGAAGCTGTAGAAACAATAAAAGGGCCGTTATTAGTCCTTGCCGGCGCGGGTAGTGGAAAAACAAAATTACTTACCTCAAGAATTGCTTACCTTATACAAAATGGGGTTAAGCCTCGTAATATTTTAGCGGTGACATTTACCAATAAGGCTGCAAAAGAAATGAAAGCGCGTCTTGGAAATATTTTAGGTGAAAATGTTGTTAAATATATGTGGGTCGGCACATTTCACGGTATTTGCGGAAGAATTTTGAGAGAAAATATTGAAAACTACAGTTTTCAATCAGGCAAAAAACTTGATAAAAACTTTTCTATTTATGACGAAACAGATTCTAACGCCGTAATTAAACAGGCTATCAAAAAACTTAATCTTGATGACAAAGTTTATGCACCAAAACTTGTGAAAACAGTTATTTCTAACGCAAAAAACAAAATGCAGGATGCATACACTTTTGCGACTTTTGCTAGAGATTTCAAATCTCAAAAAATTGCTCAAATTTATGAAGAATACGAAAATTCTTTAAATAATAATAACGCAATTGACTTTGACGATATGTTGATGTTGACGGTAAAACTTCTTGAACAATGTAAAGAGGTTCGCCAACAATATTACGACAGATTTCAACACATTTTGGTCGATGAGTTTCAGGATACTAACATGGCTCAATATAAACTTATCAATATGCTTTACACAAATCTTGAAGCAGAAATTCCTGATGAACGTTCACTTTGCGTTGTAGGGGATGTCGATCAGTCAATTTATAGTTGGCGAGGTGCTGATTACACGATTATTTTGAACTTCCAAAAAGATTTTAAAAAGACAAAATTAATTAAGTTAGAGCAAAACTATCGTTCTACCGCAAATATTTTGAATGTCGCAAACGCAATCATTGAAAACAATACAGAGCGTGTAGATAAAGTTCTTTATTCCCAAAAAGGCGACGGAGAACTTATTGATTACTTTGAAGCACAAGATGAGGCTGACGAGGCTAATTTTATTGCAAGTAAAATTAAGCAAGATTCAGGCGGAGATTACAACCGTTATGCAATTCTATACCGTACAAACTCTCAATCTCGTGCATTAGAAGAAGCTTGCATGGGTGCAGGAATTCCGTATAAAATCTATGGTGGATTGAAGTTCTATGACCGTAAAGAAGTAAAAGACATTATTGCTTATTTGAAATTAATTTATAATACGGATGATTCTCAAAGTTTCAGAAGAATTGTAAATGTTCCAAAACGTGCAATAGGTGATACTACGGTTAAAAATCTTTCCGATTTCGCTGATAAAGAAGATATAAGTCTTTTTGCGGCTTGTCAGCGAATTGAAGACGCAGTTGATATTCCGCCGAGAACTCGTTCAAAATTGAAAGATTTTTCAGAATTGATTTTGAAGTTTGTAAATGCAAAAGCTTCTTACTCTTTGCAAGATTTTGTAACTCTTGTTATTGAGAAAACAGGATATTTGGCAGAATTGCAAGCGCAAAACACTCCTGAAAGCGAAGCAGATATTGAAAACTTGCAAGAATTAGTAAACGTTGCAGGCGAATTTGTTCCGGAAGAAAGTGATAATGCTCTTGGGGAATTTTTACAACAAGTTGCACTTGTGTCAGATTTGGACGGAATGGAAGATGTTGCAAACAACGTAACATTGATGACTCTTCACTCTGCTAAAGGTTTGGAATTTCCGATTGTATTCCTTGCAGGTTGTGACGAGGGTGTTTTCCCACATCAAAGAACATTTAACATTCCAAAAGAAATGGAAGAAGAACGTCGCTTGATGTACGTTGGCGTTACTCGTGCAGAAGAAAAACTCTATCTTACTTCTGCAAAACGTCGTCAAATGTGGGGCGAATACAAGTATTACAATCCATCTAGATTTATTGATGAAATTCCACCACAACTGTTGAACAAAATAGGTTTTGAAGGCTCTACGAGCGGAACTTCAACATTCCAAAATGCAGTTTCAAAAGCAAAAACAGGAAAATCAAATTTTTCTTATTCTTCTGCTCAATCAGACAGTTTTGGATATGTAAAACCATCATCAGGATTTGGAAGAGGTTTTGTCGCGCCAACAAGAGGACTTGCGACAGGAAATTCTCAAGGAGACAGGCAAAGACAAAATACAGCATATTCACAGCAACCGCGCAGAACTCCGTCTCGTACAATTTTAGTAAAATCACAGGCAAACAAACAGCGTGATGATGAAAAAGTAAAGGAATTTTTTAAAGATAACGCTATTAAACGTATGCTTGAAGAGAAAAAACAAAAAGAACGTATGCAACAGGCGGAAGACGCTGAACGTCAACGCAGAATGGAAACAACCACTCCGATTGAATACGTATTTAATGTTGGAGAAAGAGTTTTTCATGACAAGCTGGGCATCGGCCATATTCAAGATGTTACTCAAATCGGTGATAGTATGATGTATACAATTGATTTTGGCAAACAAGGCGTAAAGGCTATGGATGCTTCATATGCTAAGTTGAAAAAGTTTTAATACTTTATAGAAAAATTCAGATCGCGCAACGTAGTGCGCGATGACAAACGTAGATTAGAATTTAATAGAAAATTAAAATTTTATTGGATATTCTTTTGGAATTTTCCATCCGTTCATTTGAATTATTTTTGTGCAATACCGATTATGGTTCCAGCCAGAATCTCCAGATGTGCAACCATAAACTGGGTGTGTAAATAATACGTTGTAATCTCCGTCCCATGAGCCGACATATGGCTCAACTCCTTTATTGTTTGCGGCTCTATAATGTATATCATTGGGTGCAAAGATGAATGAAAAACAGTTTTTACCGAGATACTCTTGTGTCGGATCTTTTTCTAATTTGGCATTTGGGTAAAACCTGAACATATCACTATCAAAACGGAATAAACTTCCATTTGAAAGAGTAACACAAACGGACGATTTATTTGATACACATTCTTCAATATTAATTGTTTTTATATATGGTATAAAATATTTTTGTAAATATGCCAGATTTTCTTCGTATTTTGGATGTTGTGAGTCTTCATATATATTACGCCAATTTTCCCACTGTGCAACATCTCCGTTTTCAATTTCAGACATTTTTACAGCTTGATTAATTTCAGAGTAAAACTTTTCTAATCTCGTTTCTACAACGTGTTTTCTATAATTTGATATTAATGTTGGCATTGTTAATCCTGCAACAACTCCTATAATGCCGAGTGTTATAAGTGTTTCTGCCAAAGTAAACGCAGAATATTTAAAATTCATGTATTGGTCTCCTATGTATTGAGAATTCTCAATGATTTGAAATATATTATATTGCATAATCTCAATAAATGCAATATTCGGATTTAGGAAAATTTATAAAATTTAAGCGTCAACAAAAAGAGTTGTCTTTGAATAAGTTAGCAATGGAAGCAGAAATTGACCCTGCTATACTTTGTCGAATAGAAAATTTAAAACAAGGAATAAAATTAGAAATACTTGAAAAAATTGCTACGGCTTTTGGGGCGAAGTTATCAGAATTCTTTGCTGAGTATGAAAATTTTAGTGATTGTTAATCCCAGATACTGACTTTGCATCTATGCTTCTAGTCATTTTTACATCTAAATAAATCTTTTATTTAAACTTGCGCATCATTTTCATTGCTTTATTCATTGCGTGTTTGCCGAGTTTTCCATTAAAACCGCCCAGACCACCAAGATTTCCCATTTTGCTCATGTCAGGCATGCCACCGCCAAATTTCCCGAACATATTTTTCATGTCGGTCATTCCTTTCATCATCATGCGCATTTGTTCAAATTGCTTAATAAATGCGTTGATTTCAGCCAAATCCATTCCACAACCTTTTGCAATACGCTTTTTACGACTTGTGTTTATTAAATCAGGATTAGAGCGTTCTTGAGGAGTCATGCTGGAAATAAAAACTTCCATCTTTTTAAATTGTTTTTCTCCCTCATGAGAAAGTTTGTCTCTATCGTCTTTGCCGATATTAAGCCCTAGCATTCCAAGCATATTTCCCATAGAACCAAATGCCTGCATTTGTTTTTGCATTTTTAGAAAATCGTTGTAAGAAAAATTGTTCTTACTCATTTTTTCTTCAAGTTCTTGAGCTTGTTTTTCATCAAAAACTTCTTGGGCTTTTTCTACAAGCGAAACGATGTCGCCCATGCCCAAAATTCTTGTTGCCATGCGCTCAGGATAAAAATCTTCTAAAGCATTTAATTTTTCACCCGTACCTGTTAATTTGATAGGTTTTCCGGTGCAATATACAACACTTAATGCAGAACCGCCACGGCTGTCGCCATCAAGTTTTGTTAAAACTAAACCGGTAAGTCCAAGTTGTGCATCAAAGTTTTCTGCCACATTTACGGCTTCTTGACCTGTCATTGCATCAATTACAAGAAGCTTTTCGTTTGGGTGAAAAATCCTATCAATCAATAACAATTCAGCCATCATGTCGGTATCGATTTGCAAGCGACCTGCTGTGTCTAAAATTAATGTATTAAAACCGTTTGCGTTCGCATAATCAATCGCTTCACGTACAATTTGCTGAACATCCATACAGTCGGGAATTGTAAAAACTTCATTTTCAATCTCTTTTCCCAAGGTTTGTAATTGAGAAACTGCCGCAGGTCGGTAAACATCACAGGCTACCAAAAGAGGTTTTCTACCGTCTTTTTTTAATTTGACGGCAAGTTTTGCGGAAGAAGTTGTTTTTCCCGAACCTTGAAGTCCTAACATCATAATTAAGTTAGGATTTCCGGAAAAGTCTAATGGTTTGTTTTCTTTCCCTAAAAGTTCAACAAGTTCGTCATGTACAATTTTTATTAATTGTTGAGATGGGTTTACGCCCTCAAGAACTTTTTCGCCTTCGGCTTTATCTTTAATATTAGAAATAAAAGCTTTTACAACTCTCAAGTTTACATCTGCATCCAAAAGTGCACGTCTAATTTCTCTAAACGCCTCTTGCATGTTGTCTTGAGTAAGTTCTTTGTTGCCTGTTTTGCTTATTATATCGCGTAGTTTTTCACTTAAATTATCGAACATAAAAAAATTATAACACAAACTACAAAACATCATACATTTTTATGATTTAATTTCGAATTTCGTCTGCTAGTATATAAACATACTCCTTAGAGAACTAAGATACACATATCCCTAATCAACAGCTATGCACTTCTTATGTACATAGCTTTTCTTTATGTTATAATTAAGTTATGGAATTTACAGAAAAGACATTAGATTCAAAACTTATTTTTGATGGAAGAGTAGTAAAATTATACAAAGACAGCGTTGAATTACCGACTGGACAGACATCGTTCAGAGAAATTATAAAGCATTCAGGTGGTGTTGTTGTTTTGGCTTGCAAGGATGGAAAAATCCTTCTTGTAAAACAGTTTAGATACCCTATGAAAGAGGTTTTGTATGAACTTCCGGCAGGTAAACTTGAATATGGAGAAGATCCGTTTGAGGCAGGCAAAAGAGAATTGGAAGAAGAAACAGGATATTGCGCAAAAAAATGGACTGATTTAGGCTTTGTGTATACATCTCCAGGGTATAGCGATGAAAAATTATATCTTTATAAAGCTGAAGATTTGTATTTTACTCATCGACATCCTGATGAGGGAGAAATTCTTGAACCATTGGAGATTGAAGCTGATGAAGTTTTAAAAATGATTGATGATGGCCGAATTTGTGATGCCAAAACGCTTTGTGCAATTATGAGAGCAAAAATTAAAGGATAAAAGATGACAGGCAAAATTAAACTTGTTGCAACAGATATTGACGGAACAATTGTAAAATGGGATACAAGTGTTTCTGACGGCGTGAAAAATTGTATTAAAAATTTGCAAAAAAATGGAGTTAAAGTTGTACTTGTTACCGGTAGAATGCATTGCGCAACGGAACATTTGCGCAACGAGCTTGGCCTAAATTCGCCTGTAGTGTCTTATCAAGGTGGTTTGATAAAAGATGAGTTCGGCAAAACTCTTTATCAAGAAAACTTGGATAGTGATTGTGCTAAAGAGATTATTGAATGGGCGCACGCCGATAATATTCACCTAAACCTTTATATTGATGACAAGTTGTATGTAGAAAAAGATGATGATTGTGTGAAGCGTTATACAGATGGAAAGTTTGTGCCATATACGGTTTGTCCGTTTTCGACTTTGAAAATTGAGAATGTTAATAAGATTTTGGCGATTGATTACGGCAATGCGGAACGTGTTACGGGCTGGGTGAACGAACTTCAAGCGAAGTATCCGAATTTGTATATTGTTAAATCAACTCCGTTTTTCTGTGAGATAGGAAGTTCAATGGCTAAAAAATCATTGGGAGTTGAATTTTTGGCTAAATATTGGAATTTAAATCAAGATGAAATTTTAACAATCGGTGACCAAAATAATGATATTGAACTTTTAAAAGCCGGCGGTGTAAAGGTCGCAATGGGGAACGCGACTCTTGAACTTAAGGAATGTGCGACATTTATAACTGACACTGTTGAAAACGACGGTTTTGTAAAGGCTATAGAGAAGTTTTGTTATTAAGTATAGTTTCACCTCCCCAAAGGTGGAGGTCGCAGTTCTAAGCGAATGGAATGAGTGTAAGAAATGTGCGGAGAGGGTTAGGAGTAAGCTTTATCCAAATATTAAAAAATGTAACAAGTTTATAAAAATCATTAAAGTTTTCTGAAATTAATGTCGATATATGCATGTGGTAAAAGCTTAATAGAAGGTATGTGTACTTGTGAACTTTAGAGAAGTTTCAAGCACCAAGATATTGAGTGTGTATTTATAAAATATATATAAAATATCTACGACTATTAAGAAATGTTAACGGTAATAATTCTCTATAACCCAGTAAAATCAATGGCTTTCGAAAAAAGTTGCAAAAAAAATCAAAATTCGCGCAATTTTCGGTTAAAACATGTTTTTACATGGACATAGAGAAGTATAAAAGACAAATTAAATTTCATGCAAAAGATTACCAAATCAATTTGCAAAGAAAGGACTACGACTATGTGTGCAAACAGTATTGATGGATTAGGAGCAAATAAACAACCTGCAACAGCTAATCTTGATACGGAAAAACAGTATTTAACATCAAAAGGTGTAGATATTTCCGGTATGGATGAGGCTGCAATTAGAACTAAAGCACAGGAACTTCGCCAAAATGAAGCGCCGAAGGGCTCAGTCTTTACTGCAAGAAAGGAAGGAGCCAAAGGCCCGTCTATTACGATTACTGATAATGAAAATCATGAAATAACATTTGAGAATTATGCTTCTGATAGAAGATTTGATCGTTATCTCGCAGGGAATGGGTTTAGTAGTGAACAAATAGATGATATTTTAGCTGAAAAAGATCCTGAAAAAGTTCAAGCTAAAATAAAAGCAGGACTTGATGCTCAAGGTGAAAAAAATAAATCTGGAACATTAGTTTTGGATAAAGATAGATATGCAAAATTGGAACCATTTAAAGAAGAAAAACATCTAGAAAATTCTCCTGAGAAAGCATTAAAAGAACGTTTTTCTAAAGAAGAATATCCTGATTTATATAATAAAAAAGGAGAATTAAAAACAAATAAAGCTTGGAAAGAGTTTGAAAATCAAACTTTTATTGCTTCAAAATTTGGTGGTAAATCTGAAAAAGCTAGAATTGCAGAATTTCGTGAGCAAGGCAAGTCAGAAGCTGAGGCAAAGAAAAATGTAAAAGCTCAAAATGAAGCAATTTTAAAGCAGGAAGAATTTGTTCAGAATAAAAAATTGAATGGTGAAACGTTAACTGAAGAAGAACAAGAATTTGTAAATTTAAGAGAAGGAGCACACGATGTTGCGAAAAGTACTAAAAAGTTTTCAAAAAATGTTGAAAAAGTAACAGAGCGAATCAATGACGCAATTGATAAAATGAATAAATGGGACTGGAATAAAGATTTAAATGCCAGTCAAAGAGAAAAAATCAAAACAGCAGTAAAAACCTATGGAATAAGTCAAGAGATGCCTAATTTGTATAATGACATGTTTGATGAATCTGGTAATTTGAAGAATAAGAACATGTTGTATCAATTTGTAATGGATAGAGTTACAGGTACTGATGCGCAAGTAAATAAATCTGCTAAAAAAGGTGGATTTTTCGCAAAGATCTTCAAGAAACAAAACGAAGAATATACAGAAAAAGCAGCTTCCAGAGATTTAGGTTTAAACAAGAAAGATATTGAAAATATGGGCTTTGCTTGGGAAAACCAAATTAATTGGGGTAAAGTTATGACAGACGGTGTTGGTCCCGCTTTACTAGGAGCTGCATTTGGAGCCGCTGTTGCAGATAAGGCTCATGACAGTAAAACAGCTGAAGCAAATGCTGTAGCAACAGTTGATGGACAAACTATAAAAGAATCAAAAACATATTCAGGTGCAGTTGACTATAAAGTTAACGGTGAAACAGTTATGCAGATTCCTTATGATGGAGTTGTTGACTTTGTAAAAGAAATTGCCGGAAAAACAGTAACAGATCATGATGCAAAAACTGCATTAGCAACTGCAAGTGTTTCAGCAGTTCTTCCTGCTGCGATTATTGCCGGTACCACAGCTATGGTTCATAGTATGTATGATCAAGGTGTAAATGGTCAAGAAAAAGATATATTTAGAGGTCATTTGCTTGATACAATTGAAACAAGCAAGGCAGAGTTAAAGAAGCCAGATGATGTTCTTAAGGCTTGTGGCATGAAAGAAACTAAAAATAATCAACAATATCAATTGGCAAAAGAAATATTGAGTTACTACTATGATGAAAAAGGAACTCTTCATACAACAGAATTAGAAGCAGACTGGAAGTATAACGCTGGTTATAAATCAAAATATTTGAATATGGAAGAAGGCGCTATGTGGCTTGACCAGTTGAAAAAGAAAGGTCCTATAAGATCAATCAATAACAAAGTCAAAGTTACAATTCCGCCGGAAGTAATGCGTCAAATTGTATATGATATTCAGGGTAATGGTGATTTAGCTCCTATTACAGGAACTCAAGTAATTAGAGTTGATGATTATGAAGCTAAAGGTGCTGAAGCTGAAGCAAGAGATTATCGTACAATGGACAGAAATAAAGTAGCTCGAGACATAACTAATGAAGCTCAACTTGCAAATGTTGATAAAAATAGAGCGCAATACGTTGTAGCAAATGCTCCTGCAGGTGAAAAAATTCAAGTTCAACCAAGAGTAATAGATGGTCAAAATGATTATAATACCCCAAGTGTTATAACAATGACCGATGTTACAAATGGGGTAAAACATACATTTACTTACGAACTTGTTACAAATGAATCTCAATATCCATCTTTGGCAAATGAAACTGGACCTTTCTATAAGTTGATTGGTGCAGAAGATGCTCAAGGTAATAGTATATTGAATAAGACATCTCATGATGAAATATTTAAGCTTAATTTGATTGAAAATGATCCAGAAGTTAGAAATGTTCAGGATGAAAACGGAAACCCTGTTGATGTTGAAATTAGAAGAAACGATTACAACTTGGTTCAACCAAATGAAAATTATCCAGGATTTGGTACTTCATCAGTTAACAATAAGTTATATAGACCATTTAACCCTAAACGAAGATAATTATAAACTTTTGTAAATATTAAATGCAAAATAGTAAAGATTTCACTATACAATACCGTTTATATACATGTAAAAGTGTATTATGTGTATAAAAAGAAAATAGAGGTTCCGAAAGACAATGAACACAAAAGGAATTAACAAAAAAAGAGTTATAGCATTTGGATTAAGTATGTTGTTGGTAATGCAACAATCGTTGGCTTATCAAGTTTTGGCGTCTACAATTACAAATGGAAATGGTGGAACAATTACTCCTGATTCAAATGGGGTTTATAATTTGTATCCGGATAGTTATAACGGAAAAACTGGTTATAGAGTGTATAACGATTTTCAGTTAGGTAAGGGAGATGTCGCAAACTTTATTTTCAAATGGTTGGATGCTCAGAAAAATGAATACGGAAATTCAACAAGTATTGATACATTTGTTAACTTGGTAAACAATCAAGTTAATATTCAGGGTATTGTTAACGCTTTGAATGAGCAAGGTGGAAATATTAAATCAAATGGACACTTGATGTTTATATCTCCAAATGGTATGGTTGTAGGCTCATCAGGTGTTTTAAATGTAGGAACTTTATCTGTATTAACACCGACTTTAACTTCTTATGAAGCTTTGAAAAAAGGTTTGCCTTTAGAGGCGCCTCAGAATGCAAATCATTCACAAGCAATAGAAACAACTGCTCGTGATTTTTCAACATTGCAATATGGTAACTCTACTGCAATGCCTATTACAATTAATGGTAAAGTTGTTGCTCGTGGAGATGTTACCCTAAAAGGTGATTCAATTAACATTGGAGATAATGCGAAAGTTTATGCCGGTGTTGCAAACAGTACGTTAGATTCTTTAATGTATCCAACAAATTCTGATACAATTGCAAGTAATGTAAATACAATATTTGATACGCTTGTAAACACAGATAACATGAATGTTGCAAGCGGTTTTTCAAATTCTAACGGTAATATTGTTATTACATCAACTACAGGAACATCAATTGGCGCTGGAGCTCAAGTAAGAAATTTTGCTTCTAAAGGTGACATTACAATTACTAACACTGGAGCAGATGGTATTTCTATTGCCGGTGAGGTCTCAAACCCTAATGGTGCATTAACTATTCGTAATGAAAATGCTACTAGTGGTTTGTTAGTTGATACTACAGGTTTAATTAAATCAGGAGCAACAACAAGAAATCAAGCTGATAATTCAACCTTACTAGTATACAACGAAGGTACTAGTGGAATGAATATTAAAGGTTCTGTTGTTGCAAACCATGGTAACAAAACTAACACAGTAAACTTCGTAAACAAAAATTCTAATATGTCTATCGGTTCAACAGATGTAAACAACAACATTACCTCAAATGCTGATGTAAACATTAAAGTTACTAATGGAAACTTATTAAATAACGATGTAACCAAGACACTGATTGCAACTTCTAACGGTGCTGATTTGAATGTTGAAGTTACAAACGGCGCAATTGGTGAAGAAGTTGGCCCTAATTATAACTGCGAGGGTGGTGTTTGCACAGGAATTGGACCAAACGGCAGAGATTTAACAAAATCTATAAACACATCTATTGACGGTGTAATTACTGCAACAAGTTCAGGTACTGGTTCGCTTATCAATATGGCAAGCTTGAACAAAGATATGCACGTTAACCAAATCAAGGCTGATGGTAGAGTAATCTTGTTGGCTGATGATTCTACTAACAAAGGTGCGACAGCATATAGCATTGTTAACAGAACAAAAGATTCAACAGGCAAAACTCCTAACGTTGAAGGTACAGGAATTTCACTTATTGCAAGTGGTAATGTCGGTGAAGATTCTACAGCTTTGACATTCAGACAAAACGGTTATTCATATAATAGAGTTGGTGATGACGCTCAACAACCTCATAAAATCGATAATATCAACAAAACCGGTAACGGCGTTGACATCTTGGCTATTAAAAATATTAACGTTAAAGGTATGGATGCTGCTGATGGCACAAAACTTGATACAAATGCTTGCGCAATTATTTCAAGAGAAGGCGATGTAAATGCTGAATTCTCAGGCAACGTATATGTTAGAGAAACAACTGCTAACAAAAAGTTAAACTTGACAACTCGTGGTAAAAATATGTACATCGACCACTTGGGCGAAGTTCCTTCTTACGCAGAAGATTACTATGGACCAAATACAAATATTCACCCAGAAAGAGCAAAATTAGTTGCACTTGACTTGGGCACAAAATGGATTGACTCTGAAAAACCTGAATATGAAAGCGCGGCAGATTCAACAATCATAGTTAAAAACGGTACTTTAAAAGGTGACGGTCATACGAGATTGCCTGAAGCAACAGGTGGTGACCAAGACTTGATGATGGTTGCAGATAATGCTTATGCCGGCGGTTACTACTTCAATATGGGTAAACATCGTAATGGTGGAGTTTCTACAGTTGTTAAAGACGGATCAACAAGCACTTTGACAAATGCAAATGGTTCTACTCCGATTTCTATCAGAACAAAAGCAGTTAGACCGGATGATGTTACTGCAATAGGTCAAAATAAAGATGATAGAAACTACTATTATGGTGGAAGTTCTCAAGGCGAAGATGAGGGATACGACGGATTTACTGATCCTAGCAAAAAAGGAACAGAGGAAGATGACGACAACCTAGTAGTTCCAAAGGATGAAAAAGAGTATCCGGCAGATACAGACACCGATACAGACACAGATACTGATACAGATACTGATACGGATATTGATACAGACAACGATACTGATACTGACATCGACACCGATACAGACACAGATACAGATGTTGACACAGATACAGACAATGATACTGACAACGATACTGATACCGATGTAGATACAGATAACGACACAGACACAGATACCGACACAGATACCGACACTGATACGGATATTGATACAGACAATGATACTGACACTGATATCGATACAGATACCGACACAGATACAGACATTGACACAGATACAGACAACGATACGGATAACGATACTGATACCGATTTAGATGCAGATAACGACACAGACACAGACACAGATACTGACACTGATACAGATACGGATATTGATACTGACAATGATACCGATACAGACATAGATACCGATACAGATACAGATATCGATACAGATACCGATACTGATACAGATATTGACACAGATACAGACAACGATACAGACAATGATACTGATACAGACATAGATCAGGATCCGGATCGTCCAAAAGTTGATTTCAAAGATATTTACAAACAAAGAGTTGTAAGTGATAGAGTTGACTCAATCGACAAACGTCAGTATATGAGATTTAACACTCAAGAAAACCAAAACCCAATTACATTTGAATCAAGCAATGATGTAGTTTCAATCTCAGACATCTCAAGAGGTGGGGTATCATTGAAACACAAAGGCAAACTAAAAGTTGGTGACATTGTTCCGGTACATTTACAATATGGTGATTTGACAATCAATGCTAATGTAAAAATCGTATCAGCAAGCGATGTAAAAGCCGGAGGTAAGTTCATAGACCTTGACCAAGCAACAGCTAACAAGTTATTATACTTAAGTTTGTTAGAAAAAGATCAACCAATTGCCCAGACAATTATGAACCAAAATGTGGCAAATACAATTGAAGAATAGAAATTATAATTCAAAAAACAGCTCCCTTAATTTAGGGAGCTGTTTTCTAATTTATTGATAGGTTATTTTTATTTTATTATCGGAGTAATCAGGTATCAAAGCTTTATAAGAATACGAGTATTTATTTTTTATTGTAATGTTTAAAAATTTTTGGGTTAAAATTTAATTATGACAGATATTTTTGATAGGCTTGCAAAATCTGAATTCAGAAGCAAGTTTAGGCTTAAACAAAAAGATAAAGAATATATTGCTCAAAAAGGTTTAGATACAATTGAGCGTCATGCACGTGATTTTGTTTCGAAACGTCTTGCGCCTGCTCAAATTCCAAACGATGGCAAACAGACTCCAATGAAGGGACATCCTGTATTTATTGCGCAACATGCGACGGCTTGTTGTTGCCGAGGATGCATAGAAAAGTGGCATAAAATTCAGAAAGGCAACGAATTAACTCAAAGTCAACAGGATTATATTATTGGTATTATTATGGAGTGGATTAGACGGCAGATTAACGTATCATAATGGAAATTATTTTATTATTTGTGTGTGCTGACAAATTATTAAAGAATGTCGAATATGGCTGGTTTTGCAGAATTTTTTATACAAATTACTCTTCAACCCATTTTTTAGGGTCAAAACGCAAATCTTTTACATTCATTTTTAGGGATTTTAAATATGGTTCAAATTTCGCAAGTAATTGAAATTTTCGTAAGGTTAATTCTTGTGCAACAATTGCATTTTCGCAAGCAATAACCATTACTCCGCCGGTCATCATTGAGTATGGTTTAGAACGTTTTGCAAATTTTTCGCCGGCAACTTTATCCCAAAATTTGTACAAGTTGCTACGTGTAATTGCTTTTTTTATTTCTTTTTTTTCAAGCAATACTTCAACAAGCGATTCGGTTGTTACAAAATCTGTGTATAGTACTTTTTTCAAAAATTTCCCCTAACGTTTTTGCACTTGTACTTTTTTGTGTTAATATCTAAGAATGGATTATCCTAAGTTAAATGATATCATAAAATCGTCCAAAAATATATTGATTATTTCTCATGTAAACCCCGACGGAGATACGCTAGGTTCAATGTGCGGGCTTTATTCTGCAATTTTAGAAAATTGTAAGAAAAAATGTGATATGATGGCTCTTTCTAAAATTCCGGAAGTTTATTCATATATGCCATATTTGCGTGATGTAAAAAATATAGAAGAATATGACAAATCTCGCGAATATGATTTGGTTATAAATGTTGATGTGGCTTCCATTGATAGAATTTGTGACGGAAAAATTCTTTTTGATAAAGCAAAATATACTGTAAATATTGATCATCATAAAACGAATATTGCTTATGCAAATTTGAATTTTATAAGTCCTGAAGCAAGTTCAACGGGCGAAGTTTTGTATCATTGTTTTGAAAAAATGGGTTGGAAAATAAATCTAGATACCGCAATCTGTTTGTATACAGCTCTTTTGACTGATACAGGCTCCTTTAGGTACGACAATACGAAGCCGTCAACTTTTGAAGTTGCTTCAAAATTAGTTGAAATTGGTGTTAACCCATCTGATACATATAAAAAAGTTTATGAGTCGGACTCAAAAACATTAGTTTTGTTCCAAGCACATTGTGTTAGCAAGGCAAAATTTCTTAATGATGACAAAATTGCTTATACAACAGTTTACAAAAAGGATATGGAACAATTTTCTGCAGGTGATGACTGTATGGAGGGTTTGACTGAAAAATTGAGGGCAATTGTTACTACCAGAATTGCTTTTGTTGCAAAAGAAATGAAAGCAGGTGGTACAAAATTTTCTATGCGTAGTAAATTTGCAGATGTCGCTCAAATTTGTGAAGTTTTTGGTGGAGGCGGACACAAATTTGCTGCCGGTTGCACTATTAAAGCTCCTGTTGAAGAAGCTGTAAAAAAAGTTTTGGCAGAAATAAAAAAAGTTAAACAATTATAAATGAGTGAGATATGGACTTTAAAGTTTTTGTAAGAGGTGTAAAAAGGTTAATAATATCTGTTATAAAGAACGATTTCTACGGAATGGCTGCAGAAATGGGTTTCATGATGGTTATCGGGATTTTCCCGTTTATGCTTTTCTTAACAGCTGTTTTTGGCTGGATGGGAAACAAGGTTATGATGGAACCGATTTTAAGATTTCTCGCAACATTTATGCCTGAACAGGCAATGGACTTGATTTTAACTGTGCTTTCAGAAGCAATGATTTTTTCTCACGGAAAATTAATGGCGGTTATGGGCTTTTGCGCAACAATGTTTTTGTCAATGAATGCTATTGCGGTTGTGTTAAAAGGTTTGAATAGAGCTTATAAAGTTCACGAAACAAGAAACTTGATTTATACAAGAGCATTATCTTTGTTGATGGTTTTTGTTGATACTATGGTAATGTTTTTGTGTATAAACCTTATTGTCTTTGGTAAAGCTATTATTAATTTGCTGGTAACTCATTTTCATATGTCATCAGCTGTAGCGTTTATTCTTTTGACTTTACGTTGGCCGGTTGCTTTTGCCGGACTTTATTTTATGGCGTTTTTAAGCTATTACATTTTACCTGATTTGAAAGGTAATGAGAGATTTAAACGTAAAAGTGCAATCCCTGGAACTTGGTTCTTTACCGTATTTTGGTTAGTTGGTTCTTGGGGTTTTTCTATTTATGTAAACAACTTAAGAACATACAATATGGTTTACGGTACAATTGGGGCATTTGCTGTTTTGATGATTTGGCTTTATTATACGTCAGTTTTAATCCTTATTGGCGGTGAAATAAATTCTCAAGTTTATAACCAGCTTGAGAGAAAAGCTCAAGAAATTCGTGACGATTTTGCCAAATTACCTCTTTGGGATAGGTTAATTTCTGCTGTTAAAAAGAATGATTTGAAAGATAAAGAGTAAAATGATGCCTTGCGGGGATTGTGTGGACTTTTTGAGTACAAAGTTTCACAAAACCGGTCACACTCTCTATTTACACGAATGAATTATTGTGCATTTTGCTATCGTGGCAATTTAATTTTTGACTGAGTTAAATATATTGGAAGTTTGCTAAAACCTAACCTTGTTTAAAAGTTACACCTTTATTGCCTTTGGGGTATTCCCAGTCTAGTGAACAGTTTTCGCAAGCAATTCTGCACGCACCGCATTCCAAACAATTTTCGTAATTAACAATTAGTTTTTGATTTTCTTCATCCCACTCGTATACTTTTGCAGGGCAAATTACTGTACAAATTTTTGATTTACAATTTTTACAGCTTTCCTGATTAGGTCTTAGGTGTGAAACCGTGTCTGGAGTGTATTTAACTGTGTATAACTTATCTTCTATATCGCTCATTTTAAAATCCCCCACAATAATTTGATTGCAGTCCAAGCATCTTTGAATAATTCCGAAATATTTCTGTCTGTAAAAATACTTTTTATAAATTTATGGTATTTTTCTCGTTTTGGAACGCTGTCCACCGATTCAAACATTTCAAAGAAAGCATTTATTTTTCTAGGATAATAACCCAAGAAATGTTCTGCTCTTTCACTAACTCCGCTCATCAAATCTTTATATGTGTTTAAATCTTTCATTATAAAGCTGTTTTCAAGATGTTCTTGATAATATGCAAGGGCGTGTTCGGAGTAATCTTGTTTTCCAAGTGCAATAATTGCCGTTTCTCCTGCAATTTTACCTGAAATCATCGCGAGGTTAGTGCCTTCCCAATGCATATTATTTACAAACATTGAGGCATCTCCGCAAACCATTACACCTGCGCCAAATAATAGTGGAACTTTTTTGTATCCGCCCTCAGGAATTAGGTGAGCTGAATATTCTAATAATTCCCCATCTTTAATTAACGGTGCAATTTCAGGGTGAGTTTTCAATTTGTCTAACAAATCATAAGGGCGTAATCCTTTTTCGACAAGTTCGCTTAAAGTTACGCCAAGTCCGATACTTACAGAATCTTTGTTTGTATACATAAAACCAAGTCCCAACATCTCGAGCATTGGCCCGCCAAAAATTTCGTAAATACATCCCTCGTCATCATTTACGTGAAATCTTTCATTAATCTTTTCTTTAGTTAGTTTTATAACTTCTTTTACGCTTAATGCAACATCTTCCGGTTTCAAGTCTCCTCTTAAGCCGACTTGTTTTGCAAGTAGAGAATTTACACCATCTGCAAGCACGACTATGTTTGCGTAATAGTCTTCTAATTCTGTTTTTACACCTTTTACAAAGCCGTCTTCAATAATCAATTCTCGTACAACCGTTTCTTCAACGATGATAACACCCTCTTTTTTGGCTTCTTCAGCCATCCAACGGTCAAATTTCCCTCTTATTACAGTGTAGCTTACTGCATCTTTAGTTCTTTTCTTGTGAGAAATAACAGTTGCATCATCTTCTCCAAGAAGTGCGTATTTGTGTTCTATATTTTTTCTTTCGATAGGAGCTTCAGTTTCAAAATTTGGAAAAATTTCTCTTGTGGGCTGTGCGTAAATTGCGCCCCCAAAAACATTTTTACTACCAGAGAATTTTCCGCGCTCAATTAATATAACTTTTTTCCCAGCTCTTGCAATTGTAATTGCACAAGAAATTCCGGCAGGTCCTCCGCCGACAACTATAACTTCTGTTTTATTAATGTTTGTTTCTTCATTGTCCATAATAAACCACCCAATATATTTACAATCAAAACTATACATCAAATTATATTCATTGTAAAATAGTAAATATGATAATTACAGCGGGTAAATTTAAAGGTCAAAAAGTTCAAGCTCCGGACGAAAATATTACTCGTCCAACACTTTCAAAGGTTAGGATGAGTATTTTTAATACTCTTCAAGCAATGATAGACTTTAATGGAAATTCGTTTTTAGATATGTATGCAGGTTCCGGAATAATGGGGCTTGAGGCACTGTCAAGAGGGTTTTCGAAAATAGTTGCAATAGAAAAAAATCCGAAAGTTTTACAGATTATAAAATCTAATTTTAAAAAGTTTAATCCAAATCCAAAATTGATTTTTGGTGACAGTTTAAAGATTGCAACTAAATATGACGAAAAGTTTGATGTAATTTATATTGATCCACCGTATTTTTCAGAAATTTATGAAAAAAGTCTGGATGCAATAAAAAATATTGCCGGTGGAATAGTTATTCTTGAACACGTTACAGATGTATCCTTTTTAGGATACGAAGTTATCAAACAAAAAAAATATGGAGATAAATTAATAACATTTTTAGTTAAAAACTAATTTTGATTTTTGTATATAAAAAAAGAGCCGGCATGATAGATGTCGACTCTTTTTTATACTTAATAAAACTATTTTACAAGTTCTTTGAATTTTTTACCAGCTGAGAAAGCAGGAACTGTTTTAGCAGCGATTTTCAAAGGAGCACCTGTTTGAGGGTTTCTACCTGTTCTAGCAGCTCTTTTGCGTGGTTCAAATGTACCAAAACCAACTAGAGTTACTTTTTTACCTTTTGAAACTGTTTTTTCAATTGTTTCTAATGTAGCTGCAATAATGTCAGCACTTGCTTTTTGAGAAACTTTAGCTTTTTTTGCTACTTCTTTTACCAATTCTTCTTTGTTCATTATGAACCTCCTTTTTCCTTATGCATACAGTAATAGAAACCATTCTCTCTTCCGCATGCTTATGTCTCGACAGAATTTATTATAGCATTTTATTTCAATTTGGCAAGTCTTTTTTGAAAAATTTTTCAACATAAACATATTATAGAGCGGTTTTCACGGATTAAGCAAGGGGAAAAAGCTTGCTATATCACAAGTATCCACTAATTATAAGATTTAGGATCGACACGGGCGAATTTCACATCATTGTAAAAATATTGTAAAATTTGATAGGCATTATAGCCTTGTTTCGCCAAGTTATTAGCCCCATGTTGTGACATCCCGACTCCGTGACCATTTTTCTTTATATTTTCGTCGAACGACGGTACAGAACGCAAGTATGGCAAGTTATTTCCCCAACTGTTTGTGTTAGTCATTCCGCCTGCTGATGCAGAATAATATGCGCTGATAACTTTCATATTATAAGTTAGTACAATTCCTTTAGTTTGGTCTACAGCGTAATTTGTGGCAGATGTTTCTGCGGAAGCTCCTCGATATGCTTGGTCTTCCGGAGTGTCTTTCAAATCATAACCATATCTGGCGCGTTTGCCTAGGTTCGCAAGTGCGTAACTTCTTGCTGCAATAGCTTGCGCTTTATGAGCTTCTGTTGACCAGCTTGATGGCATTTCGGATGGAACAACTCCTCTTATATAATCTTCCAGCGGAACATTATTTATTACGGTAAGTTTCCCGTTTTTGTTTTGAATCATTATAATTCCGCGATACCAATGCCCTTTAGCGCTGACAAAACCTGCGCTGGTTGGTTTAATAACAATGTTGTCTGAATTAACTTTATAAAATTTGCCTTTATATTGTATAGCCATTAAGTTGTGATAAGGCTTGATTTCATAACCTTTCATTGCTTCTAAATCGCAAATGCTGTGGTTTGTATTTGCGTCAATAATTATTCCTTTTACGGAGGTGCCGATTGAGGCAGAATCAACAGTTGTCTGAAGTCCGATTTTTATTGCATAGCAAGGTGACGCAAAAACTTGCGACATAATAAATATTGAAAATAATAAGATAACCTTTTTCACATCTCTATTATAACACATTTAGGCACAAATGTGCTTAAGTCATTCGATTGATTTTTTGTGGTTGCTTTTCTGGTAATCCTAAGTTGGCTTTTACTCTGTGAGCGATAGGGTTTCCTAGTTCTTGACCGATTGAATATGATGTCATAGAACCTGCAACAAATGTTAAACCTTTTATTATTGCTCCTACTTTCCCTTTTAATTTATGTTTTTCAAGGTATTCGAATATTGGTTTGCCAATTCTGCTTTCAGAGAATTGTTTTATTCCGTCTTGAACAGTTTTGGAAGACGCAACGTCTTCATAATGTCGTTTAATCATTCCTTCACCAAGGAACATTGCGGATAGTGCAGTTGTTTCTGTTATTCCTGTTTTTACTTTGTCATCAGACATTGCGGTTTTTACTACCCCGGATGCACAAATTAACGGATTAACGTTGTTTACTGCAAATTGAGTTACTTTCCCTGCGTATTCAAAAGCTTTATTTTGTTTTGCAAGGTCAGAAAACACGCTTACTGCACTTCGAGCAGAATTTGCGATTGCACCGTCATATTTTGCAACTTCTTGAACAAGACCTGCGGTTTGTCCATAAGTTACTGCACCTCTGCCGACATCACCGTTTTTGGTTTTGTCTGCATTTCTATATGCAAATATTCCTGATGCTACTGCACTGAACATTACAATATTACCTATTAAACTACACTACATTTATATAAAGTATTTTTGTTATATGAAATTGCGGATATGTGACGAGATTGTTACAATTGGTTTCGGTGAGTAGTGAGTGGTGAATGGTGAATAGCCCTTATATATATATTGAATGCAAAAAATTTTAATTAAGCAATGCAAATTAAATGAACTACTCACTATTCACTATTCACCACTCACTTTTAATCAAAATGAACAATTCTCAAAAAAATTCGTTCTATTGATATTAGAAAAAAAACTGTTATAATATAAACTATGAAAAAATTATTACTAATTCTCGTGTTACTTTTAATCCCAACAACTGTGATGGCAGAAGATTTGCCTAATGTTCAACTGCCATTAAGAGATTACCATGGGATAATTATTCCTGCAGGAACATTTATTCCTGTTATGAATGCGCAAGAAATTTCGACACAGAATTGTTCTGAGGGGTATAAAGTTAGATTTGTGTCTACAAATGATTTGTTCTTGCACGATACAAATATAATTCCTAAAGATACAACTTTTTATGGTTATATAGAAAAAATTAATGATCCTGTTATAGGAACAAATGCTTCTATGAAAATCAGGGTTTCTAAAATGGCATATGCAGATGGATACGAAATTCCGGTAAAAGGATATTTGTATACCTCTAATAATAACTTGTTTGGTGGTGGAATTTCAGAACCCGTAAAATACAAACCTATGGCGCAAAGGCAAATTAGAATACGAAAAACCACAATTCAAATGGTTCCGTCTTATGAACGAAAAATGGGTACACATACCACAATTGAAGCAGGTTCAAATGAAATTATTATTCTAACTTCACCAACTTGGATTACACACACCTTAACAGATTGACTTATTAAAAATTATAAAATACAATGTACTAGATAAGAGAGGTATATTATGAAAAAAATCGGATTTATATTAACAGCAATGATTTTAACTGCAGGCATGGCTTATTCTGCTCAAAACTTTGATGTTCAACACAATTCAGAAGTTCCTTTGTATCAAGAAAAATATTACCCAACTCAGACAGTTAGCGGTAATCAAACCTTGAAAGGAAGTGTTGTAACTGTTCCTGCCGGTCAAAATATGCCGGTTGTTGTAACAACTCCAATAAATTCTGCAAATATGACAATAGGGCAAAATGTTACTGTTGCTTTAGGTTCGGATTTTTATTATAACGGGAATTTAATTGCGCCTGCCGGAAGTACGGTTACAGGTACTGCAATTGAAGTTTCTAAGGCTAAACACGGTAGTATGAACGGTAAACTTTTACTAAGATTTACTCAAATTGTAACTCCATACGGGGTTCAAATTCCTATTTCAGCTGTGGTTAAAACAACTGATAATACAGGAGTTTTAATTGGTGGAACTAAAATGGATGTTACAAAAAGTTATGGCAAAGATGTAGCAATCGGTGCAGGTGCAGGCGCGCTTGCAGGTTTGGTTGTTTCACCTTTAGCAGGTGGAAGTGTTGGCAAAGGTACGGCTCTTGCTACTGCAGTAGGTGCAGGTGGCGGTGTTGTTAAGTCAATTTGGGATAAAGGTAATGATGTCGTAATTCCGGCAAATTCAGCAATTCAGTTAACTCTTACCCAACCGATTACTGTAAATCCTGCAATTTATAATAATAATTATTAGAAACTCGGGTAATAATTTTATTTTTGTTTTAAAATAAAATTAAAACGCGAAGTCAGATACTGGGGAAAATAAATGTCCTTATTAGGAAAATACACAGACAATTTAATAGAAGATGAAGAGTTAGAGAATAATTCAGGCTATGTAACGCCTGCAGTTCTAAAAAACGATGAAGATATAAGTTTGAAAAAATCAATACTTATTTCTGCTCTTCTTCACCCTACAGCAATAGGTATTTGGGCATTAACTTTGCTCATCCTTGCTATGATGGGAATATCATTAACAATATTTGAAAAACCAAAACCAAAAACAAACGATATTGAATTTGTTCTTGTTGACAAGGAAGAAACTCCTATAAACAAAAAAACTCCTTATCGTGCGGATATAAATTCTCGTGCTGGCGGTCATCATGATCCGACAAGAAAAGTTTCTATGCCTTCTCCGGCGCCAGGAACTCCAAAACAAGCTACTCCAAAAGCTTCAAAGCCGGCTCAACAACCTGCGGCACACCAAAATCCGTTACAAAAAATCGTTAAACAGGTAACACATCAGGCAACTCCGTCGCCTACTAAAAAACCGTCACAAACTCAAGCGACAGCTGGGCCAAAGAAAGCTGAACAAGCTAAACCGGCTCCGCCGACAGCTCGTCCGTCTTTGAAACCGCCAACAACTCCAAGGCCGGTTGCTAAACCGTCTTCCCCGTTTGCTGTTCCGGTTCCAAAAGGAGGGACAGGTATGGGTAGATATTCTACAGGCCCTATTAGCGGTTCAGGTTCTTCTTCTAAAGGTGGCGGTGGTGGAGGAACATCTTCAGTCGGGCATGGTAGCCATGTTGCAGGTCCATCTCTTGCACCAACAGGTGGTTCTAGAAATAAAATTGCCAAAGGTGGCGGTGGAGGCACCGGCGGTTATGGTAACCCAGGCCCTGGAAATCCAAATGGCAGACCTGGTATTGATGCTGTCAGAGAACCTGATTTCGGCCCGTATATGCGTGAATTACAAAGACGTATTAAAATGAATTGGGATCCGCCAAAAGGTAATGAAAGTAAACGTGTAGTTTTGTTGTTCAAAATTGCAAAAGATGGAAGATTGTTGTCTTGTAGTGTATTCAAA
Organism: uncultured Candidatus Melainabacteria bacterium; assembly: GCA_934717855.1. GTDB lineage: Bacteria > Cyanobacteriota > Vampirovibrionia > Gastranaerophilales > Gastranaerophilaceae > Stercorousia. Next base: position 102,585 of record CAKUZI010000003.1, read on the forward strand.
TCTTCCGGACTTCCTGGAGCAGATAAAGCTGCAATAAGTGCAGTTCAGGCAACAGCTCCATTCAGACCGCTTCCGGCTGAATTTAAAGGTTCAAGTATAGATATTCAATTTACGTTTGATTACAATGTATTTGGAGCGCAAGGTTATCATTAGAAAATTTTCGAGCGAAGCGAGCGTATTGAACTTTTCACTTCTCACGTTTCACTTTTCACTCGACTAAGATAAAAATAATCACAAAAGAAAGAGGATAAAATTATGGAACTATTATGGAACTCAATTGCAATGGATTGGCCGGTATTAACACCAATTTTGATTTGTTCAATTTTGGTTGTGGCAGTTGTAATTAACAGATTTTCTTACTACAAAAAGAATAAAAGAGACATCAAACCTTTTATTCGTAAATTACAAATTGAGCTTGAAAAAGGAAATCTAGATGGCGCTCAAACATTGGCGATGCAGTGTGATGGCGTAATCGGCGAAGTTACTGAAGAAGCTGTTAGGATTTTTAGTGATCAAAAGAAAGGTTTTTCTCGTTCATTCGATATTTCTGCTTCATTAGCATCAAGAAAATTGGAAAGCCACTTAACAATTTTGGGTACAATTGGCGGTGTAGCTCCGTTCTTAGGTTTGTTCGGTACAGTTGTAAGAATTCTTTTTACATTCCAAGACTTGGCATCTCAAGGTAACCAATCAGCAGCCGTTGCATCAGGTATTGCATCTGCATTGATTGCTACTGCTTTTGGTTTAGGTGTTGCGATTGTAGCGGTAATTTTCTACAACTCATTCCAATCAATTGTAAAGCGCTATGAAGACGATTTCCAATTAATCAAATTGTTGTTCTTAAGCTTTGTAGATTCAAACGATGAGTCAACAACTCCAAGCAATGCGAATATTTCTTTGTAAGAAAATATCTAAGCGGATTAGAGGCAAAGATGCTAAGAAGCATAGTCCGTTACAGATGCGATTTTAGTTATTGCGAACAGCTTAGAAAAGTAGGTTGGGCTTACCAGCCCAACATCATAAACAACTAAATCGAAACGGTTTTTTTACGTTTCACTTCTCACAAAAAATCAGGTTCTACCTGACAATACAAACACTCAACACGAGGGAAAAATTAATGTCAATGAAAAACAGCAAGGGTAAAGAAGCCCTGTTCACAGAAATAAATATCACACCGTTAACAGATATATTTTTAGTGCTGTTAATTATTATGATGGTTGTTGCTCCAACTTTTCAATCAAATGATAGTTCCATAAGTGTTCCGGAGATAAACAGCGGAGTTTCTATTGAACAGAAAAATGCAACTGTTTCAGTTACAAAAGACGGTAATATGTACCTTAATGGTGTGCCTGTTACAGAAAGCAATCTTGCAAGTGAATTGACAGCTCTTAAACCGCAACTAGAAAAAGCAGAGCTTGTGGTTAAGGCGGATGAAAAGGTTAAGAGTGCAAAGATTATGGAAATTATGAATTCAGCACAAGATGCGGAGTATAAAAAACTAATCGTTGCCGGTGAACCTTTGAGCAAAAAAGAACAAAAAGAATTGGAAAAGGACGTGAATAAAAAGCAGATAGGTAGTTAAAAGCGAATTAGAGGCAAAGATGCTAAGAGGCATAGTCAGTTCGGATGCTACTTTAGTTATTGCGAACAACTTAGAAAAGTAGGTTGGGCTTACCAGCCCAACATCATAAACAACTAAACCGAAACGGTCTTTCCACTTTTCACGTTTCATTTCTCACAAAAATCAGGTATCGCCTGAAAACAAAATCAAAACAAGGAAATTAAAATGTCTAGAAACAGAGATACATTCAATGAAATAAATATCACACCATTAACCGATATCTTTTTGGTATTGCTAATCATTATGATGGTAATTGCGCCTATGCTTGATCAACAAGGATTGAACTTGACAGTTCCTGAAAATGTTGCGCAAGAGCAAGTTCAAAAAGAATCTAAAATCTTAACAGTAATGGTTGATTCTGCCGACAGATATTATATAGATGGGATGGAAGTTCAAGCAGATGAACTTGAAAAGACAATTAAGTCCCAAGCAAAAGATTATCCTGACGGAGTTTTGATTAAAACTGATTCTGATTCAACCCATGGCGCAATGGTAAAAGTTATGGATAGTGCCAGAAATTCAGGCATAACAAGTATTTCTGTAGACGAAATTTAATATGTCAGTTGTAATTTAGACATTCCATTCAGGATTTTTTCCGTCTGCAACTTCAAAAAATTTGTTCATACGTTCTCCGACTGTAGGTTTTTCAAGATTTTTTTGAAAAATAGTAATCGGTTTTGTTACATCAACTTGGCTTGCCATTGCATCAAGTTTAGCAATTTTCTCTTTAATTGTATCAAAATGTATAGCCATAATATTCTCTCTCATATATAAGAAAAATTTTCGGATAGACGAATTTCAAAAAATTGAAAATTGTTTACAAAAGTTTATGGAATGAAAAGTCAATAAATCGATAGGGTGATAAGTTCGTTGCAGGAGAGGTTTTCGATATTGGCTTTTCAAGAACTGTTTACAATAACTATTTTGATATGGATTTCGCCTCTTAGTATCTTTGCATCTAATTCGCTTATTTTCTCTTTCTCTCTAACCTGTTTACAAGTTCACAAATTTCCATTTTTGAGTTATAATACAAGAAGTTATGTAGATATAAAGAGGGCGGTGTTTTAATGAATAAAAGTCAATCAGCAGGAATGTATATTGTACTTGCAATAGTTGTTATTCTTTTTGTTTCGTCAGTGTTTGTTTCAGGGCCTACTACAAAGGTTTCTGAAATCTCTTATTCAAATTTCTTGGAAAGATTGGACAAGGGCGAATTTAAAAAGATTGAAAAATCGGATGATTTTTTGGTTGCGATTCCAAAAGTTCAGCCTGAAGCAAAGGAACAAAAAACTGTTGCGCCAACAATGAATAACCCGTTTGGAGTTCCGGAAACAGTGAAAGCTCCTACTTTGAAATATAAGGTTTTAACTCCAACTTACGATCCTGAATTAATGAAACGATTAGATGCGTCTGATGCTGATATTCAGGTGACAAGAGCCTCTGAATCTTCAAAAACTATAAGTAACTTATTAAGTTATTTGTTGTTGCCGATTTTGTTCTTGGTATTTCTTGCTGTTATGGCAAAAAGTATTCAGGCAGGCGGTTCTCAGGCAATGTCTTTTGGTAAAAGTAAAGCTAAAATGCTTTTAGATAGCAAGGTTAAGACTACTTTTAAAGATGTTGCAGGTATTGATGAAGAGAAAAAAGAACTTGAAGAAATTGTTGACTTTTTGAAAAACGGCGACAAATACATAAAATTAGGTGCAAGAATTCCTAAAGGTGTACTTCTTGTAGGCCCTCCAGGAACAGGTAAAACATTGATGGCAAAGGCAGTTGCCGGTGAAGCTGGTGTGCCGTTCTTTTCTATCAGCGGTTCTGACTTTGTAGAAATGTTCGTTGGTGTTGGTGCAAGCCGTGTAAGAGATTTGTTTGAACAAGCTAAAAAACATCAACCTTGTATTATTTTTATTGATGAAATTGATGCCGTAGGTCGTCAAAGAGGTGCCGGAATGGGCGGTGGCCACGACGAAAGAGAACAAACTCTTAACCAATTGCTTGTTGAAATGGATGGTTTTGACGAAAATACAAACATCATCGTAATCGCAGCAACTAACAGACCTGATATTTTAGATAACGCACTTTTGAGACCGGGAAGATTTGACAGACAAATTTATATTAATGCTCCGGATGTTCGTGGTAGAGAACAGATTTTGAAAGTTCACGCTAAAAACAAACAACTTGAACCGGAAGTTGATTTGAAAACACTTGCAAAACGTACTCCGGGATTTACCGGTGCAGATTTGCAAAACTTGTTGAATGAAGCGGCTTTACTTGCTGCAAGAAAAAATAAAGACAAAATTTCAATGGGTGACATTGATAACTCAATTGATAGAGTTATTGCAGGTATTGAAAAGAAAAGCAAAGTCTTGACTGATGAGGATAAAGAATTAACTTCTTACCACGAAGTTGGACACGCATTACTTGCAAAACTTTTGAAAGATGCAGACGAACTTCATAAAGTATCAATTATTCCGAGAGGTTATGCATTAGGTGTTACTTGGACAAAACCAAAAGACGAAAAAGTTCACACAAACAAAGCTAAACTTCTTGCACAAATTACTGTTTCATTGGGTGGCCGTGCTGCAGAAGAGATTGTTTACGGAAAAGAAAGAGTTAGTACCGGAGCATCTCAAGACCTTATTAATGTAACAAATATTGCTAGAAAAATGGTTACAGCTTGGGGAATGTCAGATAAATTAGGCAATATGGCATATGGCAAGAACCAAGAAAATGTCTTTATGGGTAGAGATTTCGGACACCAAAGAGATTATTCAGAACAAGTTGCTTTTGAAATCGACGAGGAAATGAAACGAATTGTTGATGAAAAATATGAAGAAGCAAAAGCTTTGTTGAGCTCTCATCGTGATATGTTGGAAGCTATTGCAAAAGAACTTCTTGATAAAGAAACAATTGACGCTGAAGAATTCCAAGATATTATGAATAGAGTGGAACACGAAAGAAACTGCTAAAATAAAGTTTTAAAATAGATAAAAGGTGGAGATAATTGATATTTCTCCACCTTTTTTATATATGAGAATCTATAAGTATCCCAAAACTTGAAACTTAGATCGCGCACTCTGTTCCACGATCTAATAAGATTAAACAAAAATTGATGGCGGGATAGGTATCCGCCCTACTACTGTCTAATATCCTCTCTCCAAGGGAGAGAGCTAGAGAGAGGGGTTGGATCTAATAAAGCAGATTTAGATGCGAAGACGCAAAGAAGCGAAGAGGCAAAGTCCATATCAGAAGCAGCTAGGCAGCTAGGAAGCGAAGCAGCTAAGTGTAACATTTTACTCTCGCCCCTTGAGGGAGAGAAGAAATTTCTTGGCGAATTATGTGAGCTTAGAAATTTCAGAGAGGGGTATAAAAAATATAAAACTTTAGATCGCGCAACTCAAAATTTCAATTTGACAATTAATGATTTATTTTCATCTTCCGTGCGCGATGACATGTTTTCAAGATGTCACCAACATCTGTCATCGCGGACTTTGTTCCGCGATCTGTCTTGGATAGAAATGGTGAAACTTGTCCTCTCTCCAAGGGAGAGAGCTAGAGAGAGGGGTTGGACTTGATAAAAAATAAAAAAACTATTACTATTATTTTCCCCACCTCGAAATCAAAGATTTCGGTCCTCCCTCAAGTGGAGGACATGAAAATAATAAGTATTTTTATACAAAAAATTAACCCCTCTCCCGAATTCGTAATACTCACATCCGTTCGCAAACGACTTCGACCTCTTCCCCTGGAGAGGTGAAATCTTTCTAAAGTCCTCTCTCAAGTGGAGGACATGAGTAATAAGTTTTTTGTAAGTCATTCTGAGCGATTAGCAAAGAATCTTACATTTAAAGTCGGGCGGAGTACCTATCCTGCCAATATTTTTATAATATTACGAAATGTAAAGATGAATTTAAAATAGGCTAAAACCTAGATATAATGCCTCTATGCTATGCTATGCTATGCTATGCTATGTGGCGCACTATAGCAACTTTTCCGACACTTATGTTTTTATAAATACGTGTGTATCAAGTGAAAGAAAGGAATAGTTTTATGTCAGTAGATGGTGTTAATAATTCAAGTAATGCTGGCTTATATTGTGCTTCTGGTGCGGTTTTAGGTGCTGGCGCAGGTGCTGCAGCAGGATATTTAACAAAACCGTTTTTGAAAGACGGTGCTCCGACAGATAGTTTTGCAAAATCTTTAGGAGAAAATTTGATAGAAGCTTCAGATGTAGTGTCGACAGAGCAAAAAAAGTTTATGACAGAAGTTGCTCCAATGCTAGAAAAAATGTCGAACGCCAAGAATGTAGATGAATTACATAACATATGCGGTGAAATGATTGATAAAATGACTAGTGGAAAAACCCTTGAAGAATTTAAAGAAATTATGTTTGCGGGTAGTGAAGTGTCAAATGCTTTTGGTTTCGTAACTAATGAGGAAAGTTTGGCTCAAATAAAGAATGCCGAAAGTTTAGATGAAGCTAAAAACATTATTAAAAATAGTCTGAAACAAGAAGTTGAAACGTTAGGTTTTGATAATGTTAAAGAAGGATATCGTCAAAGTATAAATACGATGAAAGACTTTGGAATTCCTTTGACTCCAAAAGATTTAGGAAAAGATGTGTGGGGAAATGCTTATGATACTACAAATAAAAAGTTTGTAAAAGATGTAGATGAAAGACTAATGTCTGTAGTTAAAAAGACAATGCACAGTTTTCAAGGTAAAGCGGCTTTGATGTATGGTGCAATCGGAGCAGCTGTTTTAGGTGTTGCAGGTTATTTGTGTGGCGGCATTGGCGCAAATAAAGAAACACCTGAAACTCCTAAAAAAGTAGATGCACAAGCGTAAAATTAAAATAAAAATGAAGAAAGAAAAAACAAAAAACAAGGTGGAAGTAATCTCACCTTGTTTTTTTATTGGCGATTGAATGAAAAATTTTAATTTTATAATCCATTATAAAATAGCAAAACCGGTTAATTTTTCTTAAGATTATCCACTTGTCTATTTGCCTTATTTTTATTCTCGCGGTACAATTGATTTATGGTAGTAGAGGAACAATTATATTCTGACATCCCGCCCACAAAGCTGAGGAACAAAGAGGAGAAATTTAAACCGGCTAAAACTAGCAAGTTTTGGTTGTGGGTTGCGAGTATGTTTTTCTTTAACATGTTACAAAATCGTTTTTTTGCTTTTAGATATAGAGGTGAGGAAAATTATTTTGAAGCAGAAAAAGACGTGCCGACAATTCTTTTTGCTCCACATTGCAATTGGTGGGACGGCATTGTTTTGTATAATACAACTCACAGAATTTTTCATAAGGAAATTCGTTTGATGGTTGAAGAATTAAACCGTTTTCCGCTTTTGAGACGTGGGGGAGCTTATTCTGTTAACAAAAAATCTCCGCAGTCTGCAATGAAAGCTTTGAAATATTCGGTTGATGTTGTTGGTGATTTGAGAAATATTCTTTGTATTTTCCCTCAAGGGATTATTAGACCTCCTCATTATAGACCAATTGAGTTTCAAACAGGTTTGGCTTACATTGCCGAAAATGCAGTGAAAAAATATGGTAAAGTTAATCTTATTCCAATGGCTGTTGATTATGCGTTTTTTAGAGATAACAGACCGGAAGTTATTGTTGAATTCGGAAAACGGATTGAACTTCGTAAGGGTAACGAATTGGATAAAATGAGTAGAAAAGATTTAACTCACTATTTGGAACACGCATTGAGCGAAACTTGCGATAATCAATTTAAAGAAATATCTCAAGGTGATATTACAAAGTATAATGTTTTGTTTAAACAACATTTGAAATGGTACAGACGAATTGAACAGCGTTTGAAAAGTATTGATTTACCTCCTGTTTCAGGTGTTTAGGTTCGAGAATTAAAAAAGGTGAAACTGTCAAAAGTTTCACCTTTAATATATAACGATTTAAAAAATTTAATTTTTATTTTACAAAATATGTTGCGTTAACGTTTGCATAAACCTTAACAACTCCGCTTTCGATAGTCGTTGGAGCGCTTGCACTTTCAGAATCCATCGACATAGCTTTGTTTGACATTAACATTCTGTATTGCGGGCGAGAAGAGTTATTGGTACTACAGCTGATATCCATTGTTCTAATACCTGCAATTGTAGTTGGAACTGTTTTTGCAACGGCATTAGCACGCGCGTAAGCTTTTTTTGAGGCAATAGAAAGTAAATCGTTACATTGAGCTTCGTAGTTTGAAACAGAAAAATTCAAACTATTTACATCTGTCGCTCCTAAAGCAATTGATTTATCAATCATTGAACCGATTTTGTCAATTGATTTTGTGTGAACTACAACTGAATTTGAAACTTGATATTTGTCAAAAACTCTCTTGTTTCCAGAGTATGAATAAATAGGTGTAGCACTAAAATCAGCGGTTTTGATGTAATCTCCTTTTGATGTATCAATCATTGATTTCAATACAGAAATTACTTGTTCGGAAATCTCTTTGTTCTGAAAAGTTGCTTTTTGCATAGATTTGCTATCATAAGTTTTTACGGCAATTGAAATTTCCGCAACATCAGGTGCAAGTTCCACGTTTGCAGTTGTATTAACAGAAATATAGCCTCTTTCAATAGCTTCAGAAATCGCTTGAACAGAAGCACAACCTAGCGCCAAACCAATGATTGCGGTAGAAATTAGAAGTTTTTTCATACATTCTCCTTTTTTTCAGATTTTTCTACTTCTTTTATTTCTGTTTTTTCAACAGAATTTTTAACTTCATTAAGTGGTTTTAATTCTGATGATTTCATAATCATTGAATTAAGAACTTTAGCCTGAGATTGAATTTTTACGCGTTCCATTAATTTTTGCATTTCTTTTTCGCTCAATTGTTGTGGAGCTTGGAATTCAACAATAAACTTTTTCTTGTCGTTGATAATAAATCCTGAAATTGCAACAATAGCCCATAACATCAAACCTTGGTAAATGTTAATTAAAGGCAATGGTGCGAAGTTTGCGGTATAATTCCATAATTTCATTGCACAAATTGCAGGGAAACCGACAAAGCCGGCAATCAAACAACCGCCAATGAAAATTGCCATTAATATACCTCTCAAACCTGATATTTGTATTACTCTTGCTCTTTTTTTCATATATTTTGCACTTCCTTTTACTCTATCATGTTCAGAAAATCTTCTTCTGTCAATATTATAACACCTAATTTTTCTGCTTTGTCTAATTTTGAACCGGCTTTTTCGCCCGCAACAACAAAAGATGTATTCTTAGACACTGATGATGAAGTCTTTCCGCCCATAAGTTTAATTTTTTCAGACGCCTCATCTCTCGTCATATTTTGTAATGTTCCGGTTAAAACAAAAGTTTTTCCTTTAAATTTATCAGAAATATTTTGAGCTGGCGGTGCGGGTTCAATTCCCAGTTCTTTCATTTCTGCAAGCATTTGAATAGTTTCAGGTTTTCTAAAGAAATCAAAAATATCTTGGGCAATAACATCTCCAATACCCTCGATTTTAGAAAGTTCTTCAACAGTTGCTTTTTCAAGATTTTCAAGCGTTTCGAATTCATTTGCCAACAATCCCGCTGTTTCTTTACCGACATTTTTAATTGTAAAAGCCGTTAAAAGTCTTTGTAGCGGACGAGTTTTGCTTTCTTGAATTGCTGTGTACATATTAAATGCAGATTTTTCCTTTACCAAATCCAATTGCATAAAATCTTGCATTGTCAATTTATAAAGGTCAATTGGAGTTTTCGCAAACCCTTTTGTATAAAGTTGTTCAATGATTGAAGGGCCTATATTGTCAATATCCATTGCATCTTTTGACACCCAATATTCAATCTTTGCGCACCTTTTGGCGTGGCAATCAGGGTTGTCGCAATACAAATTTACTTCATCCTCGTGAGTTGTTAGTTTGGAATGACAAGACGGGCAAAATTCAGGCGGAGTGTACTCAGGTAGATTGTAATGCTCTTCATCTTCAATCACTTTAACTACTTTCGGAATGATTTCCGCAGCTTTTTTAATATAAACCCTATCGCCAATTCTAACATCAAGTCGTCCGACTTCGTCAAAATTGTGCAAACTTGCACGTGCAACAGTGCTTCCACCCAATTGTACCGGATCTAAAATAGCAACGGGCGTAATTGCACCTGTTTTGCCCACACCAACTTCAATGTCCAAGAGCTTTGTCGTAACTTCTTCCGGCGGAAATTTAAACGCGGTCGCCCATTTCGGAGCGCGAGAAGTAAATCCCATTTCTTGTTGAACCAAAACATCATTCACTTTGATTACAACTCCATCAGTTGCGTAATCAAGTGAAAAACGTTTTTCGTCCCACTCTTTACAGTATTCAATGGCTTCTTTTGCGTTTTTGCAAAGTCGGATATTCGGATTAACCTTAAACCCTAGTTTTTTCAAGTACATAAGGCTTTCATAATGTGTTTTTGGCACATCTTTTACGCCACCTGTAAAAATTGCGGTGTAACAAAACATCGATAAATCTCTTTGTGCCGTAATTTTACTGTCGAGTTGTCTAATTGAGCCCGCAGCTGCGTTACGAGGGTTTGCAAAAAGTTTTTCGCCTTTTGCTAAATTCTCTTTATTAAGTTTTTCAAAAGACTCTTTAGGCATATAAACTTCACCACGAACTTCAACACTCACTGGTTCAAACAGTTTCAAAGGAATTGCCTTGACAGTTTTTAAGTTGTTTGTAATATCTTCGCCCGTAATCCCGTCGCCACGTGTTACACCTCTGACGAAAACTCCGTTTTCGTAAGTCAAAGCCATTGCAAGTCCGTCGATTTTAAGTTCACAAACAAGTTCTTGTTCTCCGTATTCTTTGACGATTTTTTTGTACCAGTCATCGGTTAAATCTTCGTAATCATAAGTGTTATCAAGGCTGTAAAGTCTGTATTTGTGCTTGTATGGAAAGAATTTCTCGCTGATAGAACCGACACGTTGCGTAGGGCTGTCGGGAGTTACGAAAAGCGGATTTTCGCTCTCTAGTTTTTTTAGTTCTGCAAACATCTTGTCGTACTCGTAATCACTGATTGAAGGATTATCTTCAACATAGTACTTGTAATTCGCTTTGTTTATTTCGTCCTTTAAAAAATTTATTCTATCTATCACCATGATTTTCTTCTTTATCTTTTTATAATGGCGGGATAGGTACCCCGCTCTACTTCTGTGTATATTTCGTTGTTGGGCAAGTATGACCAACCTACTTTTGAAACGGGCTATTCACTACTCACAGCTCACCACTCACTAACGAAAAGTTTTTTTCTCGTCTCACGTTTCACTTCAATTGCTACATCACCATCAACAATTCTCGAATAACCTTTGTTGCGACAGCGGTTGAAACTCCTGATGCATCATAATCAGGTGCTAGTTCTACAACATCTGCTCCAACAATGTCAAAGTTTTTCAGGTATTCAAACCATCCCATCAGTTCGTTGAATTGCATTCCACCACTTTCAGGAGTTCCCGTTCCAGGCATTACAGATGGATCTAGAACATCAAGATCTACAGTTACAAAAATCTTTTTACCCTTTAATTCGTCAAGTCCTGAATATTTGTGAATAAGAGTATTATGCTTTTTCATAAATTCCCATTCTTCTTTCATTCCAGAACGAATTCCGATTTGTTTGATATTTTCAGCTCCAACAATTTTGGAAGCGTGGCGAATTACGGCAGAATGTGACATTTCTTCACCCAAGTATTCTTCTCTCAAATCTGTATGTGCGTCAAAATGAACAATCGCCAAGTCTTTATAAAATTTGGCAACAGCTTTAATTTCAGGCAAAGTTACAAGGTGTTCTCCGCCAATTCCGAAAACTCTTTTGCCGTCTTTATAGATTTGTTCAACATTTTCTTCTATCAAATCAAGCGATTTGTAAGTATTACCAAGTGGAAATTCTAAATCCCCAGCGTCGTGAAAATTCACGTCTTCTAAATGTTTGTCGAAGCGAGGGGAGTAATCTTCTAATCCCCAGCTTGCAAGCCTGATTTGTTCCGGTGCAAATCTTGAGCCGGAACGATAAGACACAGTCCCGTCAAACGGCATTCCAAGCATTACTATATCTGATGAGGCGTAATTTTCGTTTTGTCCCATCCAATTTCTATCCAAAAATGGTCCTTTTAACATAATTTTCTCCTATTTTTATTTGTTTTTAAGTTTATAATAAATAAAAGAATTTTTCAAAAAGTTATGGTAAACCTTGATTTTTTTAATAAAATAATTAAAATAGATATATGAAAAAGTTTTTGTTAGTTTTAATTGCAATATTTTTGACAATGCAAGTTTCTTTTGCTGATACTGATTATGAGCAAATTTATAGAGATTTAGAACCTGCAGATTTTTCGTATGTTCATAACATTGACCCTGGAGAAATGTATGATGTGCAAAATACGTCTTGGTCGCCTTATCCGCTTTTTAGGCTTACGTCACCTTTGTTTTTCAAAAATACAACAATTGAACCGGGGTATTACTTGTTAACTCCGCGTGAACACAAAGGAAATTGGTATATTCTGTTTAAAGTTCAAGGTAAAGTAAAATATATAATTCCTGTTTATAATAGAGAAATTGTTCCTATGGGATTTTATGATGCGAATTTGCCGAAAGCAAAACTTACACCGTCACAAAAATTTCAAGTGAAACTATACGATTTTGTAGGGAAGCACGTAAAAAGTTCTCAACGCAAACCGGCTCCTGAAACATTTTTGGAAACAACGGATTTGGAAAATAATTTTATCTCAATTGTTTTGTATTGGGGTGATTATAGATACTATTTAGTGATGAGAACGATTAAATTATAAGTAATAAGGATTAAATATTAAAAAAAATTAGGCCGGTATTAATTTATACCGGCCTAAAAACTTATTCTTCGTCGTCTGTGTCTTCTTCTTTATTAAACTTATCAAGCACCATTGTTGCCATTTCTTTTGCAATAATTCTTTGAGTTGCTTCAGGACAATTTTGTAGCATGTTCATCGCTGTTCTCAAAGTGTTGTCGATATCGTACCAGCGACCTTTTCTGTTGTCGTCAATTCCTGATCCAACAGCATTGATTATGTCTTCAACTGCTTCAAATTTTTCGTCTTCGATATTGTGTTCAATAATGATTTTGATTAAGTTTAATGCAATTCTGATTTGAGTTTCGTCGTCAGAGTGTTCAAGTGTTTGAACAGCTTGGGACAAAACAGGATCTTTATCATACCAGCGTCTGTGTTGGTTTGAGTATTCTTCTTTCATAATTTGTTCTCCTCTTCTATTGCTATGGCTTTATTATGCAGTTTTTTCGCTGATATGTCAAGTCTTCTTGACTAAAATCTTTCAGCACGTAAACTAAAACTTGTATATAACCGAAGGGAGTAATAGAAAATGTTGGATCGTATACAAGTAACAAAAGAAGTAGAAGAAATGTGCTGTGTTAAACGCGGCGTTAAAGGCGAGCCTGCTCCTATCCCTCAAGAAGGTGATTGGACAAAAGTTAAAGAAATTAAACAAATTTCAGGCTTGACTCACGGTTGTGGTTGTTGTGCTCCACAACAAGGTACTTGCAAATTAACTCTTAATGTTAAAGAAGGTATCATTCAAGAAGCACTTGTTGAAACAATTGGTTGTTCAGGTATGACTCACTCTGCAGCTATGGCAGGTGAAATTCTTCCTGGTAAAACTTTGTTAGAAGCTCTTAATACAGACTTAGTTTGTGATGCTATTAACGTAGCTATGAGAGAATTGTTCTTACAAATCGTTTACGGTAGAACTCAAACAGCTTTCTCTGACAATGGTTTGCCTGTTGGCGCTGGTCTTGAAGATTTGGGTAAAGGTTTGAGATCTCAAGTTGGTACTATTTACTCAACAAAACAAAAAGGACCTAGATACCTTGAATTGGCTGAAGGTTACGTTCTTGAATTAGGACTTGACAAAAATGATGAAATCATTGGCTACAAGTTCGTTCACATGGGCAAATTCATGGATGCTGTTAAAAAAGGTATGGATCCAAAAGAAGCTCTTGAAAAATTCACTAGCACTTACGGCAGATTTGCTGAAGCTGTTAAGAAAATCGACCCAAGAGTTGATTAATTTTCTCTCTATCCTCGTCCCTTGAGGGAGAGGACGTAGACGGTCACGAACGGTTAGTGAGTGTCCCGAATACGGGTGAGAGGTGTTAATAACGTATTTAATCAAAAACAATTAAGAGGAAAATAAAATGACAGTAAAATTTGAAGGACAAGATAGACGTCAAGCTAAATTGAACAAAGTTTTACCTGAATATGGCTTCAAATCTCTAGAAGAAGCTCAAGAACTTTGTAAATCAAACGGTATTGATGTTGAAGCTATCGTTAAAGGAATTCAGCCTATCGCATTTGATAATGCTGTTTGGGCTTATACATTGGGTGCTGCTATTGCACTTAAAAAACAAGCTGCAACTGCTGCTGATGCAGCTAGCTTGATTGGTGAAGGCTTGCAAGCTTTTTGTGTACCTGGATCAGTAGGTGACACAAGAAAAGTTGGTATCGGTCACGGTAACTTGGCTGCTATGCTTTTGAGAGAAGAAACAAAATGTTTCTGTTTCTTGGCTGGTCACGAATCTTTCGCTGCTGCTGAAGGTGCTATCGGTATCGCTAGAAATGCTAACAAAGTTAGAAAAAATCCTTTGAGAGTTATCTTGAACGGTTTAGGAAAAGACGCTGCTTATGTAATTTCAAGAATTAACGGTTTTACATCTGTAGAAACTAAATATGATTACAAAACTGGCGAATTAAAAGTTGTTAAAGAAACAAGATTCTCAGAAGGCGAAAGAGGCGAAATCAGATGTTATGGTGCTGACGACGTTTCTGAAGGTGTTGCTATTATGATTAGCGAAGGTGTTGATGTATCTATCACTGGTAACTCAACTAACCCAACTCGTTTCCAACACCCGGTAGCTGGTACTTACAAAAAATGGTGCTGGGAAAACGATAGAAAATACTTCTCAGTAGCATCTGGTGGTGGTACAGGTAGAACATTACACCCAGATAACGTAGCTGCAGGTCCTGCTTCTTACGGTATGACAGATACTATGGGTAGAATGCACGGTGACGCTCAGTTCGCTGGTTCTTCATCAGTTCCTGCTCACGTAGAAATGATGGGTATCATCGGTATGGGTAACAACCCTATGGTTGGTGCAACAGTTGCTGTTGCAGTAGCTGTAGACCAAGCTCTTCGCAAATAATTAAAGACTTGATGTCAAATAACTCAAAAGACCTCTGGAATTCGGAGGTCTTTTGTTATATAATATTTCTTTATAATCAATTGCATTAAATCGAAAATTTTTATAAAATTGTATATACAAAAAGGGATTTGATATGACAGAAAAACGTATTTTAATAGTTGATGATGATGATGAAATCAGAGAGTTGCTGGAGTTTGACGTTAGAGCGAGCGGTTATTTTGTAGATACGGCTTGTAACGGTTTAGAGGGCTTGAACAAGGCTTTGAATAACTCTTATGATTTGATTTTGCTTGATGTTATGATGCCTAAAATGAATGGTTTTGATGTTTGTAAAAATATTCGTCAGGCAAAACTTGCTATTCCTATTTTGATGTTAACTGCAAAGGGTACTATTGATGATAAAACAGAGGGATTTGATTGTGGTGCGGATGATTATTTGGTAAAACCGTTTGATGTACAAGAGGTTTTATTGAGAATTCGTGTCCTTTTGAGAAGAAATCAGGTTGAAGATAAAACAGTAATGTCTGATGAAGTACTGAATGCAGGCGATATTCAAATTTTTCCGGAGACACTTGAGGCTGTTGTTGTTAACAAAAAAACAAAACTTACTCCGACGGAATTTGAAATTTTATATTGTTTAATGCAACATTTTAATACTCCTGTAACTCTTGCAACTTTATTAGATGAGGTTTGGGGGTATGATAGTGATGAAGATGTTAGAATGCTGAGAGTTCATGTTGGTGGATTGAGAAACAAAATTGAACCGGATACAAAACATCCAAAATATCTTCACACAGTGACAAATGTAGGTTATAAATTAACTCCGTTTGGAGAGGAATAATGTTTGAAAAACATCTTAAAATTGTTGAACAAATTGGTATAGTTTTTGTATTTGCGGTAATAATTCCAACTTCAATTAGCGGTTTTATTATCAATAATATTAACCAACATTCTATGCGTTATCAACTTAGAGAATCAGCTGTTTTGATTGCTAATATGGTATCGGATGAGGTTGATTTTTTCAATAAAACTGTTTCCAGTAATTTGGAACAGGTAGTTTTTTCTTTAAAATATTTTAAAACACCAAACGCAAAAGCAATGTATTTGCGAGAAGTTACAAAATCACTTCCAGATTGTGAAAAGCTTGAAATTGCAAGTGAGGCACAACTTTCTGCAATTCATGAACGAAATAAAAAAGCTAAAAAAGCGACGGTTCCGGTAAAAATTGACGATAAAGAATATCTTGTAGCAACATACAAACTTGATGCTATTAAGGATGAATTGTTTAAGTCTCTTGCCGATGACAAAAGACAAATTTATGTTTTGACAAATGAAGGAAACTTGATTGCAGAGCATAATTATACGGATAAAGCATACAAAGAAACAATGGCTTTGTTACCAAAAAATTTGCGAAAAAACAAACCAATGATTTTTGGGGATACAAAAAATCAGCCTTTAGTATATGTTTCCAAAGACGATCCTAAAATTACGATTATTGTAAATACGACAGAAAAGGTTACAAGAAAAGCTATTACAAATAATAGTTTAAAAATTGTTTTGTCATGTTTGTTGGCAACATTAACGATTATTTTTGTTGTTGCACTTTATACTTATTATTTGTATATCAATATAAGACAATTGTTTAAAGGTATTATTGCGATTTCTAAGGGGAACTACGAACGTCAAATCAGGCTTTTAACAACTGCTTTTACGCCTCATGAAATCATATTTTTGGCATTTGAATTTAACAGAATGGCAACAGAAATTCATAAATCTTACATTCAATTGAAGAAAAATAACGTAGAATTGAAGCAATTGAATGAATTTCGTTCAAACCTAATTGATACGGTTAGTCATGAATTAAGAACTCCGTTAACAAGTATTCAAGGGTACACATCAAGGCTAATGCGCCAAGATATTACGATTGATGAGGAAACTCGTCAAAAGTCTTTGCGCGTAATAAAAGCTCAATCAGAACGCTTAAAAAGATTAATTGAAGACTTGTTAACGATTCCTGATATTGAGGGAATGCGTTTGAAAACAAAGGTTGAACAAGTTTGGTTGCCGGAAGTTCTCGAGGAAGCTAAAGTTTTAATAAAAAATAAAAATCAAAAAGAAATAGTTTTCAATGTAAGCGAAGATTTTCCTCTTATTGATGCTGATAAGGACAGACTCATTCAGGTTTTTGGAAACTTACTTGAAAATGCTGCTAAATATGCAAATGAAGAATCTCAAGTTGTTGTTGAAGCTTATACAGAAAATGACAAGGCAAAAATATTTGTAAAAAATGACTGTAATGTTATTCCACCTGAAAAATTAAACAGATTATTTGAAAAATTTGTAAGGTTAGATGATAATACGACAAGAACAACACGTGGTACCGGTTTGGGATTATTTATCGTAAAAGGACTTGTTGAAGCAATGAATGGTGAAATCAAGCTTCATAGTGATGAAAAATGCGGTTTCTGTGTTGAATTAACTCTGAATTTGTCAAACGCGGTTGAGGTGATTTAGGTGAAACGTGCAATAGCTTTAGCAAAACAGGCAAAAGATGAAATTCCGGTCGGGGCATTAATCATAAAAGACGGTGAAGTTATTGCCGAAACATTTAATCAAAAAGAGACATTGAATGATGTTACCGCTCATGCAGAAATTCTTGCAATTCGAGAAGCCGAACAAAAATTGGGGCGTTGGCGACTTGATGATTGTGAAATGTATGTAACTTTAGAGCCTTGCCCGATGTGTGCTTGGGCTATTCTTAATTCAAGAATAAAAACAGTTTATTTTGGGGCATTTGACCATAATTATGGGGCATTAGGCTCAAAAATTGATTTGCGAAAACTTGCAAATTCAAAACTAAAAGTCTATGGCGGAATTATGGAAAAGGAATGCAATGAAATTCTGCAAAAATTCTTTAGTGAAAAAAGAAGATAAACATAATTAATTTGTAATAGAGCTTAGTTTTTTTTACTAAAACTATTTCGCAACATAAAAATCTGCTTGTGCTAAAGGTTTTTGTGGATTATCTTTTGAATAAACTTTCATAAAATAATACCCTTTTTCATTTAATACAAAATAGTCCGTATAATAATTAATTTCTTCATCTTTTAAACGAATATTGTATGTTTGTTGTAATTTATAGCCAAACTGTCCATAATTATTGTCTTTTTTTATAATTTGTATGTACAAATATCTTGATTCAACTTTCTTTGGCATTAAGACGACATAATAAATTCGTCTGCCGGCAAGAAACGATTTTGAGTAATCATAAATATTTTTTTCTGTAATCGGATATTTATTAAATAAAATTGCAGGCTTGTCACTGGTGCAAGCACTGGTCAAAACCATTGTTAATAAAATTGAAAATAATAAAATTAATTTCTTCATTTTTCAAGTGTCTTAATTTTTGTTTCAACAGCTTTTGAAGTTGCTTCATCTTTGCTATGAGTTAAGAAAATTTTATAATTATTCAAAGCTTCTTTTGTATTTCCATCTTGTTCATAAGCAATTCCGAGTGCATAATAAGCATATCCATAGTTTGGATTAAGTGTAATTACTCGGTGGAAAGCCTCTTTAGCCTTGTTGTTGTTTTTGTCGTTTGCGTAAACTAACCCTAAATTAAACCAGCCATCAGCGTAATTCGGATTTACGACAATTGATTTTTTATAAAAACTGATTGCGTTTTTGCTGTCTTTTTTAAGTTTGTATATGTTCCCGATTTTTAATAATGTAACTTCGTCTGACGGATTAATTTTCAAGGCATCTTGATAGTTTTTTATTGCTATATCATAATTTTTTGCCTTATAATTTTCGTCTCCTTTAGCAATATAAGCTTTATTTTGTTCTTCGTCTGCAAGTTCTCCCGCTCTCACAGAATCCATTGAAAGAGAAATTTCTTTAATCCCTTCTCCAATGTCAGAAGATTTTACGTCCGGAGCTTTAGTTGATTTTGCAATAAACTCTGTAAATTCTTTGCTGTATTGGGTTTTGTCAGGAGACATTGCGATAGCTTTTTCATAATATTCTGTCGCTTTTTCGTCAATTCCGCAAGCTCTATAAGATTTTGCTAAACCATAATATGCAAAACTGTCCTTTGTTCCACCTTCAATCGCTTTTTCAAAGTATTCCGTTGCCAAAGTATAGTTTTGAGCATTTAAGTTTTCTTCGCCCAAAGAAACGTAAGCTGATGCAAGATTAGAGCTGATTGAGTTATTCGCTTTTTCTTTCAATAATTCTGAGTACAAGTCGATTGCACCGTTATAATCTTTCATTGCGTGAAGAACTAAAGCTTTGTTAAATCTCAAATTGTAATCATCTTTTTTAGTTGCAAGAGCTTCGTTATAGTATTTTAGAGCGTTTGCGTAATCATGTTTCAAGTGATAGCATTCAGCCAAATCTTCTTCCAAGTCAGCACTTTTACTATCTTTTTGAAGTTCAAGTGCTTTTTCATAATTTGCAATTGTATTGTCAATTTGATTTAAACGTTTGTAAACAATACCAATATTTTGATAAGCACGAGCATCTTCCGGAAAGTGTTCTATGTAGATTTTATAATTTTCTACAGAAGCTTCGTTTTGCCCCATATCAGCTAATAAATTTGCATAATCAAAACGTATAGAATGCAATGACGGTTGTTGTCTGAAAACTACGTCATATTGAGCTAATGCCAATTCATTTTTATTTAACTCTTGATAAGAAAGAGCTAAATTGATGTGTGCAGAAGTGTTGTCAGGATTTGCTTCAACCGCTTTTTCTAAAAACTCACAAGCCTTGTCATAATTTTTGGTTTGGAATAACGCCAAGCCGTAATTAGAAAAGTTTTTAAATCCTGCAGGATTTTTTGTGTAAAGAGTATTGTATTCATTAACAGCCTTGTCAAAATCTCCATCGCTTATATAAGATGATGCTAAATTTTCTCTAGCATCTTGGTGTTGAGAATATGTTGACAAAAATTTGTTATAATTTTCGATTGCAGATTTGTAATCTCTCAACTGGTACTGAACATTTGCGATATTTAAGTAGTTATACAAATATTCTGGACACATTTCAGCAACTTTGTTATAAGCTTGCAAAGCTTCCAAATATTTTCCTTGATTTTCGTAAATGCTACCGACGCTTAAATATACATATCCGTCAGACGGTTTTAGTTCCAGAACTTTTGAATAAGTTTCGAGAGCCTTGTCGTATTCACCCATTTCACTGTAAACTCCGGCAAGCTTTGTGTAAATCATTACGTCATTTCCTGCAAGAGTTAATGCCTGTTGTAATTTTTCTACAGCAGTTTGATAATCCTCTTTGTATTCCGCAGAACAAGCTTGTTGATACAAAGAATTAGCTTCCGGAACCATAGCCTGAACCTGAGTTCCTGTTAAAACAAGTGATAATAATGCCGAAAATAATAACTTCTTATTAATAATGCCACTCTCCTAATCTGTATAATAACTTACCGACATTATAACAGAAAAAGTGTATTTATGCAAAACAAAAAATATAAAAAATTTTTAAAATAACCCGCTATGGCAATTGAAAGTTTTAAAAAATCTGTCTAATATTTATATGTCAACCAATTAAATAAATAATTAACAAAATTTTACAACCATTTTTTCTGCGCGGGGTGCAAATTTTGGCCTTTTTGTAAATTCCCCCCACTAGAAAAAGATATAAATATATGTTATAATCTGCATATGGATTATATATGGTCACTAAGGAAACATAAGGAGTAGGTCTATGACAGTATTAGCTTCAGAAACGATTAAGCCAAAGACAACAAAGTCTAAATTCAATGATGAGTTTGAAAACTATCTTAAAAATCAGTGTTTAAAAACAACATTTAATGGTATCGAAGTAGAAACATTCTCTTGGTACAAAAAAGTTCTAGGCTTAGTATAAGCACCAGGCAAAGGGATTAAAAAATTTTTCGATTGCTCAACTGTATATTATAGTTGAGCTTTTGGGTTGGTAAAATTTATTAATATGTATTATAATTATATTAATTTCTGTAAAATATAACTCAAAAACTACCACAAAACTCATTTTATATGTTATACTACTAATGTAGTAATATTTGTAGGTAGGCCATTTTTAATAATGGTGAGTTTTGCCATCTAAATGGCGTATTGTTTTTCGGTGAAATTAATAATAAAATAGTTTAAGTAATGTAAACTAAGAAGCCAAATTAGGCAAAAATAGTTTATCATATGTTTTATAACCAATGTGTGTAGGTGTAGATTTTGAACGAAAATAAAGAAAAAATTTCAGAAAAATCAAAGGCGCAATCGCCTATAAAAAGCAAACAAACTGTTTCGAATCCGTTATCGAAACAGCTAAATGCGCTTAAAAAACCTGCACTGAAATCTCCTGCTAAGAAAAAATCTGAAGAAAAAGAAGTTAAAAAAGTTTCAAATCCGATTTCTGCAGAAACATCAGATATTGTTGCGCGTATTAACAATTTTAATACTAACAAGACTGCAAACAGAATGTATGCAGGATACATGGGAAATGCAATTGCAAGTTCTCATAGAGTTATTGATTATGCAGAATTGGTGAATAATTTAAACAGTGCATTAAGTAGAAAAAAAACCGCTTACGATTTATTTAGTGCTGTTCATAATTTGTTTATTGAAAAATTAAATAATGTTTTCACTGCTTTTGGAGCATATCACGACAAGTCAAAATGTATTAATATAAAACTTTTTAATTCAATGGGAAGCACTTACACATCAAAATTATTCTTGTCCGATGATACAAATCCAGTTATTGAATGTTTCAAAAACGGTTCTGCACAGGTTTGTGAAAGCAGTAAATTTTTAAATATTCCGTACGTACAACAATCTGCAACTCTTATTTTGCCATTGATTTCAGTTAGTGGTTGTAAGGGAATTATGGCAATCGGAAAAGATAATATCGAAAATCATATCGGGTTGTTTTCATTTATTGCAAATTATTGTGCATTATTTATGGATAATATTGAACTTTTAGAACAAACAAATAAGTATGCAAATACTGACACTTTGACAGGGTTATACACCCATAGAGGATTCCAAGAAGTTTTGACAGCAGAGCTTAAGAAAGCGGAAGAAAATAATACCAAGCTTTCAATTATTATGCTTGACGTAAATAATATTTCAAAAATTAACAGAGAACTCGGACATGCTAAAGGCGACGAAGTCATTAAGCTTTTAGCCGAAAAAGTTAAACAAAATGTCAGAAGTAATGATAAAGCAGGTCGTTACGGTGGTGATGAAATTGCGATAATTCTGCCGGAAACAGATACTTCTGATGCGAAATATTTAGCAGAATATATTACTTACTGTTTGTCTTGTTGTTTTGTAGATGATGTAGGACCTGTTAAGGTTTCTGTTGGAATTGCGACATATCCTGAATGCAGTCGAGACCAAGAAAAACTTCTTATTCTTGCAGAACAAGCGATGTACATTTCTCAAGCTAAGGGTTACAAAGAGGGAATGTCTGCTATTGTAAGTTCATCTGACTTTAATTTCTGGGATGATGATGCTTTGCATTCTTATGCGGAAGTTATTGCAAAACGTCATTCTCAATTAGGTGTAAATTTTGAAGAGGAACTTGTTCATAAATTTAATAATGAGCAAATTGTTTCTCAAAATCATTTGATGGAACTTGCAAATTCTTTGGCAAGTGCAATTGATGCAAAAGACCCATATACAAAAGGTCATTCAACTTCTGTTTCAAGATATTCAGAGGCTCTTGCTCGTGCGATTAACTTGCCGGAAGATGAAGTTCAAAGAATTAAATTAGGAGCATTGCTTCATGATGTTGGTAAGATTGGTATTCCTGAAAATGTTTTGAAAAAACCGGGAAAACTAGAAGACGACGAATGGGAGATTATGAAACAGCACCCTGTAATTGGGGCTGAAAAAGTGCTTGCGCCGAATGAGGCTCTTCGCGACTTAATTCCGATTGTAAAATATCACCATGAACATATTGACGGTGGCGGGTATCCGGAACACTTAAAAGGAGATGAAATTCCGCTTGCGGCAAAAATTGTCGCTGTTGCAGATACATATCACGCGTTGATTTCTGATAGACCATACAGAAAAGGAATGAGTGTTGAAAAGGCTTGTGAAATTTTAAAAGATGGTGCCGGAAAACTTTGGGATAGAGATTTGGTTCGTCAATTTATCAATATTGCTCCGTCTTTGTCGACAAGTGTATAGGGAAAATAAGCTTTTCTCGTATTTCTTTATGTTATAAAACTGTTCAGGCTATAAAGTATCTTCTAAACTAACAAAACATTTGCATATTTATGGTAGAATATCTAAAGTTGAAACAAGGGAGACTTTAGATGGAAAAATTTTTTGATTATATAAAAAAACACAGTGATTTATTTACTTTTTTAGGTTTGCTGGTTGTTTGTTATTTTATTTTCTTTTTTAATATTGGAAACTATGCATTGATGGATGTTGACGAAACAAGATATGTTTCAATGGCGCGTGACATGTTTCATTGCAAAGATTTTTTAACACTTTATTTGAATGGTGAATTTTTCTTTGAGAAACCGCCTTTATATTTTTGGGGCGAATGTTTGTCTTTTGCAATTTTTGGAAAAGTTACCGAGTTTACGGCGAGATTTCCTGTAGCGTTGTATGGAACTCTTTCAACTTTACTTTTGTATTTTACGGGTAAAAAGATTGTATCTCGAAGATATGGCGTAATTTCAGCTCTCATTCTTGCTACTACTTTGGAATTTGTAATGCTTGCAAAATTTGCAATTTTGGATATTGTAGTAACAACTTGTGTTGGTTTTTCCATAATGTTTGGGTTCTTAACTCAATTTGTTCAGGATAAAAATAAAAAATATTTTTGGTGGTTATTTTATATATTCTCCGGTTTGGCGGTAATGGCGAAAGGAATTCCTGGATTTATAGTTCCTTTTGCGGTAATGTTTTTTGTCACAATAGCAAATAAAACGTTCAAACAAGTGTTTAGACCGCAATATATTTTGGTAGGTTTTTTGTTGTTCTTTTTAATTGTTTTACCTTGGCATTTGATTATGTTTAAAATTCATGACCCATTGTTTTTTCAAGAATATATAATCAAACATCATATCGAAAGATTTTTTAATTCAAATGAAATCAATAGAGAACAACCATTTTATTTTTATTTTCTTACAATATTGTGGGGACTTGTTCCATGGATTTTTTCTGCAATCGCAGTTGGAATTACAAAAATAAAATCAATTAAAAAGTTCTCTATAGCAGAACTTTCTAATCCGCAAAAATATTTGTTATTCAATGCAATCGCGTTTGTTGTAACATTGTTGTTCTTTTCTGCGTCTAGTACAAAATTAATTACATATATTTTGCCGGTATATTTCTTTACAGCTTGCATTTTGGGTTTTGTTTGGGAAGATTACTTGTTTAATAAAAAATATGAAAAACCAATAAATTTAACGGTATATATACTTGGTGGAATTTGTATTTTTGCCGGAATTTTAACATGTTTTGCTCAATTTATACTTCCTGCTCAAATATATTCAGATATATTATCAATAAAATGGTTTTGTATTATTCTCGTATTGCTTTTTGGAATTTCAAGTATTATTTGTGCAGTAAAAAAATTGCCAAAAGGGGTTTTTGCTTGTTATATTCTTTTAATTCTCGTCACATCGGCTTTTGGAACAAAGTTATTCTATAATATGGATTACGAGTTTGGACAAAATGATCTTATGCGTTTTGCGAAGTATTCGCAAGAGCATGGTAGAAAAATTGTAGTGGTGAATGATGAAAGAAAATATTCTGTAGTTTACTATTATGGTGTTCCTACAAATATGGATAACCGAAATGTTTTGTTTATTTCGTTGGATGATAAAAAAGAAATGGAGCACCTTGGTGATACTTTGGATGATAAAAATGTTTTTGTAATAATGAGAAAAAAAGAATATCAAGAAATTGATAAAACTCTAGATTTTAATGTATTGTTAGAGGGAAGAAAATACTTACTTGTTAAGGTGCATTAATGTTAAAAAGATATGAAAAATTCTTAAAATATGTTTTAGAACCAAAGTTAGAAAAATATTTTGAAGAACAGTGTGAATTTGTAAAATGCAAAGAAGGCTGTTCTTCTTGTTGCGAAGTCGGGGAGTATCCATTTTCGAGACTCGAACTTGAATACATAATGTCTGGTTTTGTAAATTTGCCATTTGAAATAAAACATATAATTAAAGAAGAAATCAAACATTTAAAACAAGAACAGCCTAAAATGTACAAGTGTCCGTTTCTGATTAACAAAAAATGTTGCGTATATCAATATAGGGGGATAGTTTGCAGAATACACGGGCTGGCATGGTACGATGAATTAGAAAATCGTATAAGACTTCCATATTGCGTAAATAAAGGCTTAAATTATGCATCTGTATTCAATCGAGAAACAGGAGAAGTTTTTTTAGATGCCCCGATAACCGAACGATTAAGAATAGATTCTATCCTAACAAGTTTGGAAGCTGAACCGTATAATTTGGTATGCGGTGAAATACGCCCGCTGCTGAAATGGTTTTAGAAAGTTAGATTTGTGTACCCATTAATGGATTAAAATGATAAAAATATTTTCGATGGATTAATCTGATTGATGAGGATAAATAACTTCATAATCTCGTTTAATTTCTTCTTGAAACGACTTGGGTAAGTTATCAAATTCGTGAATATCAACTATAAATGGGATATTGCTTTCAGATAAAAGTTCCTTTAATTCAAATAAGTAGACATTATCCGAATTAAAATTTATTACAGCCAAATCTAAATCACTTCCGGAGTGCGCATCCCCATTTAGTCTGCTTCCATAAGCCCAAATTTCTGCTTCTGGACAATATTTGTCAAATATGTCCGTTAACATTTTCCGATGTTCTGATTTTAAAAAAAGTCTACTCATGTTCAATAATTTCTTTCAAATGATAGACGTCTTTAAAAAAGTTGTCCATTAATTTTAAAGTTTCTTCTGCAAAAGCTTTACCATAATCGTGTGCTGTATTATTTCTATT
Source organism: uncultured Candidatus Melainabacteria bacterium (assembly GCA_934717855.1). GTDB lineage: Bacteria > Cyanobacteriota > Vampirovibrionia > Gastranaerophilales > Gastranaerophilaceae > Stercorousia. The sequence goes on from CAKUZI010000003.1 coordinate 128,421, forward strand.
ATCACGATACATAAACCAGCGTTTTACTTCGTCTTCTGTCATTAAAGAGTGTTTGTGAGCTTCTCTAAACAAATCTTTAAAAGTAAATCCATCTACAATTTTTTTGCTTGCATAGTATGGAGCTAAATATTTTCGTAAAAGTTTGCCACTTTGTTCCAATGTTATTTCAAAGCTTTTTACTAAAGAATTTCGGAACATTTCATAGTCAACAGAACCCTCTTGTGCCTTTTTAATACAAGCACAAGATTTTTCCAATGTTTCTATGCATCTTGTAAGATATTCTGTGTTTAACATAATCCTGTTTAAGTTATTTTAAGTAATTGCGTGAAACGGATAAAACATACCCGCTTCACGCGAATTTATTATATTTTTGCCAATTGCAAGTAGTAATCGTTTGCTCTTTCAAATTTATAGGCAGCATTGAATAATCTGCTTTCTTGCAATTGTGGAGCTAAGATTTGCAAGCCGATTGGCATACCATCTTTGTCAAATCCTGCAGGAACACTCATTCCCGGAATACCTGCCAAGTTCGCTGAAATAGTTGCAATATCTGTCAAATACATTTGTAATGGATCTGAAGATTTTGCTCCAAGGTCAAATGCTGTATTCGGACAAGTTGGAGAAATCAATATATCAACTTTTTTGAATGCTTCTGCAAAATCTTGAGTTACCAAAGCTCTCATTTGTTGAGCTTTTTTGTAATAAGCGTCATAGTAACCTGATGATAGCGCATAAGTTCCAAGCATTATACGACGTTTTACTTCAGGTCCAAAGCCTTCTGCTCTTGTTTTTGTATACATTTCAAGAAGATTTTTAGCATCCGGAGTTCTGTAACCGTATCTTACGCCGTCAAATCTTGCAAGGTTTGATGAGCATTCTGCTGTTGCCAAAATGTAGTAAATTCCGATTGAATATTTCAAGTGAGGAAGTGAAATTTCTACGATTTCTGCACCAAGTTTTTTGTAATCTTCGATTGCTCTTTCAAGCGCTTTTTGAACATCTTCAGATAAACCATCAGACATAAGTTCTTTGATAACACCGACTTTCATTCCTTTGATGTCGTTATTAAGGTTTGCGGAATAGTGTTCTACAGGTAAGTCCAAAGATGTAGAATCTTTAGGATCATGACCAGAAATAACTTCAAGTAGGTTTGCAGCATCTTCAACAGTTCTTGCAAAAGGTCCGATTTGGTCTAATGATGAAGCAAATGCAATCAAACCATATCTAGAAACACGTCCGTAAGTCGGTTTCATCCCAACAATACCGCAGAATGAAGCAGGTAATCTGATAGAACCGCCAGTATCAGAACCAAGCGCCAAAGTTGCTTCACAAGAAGAAACACTTGCTGCTGATCCACCTGATGAACCCCCTGGAACTTTATTCAAATTCCAAGGGTTGTGAACTTTGTTGAATGCTGAGTTTTCGTTAGAAGAACCCATTGCGAATTCGTCAAGGTTTGCTTTTCCAACGATTGGAACTAAATTATTTAAAAGTTTTTCCGTAACTGTTGCGTTGAACGGAGAAACAAAGTTTTCCAAAATTTTTGATGATGCAGTTGTTTTTGAACCTACTAAGTTCATGTTATCTTTTAAGGCAAGCGGAATACCAGCAAGTAGAGGTAATTCTTCACCTTTTGCAATCTTTTCATCAACTTTTTTTGCTGTTTCAAGTGCAGTTTCTTTTGTTAAAGAATTAAAAGCACCTAATTTGCTTTCCAAATTGTCAATTCTTTCAAAAGCTGCATTTGTAAGTTCTACAGCTGAAATTTCTTTATTTTTTAAAGCTTTACTTTGTTCTGTTGCTGATTTTTTCAAAAGCTCGTTCATATTTTCTCCTTAGCTATTAAATCGAAATTCTTCGCCCTGTCATTCTGAGGTTTTAGCCGAAAAATCTCGAAACAGCTCAGAATAACACAAGGTACAAGAAAATTTTATGACAAAAATAACAGTTTAGCAAGTAAAAGAACATTCGAAAAACATTAAGAAGTATTAAGCCGAAATTTGAATAATTATCAATTTTAATAAATATATATTTTTTATATATATAATATGCAAGAAAAAGTAGAGACAGATTTAGATATAGAAAATAAAATTGTTACTCCGGCTGAAGATGCACCTAAACCGGAAATTGAACCTGAAGTTGTACCTTTTCAAGAAGAACCAAAACTTGAAATTAGTTCCGCTGTTGTAATGAGTGGAAATCAAAATATTCCAACACAAATTGGGGATTTTTCATTTAATGCAAATAAAAAATCTGAAAACGGTATAATTAATCGTTCTTATAATATTGGTTTTAATAAAAATATAAAAAATGTTACACTTAGTGCAAATTTAACAGAAAATGACGGAAAATTTTCGCATTCAGAAAATCTAAATTATAATCTTTCAACTGATAACTTTGGAGTAAATGCAAATTTAAACAACACAGATGGGCAAGTCACATACTCTGCAGATGCAAATTGGCAAGATGAATTTAACAACGGACTTAGTGCAAATGCGTATGTACACAGTGATAACAATAATTCTTCCGTAACTGTCGAAGTAAAAAAACGACTTATAAATCCAAACAATATTGCAAATATTAAAAACCAAGATCAGGAAAGAAAAGAAGAGCTTATTGAAACGGGTGACAGATTTAGTTTACAAACTAAAGTTGGTAAATCCAAAGATAAAGGTTTTTATACAAACAATTCTTTAATGTACAGAATTGATAATGACAACTTTTTGCAAACTGATTTTGACCAAAATCAAAATAATAGTCGACAAATATCAGCTACTACGGATTTAAAACACTTTAAGTTGTCTTATACTAACGAAATAAGTCGAGAAAATGTTGCAAATGAAAAAATGCAAACAGTTACCAAAACTAATACTCAAGTAAATAAAGTTGACTTAAATGTAAAAGGGACTAAAAATCAATATACCGCTAATCTTGCACACGTAAAAACAGAAGTTGAAAACAAACCATGTGAAAATCCTGCAGAAGTAACCCACGAGACAACAACAAATTTGTCGCTTGAAACTGGTGCAATATTAAATAGAACTGAGTATGGTGAATTTAATAGTGGGTTGAATGGTGAAATAAAAACAGCTATTTCATTTGAAAATGGGAAATTTTCCGGTTATAATATCGGACTCGATGGAGCATACAATTATTACGGTGAGGAACATGATTCTACAACGGATTATTTACTCAGAGCCAATGTTAGTTTTGGAAAAAATAACGGAACAAAACTTTTTAGCTCAGAGCTTTCTGGAGCGTATAGAATAAATAATTGCAATACGATATTTGAACCATCAATTAAATATTCAACAAATCATTCAGATGCAGCCAAAAAAGAAGAATTAGTTGGGCAAATAGGAGTTTTTCAAAATGTCGGTAAAAAATTCAATGATGCTGTAATTTACACAACTCTTGAAGCTGGAAAAAAATGGGAGAATCCCAAAGGTTTTTCTTATTTTAATTGGAATGTAGGTTCAAAAGTTAAACTCAGCAAAAAATTTACACTAAATTCAAATATAAATTTGGGGACAAGAAGAAATTTTGGCGGAGAAATAGGAGGAAATATAAGCTTTTAAACTAGAACAGGGGGTTGACAAACTACAAAAAATCGTAAATAATATAAGTGTAGGGCGAAGCCCTTAACGAGTTAAGCGCTATGTTAAGAGCTTGCTACGCACCCTACGATTTTAGTAAATTTAATGCTACTAACAGTATATCAAATGCTATTAGTAGCATTATTATTTTGTTAATCATAGCTTACCTCCTTCCGTTCAATTTCTACGTAAATTGTGTGTAACGGAGTTGGTATGTGCGCCCTACAAATTAATTATAATCCACCAAAAATATTAATGCAATATTGTTAAAATTTTTAGTTTGGCTTCATTGGCAGAATTGAGAAACAACTGCGGTGTATAACGCTAAATAAATCCATGATGTTGGGGGGGGGCTTCTCGCTCGTAACTGCCATTCATATTGCTATCTCAGATATGAATTTCGTTCCTCGCTCCCCAAGTTGGACACTCGTCCGGAATTTCGCAAATCCCAACCTACTTTTTGAAACGGGCTATTCACTACTCACCATTCACCACTCACTAACAATCTGGTCTTTTAACTTCTCAAGTTTCACTATAACTCTTATTACAATTTTTGCATTTTTTTATTAATTTGAGAACGAATTTTATTTGCGCGATATAAGTAATTTGTTAGTTTTTCGTAATTTGCTTTGGTTTCGCCGTATGGAACTTTCATTGCGATTAATTCATCAACGTTTTCATTAATGCTGGTCAATGTTTCCAAAGAGTCGCTCATGTCAAAAATAGATTGAACTTTTTTAGACATTTTTGCAATAATTTTTCTTGATACAAAACGAGCTAATCTCGCAATTGGAGAAAGCTTTGGCTTGTTTTTTTTAGGAGTAATAACTGTTGTTAATTTCTCCGTCAAACCTCTTTTGGAATATTGTTCTTTTAATTCTGTAATTTCATTTTCAAGTTTTTTAGCTTGAATTTTCAAATCCATTACATCAAGAAGTTTTCCAATAAGTTCAGCACCTTTAATTTTGAGATTTAGTGCATCTAAAGCTTCTTCTTTTTCTGCAATTAAACATTCCAATTTTAATGTTTTATCGTCCAAGTCTTTAAATGAATTATTATTTAAAATATTTTGGTCGATATCATTTAATCTTTTGAAGTTGTTTTGGAATAAATTTTCGTTCATTGCAATTTTTAAAACCTGTAAATTTAAAAATTTGTTATTCAATTGTGTAAACTTTTTTGTAATACAAAAGTGAGCCAATCAATGTTAGTACAATATTTGGCATCCATGCTGACAAGAAAGGTTGTAACGTTCCGGCTTCTCCAAATGAAATTGACAATGCTCGAATAAGATAGTAAGCAAAAATAATCAAAATACTAAACAAGAACCCTCTATTATAACGAACTCTCGGCGGAGTAATTGCAAGCGGAACACCAATTAGTACAAGTGCAATTGTTGTTAATGGCAGTGCTAATTTATCATAAAGTTCAATGCGAATTGAATTTCTTTCTTTTTCGTCCAAATTGCTTGTTCTAATATAGTTAATCAATTTAGTAAAATTCATTTCTTTAGCAACGTTTTTATTTAATTCTTTTGACATATCAAGCCCGAATTTTACGATTGATTTATCAAAAAGAGTTGTATTTAAGATTTCTCCGTCATCGCCAACGGTATAAACAGCACCTTTTTCAAATTGCCAACCCTCTGGTGAAGTTTTTCCCTCGTCAGCTTGAAGAACTTGAATTGTTCCCTCTTTAGAAGTATCAAGAACGGTTATATTGTGTAAAGTCTTATCTTCACAATAGCCAACATAGAAAAGTCTTTTTATGCTTCCAAAATCGTTAAGTTCTTTGAATACAAAATTCTGTTTCCCCTCCGGAATATTTTTTTGCCCCAAAGACCATAAAGCAAGATCTTTAGACTGTTTAGTTGTTATTGGAACAACGCTTTCATTGATTATGAATGAGCAAACAGACATTACCAAAGCAAAAATAAAAATAGGTTTCGCAATTCTGTTTAGACCAATTCCACATGCTCGCATAACTGTAATTTCTGATTTTAGGCTCAACCCGTTTAAAGTCATTACTGTTGCAAGTAATACACCCATTGGAATAGTCATGACTATAACTTGTGGCAAGTTCAAAATAATCATCATCAATGCAACATTAAACGGAATTCCGAATAATGAAATTTGTTTAATCAAAGTTATGAACGTGTCAGACGCAAAAATAATAGATGTGAATACGCATACACCCATAATAAACATTTCGATTACTTGTCTCAAAATGTATTTATCAAGCTGTGTCATAGTGCTTGAAAATGGTTTTTCTTCTTTTACAATTGTGTCTGCCATAATTCTATGTTACCTAAAATAATTTTATTTATCAAATTCAATTAGAACTTTTAAAACATCTTTTTCTTTGTTTTTTTCAAAAGCTTCTATAGCGTCATCTACTTTGTATTTAGCAGAAATTAACGGTTTAAAGTTGATTTTTTCAGATTTTAAAAGTCTTAATGCTGGTGGAAATTGTCCGCATCTTGAGCCCAAAACTGTAATTTCATCAATTACAATCGGAGCAAGATTGAATTCTTTTGAGCTAGCAACAGTACTTTTCAAAACTAAAACTCCACGAGGTTTTGTTAAGGCTAAAGCTGTTTCAAATCCGGAAATTGAGCCTGTTGCTTCAACTACAACATCATATATTTTTTCAACTTTCAAATCACCCAAAAGTTTTGTGTTAACACCTTGAGCCTTTGCAATATCGAGCTTGTTTTGATGTTTCCCAATTAATGTTACATCGATATTTTGGCTATTTAATTCTAAAGCCGTAATAAGTCCCAATTTGCCGTCACCTAAGACAATAACTTTTTGACAAGGTTTTATGTGTAGCTGTTCTGTAATTTCGCAAGCCGCAGCAAGCGGTTCAACAAATACAGCTTGTTCGTCAGAAACATTATCAGGAACTTCAAAAAGAGTTTCCAACGGCATTGTAAAATATTCAGCAAAAACACCGTCTTTTCTCCAAATTCCTAAAGTGTGTCTATCAGGACAATGGCGATAAAGTTTTTCTGCACAATAAGGACAATCCGGTTTTTTGCAACCGTAGCTGATTTCTGCAACAACTCTTTTGCCAAGCAAAGATTGATCTTCGTCATTAATTTTTTCGACAACACCAACAGCTTCGTGCCCCAAAATCCCTTTATAACCCATATAACCTTTAGTAATCTCAAAATCTGTATTACAAATTCCGGCTAAAGTTACTCTAACAAGAGCTTCACCTTTTTGTGGAACAGGTTTTTTATAATCATTAACGAGTTTTAACTCTTCATCAAATACGATTGCTTTCATACTTCTCTCCTTTATGACTTATTTTAGCATAAAAATTAATAAAACACTGAAAAATTGTGAACAATACATGTTAATTGTATTTGAAAGAAGAAATTGTACAGTAATTAGTGGTTTACTCGCTTTTTGTTATTTTGTATTTTTTCATGTTTATGAGATAATGTAGCCAGTGAGATAATTAAGAAGGAAGTTAGAAAATTATGGCAATGAACACACCAAAACAAACAGCTCACTTGAAAAAAGAGATTTTAGTCAGATTGATTAAAGCTTATTTAAGTGACAATTTTGAAGAAAATACAAGATTAATTCCGTATGATATGCGTCCAAAAGGAAGTGAAGTCCCTTACAGATGTTGTATTTACAAGGAAAGAGCAGTTCTTAGAGATAGAGTTATTGCAGGTCTTGGAGCTTCTATTGAAGAAACAGATGACAGCACTTTGCTTTCAGAAGTAGCAAAGAATGCAGAAAAAAGAGAAAAACCGGAAGAACATCCGCTAACAGTTCTTACAACTGCTTGTAAAGGCTGTGTTCCGTCAAGAATACATGTAACTGATTTGTGCCAAGGCTGTGTTGCCAGACCTTGTGAAAGCACTTGTAAGTTTGGGGCAATTTCAGTTCACGACGGCAAATCACATATTGATCCTGAAAAATGTAAAAACTGCGGAATGTGTGCTCAAGTTTGTCCTTATCAAGCAATCCAAAGAATTATTGTTCCTTGTGAAAATGCTTGCCCTGTCGGTGCTATTGCAAAAGATGAAGAAGGGCATGCAAGGATTGATTTTGACAAATGTATTTCATGCGGAAAATGTGCGTCAGCTTGTCCGTTCGGTGCAGTACATGAAAAGAGTCAAATCATTGATGTTTTGAAAAACATTAAATCAGGTAAAAAAGTTATCGCAATGATTGCTCCTGCAATGATTGGACAGTTACCTTGTACAGCAACTCAGTTGAAAGAAGCTATTATGGAATTAGGTTTTGCAGATGTTTATGAAGTTGCTCAAGGTGCAGATATTACAAGTAAAAACGAATCAGTAGAGTTCATTGAAAGAATGGAAAAAGGCGAAAAATTCATGACAACTTCTTGTTGTGCAGGTTATAACGAACTTGTTGACAAGCATTTGCCGGAAATGAAACCATTCCGCTCTGATACAAAAACTCCAATGTACTACACTGCAGAAATCGTTAAGAAAGAACAACCGGATGCAGTAACAGTATTCTTTAGCCCTTGTGTTGCTAAAAAACGTGAAGCATTGAATAATAACAATGTTGATTATGTTCTTAACTACGAAGAAATCGGCGCTTGGATGGTTGCAAGAAATATTCAGGTTTCTGAATGCAAAGATAGTGAATTTAAAACTCAATCATCTGCAGAAGCAAGAAATTACTGTGTAACAGGTGGTGTTGCAAAAGCAGTTCAAGCTCTAATTCCGGAAGGTGTTGAGGTTAAACCTGTTGTAATTGACGGTTTGACAAAACAATCAGTTAGAGATTTGAAAAAATACGCTAAAAATGGAACTTGTGATTTAGGTAACTTAATTGAAGTTATGGCTTGTACAGGTGGTTGTTTGGGAGGAAACTCAACAGTAAATGCATACAAACCGGCTTTGAAACAAGTTACAACTTATGTAAACGAAAGCAAACCGTTTTCAGAAGTACATAAATAAAAGTTAAGTTAATAGGTGAATAAAGCAATAAGTGAATATGTTCGTAAAAACAAGTCGAACAAAATGAGCGAAGTGCATTTATTCACCTTTTTACTTATTTATTGCTTTTATTAAAAAATAAAAATATAAAAACAGGAAATAATATGGAAATAAAGAAGAGAAAAATTAGTATAATCGGATCTACAGGATCTATTGGAACGCAAGCTTTAGAAGTTATAGAAAAACTTCAAGATAAATTTGAAATTATTGCTCTTGCAGGAGGACACAATAAAGAGCTTTTGGCAAAACAGGCTGAAAAATTCAAACCAAAATATACTTGTCTTGGAGAAGAAGGACTTGAAAGAATTTGTTCAGACAAAGAAAATGATATCATTCTGGTTGCTTGTTCCGGCAAAATTGGGTTAAGACCGACTTTGACAGCTATTAAAAACGGTATTGATATTGCACTTGCAAATAAAGAAACACTTGTTATGGCAGGTGATATTGTTATGGCTGAAGCTAAGAAATATGGTGTTAAAATCGTTCCTGTTGACAGTGAACACTGCGCAATCCATCAATGCATAAAAGATATTAATCAGGTAGATAAACTTATAATTACTGCATCAGGCGGGCCTTTTCTTCACAAAACTGTTGACGATATGAAAAATGCAACTGTAGAACAGGCGCTTGCTCATCCGAGATGGAATATGGGTAAAAAAATTACCGTTGACAGTGCGACTTTGATGAACAAAGGTCTTGAAATCATTGAAGCACATCATTTGTTCGGATTTGATTATGACAAAATCGATGTTGTTGTCCATCCTCAAAGCATTGTTCATTCTGCGATTGAGTATGTCGATGGAAGTGTAATTGCTCAACTTGGGCTTCCTAGTATGCATATTCCAATTCAGTATGCAATAACTTATCCTGAAAGATTTGAGGGAATAAAATCAAAGAGTTTCAGTTTTGCTGAAATTGCTCATTTAGATTTTGAAAAACCGGATTACGAAAAATTCCCGACTGTAAAACTTGCCTATGAAATGGGGCGAAAAGGTGGAACCGCAACAGTTTGTTTAAATGCTTCAAATGAAGAGGCTGTTTTTGCGTTTTTAGACGGAAGAATAAAACTTTATAACATCTATGAAATTACAAAAAAAATGTGTGATGAACATAGAGTTATTGAAAATCCAACAATTGACGAAATTTTTGAAGTTGATAAAGAAATTCGTGAAAAAACAAAAGAATATATAAATACAGTGCATTAAAAACATAATGCAGAGTAAAAGTTTTTTCAAAAGAAACTTTATACATAATAAAAAGATGGAAAAGCATTAACTTCTCCATCTTTTTAATTATATGTTTGATTATATTATTCGTTGTTGCCTTCGTCTAATAAACTTGTTTGAGAAACATTTCCCTGTGCTTCATTAGTGTCCATTGAAGCTACATCTTTTTTTACTGTTTCATCTTCATCAGGGTTCAAAATTTTGTTTACTGATACAACTGAATCGTTGTCAGTCAAGTTTTGAGCTCTTACGCCTGTTGCAGGACGGCCTTGACGAGATATTGAACCTGCATTCAATCTTGTAACAACACCGTTTGCTGTAACCATCATGATATCATCTGACTCTTTTACGATAGTTAGAGCAACTAGTTTTGACGCAGTTGATTTGAATTTAGTTGCAATCAAACCGATACCACCTCTGTTTTGGCTTCTGAATTCAGATAATTTTGTACGTTTACCAAATCCGTCAGATGTTACAACCAACAAGTCTGCGTCATAATCTCTTGGAACAATGTCGCAACCAACAAGTTCATCGCCGGTTCTCAATTTCATTGAAGTTACACCTCTTGCGCTTCTTCCTAAAGGTCTCAAATCTTCGATTGGGAATCTGATTGCCATACCACAAGATGTTCCGATAATAATTTCATCTCTTGCAGATGCAAGTTTTACCCAATTAAGTTCATCGCCTTCTTCCAAACCGATTGCGATAATACCGTTTCTTCTGATATTTGAGAAGTTGTCTAATTCGATACGTTTAATGTATCCTTTCTTAGTCAACATAATTAAGTTCAAATCGTGTGAGAAGTTGCTTACAGGTACAACTGCCGTAATTTTTTCATCTTGATCGATAGGAAGAACGTTTACGATTGGCAAACCTTTAGATTGACGTCCACCCTCTGGGAAGTCGTAAACACTTAAGCTGTATACAGTTCCTTTTGAAGAGAAGAACAATACTTTATCGTGCATCATTGCTGTAAAGAAGTGTTGAATATCATCATCTTCTTTAGTTTTAATGCCCGATTTGCCACGAGTTGCACGGTTTTGGCGTTCAAATGTGTCTAGAGAAATACGTTTCAAATATCCTTGGTGAGTGATAAATACTGCCATAGGAGTATTTGGAGTTAAGTCCTCAATTGTAACTTCACCTTGTTCCGGCAAGATTTGAGTTTTTCTATCGTCACCGTATTTTTCTTTATCTTCAAGCAATTCTTTTTTGATGATGTCAAGGATTTTTTGACGGCTTGCAAGAATTTCTTCGTATTCAGCGATTTTCTTAACAAGTTCATCATACTCAGCTTTAACCTTGTCTTGCTCCAACCCTGTCAATCTTCTCAATTGCATTTCCAAAATTGCATTAGATTGGTCAACATCAAGTCCAAATCTGCTCATCAAGCCTGTTCTTGCATCATCAGTAGTTTTTGATTTTTTGATAAGTTCAATAACTTCGTCAATTGAACCCAAAGCTATAATCAAACCTGCTAAAATGTGAGCTCTGATTTTTGCCTTTTTCAAGAAGAAAATTGTACGTCTTGTAACGATTTCAACCCTATGTTCAACGAATTCAGAAAGAACTTCAAACAAATTCATCAATCTAGGTTGTTTCCCGCAAAGCGCAAGCATATTTACACCAAAAGTTGTTGCCAATTGAGTGAATTTGAACAAATTGTTTTTAACGACATCAGGTTTTGCGTCACGTTTAAGTTCAATTACAATACGCATACCCTCTCTGTCGGATTCGTCACGAATATCGGAAATTCCTGTAACTCTTTGATCTTTAACAAGTTCTGCAATCTTTTCAATCAAAGCTGCTTTGTTTACTTGGTAAGGAATTTCAGTTACAACAATTGCTGTACGAGCTTGACGACCATTTCCGCCTGCAATCTCTTCAAAGTTTGCAACTGCTTGCATTTTGATAGAACCACGACCTGTTTCGTAAGCTTGTTTAATGTCGTTTAATCCGATAATTGTAGCTGCTGTCGGGAAGTCAGGGCCCTTGATGTATTCCATTAACTCTGCAATAGTAATGCTTGGGTTGTCAATTAGAGCAATTGTACCGTCAACGATTTCGCAAAGGTTGTGAGGTGGAACGTTTGTTGCCATACCTACTGCAATACCTGAACATCCGTTTAAAAGTAACATTGGAAGTCTAACCGGTAAAACAGATGGTTCTTGCAATGAACCGTCAAAGTTTGGCTCAAATTCAACTGTTTCACAATCAATATCTGCAAGCATAGATTGTGTAATCTTGTGCATTCTAGCCTCAGTATACCTCATCGCAGCTGCTCCGTCGCCGTCAACAGAACCGAAGTTTCCGTGTCCGTCAACAGTTAAATATCTGGTAGAGAAGTCTTGAGCCATACGAACTAAAGCTTCATAAACAGCTGTATCACCGTGTGGGTGATATTTACCAAGAACTTCACCAACGATACGAGCACATTTCTTAAACGGTTTGTCAGGAGTCATTCCGAGTTCGTTCATTGCATACAAAATACGTCTGTGTACCGGTTTTAAACCATCTCTAACATCCGGCAATGCACGTCCGACAATTACACTCATCGCATAATCAATGTATGAACGCTTCATCTCTTCTCTAATATTAACAGGAACGATTTTACCGTCCGCAAACATATTTTGTTGATTACTCATATTATCTCCCTATATCATCCTTTGTATAGATTGTAGCACAAACAAAGGTAATTTGGAAATTTTAAAATAATCTTTACAAAAAAATAATTGAGAATATTTGAAAATTTAGTTTCGTTCAAGAATTTCTCTAACGTAAGCAAAATATTCATTATTTTTGTATTTTTCAATAGTTTTTAGCAAGTTTTTTTTGGCAACAAATCCCATTCTATATGCTATTTCTTCAAGACAGGCGATTTTTATACCTTGGTTGTCTTCAACTGTTTTTACAAATTGACCTGCTTGGAGTAAAGAGTGGTGAGTGCCTGTATCGAGCCACGCAAAACCTCGCCCCAAAAGCTCTACATTTAAATTGTTATTTTTTAAATAAATATTATTCAAATCTGTAATTTCGAGTTCGCCTCGTGCAGACGGTTTTAAATTTTTTGCATATTCAACAACATTTTTGTCGTAAAAATAAAGTCCAGTAACTGCATAATTTGACTTTGGTTTGAGTGGTTTTTCTTCTAAAGAAATAGCTTTTCCGTTTTTATCAAATTCAACAACTCCGAATCTTTGCGGATCTTTTACAGGGTATCCGAAAACAGTTGCACCACCGTTTTGTTTAATATTTTTTACAACAGATTTAAGTTTTCCTGAAAAGCCTCCGCCGTAAAAAATGTTGTCACCCAAAACAAGTGCGACGTCATCTCCGTTTATAAATTCTTCGCCTAAAATAAACGCTTGAGCCAAGCCATCCGGAGAAGGTTGTTCTTTGTATGAAAATTTTACTCCAAATTGATTTCCATCTCCAAGTAATCTTTTGAAATTTGGTAAATCTACAGGAGTAGAAATTATCAAAATATCGCGAATTCCTGCAAGCATTAATACAGAAATCGGGTGATAAATCATAGGTTTGTCGTAAATCGGCAAAAGTTGTTTTGAAACTGCAATAGTGCTCGGATGTAATCTTGTTCCTGCACCACCTGCTAATACAATACCTTTCATAATCACCTCATAATTTATAATACCAAACGATTATAGACCAATTTGATAAAATATGCAATATACGAAGTTTGGTGATGGAGCAATGGTTTTATATTCGAATTTTTTACCTTAATTCAATATAATCGTGCAAAGCAGTTTGCCAATTTCTACAAATTCCGTCATTATCCATTACGCTGTAAGTTGGACGTTTTGCCGGACGAGGAAATTCTGCTGTCGTACAAGGTTGCAAATTAACCTCAAGCCCTGCTTGTTTATATATTTCCTTCGCAAATCCATACCAGCTAGTGAAACCTGAACCACATACGTGGTAAGTTCCATAAGGTTTTGAAAGTAATTTTACAATTCCGTTTGCAAGTTCAACTGTCCAAGTCGGACATCCAATTTGATCATCAACAACTTTAACTTCAGCTCTATCGGCCAAACTTATCATAGTTTCAACAAAGTTTTTGCCGTGATGGCCGTATAACCAGCTTGTACGAGCGATGTAATGCTTTTCACAAAGGCTTCTGACAGCTTCTTCTCCCTCGTATTTTGTTAAGCCATAGTTATTTATCGGGTCAGGCTTGTCTTCAGGAGTATAAGGTTCAACATTCGTTCCATCAAAAACATAATCTGTTGAGATGTAAACAAGCGTAATACCAAGTTTTCCACAAGTTTCAGCGATGTTCTCAGTGCCTGTAACATTGATTAATTCAGCAGTCTGCAAATCTTCTTCCGCCTTATCAACATTTGTATAAGCTGCACAGTGAACAACAACATCAGGATGTACATCCGTCAAAACCTGTTTAACCTGTTCTGCATTTGTAATATCAAGGGTATCAACATCTGTTTCAATAACAAATGCGCCCATATCTTCCAATATCGGACACAAATCCTGCCCTAACATACCTTTTGATCCGGTAACTAATATTTTCATATTTATCTTCTTTCCTTGTAATAAATTGTTATAGATGCCAAGTTATACATAAACAGACTATGCCTCTATGCATCTTTGCCTCTTGGCATCTACATTCTTCATCCAAGATTGGTTGTTCAGGTACCAATCAATCGTAAGTTTAATACCTTCTTCAAATGTCAAAGATGGTTCCCAACCTAGTTCTGATTGAATTTTGTCGTTGCAGATTGCGTAGCGTTTATCGTGTCCAAGTCTGTCTTGAACATATTTAATAGAACTTTCATCTTTTCCCATTGCTTCAAGGATTAAGTGAGTAATCTCCATATTTGTTTTTTCGTTATGTCCGCCGATATTGTAAACTTCACCGATTTTACCCTTGTGAAGTACTGTGTCAATAGCTGAACAATGGTCGTATACATATAACCAATCACGAACATTTAGCCCATCTCCATAGACAGGAACTTTTTCGCCTTTCAATAATTGAGAAATGAAGAACGGAATAAGTTTTTCTGGATACTGATAAGGTCCGTAGTTATTTGAACATCTTGTGTTTAATGTTGGCATACCATATGTTTCGTGATAAGCTCTAACAAGCATATCAGCACTTGCTTTACTGGCAGAATAAGGGCTGTTCGGAGCAAGCGGTGTTGTTTCCATAAAATAACCTGTCTTACCTAATGTTCCGTATACCTCATCAGTTGAAACTTGCAAATATTTTTCTGTTTTAAATTCTTTTGCTGATTGTAATAAATTTAGAGTACCTTGAACATTTGTTTCTACAAAAATTTCAGGATGTTTGATAGAATTATCAACATGTGATTCCGCAGCAAAGTTTACGATTGCATCAACCTGTTCAACAAGTTGAGGAACTAATTTTTTATCACAAATATTGCCGTGAACAAATGTATAATTTGGATTATCCTTTATATCATCAAGATTTTCAAGATTTCCGCAGTATGTTAATGCGTCAAGGTTTATAATTTTATAATCAGGATGGGTGTTTAGCATATGTCTAACAAAACAGCTTCCGATAAATCCTGCACCACCTGTTACTAGTATTGTTGTCATGTGTTCTCCTTTATGTATTAGTGAGTAGTGAATGGTGAGTAGTGAGTGGTAAATAGTTCATTTAGTTCACTTCGCTCAACATATATTTTTAGTGCGTAGCACCTTTAAGAACCATTCACTATTCACCATTTATTTCCTTACTTCCGCCAATGTTGGCTGTATCTTGTCTTTTTCTGATAAAATTGGTTCAAAATCAATTTCCCAATCAATATTTATGTCTTTATCATTCCACAAAACACCTCTATCTGCTTGTGGAGCGTATTCTCCACTCGCTTTATAAAGTAATTCTGCTTCGTCTGATAAAACAACAAATCCGTGTGCAAAGCCTTCCGGAATAAATAACATATGTTTATTTTCTTCTGAAAGTTCTACTTTTACATATTGTCCGAAAGTTTTGGAATCAGGGCGAATATCAACTGCAACATCATAAATTCTTCCGCGTCCGCATCTAACAAGTTTTGCCTGCCCGTATGGAGCTTCTTGATAGTGCAAACCTCTTAACACGTGTGCGCAAGATTTTGAGTGGTTGTCTTGGTTGAATTCCACATCAATCCCATTTTCAGCAAATTCTGATTTTTTATAAGCTTCCATAAAAAATCCGCGGTTGTCTCCAAAAACTTTTGGTTTAACTAATATTACGTCTTTTATTTTTTGTCTTTCAAATTCAAATGGCATAAAGTTCCTCTTTTTCTATAGATTAATAAAATTATACAATAAATTTTTAAATTAACAAAATGGGTAATAGTTTTTTACATAAAACTAAATAATAATTAAAATCTGAAAGGGGATTTACGATGAAAAAATTTGTAAAACTATTAATTCTTTTACTTAATTTGTTGATAATTACGCAAACGGTGGGGTGTGCTATGGAGAATAAAATTAAATTTGATAAAGAAACTTTCTATCTGTCTAATCCTGACAGTAAAAATCAAAATTATTGTTATTACACGAAAAATGAAAATATTGAAAATTGGCACACAAAATTGATTTTTGAAAATCTTCCAAACTCAACAAATCCGACAGAAACAGCTGCAGAATTTGCGCATAAAATTCAAGAAGAAACTAAAGGCGCATCGGTTCTTTTGTATCCGGATGCAGGCATGACTTCTTTTATAAACTTCCCGCCGTCTAAAGACTATTATGAATATAGTGCAGTAGTGTTTATTCCGTCAAAATCAAAGGGGTTGAATAAATTTGGATATGTAAAACGATTTTATTCTAAAGAACTTGGTGGACAGGCAAATGCTCGCAAATCAGCAATAGATTTTGCAGAAAAAAATAACAAAAAATATATGGAAATGGTTAATAAAGAAGCACAAAAATATTCATCGTAAACAATAAATCTTAATAAATTGTCAATCAACTTTTTTTATTCTATAATTTAGCTACTTAAGTAGAGAGGGATATGTATGAATTTAGAACACCTAAAAAAAGTTGATAAATTAGTTGCAGAACAGATTGAACAAGAGTTTGAAAGACAACAAAATACAATTGAATTAATCGCAAGTGAAAATATTACATCAGAAGCTGTTATGGAAGCTTGTGGAAGTGTTTTGACTAACAAATATGCAGAGGGAAAACCTCACAAACGTTTTTACAACGGTTGCGAGCATGTCGATGTGATTGAAGAAATTGCTCAAAAAAGAGCATGCGAACTTTTTCATATGGATCATGCAAATGTTCAGCCTCACAGTGGAGCTCAGGCAAATATGGCAGTGTTTATGGCTGTCTTAAAACCGAGAGACAAAGTTCTTGGCATGGATTTGTCAAATGGCGGACACCTTTCTCATGGTTCTCCCGTAAATTTTTCAGGCATGTATTTTGATGTAAAAAGTTATGGTGTTGATGCAGATGGAAACATTGATTATGAAAATGTTCGTCAGATGGCACATGAACACAAACCAAAACTTATAATTTGCGGAGCAAGTAACTATTCAAAAATTATAGATTTCAAAAAGTTTAGAGAAATTGCTGATGAAGTTGGTGCATATTTGTTAGCAGATATTGCGCATATTGCAGGACTTGTCGCAACTGGTCTTCATCCATCACCGGCTGGTTATGCTCATTTTGTAACAACTACGACACACAAGTCTTTAAGAGGACCTCGTGGCGGAATTACAATGTGTGACGAAGAATTTGCTCAAATAATTGATAAAGCGATTTTCCCTGGAATGCAAGGCGGACCTTTAGAGCATATTGTTGCAGGTAAAGCGGTTGCTCTTTTAGAAGCTTCTAAACCTGAATTTAAAGCATATGCAGAACAAATTTTGAAAAACGCAAAAGCTTTGGCTCAAGGTTTGATGAATGAAGGTATGGATATTGTTGGCGGTATGACGGAAAATCACCTTATGACGCTTGATCTACGTAAAACAGGAAAAACAGGGAAAGATATGGCGAATGTTTTGGAACGAGTTGGAATTACTGCAAATAAAAATACAGTTCCAAATGACCCGCAAAGTCCTTTTGTTACAAGCGGAATTAGATTAGGTGTTCCTGCTGTTACAACAAGAGGGTTTAAGGAAGAAGATATGACAGAAGTTGCAAAAATTATTGCATCTGCAATATTTTCGTCAGATAATGAACAAGGATTGAAAGATCTCAGAGAACGCTCTTTGAAATTATGTAAAAAATATCTGATATACAAGTAGTGAATAGTGAAAAGTGAGTGGTGAGTCGTTCTTTTTGGTGCTACGCACTAAGAATATATGTTGAGCGAAGCGAACTAAATGAACTATTTACTACTCACTATTCACTACTCACCTAAAAAGGAATAATTATGCTAATAAAATTGATGACACACGCACATATATTAGGAACAGTTATCGCATACTTGATTGGAGTATGTTTAGTTCCAATGGTTATAAGTTTTTCTAAAAAAGAAGGTTTAGTTGATATGCCAAATGCTAGAAAAATTCATACTCATCCGATTTCGAGAATTGGAGGAGTTGCAATTTGGGCAAGTACAATGTTGACTTTCTTGTGTCTTGTGTGTATGAGTTATTATCCATCAGGGAATTTGTTGTCAGGTATTTTACTTGGCGGTTCGCTAATGTTTTTACTTGGATTGGTGGATGATGTATACAATCTTGATGCGAAGTTTAAATTATTTTTGCAAGTTTCTATTGCGACTTTGGTTTATTTGCTAGGAGTTCAAATCAATAATGTACCGTTTATCGGTGATATTGGAATTTTCTCTTATCCTATAACTATGCTATGGATTGTTGGAATTTCTAATGCCTTGAATTTTATTGACGGTGTGGATGGACTTGCTGGTTCTGTAGTTACAGTAAATGCTGTAACTCTTGCAATTATTGCTGTTGCAATGACCCCACCTAATCCTATTA
This sequence comes from uncultured Candidatus Melainabacteria bacterium, assembly GCA_934717855.1. Taxonomy (GTDB): domain Bacteria; phylum Cyanobacteriota; class Vampirovibrionia; order Gastranaerophilales; family Gastranaerophilaceae; genus Stercorousia. The sequence goes on from CAKUZI010000003.1 coordinate 147,169, forward strand.
GTGCATTAATTGGCTTTATTTTAGCCGGCTCTATGCTTGCTTTCTTAACATATAATTTTAATCCTGCAAAAATATTTATGGGAGATAGTGGGGCTTTGTTCTCAGGATTTTTGCTTGCAACTATTTCTATTACAGGTGTTATGAAAGCTGCAACTCTTGCAATTCTTTTGCCATTTATTGTTTTGGCTGTTCCTATTATGGATATTACTTTTTCTTCTTTGAGAAGAATTGCGAAAGGGAAATCTCCTTTTGTGGCTGATGCAGAACATATTCACCACAAATTGCTCCACGCAGGTTTCTCTCAAAAGAAAACTGTAATGATTTTAACTTCTGTTGCAATTATTGCCGGAGCAATTGCTTCATTGTTTATGGGCTCTGCTACTATTAAACATTATACAGTTTGTATTGTTACAGTTGTTATTATAATGTTGTTACTAAACTTTATCAAAGCCTTGACAAAAAAGTAATTATAGTGTATAATCCCAGTGGATTTAATTACTCAGTTTTGAGCAAGGTCGTTTTCACGAGGAAAAAGTTCAGAATATTTAAGTGTAAATCTACTGAATATCTAATAAGTTAAGTTCTTTTGGACTTAACTCATAGGTAGTGTATGTATTAGTTAAGTGAGGTTTAGCTATGACAGTAAGTGCAGTAGGACAATCGGATAATTCAAAGTTGTATACTATTATTCAAACGTCAGCAGCAGGTGCTGTTGGGGGTTATGCATCGAAGTATATTCTTCCTGTTACTAAACAAGAAAATACAATTAATACAAGAACAATGTTTAATTATTGCCGAAAAATCACAAACAAGGCAAAAGTTGCAGATTTAAATGCGTTAGGTGATAAAAAAACATTGGCTCAAGATGCGTTTATAAAAATAGCTCAGTCTAAGAAGAAAGATGCATTTTCTTTCAAAAATATACAAGAAAATGTTAAAGCTCTTGGCGGAGAAAGTTCACTTGCTGGAAAAGAGTTCCGTAGCCTTGTTAGGGAAGTGGATTCAGTGTCTAAAAATTTGACAAGAAAATTTGCGAAAGCATATAATTTTATGCTAAAAGATATAAGACCGACAGCACCGTTTATTGTTACAGGTGCAGGAATCGGTTTCTTTGCAGGATTTGCGCATAATGTCTTTAAAACAGACATAGACGCATAATTTTTATATTTTTTCACCAAAAAATATAAGGTCGGGTAAATTTATCCGGCTATTTTTTTTATGTTCCGTACTTTTTTGAAAACGGTGTTTCGGCGTTAGGGGTTAAATACCGGTATTTATTTATAATTATTCGTTTTTATGCTAAAATGAACTAAAGCGAGGATATTATGGAAAATGTATTAGTTACGGGTGGCGCAGGGTTTATCGGTTCACATTTATGCGAAAAATTGTTGGGACAAGGAAATCACATAATTTGTTTGGATAACTTTTTTACGGGTTCGAGAAAAAATGTTGAACATTTGCTTGATAATAGAGAATTTGAACTTATTAGGCACGATATTATTGAACCTATAATTTTAGAGGTTGATAAAATTTATAACCTTGCGTGTCCGGCCAGTCCTATTCATTACCAATTTAATGCAATTAAAACGATTAAAACAAATGTTTTAGGAGTTACAAATATGCTGGACTTGGCTGATTCTACAAAAGCAAGAATTTTGCAAGCCTCAACAAGTGAAGTTTATGGAGATCCGATAGTTCATCCGCAGAGAGAAAACTATTGGGGGAATGTCAATCCAATAGGTGTAAGAAGTTGTTATGATGAAGGAAAACGTGTTGCTGAAACATTGATGATGGATTATCACAGACAACATAATGTAGATATTAGAATTATAAGAATTTTCAATACATATGGACCTCGTATGGCGCAAAATGATGGCAGAGTTGTGTCAAATTTTATAGTGCAAGCTCTTAAAAATGAAGATATAACTATTTATGGTGATGGTTCGCAGACACGTTCTTTTTGTTATGTTGATGATTTGGTTCGCGGAATGATTACTCTTATGAATACAGAAAACTTTATGGGGCCTGTGAATGTAGGAAATGACGGTGAATACACTATTTTAGAATTAGCAAAAATGATTATAGAATTGACAAATTCGAATTCTAAAATTGTATTTAAACCGCTTCCTTCTGACGATCCGTGTCAAAGAAAACCTGATTTGTCGCTCGCAAAAGAAAAATTAGATTATGCTCCGACAGTTCACGTAAAAGACGGTTTGCTAAAAACGATTAATTATTTTGAAAAAGTTGTATAAAAGCTAATATGCTTGTAATCGTAACTACTTGCTAAAATTCAAAAAATATGTTAATATTCAGTTAAGATATTAGTATTGGAAGGGTAGCCTTATGAAAAATATAGTTGTTTATACAGATAAAAATGAATCAAAATTGGCTGATGTATTAGCTCAAATTGATGATACAAATGTTAGGATTGAAAATGCTGAAAATTTAAAAGATTATGAAATGCTTAACCCTGGGTTGGTTGTTGTTGAGAGCGTTCCTAATATTAAAGATGTTTTAATGACAACTAAATTTAAAGCTCCAACTTTGTTTATTGGTGAGGTTTTCAAAGGATGTACTGTTAGAGCCGTAATTTTTGATTTTATCAAAACACCGGTTGATAATCTTGAACTTGTTATCAGAGCAAACGCGCTTTTAAAATATAAAGAACTTCGTGACAAATTAAAATTGGTTTCTACGACAGATGAATTGACAGGACTTCATAACAGAAAATATATGCAAGAGCGCATGGAACAAGAAATTTCTCGTGCAAGAAGATATGGTACAAAACTTTCTTGTTTATTGTTTGATTTAGACTTTTTCAAAGTCGTAAATGATATTTATGGCTATGAATGGGGTGATGTTTTACTTCGTTCTATCGCTGATAAATTAAAACAAGTAATTAGAAAAGAAGATATTTTGACACGTTATGGTGATGAAGAATTTCTTTTGATATTACCGAATACTTCTGAAGAAAACGCATTTTTATTCGCTGAAAGATTTAGACGTGATATTGAAAAAATGGACTTTATTCCTGCCGGTGAAGAGGAAAGACATCCAATTACAATTTCCGGCGGTATATCTACATATCCATGCATTGAAGATACAGAAGAAGATGCAAATACTATTATTCGTTATGCAGAGCACGCTTTGTACAATGCAAAAAAACGTGGTAAAAATAAAATTGTTCAATTCTCTCAAATAAATTTGGGTGAATAATTTATGATAACTAAGCTAGAAATAGATGAATTGGCTAATCAATATGAAACAGTTGATTTTATAAAAGATGATCCAATTCAATTCCCTCATAGGTATTCACAGAACAAAAAAGACTGTGAAATCTCTGGTTTTGTTTCGTCTTTGCTTGCTTATGGGAATAGAAAAGTTTTTATTGAAAAATTAAATCAATTGTTTAGCCTTGCTCAAAATGAACCATATAATTTCATTATGAATTTTGAACCTAAATTGTTAGGAGAATTTAATTATCGCTTTGGGACAACTAACGATTTTATAGAAATTTTTAAAATTTTGCGCCAGTTGTACGAAAAAGACGGCGGTTTAGAAGAACTTTTTAAATACGGTTATGAAAAAAGGAAAAAATGTTATATAAATTTTCAGCCGATTACTGATTATTTTTACTCTAAATTTTCTGAAAAAGCAGGGCAGGGTGCATATTTTATGATCCCAGATCCTAAAAAAGGCGGAGCAATGAAACGTATGTGTATGTTTTTGCGATGGATGGTAAGAAAAGGGCCGGTAGACTTAGGAATATGGAACTTTATAGAACCGTCTGAACTTTTAATTCCATTAGATACGCATGTCGCAAGGCTTTCTCGAGAGATGGGGCTTTTATCAAGAAAATCTAATGACTTTAAATCCGTTATTGAAATTACGGAAAATTTAAAAATTTTTGATCCAAAAGATCCTATAAAATATGATTTTGCAATGTTTGGTTATGGTGTAAATAACAAATAATGCTTTAATAAATAGAAATTTCGTAGTTGCCGTTATCTATTTTGAAGTGCATTTTAATTGTTTGTGCGTCATATTCTACAGGTGGCGGAGTGAATTTTGGGACACTCATAAGCATATAATAAACAGCGTCATTTAAAGCTTTATTTGAAGATTCTTGAGAAAATTTTCTGTTTATTAATTTCCCGTTTGGGTCTATTGCAAATTGAATTGAGCATTCGCCTGAGCCGGAAATACTTCCAACTGCTAAATGTGAAAACAATACTGAACGTAAACTGTTTTTATACCTCAACATTGTCGGACTATTGGGGTTGTAAATTGGTTTTTGCGGTTCTTTATAAAGAGGTTTCTCATCTAATTTTGGAGCAGGAGAAGTTATATTATGTGACGTTTTGGGTTGAACCGGTTTAGATATTTTAGGTTGAACCTGCTTTGGGTTTTTTACATTGGGTTTAGATTTTACAGATTCCGTATTTTTTTTTTGAACCTCTGCTTGAGCAACTTTTTTATCTTTAGCAGGGGTGAATGTTAATGGAATTTCTTGTCTTAATTTTTCTAATGGGTTTTGTTGTTGAACTTGTTCTTGCTTTGGTTTTGGTTGATATGCAGGTGTGTTATCCCATATTTTGTCAATACTTGGGATAGACGTAGAAGTTGAAATTGGTTTTTGTTGAGTTGGTGTCGGTTTTTTATCCGAAGTTTTTCCGACAGGGATTGACCATACGATTATGGACAAAATAATGCAAAGTGCAAAAAATATTCTAGAAACCAATTCAGATTTTTGTTCTAAAGTTAGCGATTGTTTAGTGTTTACTGCTTGAACTTTGTTTTTATCTTCAACATAATCAAATGTATTGTTCCCACAGTCACAATATTCAACTTTTTCTTTATATTCAGCTTTACATTCTCTACATATATACATAACAAAATTATCTTAGCATAAACATGCTTAATGAATAAATTCCTGCAACGATTAATGCAATTAGTATCATGATTATTAAAATTGCTGTTTGTCGGATAATGTCATATTTTGCCTGACGTATTTTAAAATAAAATGGAATTTCTAAAATTATTAGCAAAATTCCGCAAAATATTTTAAGCACTACTTGCTCCTTTTATAAATTATTTGTTCAAGCATAATCATTTTGTGCAAATGAGGCTTGGTAATTGCAATTACCGTTGTGCAAATTCCAAGGATTACGAGTGAAATTATTGTTATTGTTCCTATTTTAGTTGTATTCATTAGTATTTTACCCTTTCGTAATCTGAATAATCGTTAGGTGTTGAATATCTGTTTTGAGTTCCAATTAAGAAAACACCTGTCACAACTGTTGAAGTTCTTTGAGTTCCCCGAGGAAAGTTCAATATTGGCTTCTTTTGTAATCTCGTAATTGCAGGTTTAACGTTATTTCGTGCAATATCCATGTAGTTTCGATTAGAACATTCAACTTTTACATTTGAAACATTTCCATATTTATCAACAACAAACGTAAACATAAACATTGTACCAAGAGGAGCATAATCAATGTCTGAATCATTCATAATTTGATTTTGAATATTACTGCGCCATTTGTTCCAAGCAATAATTTCTTCCTGCTCGGTCATATATGGATTTTTAAAATTACTACTTTGCTTTGGTGTAGAAATTGTTTGATGATTTTGATTAACTTTTGGAGAAGGCGTTGGACGAGTTGTTTGCTGTTGCTCTTGAATTCCCTTTAAAATTTGATTAACCATTTCCAAATCGGACATTTCATCATCATTATTCCGATTGTGAGTTTGTTGCGTTTTAGGTCTAATATTTTTTATTTTAGAGCTATGAGGTGCAACATCTTCCGGCTGAATATACCTGACTTGATTGTTTTGAGTTTGGATATTCTGAGTAGAAATCGGTTGAGTCTCCGTACTTACCGTCTGTTGTATATTCTGAAAGTTTTGATTTTGAACAGTGGTTTGAATATTTTGCGGTTCTACTGTAGCAATCGTTGTCGTAACACTATCAGGTGTAAGCGTATCACTAATTCTTGTAAGCTTAAAATTCGCATCTTCAATAATCATAGGTTGATGTATTGTTGGGTGCAATTTAATCGTACAAATAGTGACGATAACAAATGCAATTATTACTAAAACTTTTAGTATATCCATAATTAGTCTTTATCTACTTTTGAAAGCAATTCATCGCAAGCGTAAATATCAAATTTTGTCTGACTAAGCATTAAAGTTTCGGCAATCAACAAAGCTGTTGGAACTAATGCTGCAACCAAACTCAAGAAAATACCTTGCATATCTCCGCCGATTTCGGTCATAAAATATGAAACGTTCATTGCAAATTCTATAAAAATAATTGCACAACCGATTGCTAATGAACGATTTTTCTCAGAGTTAAGTCTGCGAACACCCTCTAATCCGTAAATAGTAACTCCGTGGTGTTGATAATCAGAAAATCCATCCTGTTTAATTACTTGCGAACCTTGAACTTTTTTTGTACAGAAAAATGCGTTTACAAAAGAAAAGAACGCAAAAATAATCATAAATGTCGCAAGAGTTAGGAACACAGGACTTATTCTCAAGCCTGAAATTCTTACCCAGCCTGCAGCTTCCGGAAAGCACATTGCCAATGTATTTGAAACACCATAAGCCAAGAATGGTGCTGTTAAAATTCCTACAATTGTTTCCCCAACAGATTTTAGCTGAAGATTGAACATTTTATCTTTAATATACCGCAATTTAGAATTACTTAAACTGTTTATATATCTTTCAATCCATTGTCTATAAGATTTGATAACGCCTTCAAAATCCTCTCTATATTCATACTTGTCAAGCGTCATAGTCCATTCTGTTCCATTGCATTTGAAATATCCGCATGAAATAGCAAGGACTGCCATAATGCCAGAAAAGAAGAATGAAATGAATATAGCAAATGTCATAAAATCATTCAAATTCATATAATAAACAAGGTTTACGACGTAAATCCCAAGCACAAATATCAATGAAAAAATTAGCATAAAACTTTGACCGAGTTTAGCAGATTTTGACATTTCTTTTTGAACATTGCTTTGCAAATACAAATATATTCCTTGTTTCAGCAACAAACAAATTCCATAAATCAATACTGTATACATTCCCCAAACTTTAATATTTGTCGGAAGATGTAAAAAGTTGGCAGATTCTTTTATTTCAAGTCCCATAAGATAATTTGATACCCCAAAAGCACAAATCATTGAACTGAAAAACATTGCAATATGCAAAAAAATGCTTGTTTTTGAATTAGTTGACAATTTTTGTTTCAAATCGTTTATATGAAAAGCAACTTGTTTAATAATCGCAACACGAGCTTCTTCCAAGTCTTCTTTTTGTTTTTCTAATTTGACTTTAGTTACGGCGTTAACATCTTTCCCGTATAAGCCTTTAATATCTTCTTCAGTCAAATCTTCTTTGCCGATTGATGTAATAGTTTTAGTTGCTTTTTGAGTTGGAGCATCTGCAAGAACTTTAATCGCTAAAAATTCATCAGACTCTCCAAACATAAGTTTGCAAACATTGGTTACGTCAACTCTTTTGATAGGTTGACCTTTGAATAAAACTTTATCACTTTTAAAAGTATTGATAATAGAACATTTGTTTTCTGCAATTTTGTATTCCATTGTCAACAAAACATCGTAGCCGGTATTCAAAATAACATCGCAATTAGGGTTTGTTCCGGCAGTTATTACATCTTTATTAAAAACTTTTTCGCCTTGTGAAGTTGTTATTACTATAGTCATTAATTATCCTCTCAAATTCTATCTTCCGATTGCATTAAGAAATTTTCTTATGGACTTATCAATATTTTCTTTAGGCGCAACAATCAAATGATTTTCTCCTAAAACCGGTGTTAGTGTCTCTTTTACCAAATCGAGTTTTGCAGGATGTGCATCCAAAAACATCATAGAAATATCCGGAGCGTATTTTTTTACGTTCTGAACATTGCTTGGTAAAGTATTCCAATTAATTTGTTTTTCTATAGCACCCTCGTTTTCAAGATCGCCTATAACAACAACAGCAGGAACATAGCCCTCTTTTTTCATTGTTAATGCGTGTGAAAACGCTTTTTTAAGTCCAATTCCGTATGCTGTTCCATAATCTTTTTGGTCATATTTTGTGAAAGCATCCATTGATTTTGTAATAGTACTTCCATTCATCGGACTGCCTTCGTAAATTAAGTACGCGTCTTCAGAAACTCTTAAAATTTTAATTTGGTCTTCAGGATCAAGCAAATTGCAGATTTGCCTCAATGTTTTTTTCTGATCAGGAAGATATTTTTGATTTGAAGCAGAAGAATCAATTAAAAATATAACTGAAGCAGGGTGAAAATCATCAACTTTAATTTGTTTTAGCCCCGCCCATACAAATTTTAATGCAACTGATAAAATCAGTATTACTAATCCTAATGTAACTAATTTTTTATTTAATTTCATAAAAACAATATAGCATATTTTTTTCGAAAATGCAAAATTTTACTTGATTGTATTAATTGATTATGATTAATTTATTACTATAATGCAGTTGCGTTTAGAGGTTCGGATAATCTGATTTCAATTGTTGTACCGTCAGGGATTTGGACTTCTTCTCCACGTTGCATTGAACCGCGCAAACCTCCGCCTGCAGCGCCTAAACTTCCAAAAATTAACATATTCTTGCCAAAATCATCGCTTCTACCACCTAGTGCAGTTAGCGCAGCACCGACAAGCATACTGCCTAAAGCCCCGACAACAACATCTCGAGTCATTTTTCTTGCTCGTTCACTTTTGGGTTTAAGATAAACTTTTTCGGTAGAAATATTAATTTGAGCCCCATCAGGAGTTAAAATCTCATTAAATGCAAGTTCTATCATTCCACTACCATACGCAAACCCTGCATTTTGGGCATCTGTAGCTATTCCATAAACAAGACTCCCTGCAGGAGCGACAAGTTTTCCATTATATCTTAAATCATTTGTCAATCTAACGGTTAGGCGGTCATTTTTTTCTAAACTACCTGAATTTATTCCGGAATCAAACGTTACTTGAAAACTTGTCCCTGACGGGATATTAACTATATAGCCGTTTAGAGGTTGAGTTTTTACTTGTGTATAAGTGTTGTATTGGATTTCATCCAACAATGTCGGAGGGTTTTGGTGGATTAGTTGGTCATTTTTAATCTCCGTTCTATTACGTTTTTTAGAAAAATCCGTTGATTGAGCATTATGTATCTGTTGATTTTTTTGCCTGTCAAATTCAGCCTGTGCTTCATCAGAAAAATCGTATTCTGCAAACACCGGTAAGGCAAGGATTTGAAAACATATTATAAGTGACAAAATCTTTTTCATTGTATTTATATTATAATATATTCTTGAATTATTACAATATCCTTGTTATAATAATTTTCAAAGTTCGTATTCGAATATCACGTAAAATATTACGTGGTGGCAAAGGGAGAGAAAATGGAAAAAATATTAGAATTATTTGCAGTTGTAATTAGTGCATATATAATCGGTTCAATTCCGACAGGATATATTATTGTAAAAGCTTTTACCGGCGAAGATATTAGAACAATCGGTTCTGGTTCAACCGGCGCTACAAATGTAAAAAGAGTTATGGGTAAAAAATGGTTCTTTATTACATTGTTGTTAGATGCTTTTAAAGGTGCATTACCAGTTGTTTTGGCTGCATTATTTGCAAAATCTTTTACCGGAATTGGGTTGTTACCTGTTTTAGCTGCAATTGCTGTAATTTTAGGACACAGTAAATCAATTTTCTTAAAATTTACCGGTGGAAAATCTGTAGCATCAGGAGTTGGGACTATTTTAGCTCTTAATTGGCAAGTTGGCTTGATTATTGCCGGAATTTGGGCTGTGATTACTTTCTTCTCTAGATATGTTTCTTTAGGTTCAATTATTGCTCTTGGATTGTCTCCATTTATTATGTGGGCTTTTCATGCGCCAATTGCATATATCGCATATTGTGCGTTGGGAGCTTTATACATAATTTGGCTTCATAGATCAAATATTCAAAGACTTATTAAAGGCGAAGAAAACAAGGTGAGATAATGGATTTTACTGTACTTTTAATTGGCTTAGGAATTATAGTTGTCTTGTTTATTGTGGGAAAAATCTTCGCAATTTTGACAAAGATATTCTTTATAATTCTACTTGTCGTAGCTATTGCGGTCGGAGTTTTCTTTTGGCAGAATAACAACAAAGAAAATTCGCAAAAAACAAGTTATAGCGTAGAATACAGGGTATAAATTTTAAAATGTTCGGAGAGGTTAGATTAGAATTTTAATCTCTCCAACTTTTTGCCCATGTATAGTTTTTATATCCAAATCCATTGGGACATCTGCCCAGTGGATATTTTTTAAAATTTGACAAACAACGAGTTCTCTTGCTTTCATGTCGCAGTCTGCAATTTTTACAACAAAAGCTTCCTCTGTTTTAGTGTTAACCACAATACAAAGTCCGCCAGCTCCAACTTTTGCGACTATGTTTTTAGAGTATTCAATGATTTTTGTGTCACTTCTGTCTTCTCCGCCGATAATGTACGGATGATTTAAGAAAGCATTTTTAATTTTTTCATATTTTGGATTGCAAAATAGGTTTAAATAACCATGCAACATATTAGTCAAAGGCATTGACATAATAGGAACCCCACATCCATCTGTTGTTACAGGGAATTCCTTTGTAACTTTGCATAATTCATAGATTTTTGCTTTAATAGCTTTTTGCAAAGGATGTTCGGGGCTGTCATAAGTTTTCAAATCCCAACCTTTCATTTTGCATAAGCCCAACATCATTACGTGTTTACCGGAACAGTTGTTCTGTAGTAGATGTTCAGGTGTTCCGTTCAAAATCATTTTTGTTTGTTCTGTTTTAGATAAAGGTTTGTGTAAACCGCATTTTAAATAGCTTTCATCCAAACCTATTTTATTTAAAAGATTAAAAGCTGTTTGAACATGGATTTCTTCTCCGGCATGAGAGGCGCAACAAATAGCGATTTCTTCTTCTGTCATGTCGTAGAATTTATCCATTCCATAATCAATCAAAAGACTTGCTTGTAGTGGCTTTGCACAAGAACGCAAGTAAAAAGGATAACTTTTTGCATCGCCGGTAAAGTCAAATGCTTTATTCTTGTTTGCAAGTACAACGAATCCGTAATGTTCTTGTTCTACAAGTCCATCTCTGTTATATTCTACTAATAATTCAGGTTCTGTATTATTGTTGACCATTTCTTTTTACCAATTCTAATAATTGAAGAAGTTTACGTTTTAATTTAAGGTTTTCATCTTTAAGTTTGTTGATTTCTTCTTCGTATTTTTGATTTTCATCTGTATATGTTGTTTCCGGTTTTGGAACAGTTGTGTAATCAAGGATAAAACGTTTTTTAGCCTCTTCTTTTAAAACTAATAATGCTTTTAAATCTGCTTCAGTAACATAACCTAATTCGATTAAAATTTCTCCAAATTTTTTCGGATTATTACTTTCTTGCGCATCTCTATGTGCTAAAATTGCTTTTTGTAATTGATCAACGTCTATAGTCTCTCTTTGTTTAAAATATTCACCGGTTCTGAATTTGCCGGAAATATAGCCGGCCATTGCGTGAATTTCTTTTGAATCCGGTACTTTGATAAAATTTTGTTCTAGGCAAAGTTCATAATATTTTGCAACTTCTTCCATTGATAAGAAATTGTTGACAGAAATTTCAATTAAACTGTATTCGTTGGCACAACCTTGCAAAAAGTTGTATATGTTATTGTCAAGTCCGCATTTGTGTTCTGTTAATTCTGTTTTCCCCTTGAATGTAAGAGTTGGTACAAATGTAGAAAAAATATCTTCTTTGTGATCTTTTAAAAATTCTTCGCAATAATACAATTGCATTTCTTTTTCGAGTCTTAAATAAATAACTTGTTTAATCCATAAAGGCACGCCCAAAACTTTTTCTAAAAACAATTCAAAAATATTCTTTTTCAAATCAACCTCTCAAATAATATCTATGTGTTTTTAATTATAACACATTTAATGATTTTATTCAAGTTCTAAATAATTCAAAAAGATTGTCTGAAAGGCCGATTAAAATCTTCTGCTTTGTGGTATTGATTTATTCTTGTGAAAATAGTATTATGAAAGCATTAATAGGAGAACTTTATAATGGAAAAAGAGATGAAAAAGAAGATTGCAATTGCATCTATTGCGGTTGTAGGTATAATTACAACAATTAAACTTGCGGTAATTTATTATAATGCGAATTTTAATCCGTATGCACTCTCAAGTTTTTGTTCAGTAAATGACTTTATTGATTGTGATGGAATTGCTAGAACTCCGGAAGCTCAATTTTTAGGAATTCCGCTTGCATATTGGGGAATGTTCTATTATGCATTTGTCTTTTTGATGCTTTTTGCTCAAAAGTTGAAAAATGTGAAATTATTCAAGTTCATGGAAGTTTTTAAAAATCCGATGGATTATATCGCTTCGTTAGGCTTGTTTGCATTTTGCGTTTCAATGATATTGCTATGCTTAAGCTTATTTGATATTAAAAAACTTTGTGTTCTTTGTGCATTTACATATATTTTAAACCTTGCAATCGGTTGTGTTGCGACAGATTTTAAAAACGGAGGATTTATTCATTCTGTTAAACAAAGTATCAATGACTTTTTAGATGCAATTAAAATTAAAAAATATTTAATAGCACTTATTGCAGTTTTGGCTGTTGCTGTTGGATTTTTGACATATACTCGTGTGACATTTAAGTTTGCTCCGCAAGTAAAAAGACAAATGGAATTTAAAGAATTTAAGCATAAGAAAAATCAATATGCAGTTAAAGGAAATCTTTTGGGAGACGAAAATGCTAAAACAATTGTTTATGTATATTCAGATTATCAATGCCCGATTTGCCCTGTTCACAATGTAATGGTACATAAACTTGCCAAGGAAATGAAAAACATTAAAATTGTTCACAAAAATCTTCCGCTGGATACAAGTTGTAATGCTTATTTGCAAAGTCCGTTCCACCAAGGTTCTTGTATAGATGCTCAATATGTAATTGCAGCAGAAAAGCAAGGCAAACTTTGGGATATGAACGAAATTTTGTTTGAGAAAAAACCTCAAACTGAAGATGAAATTCTTAAACTTGTTGAAAATCAAGGATTTGATCTTGAAAAATTGCAAGAAGATGCAAACAGCTTAGAAACAATGAATCAAATTAAAGATGAAATTGATTTTGCATACAAACATGGTATTAACGGAACTCCTTCAACAATGATTAACAACGAAGTATATGTAGGAGTTAAGCCATACAAAGAATTTAAAGAATGGGTTGAAAAAAATGGAGCAGAAAAAAAATAAAATAGTTCTCCACGCTTGTTGCGGAATTTGTTCTGGATATCCTGTGTCTTACTTACAAGACGCAGGATATCAGGTTATTGTATATTTTTATAATCCAAATATTTTTCCTATTGAAGAATACCAAAAAAGACTGGAAGCCGAAAAAACACTTTGTGAACATTTTGGCTGTGAATTGATTGAGGCAGAATATAATCCTGAAGAGTTTTATAGAGTGGCTAAAGGGTTTGAACAGGAGCCTGAAAGAGGAAAAAGGTGCGACAAGTGTTTTGAGTTGCGTTTGAAAAAGACAGCAGAGTTTGCAAAGTCGCAAAGGATTGAAAATTTTACAACTTCAATAGTTATAAGCCCGCATAAAAATTTTCAAAAGCTTTCTGAGATAGGTGAAAAAATTGCGTTAGAAGAGGGGCTGAACTTTCTTGCAATTGATTTTAAAAAGAAAGACGGTTTTTTGAAAACAAATAAAATTTCTAGAGAATTAAGTTTGTATCGCCAGAATTATTGCGGTTGCAAATTTAGTTTAAGATAAATCATATATTTACACTATGAATTATCCTCAAAATGTTATATAATAAGATAAAAAGCTTGATTTATTAAATAAAATTATTAAAAAGAGAGAAAAAGGATAAGAGTATGAATAATAAATTGATTTTAACGTTAGTAGCAATTCTTACATTGGGAGCATTAGGCGCATATGCAGCAGGTGTAGATAAATTGCCTCCAATTGATAATAATTCCAAAAATAGTAGCAGTCCAAGTTCTGATGCTTTGGATTTTTCTAAACAAAAAGTTTATTATCCGAACGCTACGACAAAAAGTATTGCTCTAAAATATAAAGCAGGAAATTATTCAGGTTGTTTGCAAGAATGTTATTCTTTATTGAAAAAACAACCTAACAACCCTTTGGGTTATTACTATTTGGCAATGGTTTACACGCATTTAGATAAAAAATCAGAAGCTGTTTCTGCATATGACAAGGTTATTAAATTAAATCCAAATCAATATCTAGTTGACTATGCTACAAAAGGTCGTGATTGTTTAACTGGTGGGCCGGCATGTCATCCTGAAGCTCAGCAAGGTGAAGAACAACTTGATGATTTGGATAAATTTATCAAAGCTCCATACGGCAATGGTTTGTCTCCTGAATTGAATAATGAAGTTCGCCAAAAACAACTTAATAATATTCAAGAAACTATTAACAAAAAAGAAAATCTTGAAAACCAAGATATAGAAAGAATTAAAAAGTTTGACAACAGCAAATCAGAGGCAGAAGAGACGATTAAAATTGCACAGGTTTCAGATGAAGAAGTCTTAAAAGCTATCAATACATTGAAGGAAGCCGGTGTGAATGTTTCTGTTCAATCTTCTGCAACAGAAAATCCTTATGCGATGGCTCAATATCAAGATCCGAGAGTTGCGGAAATGAATATGTTGTTGGGAAATAATAACAACAACAATAATAGTATGATGAATGTGGTTCCGATGTTGATGAGCCAAGCTCAAAAAGGTGAAAATATTGATCCGAGAATTATGCAGACTTTGATGATGGATTCAATGATGTCAGGTTTTAATAATTTGAATAGTAATAATAACAACAATTATTAATGATTTATGGTTTTATTAGATTATAAAAAAGCAAAAGAAAAGTTGTTGGCAGGTTTCGATGAGGACTGTCAACAATTTTTCGTTAAAAATGGCTGTGTATTGGAAGATGCTTATTTAAATTTCTTTGCAGGAGACTTAGAATATGCCAAAAGACAGTTTGAGTTAATTGAGGACGTTGATGTTAGAGCGCATTGGGCTTTGTTTGAAATCTCTTTGATTGAGGGTGATGTTCAAGAGTATCCATCGTATTTTGAGATAAGAAATTTTTTAGAAATTGATCTTAATATTCTAATAACCTATTGCCAAGGAACTTTTGTTGAAAAAATAATTCGATACGCGGATTATATGTATACGATAAATCCGGAAGTCCATAAATTTATAGGACGAGTTTTGTATAATAATGGCTTAAAAGAGCAGGGGTTGTTCTTTTTAAACCGTGCAAAAAGTTATTTTTATCACGATCCTGAACTTCATTTTCTTTTGTCATATATTTATTTTTTGGATAAAGATTATGTCAAAGCTCAAAAATCTGTAGATGATTGTTTACGAATCTTACCCGATTATTTTCCGGCAAAAGATATGAAGAAAAAATTGGAGAGTTACAATGCTTGAAAAGCTCTAAAGAATATGTTAAAATGAGGATATGAATTTTCAAGAAGAGCTGAAAGAAGTTGAATTTGCGATGAAAAGTGCCGTCGGGGGGGGGGCAGTACGCCGCCGACACTACTACGTTTAGATAGATGGCTGTATAAAGCAGCTAGACAGTTAGGAAGCGAAGCAGATAAGTGTATTTTAGAGGCGAAGATGCCAAGATGCGAAGAAGCAAAGTCCATTACAGATTTAGATGCAAGGCAAAGTTCCTCTCTCCAAGGGAGAGAGATAGAGAGAGGGGTTGAATCTAATAAAGCAGATTTAGATGTAAAGACGCAAAGAAGCGAAGAAGTAAAGAGGCATAGTCTTTTACGGTTAAGGAAGTTTGATTTATTTAGGAAGATTGTTGATATTTTAAGTTTAGTTAAACGAAACATTTTAATCTCGCCCCTTGAGGGAGAGAAGAAATTTCTTGGCGAATTATGTGAGCTTAGAAATTTCAGAGAGGGGGATAAAAAATATAAAACTTTAGATCGCGCAACGGAGTGCGCGATGACAGATGTTGGTGAAAAGAAAGGAAAAATAATAATGAATAAAAACAATTTACAACAAAAACAACCTAATAACCCAGCTGATTCCCCTGAAACGAACCACTCACTACTCACTATTCACCATTCACCCAAACGCATAGCGTTTACCCTTGCGGAAGTTTTAATAACTCTCGGCATTGTCGGCGTAATTGCGGCATTGACTTTGCCAAATGTTATTAATAAATATAAACGAAAACAATTAGAAGTTGCATTTATTCGTTCTTCTAGTCTTATTCAACAAGTTTTAAAACAAACTGCTAATGATTTTGGTTATGATAATTTTAACGATATTAATAAAGTATGTCCAAATCAAAATGAATTAAATCGTTGTAAGTGGATTAATCAAGAATTTTTTAAATCAATTAACGCTAATTTTGTTTCTAAGTTTAGAGTTTTGAAAAAAGCTAAAGGTATTAATGCTGCAAAATTTGAAAATAAAATTATTCCAACATATAATTATATTGGCAAACAGGGTTTATATTACAGTCAGTTATATGGAATTGAGAATGGGGGATATTTTCTCGCTGATGGAACCTATATTACAGGATTGACATTCTTTTATCATGGAAGCGGTGATGGAATTACAATGACTTTTGATACAAATGGTCCATACAAAGGGCCAAATCGTTTCGGGTATGATATTTTTCTTTATACGACAGGGGGCTGGGGCTCTCTTTGTTCTAAAGAGAAATCTCTTGCTGATGGCGGTCCAAATTCTAGCCTTAATGGTCGAGGATGTTATAAATATGCCCTAAAAAATATTAATCCAGATGATAACTCGAAAGGATATTGGGAAAGTTTGTATAAATAGCACGTAGTTGGCGTGCCCTACCCTGCCAATATTTCTAATAACGTTACGAAATGTAAAGATGTGTTTAAAAATAGGCTCAAAGTTTCTTGTAATACGCTATGCAAGGTTTTTGTTATCTGGATAACTGGGCAATATTTAAAATCTTTTAGTTTTCATGTAAGTGTGTGAAAGTTTTTTAAATGTAGAAAGGAAAAAATTGTTATGTCAACGAACAATTTATCAATTAATTTCCCAAAACAAGTGCATAATACTTATAGGTTGTACTCGCAACCTGATGGTGCTCTAAAGGTACTATGTGCTAGTATCCCTAAAAAACATATTCCGAGTGATGCTATTATTCAATACGATAGTTTTGATGGAGGAAGAGATAGGCGTAGTACTGTTAATTATCATCGTACTGGTGGTATTACCAAATTAGAAGAGTATAGTCATACGTATACTCTTCATAAAGGGGCTAAAGGAGTTACTAAATCCCAAGAATTGAATCAAACTGACCCTAAATTGTCTATTAAAAAGAATATGGTAAGTTGTGGTGGTAAAGAATATTCGTCAACTCATATTTTAAATCATGAGACCGGTTTGGAGTTTGTTGTTCGTAAAAAAGACAATGGAGCTATAATCGCATATGAAATATTACCTACCAAAAGAACATTTGCTCAAGGTTTTAAAGGACGACTTCAAAAATTAGGTATGGCAGTTGCAACAGATGCAAATGGTTGCGAAAGACCGGTTCTAAAAAATGTTGGAGAAATGATTTTAAAAGTTGCGAAAATGGTTAAGTAGATTATTTTTTTAATCATATCAAGCGCATATTTGTTATCTTTTAAAAAGTAAGGTGAAGAAAATAAAATCTTCACCTTTTTTTATGGAAAATTTTATTGAAACAACCTTACAATCAACTGTTTTGTGCTAGTATTACTAAAAAAGAGGTATCCAGTTGTATGGCGGTGTACCTACCCCGCCAACAAAAATTGAGGTTTTTATACTATTATTTTGCCCCATGTCATCGCGCACGATTGTTGCGCGATCTGAATATTTATATTTTTTATACCCCTCACTGAAATTTCTAAGCTCACATAATTCGCTAAGAAATTTCTTCTCTCCCTCAAGGGGCGAGATTAAAATATTACACTTAGCTGCCTCGCTTCTTAGCTGCTTAGCCGCTTCCGATACCGACTTTGCCTCCGCGCATCTTGGCATCTTTACATCTAAATCTGCTTTATTAGATTCAACCCCTCTCTCTATCTCTCTCCCTAGGAGAGAGGAACTTTGCCTTGCCTCTAAATCACGCTTAGCTGCTTCGCTTCCTAGCTGCCTAGCTGCCTCTAATACCGACTTTGCCTTTTGGTATCTGGGCATCTAAATCGCTCCCCTTTTTATTAATGACTGGCTTCTTTTAATTGTTCGTGGTACACTCGTTTTGCAAAAAACTTTTTATAGGAGAAATTTTTCGATGATTATAATTATGGAGCGTACCGCTACCAAAGTGCAGGTTCAAAGAGTTATTGATTTTTTAAAAGATAACGGATTTGAAATAAGGTTTAACCAAGGGCAGGTTCATACAGTAATTGACGCAATTGGTGATAAAACTACTGTTACCCCAGGAAGAGTGTCGGCTTTTGATGGAGTAAAAGAGGTTAAAATTATTCGAGAACCGTTTAGACTTGCGTCTCGTGATAGAAAACCTGATGATACAGTAATTGAGTTTTCCAATGGAGTGAAAATTGGAGGAAACAATAAACCTGTTATGATGGTTGGACCTTGTTCTGTTGAAGATGACTATGATGGTTTGTTGAAAGTTGCGCTTACTGCCAAAGAAATGGGCTGTGAATTCTTACGAGGAGGTGCGTTCAAACCAAGAACTTCTCCATATGATTTTCAGGGTTATGGCGAAAAGGCGTTGAAATATTTGAAACGAGTAAGCGAAGAAACCGGTTTGTTAACTGTTTCAGAGGTTATGGATGCTTCGGATCTTGATATGATGTGTGAGTATGTAGATGTTTTGCAAATCGGTGCTCGAAATGTTCAAAATTTCAAACTTCTTCATGCTGTTGGAAAATGTAAAAAACCTGTAATTCTAAAACGAGGTTTGGCAAGTACTATCAGAGAATTTTTGCTTGCCGCAGAGCATATTTTGTATAATGGAAATCCGAACGTAATTCTTTGTGAGCGCGGAATAAGAAGTTTTGACAATGCATTTACCCGTAATGTAATGGATATTGCATCTGTACCTGTAATCAAAAAATATTCTCATTTGCCGATAATTGTTGATCCAAGTCACGGAACAGGTCAAAGGTATTTGATTGAGCCGATGGCAAAAGCAGGTTTGGTTGTAGGGGCAGATGGTGTAATGATGGAAGTTCACCATGACCCTGAAAACGCATTGTCTGACGGAAAACAAAGTTTGCCATTGCCTATGTTTAAAGAGGTGATGAAACGAATTAACAAATTCAATGAATGTTTGCATTATGACAAAGCATGTCTTTCTGCAAATGCTGACTAGGACGAGAATTTTTACCTTTGTAACAAACTCTTAACAAAAAGAAAAGAAAAAAGGCAATTTTTTCATACTTGTATACTTTATATATATGTAAGATATAAAGAGAGAGATAAAGAGATGTTACAGACACCTAGCAAATTTGGTTCAATTACAAAAAGAACTAAAAAATCTGAAAATAAAGAATTTAGTATTGAAGATTATAATTACCTTGCACAAAAAGATAAAAGGATGAGGTTTAACAATTCAAAGGATCCGATTTATTATGTGTTTGATGTAATTGAAAATCGTCCGGTTACAACATTAGCAAAAGAATTTGTAAAAGATTCATTTTTTGAAGCAGTAAACTTTGTATCACAAGTCGTTAGATAATCAATAGGAAAGAAATTTAAAAACTAGGAAAAGGAATAAGGAACAAAAAAGGATGGCTAAATACCATCTTTTTTTATGTAAGCACAGAATTGGAAAATATTAATATTTGTAACGTATATAACACGTATATGTTATAGATATGCCGTATGGTGGTATACATGAGTATAACCATTTTCTTTTTCTTTATTTTCTCCTACACACACTAACCTTTTACCAAATATGAGATTGGCCGTTTATAACGGCTATTTTTATGACAACATTTTGAAAAATTATATATTTGACCCGCTAAACTATTCAGTCATAGTTGCGGATTACAGGCAGACTTGATAACTCCGTTTATTCTATCATGTCTGCCTGATGTTTTATAATGTTTGATTTCTCACTTTTGTAGCAGATTTTATCAATATTTTAATTTCCCAAAAATAAATTTACCAATTGCAATAGATATTTTTTTAAAGTAAAATATTTTTATAAACAAAAAGGGGTATGGAATGAGGATTGAAGCTAAACACCTGATAAAAATATATGGCGATAGAAGTGTTGTAAATGACATTTCTTTTGAGATGAATAAAGGCGAAGTTGTATGCCTTTTAGGGCCTAACGGTGCCGGAAAAACTACTACATTTTATATGGTAGTTGGTTTGGTTAAACCTAATAAAGGTCAAATTTTGCTTGATGGCGAAGATATTACCGCTTGGCCAATGAATGAACGTGCTAAAGCCGGTATTGGGTATCTTCCTCAAGAAGCGTCGATTTTTAGAAAGCTTACTGTTGAAGATAATATAAAACTTGTTCTTGAAATGAATGACAAGTTGACTGTGAACGAGAAAAAACGTAAACTTGAAGAATTATTGAGTGAATTTGGTATTTTAAGACTTCGTTCTTATGCGGCTGTTTCTTTGTCCGGTGGTGAAAGAAGAAGGGTTGAAATTGCTCGTGCTTTGGCAGCAAGCCCTGATTTTATGCTTTTGGATGAACCTTTTGCCGGAATTGACCCGATTGCAATTGGTGATATTAAAGATAATATTAGAAAAATTTCTGAAGAAAAAGGTTTGGGCGTTTTGATTACTGACCACAACCCGAAAGCTACTCTTTCAATTACGGATAGAGCTTATGTAATTTTTGATGGGAAAATTAAAATTCAGGGTAGAAGTGTTGATGTTGCTAACGATCCGGTTGCTAAGGAATTTTATTTAGGAAAGGATTTTGCTTTATAATGAAATTGTTTCCTAAAATAACTATTTACGACAAATATATTTTTACACAAGTAATGATGGCGACTTTTGTTGCAATTTTACTGTTTACGGTTGTTTGGATTGCGCCGGAAATGCTTTTAAATACAATTAAAAAGACGCTTGCCGGTGAATTTGGCGTTAAAACAGCAGTATTGGTGATTTTTTATGAGTTGCCAAAAATTTTAGGAAAAGCTTTTCCTGTTGGTTTGTTGTTAGGAACTTTGTTCACATTTGACAAATTGAGCAAGGATTCTGAACTTACTATATTCAGGGCGGTTGGACTTTCTTTTGGTCGAATTGTTGCACCTGTATTGGCTTTGAGTTTGATTGTAACTTGGTTATGTTTTGTTACTTGTGACAAATTAATACCATATTCCGTAAATAAAGCTATTGCGTTGCGTGGCGGATATATTTCAACTCAATATATTTATACTCAAAAAGATACTGAGGGTGTACCTAAAATGGCGGTTATTGTGTCAAAATTTTCAAAAGACACAATGTATAATGTTATTGTCTTAGATTTTTCTAAAAAACAGTATTCCGATGTTCACCAATTGCAAAACATTTATTATGCAAAAACCGGAAAAAATTTCCCTGATAAATGGAAATTGTCAGATATTACGCAATATGAAATTTCTAATGACGGAATTTTTGTAGATATTAATAAGTTTAAAACAATGGACATTTTGCAGGGAGAACCTGCCAAAAACGCTTTTACATTGATGACTTATTCTGTGAAAAAAGAACGTGAAATTAACAATCACGATTTGCACAATTATATTAAACTTCTTAAAAAAGAGGGATTGGACGAAGAATATAGATATATGTTAAACAAATATTTGCAAAGATTTTTCCATCCGTTTGTATGTGTGCTTTTGGCTATTATGGGGACTTTATTAGGATTTAGCAAGCCGAGAGAACAAAGATTAGTCGGGTTTACGATTGCAATCGGCAGTATTTTCTTATACTATATAACATTGCCATTTTTCGATTTGTTGGCAGAAAAAGGTGTGTTACATCCGTTTGTGACAGCAATATTTCCGCCATTTGCGTTTCTTTGTGCAATCATAGCTTTCTACAAGTCAAAGGATTTATAATATGAAAAAATTTTTATTTTTACTTGCTACATTGATAATTGCGATGGGATGTGCCAATGCTTATCCTATTGATATAAAGTATGATGATGGAATTTATCATATAGTTTTAAAAGGTGAAAAAATAAAAAAACATGTAAAATTTATAAGTTCTGACAGTTTGATTACGAATAAAGAGGCTCATCAGCGTGCAAAGTCTCAACTAACAATTAATACGGGATATTTTGATCCTAATAATGGAAAATCTATTTCTTATATAGTAAGCGATAGGAATACTGCGGAAGATCCGTTATTGAATGAAAATTTGCTTGGAAATCCTGTTTTAAGACGCAATTTAAGTAAAATTATAGATAGAACGGAATTTCGAGTTGTTGAATGTTCTGATGGAAAATTTCATTACGAAATTGTACCGCATAAAAGTTCTACAGATTTTGGCTGTAATATAATTACATCTGCTCAAGGCGGGCCTTTGGTTTATCCGCAATTGAGGCTGGAGGAAGAGTTTTTTGTAGTTAAAAAAGATGGAGTTGTTGTGAGAGAAAGCTGTTCTGTTCTTCACAAAACTGCTCGAACTATAATTGGTTTGAAAAATGGAGAGGCGCATATTTTAATCATAACAGATAAACATCCGATGGATTTGTATGAAGTTCATGATTATGTAAAATCTTTGGGCTGGGATAGAGCAATGGCGTTTGATGGCGGAAGCTCTACATCAATGAATTATTTGAATAAATATAATGTAATTTCAATTGGCGATGGTGCCGGACGAAGTTTGAAATCATTTATGGTGATAAATTAGATTGCTGTTAAATATTTTCAAAATAAGTGTACTAAAGTCTTTATTAAAAAATGTAAATTTGCTACTTATGTAATACTTTGGATTGATGAGTTTTTTGAAAAAAGTGGTATAATGTAAGTAGAAAGGTGAATAGAGTTTATAAAATTAAATATTAGTTTCGCTGCGGGTGCGGAATTGTAATCAGCCGATAATTATTTTGTTATATATACAAAATATCAGAAAGGCAGAAAAGAAAATGAGCAACTTACAATTTCAAAACGATTTAGACCGATTGACAGAAGTTTTACCCGAAAAGGTAAAGAGGCACATCTCTTATGAAAAAATGGAAGATGTAATCGAAATTGTCTTGGATATCGGTAGAACCCCAGAAATCCGTCACGCAGGCGGTAAGATTGATTATCTTGGAGAAGAGTTTGTGACAGATGAAGATATAAATTATATTACAAGCCGAATTCAAGAGTTTACATCTGATAATAGGTCAGGCATTCCGGGAACTCTTCACCGTATTAGTGCGATTAGGAACAGGCAAGGCAAAGTCATTGGTTTGACTTGTCGTATCGGTCGTGTTGTAACAGGTACGATTGCTTGCATAAAAGATATTTGTATGATGAACAAAAGTATTTTGTTCTTAGGGCGTCCGGGGGTTGGCAAAACTACAAAATTGAGAGAAATTTCTCGACTTGTTGCTGACGAACTTGGAAAGCGCGTTGTAATTGTTGATACGTCAAATGAAATTGCCGGTGATGGAGATACTCCGCATCCTGCAATAGGTCATGCGCGACGTATGCAAGTTACACAACCGGAATTTCAAAAGGATATTATGATTGAGGCGGTTGAAAATCACACTCCTGAAGTTATCGTTGTCGATGAAATTGGTACAGAGGCAGAAGCTCAAGCCGCACGTACTATTGCAGAACGTGGAGTTATGTTGATTGCAACCGCTCACGGTAATAGTTTAGAAAACCTTATCAAAAACCCGACGTTATCGGATTTGGTTGGTGGAATTCAATCCGTTACTTTGGGTGATGATGAAGCTAAACGAAGAGCTTCCCAAAAAACTGTTTTAGAACGTGAAAAACAGCCGACTTTTGATGTAGTTATTGAAATCTTAGACAGGAATACACTTGCGGTATACAAAGATACGGCAGAAGCAGTTGATTATATCTTAAGGGGTTGGCCAATCAGACCGGAAATCAGAAAAGTTGATAAGTCCTATGAGGGCGAAATTCCTCAACAAAATCCCCCAAAAACTGAACCGACAATTACGGATATTCCAAAAGAAATCAACAAATTAGAACAGAAAATTCAACCTGAACATAATACGGATAGCTTGAAATTTTCATTCTCAAGGCAAAAATATGTTGAAGAAGTAAAAGGATTTAAGAAAATTTATCTTTATGCGGTTTCAAGAACGATTGTGGAAAAGGTAATCGAACGCTTGAACTTGAATGCAGAAATTACTCGAAACCTCGATGAGGCGGATATTGTTATTGCTCATAAAAACTTTATTAAAGGTGGAGCAAAAGTTTTAAGTACGGCTAATGATTACAGGTTACAGATTTTTTATGTGAAAACAAATTCAATGGCTCAAATTCAAAAAGTTTTGAAAGAGGCGTTGCAGATTACAGAAGCGTCAGAAACTCTTTGCGGGTATTATGACGATGCCGAAAGAGCATTGGATGAGGCGAAAGCTGCAATAAACAAAATTTTAGCCGGAACAGAATATGTTGAGCTTCAACCTCAAAATCAACATATTAGAAAACTTCAACACGAACTTGTTGAGCAACATAATATGACAAGTAAATCGATTGGCGAGGGGAACAATCGCCACTTGAAAATTGTTGGTGGTAAAGATTATCACGGTTAAAGTTTTGAATATAAATTGTTTTATATAAATTCTCCCCCTCCAAGTATTGGGTGGGGGAGCAGTTTTTACTTTTATTTTGAATGAAAAGTGCGTATTTTAATGTTGAATAAAAGCGCCACTTACAGAATTTATCAAATTTCTTTGATTATCTGTAAATAGCGCTAATATTAATATTTGCCTCAGTGGACGGGTGAAGCTTCAAGCTTCTTACGAAGTCGTTAGCTTTTAAAACCCTACCAATACCTAAAGGATGGATGGAACGGCTACATCCCATTTTAAAACCCCACCAACCCCTAAAGGGCGGGTGAAGCTTCAAGCTTCTATTTGCAACCTAGTGGTAATGAGATGTCTTTAGACTGTTTGAACTCGATTACTGCCTGAGCGGCTGCAAGACGAGCCTGCGGAACTCTGAACGGTGAACAAGAAACGTAGTTCAATCCTATTCTGTGGCAGAATTTAACTGAAGCCGGATCTCCACCGTGTTCTCCACAAATACCGCGTTTTAGGTGAGGGCGAAC
This sequence comes from uncultured Candidatus Melainabacteria bacterium, assembly GCA_934717855.1. Classification (GTDB taxonomy): domain Bacteria; phylum Cyanobacteriota; class Vampirovibrionia; order Gastranaerophilales; family Gastranaerophilaceae; genus Stercorousia. The sequence goes on from CAKUZI010000003.1 coordinate 172,472, forward strand.
TTTTAGAGCTTTTTCAAGTGCAATTTTCATTAATTGTCCAACACCCTCTTGGTCAAGTGTAGAGAATGGGTTTGCAGGAAGAATTTTTTGTTCTACATAGTTTTGTAGGAACTTGCCTTCTGCATCGTCTCTAGAGAAGCCAAATGTCATTTGAGTTAAATCATTTGTGCCGAATGAGAAAAATTCTGCGTATTCTGCAATTTGGTCTGCAGTTAATGCTGCACGAGGAATTTCAATCATTGTACCGAACATATAATCAACTCTAACGCCTTTTTCATCCATAACTTCGTTTGCGACACGTTCAAGAACATCTTTTACTGTTTTAAGTTCATTTACGTGACCTACAAGCGGAATCATGATTTCAGGTTTAACGTCTAAGCCCTCTTTTTTCAAGTCGCAAGCTGCATAGAAAATTGCACGAACTTGCATTTCATTGATTTCCGGATAAGTCAAACCAAGACGACAACCTCTCAAGCCCATCATTGGGTTAGATTCAGACATTGCTTCTACGATATTTAGAAGTTTTTCGTCTTCTTCATAATTTTCACCTTTTGCTTTTTTAGTAGCAACTTTTGCGATTAATTCTTCTTTATCAGGCAAAAATTCGTGAAGAGGTGGATCAAGAAGTCTGATTGTCATAGATTTTTCGCCTAATGCTTTAAACATTGCGTAAAAATCGCTGTATTGCATAGGTAACAAGTGCTCAAGAGCTTCCTTACGAGCTTCCGGAGTGCCTGCAATAATCATTTTTTGTACCCAAGGAAGTCTTTCTGGATCCATAAACATGTGTTCTGTTCTACAAAGTCCAACACCTTCTGCGCCAAGTTCAAGAGCTTTTTTTACATCAGCCGGTGTATCCGCGTTTGCACGAACTCCTAACAATTTAATGGCGTCAACCCATTCGAACAATTTTTTGAAATTATCATCCATTGTAGGTGGTACAAGATGAATTGCGCCATCCATAACTTCACCTGTTCCGCCATCAAGCGAAATAACGTCGTTTTTGTGGTAAACAGTTCCGTCTCCGGCTTTTAATGTTTCATTTTTAAGGTCAATTGAAAGGTCTTCACAACCGGCAACACAAGGTTTACCCATACCTTTTGCAACAACAGCTGCGTGAGATGTCATTCCGCCACGAAGTGTCAAAACACCTTGAGATTCAATCATACCGTGAATATCATCAGGGCAAGTTTCAATTCTTACTAAAATCACTTTTTCGCCAGCTTTACCACGTTCTGCTGCTTCTTCAGTATCGAAAACAATTTTTCCAACTGCAGCTCCAGGGGAAGCTGCAAGACCTTGTGCAATTTTATGAGCATCTTTTTTAGCTTTCGGATCAAAGTCAGGAAGTAGCACTTGATAAAGTTGATTTGCGTCAACAAGTTCTACAGCTCTTTCCTTGTCAATAATGCCTTCTTCACACATTTCAACTGCAATTCTAACTGATGCTTTTGCAGTTCTTTTTCCGTTACGAGTTTGTAAAATCCACAATTTGCCTCTTTCGATTGTGAATTCCATATCTTGAACATCTTTGTAGCCTTTTTCAAGTTTTTTTGCGATGTCTACGTATTGTTTGTAAAGTTCAGGCATTTCTTGTTCAAGTTCTGCAATAGGTTTTGGAGTTCTGATACCTGCAACAACGTCTTCACCTTGTGCATTTGTAAGATATTCTCCATAGAATTTGTTTTCACCTGTTGACGGATTTCTTGTGAAAGAAACACCAGTAGCACAATCGTCGCCCATATTTCCAAATACCATTGTTTGAACGTTTACGGCAGTTCCATAATTATGGTCAATTTTGTAGTGTTCTCTGTATGCAACCGCACGTGGAATATTCCAAGAACGGAATACAGCTTCAATTGATTCTTCTAATTGAACAAATGGGTCTTGTGGAAATTCTTTGCCCGTTTCTTTTTTAATTAATTCTTTATAAGGTTCAATTAAAGATTTCCAGTCATCTGCTGTTAGGTCTGTATCTGACTTGTAGCCTTTTTCTTCTTTGATTTTGTCAAGATAATCTTCAAATTTTTGTCTATCAATTTCCCAAGCTACCGACCCAAACATTGTTAAAAATCTTCTGTAGGAGTCATAGCAAAATCTTGGGTTTTTAGTTAAATTAATCATTCCCTCAACTGTTTGATCATTTAAACCTAAGTTAAGGATTGTTTCCATCATACCTGGCATGGAAAGTCTTGCACCGGAGCGAACAGAAACTAAAAGCGGATTTTCAGCATCGCCAAATTTTTTCCCTGCTTGTTTTTCAACTGTATGAAGAGCTTCTCTAACTTCATCCATAAGTCCAGCCGGCATTTTATTCCCGTGGTTGATGTAATCCATACATGTTTCAGTTGTAATTGTAAGCCCGGGAGGAACAGGTAGTCCCAAATTTGTCATTTCAGCAAGGTTTGCACCTTTACCCCCCAAAAGGTTGCGCATATTTGCATTCCCTTCTTTGAATAACCATACACGTTTTGCGCTCATGTTATGTCTCCTTTCATATTCATATAATAAACACCTTTAATGCAATTACTATAGCACAAAATTAAAAAATTGTATTAAAATAATTGAAAAATTTATATCAAATGTTAGTAAAAAATCGAGTCAACTAAATTATAGATGTCTGGAGATTTTGAGTAAAGATCCAAAGTTGTTTCAACAAAATTCTATTGCGGTGTTGACCTGAGACAAAATTTATAATATTTTGTTAAAATAATTACTTTTATAATTGAAAATTTAGTAAATCAGTTATTTTAATACCTAAGGCATCTGCTATTCTTGTTAATGTGGATAGTTTTGGATCTATTGTTCCACATTCAATTCTACTTACAGTTCTTGTTGTCAGTCCTGTTTTTAGGGCAAGTTCAAGTTGAGAAATTTTTTGTTTTCCTCTTTCAAATTTAATTTTATAACCGAGTCTTAGAAAATCTTCCTTTTGCATTCATTTATCTTATATTATTGACAATAATTTTTCGATATACTAGACTATATTTAATAGACACGAAGTATATTAAAAGGTAGAAAAGTTATTAGTGAAAATTAATATTAATAATTCAAAAATTATAAAACGAAATTTTGCTTTTACACTAGCAGAAGTCCTGATCACTTTGGGGATAATTGGTGTTATAGCTGCAATGACCTTGCCGGTATTAATTCAAAATTATCAAAAACAGGCAACTGCTACTAGTTTAAAAAAGGCTTATAGCGAACTTAATCAGGTACTTCAACGTTCAATGGTTGATAATGGAGATATTAAAACTTGGAATAATAGTTTCGAGTTTGGTGTTGACAACTGGGCTAAAACATACATTGAACCTTACATTAAAGTTGAAAAAAGTGGTTCTTGTACAAATCAAAATGGACCAAGGTGTCTAGGTATCTCATATATGGGAAATTTGGGTTCAAAACCAACTTGGGGTAATAATCGAGCTCATTACATGATTGTTAAAAGCGGAGGTTCACGAGCTTGGGCTTTTTATAGGTATTATCCGTATAAAGAAATTCGAGTATATGTTTATCTACAAAATCCTAAAAAATATTCTCAAGCTGCAATTCGTGGAAAAGATGTATTTACTTTTGTTCTTTACCCAGATAAAGATACAACATTTAATCCTTTTGGAATGCAAGGAACAATCCCTTTTCAAGGAGGAACTATTACACGAGACATATTACTTCATGGACCAATCAGAACAGGAGGTTGTTATAAAGAATCAGGCGGACCTGACTACTACGGTCCGGGTGATAGCTGTGGTGCTGTTATTATGATGGATGACTGGAAAATCAATAAGGATTATCCTTGGTAAAGCGTATAGCAATTAATCTTTTGACAAGATAATAAGAAAACTGTAGTTGACAAAGTACTGAGAATTTTTGAATCAAGTAGCATCCATGATACTGAGTATTCTATTGCTTAAAATAATCGCAAATCAATGTTTTCTTACGAGGAACAAGGTTGATTATTCTTTGCATAAATGTATTTTTTTGCGAATTTTCTAGTTCTTTTTTTAGGATAGCTTTTTCTAAAACGACTTTGTTGTACAAATCTGAACATACTGAACTTTTGTCAACATGCTCTTTTAATTTCGCTAATTGAATTTCTTTTTCTTTAATAGATTGAATTAGTTCTTTTTTCACGTTGTAAAGACCTCTCGAACTGTACTCTAATAGAATAAAACTAATTCAAAAATTTTAAATCGACTTTTTAGTTGATTTAAGCTTTTGTTGTTAATAAATCATACTCATAACCGATTTTTAAAGCTTCAATATTTAGAGGTAACAAATTCTTTCTATGTGGCGGAATTACGTTATCCAAAGCTTTATTCAATGTGTCCAAAGATGTTAATTTGCTGACTTTTGCAACAATTCCTAGTGCCAAAATGTTTGCCATTCTAACATTGCCAACCTTTTCATCTGCAAGTTTTGTAATTGGCACAAATACATAATTTATGTCTGCTCTTGGTTTTTCTTCTTTTACAAGAGTTAAGTTTGCAATCATCCAACCGCCTTTTTTGATTTTTGGTAAAAATCTGTCAAAAGATGCTTGATTCAAAGCAACGATAAAATCTGCATCAGGTTTGTTTACCTCGCTTACGTCCTCATCACTTGTTACGATTTCGCAGTTAACAGTACCACCACGCATTTCTGCTCCATATGATGGATACCAAGTTACGTTTTTATTATCAATCATAAACGCATTTGCAAGAACTTCTCCTGCTAAAAGTACGCCTTGTCCGCCAAATCCTGCTATTATAAAATTATGTTCCATTGTTATTTCCTTTTTACTTAAGTGAGTGGTGAGTAGTGAATCGTGAATAGTTCTTATCGTTCACTTCGTTCAAAAATATTTTGCTTATAGTCCCTAAATGGTCTATTCACCACTCACCATTCACTACTCACTTATTTTTCAGTTACGGTTACATCCTTATACACACCCGGTTTAAATACCGGCATCATTTCTGTACGAATTCTTTCGTGAGCTTTTCCCGGTGACATTTTCCAGTTTGTCGGACAGCTTGAAAGAATTTCAACAAAACCGAAGCCCAAGCCTTTTAGTTGTACTTCAAAAGCTTTTTTTATTGCTTGCTTTGCTTTTCTAATATTTGCAACTGTGTCAAGTGATACTCTCGCTGAAAAAGCTGTTCCGTCGCATAATGCAATATGTTCTGCAATTTTTATCGGATAGCCGTAATATTCAACATTTCTGCCGGTTGGAGAAGTTGTTGTTTTTTGACCCAAAAGAGTTGTTGGTCCAAGTTGTCCGCCAGTCATGCCGTATGTTGTGTTGTTTAAACAAAAAGCAGTAATGTTTTCACCTCTCAATGCTGCGTGCATGCTTTCTGCCAAACCGATTGAAGCAAAATCGCCATCGCCTTGGTATGTGAAAACAACTTTGTCGGGTCTTGCTCTTTTTATACCTGTAGCTTCTGCGATTGCTCTCCCGTGAGGAGCTTCAAGAGAATCAACATTAATAAAATCATAAACTGTAACCGAGCAACCGATAGAAGCTGCCAAAATAGTGTTGTCTCTGACGCCTAATTCGTCAAGAACTTCTGCAACCAGTCTTACTGCAACGCCATGGTCACATCCGGGGCAGAATGAATATTTTACATCGCCTTTTAGCGAATCCGGTAATTTAAAAACTTGTGTTGCCATTATATTAATTCCTCGATTCTTTTTACAATTTCGTCTGCTGATGGAGGAGCTCCAACCCCTTTGTTTACAAGGTCAACAGGACATACTCCGTTTACAGCAAGTCTAACATCGTTAACCATTTGTCCCATATTAACTTCAACGGTAACAAATCTTTTAACCTTTTTAGAAAGTTCTGCAAGTCTTTTTGATGGGAATGGGAACAAAGTAATAGGTCTTAAGACACCTGCTTTAATTCCTTTTTCTCTTAATTTTTTCATTGCAGTTTTTACGTTTCTTGAAGTGCTTCCGAAAGAAACAAGAACGATGTCTGCATCTTCCGTATTAATTTCTTCCCATTGAGTTTCATTTTCTTCAATAGTTTTGTATTTTTTGTAAAGTCTATTCAAGAATTCGCATTGCTTGTCGGCGAGCGGTGCATAAGAACGGATAATTCTTCCATCTCTACCTTTTGCTCCGGACAATGCCCATTCTGAAGTATCAACTTCCGGATATGGATAGTCATAATATTCGACAGGTTCCATCATTTGACCTAACAAACCGTCAGCCAATAAAACAGTCGGGTTTCTATATTTTTGAGCTAGATAGAAAGCTTTATAAGTCAAATCTACACATTCTTGAACAGTTGACGGAGCAAGAACGATAAGTTTATAATCCCCGTTTCCGCCACCTTTTGTTGCTTGGAAGTAATCCCCTTGAGATGGATAAATGTTTCCTAATCCAGGGCCTCCACGCATAACACTGACCAACACAACCGGCAATTCATCTGCTGTTGCGTAAGACAAACCTTCTTGCATTAGCGCTACTGCACAAGATGAAGAAGATGTCATTGCCTTAACACCTGTTGATACAGCGCCAATAACCATATTGATAGCCGCAAGTTCGCTTTCTGCAGAAACATAAGCTCTTTTTAATTCCTGCATTTTACCACTCATAAATTCTCCGATTTCACTTTGCGGAGTAATCGGGTATCCGAAATAACATTGACAACCGGCTAATACGGCTGCATTTGCTATTGCGTAGTTTCCTTTTGTTAATACTTTTTTATTTGTTAAACATTCTGTTGCCATATATTTTAATCTTTCTGAGCAATTGCTCCGATTTAATTGTTTTAACCTTTATAAACTTCTGTGATTGCCAAATCAGGACATCTGATTGCGCACATTGCACAACCTAAACATTCATGGTTGGGATCATCAAATTCTACAACATGAACACCAAGTTTATTTGTGTCCTTGCTGATTTTAAGCAATTTTTTAGGGCATTCATTAATGCATAAATAACATGCTTTACATTTATCTTTGTTAATTACTATCCGGCTCATTTACACCTCTTATTCTTTTGTCTAATCCATATTATAACACTGAAATTTTAAATGAGTTACTTTTATCTTTACAATTGTAATAATAAACGTTAAGAGTTTGCCAGATTTGGTATTCTTCTGTTAATATATATATGATAATAGTGGGATATTTTTTAAGAAAGTAGAAACAAATGGCACTAACTGTAGATGAAATTGCTGAAATGCTTAACAAAATGCGAGTTGAAAACAATAATAATGTCAAAAATTTTGAAAATACTTTGACTAATATATATTCAAAACTTGAGTTAATGGCAGAAAACAGCGAAGCTACAGACTTGATTAAGGTTTATTTAACAGAATTAAGAAATATTGTGGATGGACGATTTGCTTCCGCAAATGAAAAATTAGATGTTTTGGAAAACGTTGTTACAGAAGCAAATTTTTCTGATTTTAGAAAAGATTTAGCTGATTTTGTTCAAAAAATTATTGATAACGACGCTTCATTGAATGCGGAACTTTCTTTTAATAATGAAAAAATTGAACACATTTTAACAAATTTGAATTCATTTGATTGCGCGCATGATGAAGTTTCTGGAAAATTAGATGAATTAAAAGCTTTATATGATGAAAAATCTGTTGAAAATTGTGCAAATATAATAAATGATATAAAAGAGTTGAGGGAGGAATTCGTTAAAGCTGATTTAAAACTTAACTTTGACGGATTAAATGTTGCAATTGCAAATGTGATAAGTGAAGTTAATGATATAAAAAATGAGATGTTGGAAAAGCATGACAATGTGTCAGAAGATGTTTCAACTGCGTTTGCAAGCGTAAAATTATCATTGGAAAACATTGTTTCCGCAACAAATTCATTGAATGACAGTGTTAAAAACGAAGCAAACAAGAGCGCTGAAACAATTCTTGCGAATATAGATGAATTATGCGGGAAAATAGATGAATTAAAAGCCGATTTAGATGAAACAACCGAATTGGCGTCAACTTCTTCTGAGAAAATTTTAGAAGAAATTACATCAGGTTCTTCAGATTTTCGCTTAACTATTAATGGTGCAGTGGAAAGCTTGAAAAAATATATTAAAGAGTTGAATTCTGCAACAAATGAAGAAAATTTGGTTTTCAGTGATAAAGTAACAGAAAAACTTTCTGGCATGGAAACTGCAATTATCAATAGTTCAATGGCATATGAAGAAAAAATAACTGAATTTCAAGACAAGTTAACAGAGTTTGCTCAAAATGCGGAAAAAATATCATCTTCAACTGATGAAAAAATTTCGACTTCTATGGATGAAATTGATGAAATTAAAAATGAAGTTTTTTCTATGCATGAAGCATTAAGTGAGATTAAAGTTTCTGCGGATGAAAAATCTCAAAAAGTTTTGTCTTTAATAGATGAAGAATTAAAAGCAATAGGAGCTTCTTTTGAAGAATTAAAGCAATCTGCGGTAAAAGAAGTTGATTTAAAGATAAATGAAAATTTAGATTTGATAGAAAATCGTTTTACTGTTGTTTTGGATGCGATTGAAGGAATAAAGTCAGAGACAGGACTTGCAGATGATTTAGAAGAAAAATTTTCTGCTTTAAAACAAGAAATTAGGTTGGTTAATACAGATATTACCGATTTAATCAGTTCTCATAATGATGAAATAGTAAAAGCATTTGATCCAATAAAAGATTCTTTAGACAGTTTATCTGATACAGGATTTAACAAGGTTATAGAAGAATTGAAAACGATTGTTGAAACTTCGTTTATGAACTTTAGTGTTGATGTTAATGGTGAATTAGCTTCAAATTCTGAAGTAATGATTAAATTAGAACAAGCTTATAAAGAAATATTTAATAGAATTTCTTTAATTGAAGAGTGTGTTACTGAAAAAATTCAAAATGATATTGAATTATTAAATGTTACAGTTGAAACAAGTGCGCAAAATTTGCAAAGTGAGTTTGAAGAAAAATTAGATTATTATATTAATGATTTGAAAAAACAACTTTTAGAAGATAGTAGGACAACAGATTTAATTGAAAATACTAAAGAAAAGTTGTCAGGTAAATTAGATTCTATATTAGATTCTCAAAGTAATATTACGGAACAAGCAAATGTGATTTCTGCCAAAATTGCAACATTTGGTGATGAGTTGAAAAACTATGTACAATCAGCATGTGAAAATGTTATTGATAATGAAAGCAAAGAGGTTTTGAATTCGTTAGGAGATATTGTTGCAAAAGCTGACGAACTTAATTTAAACCTTGAAGACAAAATCAAATCAAACAGCGAAGAGGTGAAAAGTTCGTTGGAAGATGTTGTCGCAAAAGCTGATAAAATTAGTTTAAATCTTGAATTAAATAGTTCAGATTTGAAGAGTTCACTAGAAGATATTGTTGCAAAGGCGGATGAACTTAATTCAAATTTGGAAGATAAAATTAAATTAAATGGCGAAGAATTGAAAAATTCGTTAGATGTTTTGTCTAACAAAGTTGATATAATGGCTTCTGATACTTCGTTTGATGATTTATATGAACGATTTGAAGATTTTTCTGAAACAGAAGACAAATTGTCAGAAATGATTTCTGCTTTGCATCAAAAAGTTGATGCAATTGCAATGGATGAAACAACCTTTGATATTGAAGAAGAAATAGATGATATTAAGGAATTAATTTTTGAACAGCGTAAATATTTTGAAGCTTCATCGGACGATAAAGCAAGTGCAATTGACAAATACTTGAATGATGTACTTCTAAAACTTGATAATGTTGATTTGGAAAAGAATGCCGAAGATATCAAAGAAACAATTATGAACGCTCTTGTTTCTTTAGTTGATCAGATTTCATTTGTTGAAGAAACAGAAGAAATTAAAGATTTCGTAGAAGAAAAAACGGATGCTATTAATCAAAGTTTGATAGAAGTTCAAAACCAATTGAGACAAATTGCAAATTCGGATGATGATTTTGCGTATTCATATACTCTTCAAGATGTTGAATCAGATATTGCAAAGTTACGATTGGCGATATCTAATCTTTCAGGAAATGATTTTGAAAGTTTGTCAGATGACATTAAAAAAATTGTAAGTTCTGTTGAGGGATTGGAATCAACATTAACTCAAGAACAAGCTGTAGATTTAAAAAGAGATATTGAAAAATTAAATGAAGATATTCTTAGTATCAGTTCAAGAACAAACAAACTTCTTTTGACATCAGATGAGTCTTATAAAAACTTAAATGACGGATTGAATAATTTTACAAATCTTGTTTATAATCTTGAGGACAGAATAAACTATTTAGATAACTCTGCAACAAATGAAAGACTTGAAAAGAAAATTGAAAATATCCAATCAATGGCAAAAGAATCTGCTAATGCTGACAAAGTTTTCCATCAGGTGATGATGTATTTGGGCGAATGGATTGATTCGTCTTCTGAAAGTATTTCTGATATAACAGAGAAGATTGCAAAAGTTGATGAAAAAACTTCTGAAATAGAACAGGTTAAGGCAAATATTGAGGAATTGCGCAACATTCTTCCAGAAAAAGATGAGATACTTTCTCAGTTAGAAGAAAAATTTGAGCAACAAGAAACTCGTATTGACAGACTTGAAATGAAAATAGAAAAAATATTATCAACACTTGAAGAAAAAGATGATATGGTGTTAAATAGAAAAGTGGATAAGATTGAAAAAATGTTATCCAGACTTGGAACTAATATAGAAAAACTTACATCTTATGTTGATGAAGACTAGTAAACTGATAAAAGATTTAAAAAACTCTCTTTCTAAAAACAATGTACTCGACGCATTGGAAGAGCGTTATGCGTATTCGCAAGATGCAACAAATCTTAGAAATATCAAAAATATTCCTGATGCTGTTGTTTTTGTCGAAAATATTGAACAGGTGCAAAATGTAGTTAGAATTGCAAATAAATATTCTGTTCCGATTATCTGTCGCGGAGCGGGAACTAATGTTGTCGGCGCTTGCTCAACTGAACATGGTGGAGTTGTTTTAAATTTTTCTAAAATGAATAAAATTTTAGAAATTAATCATGAAAATATGACTGCTAGAGTTGAAGCAGGTGTTGTTCTTGGTGATTTACAAAAAGAAGTTGAAAAATTAGGTCTGTTTTATCCGCCTGATCCGTCAAACTTGGCTGTTTCTACAATCGGTGGAAGTATTGCTCAATCTTCAGGCGGGGCAAAATCTTTTAAGTATGGCACCACAAAAGATTACGTTATTGATTTGAAAGTTGTTATGGCGAATGGTGATATTCTTCATACAGGTTCAAATACAATTAAAAATGCTACTGGTTATAATTTAAATACGCTTTTTGTCGGTTCTGAGGGAACTTTGGGAATTGTGGTTGAAGCAACTTTGAAATTAATTCCAAAACCAGAGAGTAAAAAAGTTTTGATGGCGTATTTTGATACGGTAAAAGATGCCATTTCGACAGTAAACAAAATTATTGAACAAAGAATTTTTCCTGCAACTATTGATTTTATGGATAAAAATGCTATTCAAACAGTTGAAAAGTTTTATCCTGCAAATCTTTTGACAGATAAAGAAGCTTCATTAATTATTGAAATTGATGGGTTTGAGTGTTCAATGGACTACCAAGAAAATATAATAATAAATATTTTGAAAAATTCTGGTGCATCTGCTATTCAGGCTTCTCATAATGAAGATGAATATAATAGAATTTGGACAGCACGTCGTTCTTCAATGGGAGCTTGTGCAAAATTAAAACCAAATGTAACAACTGATGATGTTATTGTCCCTCGAAAAAATTTAGAAAAACTTGTTCTTGGTATAAGAGAAATTTGCGAAAAATATAATTTGACTGTTTGTATGGTCGGGCATGTCGGAGATGGAAGTGTTCATCCGCAAATACCAATAGATTATAATAATGAAGACGAATACAAGCGTTATAAAATCGCAAAAAGCGAAATTTATAATTTAACTGCGAAATTGGGTGGAATTTTGTCAGGCGAACACGGAGTAGGCTCTGTTAAGCGAGAATATATAGACAAAGTTGTAAATTCTGTTGCATTAGATTATATGCGACAAATTAAAAAAACATTTGATCCAAAAAATATTTTAAATCCGTATAAAATTTTTTAGTTCTTGTTTGACAAAAATGTAGAAATAATTTACAATGTTTAATATTGTTATTTTGAGTGTTGGGAGATGCTAAAATGTTAAAAAATAAAAAAGCATTTACTTTGGCAGAAGTTTTGATAACATTAGGGATTATTGGTGTTGTTGCAGCTATGACACTTCCTTCATTGATAGCAAAGTATGATGAAATGGTTATGGTAAATAAAACTAAACGCACATATTCAGAGCTTGCAAATGCAATTGAAATGCGAAAGTCGGAACTTGGAACTTCGGATTATGCAGAACAGTTTAATCCAAGTCTTACTAGTGCAGAACAATTGGATGGAATTGTAAAATACTTACATGTTGTTGAAAGATGCAGAGCTTATACAAATGGGTGTGGAGGTAAGGACGTTAATATTTTACCAAAAAACAAAACAAATGATGGTTTTGGAAATATTTCTAAAGGAAGTTATCCTTTTGGTGGCGAACGTGCAGTATTAAACGATGGAACACTTGTTTCGGTTGCAAAACGAGATTGGACCGGTAATTGTATGGTTGAGTATGTGAAATATGATAAAGATGAAAATGGATATTATACAGATTTAGTTGATGGAAAACCTGTTCCAATAAAGTATCCGGCTCAACATTGTGCAGAAATATTCTTTGATGTAAATGGAGTAAATAAAGGTCGTAACCAATTTGGGTATGATGTTTATAGTTTTGCTGTTACTCCAAATAGAATAGATCAACATACTGGGTATGGCGGAGTTTATGATGTAATGCGTACCGGTAAATTAACATATGAGAAATATTCGTCAAACGGAAAATATGAAAAATAAAGTGTAGAATGGGGAAGTTTCGGTATTCCCCATTTTTACATAATCTTTAATCGTTTCCGTTATAAATTCTTACGTAATTCCAATAAGTTCTGAAAACTTTTTTTACGTAGGTTTTTGTTTCAGGATAAGGAATTTGCTCAACGAATTCATCTGTATCATTGTAATGCAGAGAATTCTTCCACCTTTGTGTAGAACCTATTCCTCCGTTGTATGCGGCTATTGATGAGATGTCATAGCCCTCCAAATTTCTTTTTAAAAACAGATAATAATAATTCCCTAATTCAATATTTTTGTATGGGTTAAATAATGCTTCTGAAATATTTAATCCTAATCCCATTTTTGAATTAATTTCACTTGCGGTTGCAGGCATGATTTGCATTAATCCGCTTGCTCCTACAGGACTTTGAGCTAATGGGTCAAAATAGCTTTCTTCCCTAATCAAAGAAAGGATTAAAGGTGCATTGTTGCCAAGAGGTTTTGCGTATTTCAGAACATCATCATAATATATTACAGGGTAAATTAAACGCCATCTCAAGTCGAATTTATCCGGTTTTTGTTCGATTTTTTCCATTGCGTCTCTTGCAACAAGCATAGAATGCGAATAATCTCCTTTTTTGTACAAAACCCAACTGCGAACAAAATCGTCATCGGTCAATTCGTTAACAACATCATAATCTTTTAGGTCAACAAGTTTTACAATAATATTGCTCCGTGTGTATTTATATGGATAAACCACAGGTTTCGGGCTAATATATCCGGTAATCAAAGGTCCTTGCATACGACTGAGCTTTAAGTAAGCTCTATATGCGTAATAAGAATCGGGATATTTGTTGATTACTGATTTGTAGTAACTTGTGTATTCGTTGTAATTGTTTGTTCTTTCTGCAATTTTCCCTAGCCAAAACATTACCATTGGAGCGGAATTGGAGTTAGGAAATTTTTTCAAATGATCCATTCCTACTTTTCTTGCGTTTTGTAGGTCGCCTGATTTGATTTTTGCAAAAAATATGTTGGATAAAGCGTCAGCAGAATATTGGCCGTTTGGGTATTTTAAATATAAATTGCTGTAACATCCTGCTTTTTCGTTTTGCGGAGAGTTTTGGCATTTTAGGCTTAAAAGATAATCTCTCCCTTTACCGCTTGAAAGTCCTAACAATCTATTTACAGCTTCAGTTTTTGAGTTCGCAAGTTTTAAATAAATATCAATAGCGTCGTAAACTCCTGACTCTTGAACATATTGTGAGCGTTTTTGTAAGCCGTTTTCTGTTAAAAATTTTGCTCTTGGATAATTTTTCATTGCATAAGAATTTTTTACATCAAGAGTCCAATTTTCGTTCATATCGGCTTTTTGTAAAAGTTCTTGAGTTTTTGCGTAATCTTCAAACAAGTAACAAGAATTCGCCATCAACAAATAGTCGTCTTTGTTAATATTGTCAGCAAATTCCAACCAATGATTTACTGCATTGAGAGCGAGTCGGCCTGACGGCGCCTTAGTTAAATAGTGTCTAAAATGATTTTGAACGTCATCCTTGACAGATGTTGGGATGATTTTTTCATTTTTATATTTGTTTTGCAAAATTACACCGAGGTAATACTCCGAAGCTATCGCATAATCTGAGTTTGGTGCAGTATGGATTACATTTTCAAAATATTTTTTTGCGAGTTGCGGATGTTCATCAACAAGTTTTTGTCCTGCAAGGTAGCGAGAACGAATGCTGAGTTTGTGTTTTGGGTAATTATTGAATAAAATTTGATATTGCTTAAGTTCTGATTTGTTGTCCCCAAGCATTTTTGCACATTCTGCTCTATGATATATTGCGATGGGTTTTAATTTTGAAAAAACAGTTACTTTTGAAAATAGATAATAGGCGTTTTGATAATCCCCGTTTGAAAATTCTTCCAAAGCCGAAGAAAAGATTTTATCAGTTTTAGCTTGCGGTTGATAAAATATTCCAAAACTAAGCCCTACGACTAATATGAAACCGGCTGAAATTCCAGCTATTACCCTCTTTTTCTTATCCCAATCAAACATTATAATTATATATTAACAAAAAACAAAATTTTATTCAAGAAAGTAAAAAATTTGTGTTAGGGTTGTTATTTTTATAAAGAAAAGTTACATTAAGACAAGAGTGTTTAGCTTGCTGTGTATTTTATAGTATAATATTTATGGTTAATTCAGGAGGTTGAATGTACGGAATTATATTGGCAGGTGGCTCAGGGAGCAGACTATGGCCGTTATCGAGAGAACTTTATCCTAAACAATTGTTGAATTTGGTTTCAGATGAGAGTTTGTTGCAAACGACTTTTGAACTGTTGAACTGTTGTATGCCGAAAGAAAACATTGTTAGTGCAACAAATACGAAACATGTTGCAAATGTAAGAATGCAACTTTCTGAATTGACGGAAAATCCTGAAATATTAGGTGAGCCTGTTGCTAAAAATACAGCTCCTGCAATAGTTACGACAACTAAATATATTATGCAAAAATCAAATTCTGATCCTATAATTCTTGCGGTGCCGTCAGACCTTTTGATTAAAGACAATGAAAAATTTGTGTCTACAATAAAAAAAGGAGAAAAGCTTGCTGAACAAGGTTATATTGTTACTTTTGGGATAAAACCTGATTATCCGGAAACCGGTTACGGTTATATTGATACTGCAGAAAAAATCGGAGATGGATTAAAGGTTAAAAAGTTTGTTGAAAAGCCGGATTTTGACAAGGCAAAAGAATATTTAAAAGAGGATTCTTTCTATTGGAATAGCGGAATTTTTATGTTTAAAGCTTCTACAATTTTGTCTGAAACCTCTAAACATGCTCCTGAAATTGCCAAAATCGCAGATGAATTTGATTTTTCTGAAAATAATCAAATTCCGTTTGTAGATTTTGATAAAATGCCTAATATTTCAATAGATTATGCAGTAATGGAAAAGTCGGACAATATTGCATTAATTAAGCTTGAAAGTGATTGGTATGACATCGGTTCTTGGCAGGCAATTTATGATGTAAGCAAAAAAGATGAAAATGGAAATGTTTTTGTTGGACATGTTTTGGATAAAAATTCTAAAAATTCATTTGTTTACGCTTCATCAAAACTTGTTACGACAATAGGTTTGGAAGATACTGTTATTGTTGAAACAGAAGATGCTATTTTGGCTTGTAAAAAAGATAAAACACAAGAAGTAAAACAAATTTATGAAACTTTGAAAAAACAAAATGACAATACTCATTTGGTACATAAAACAGTTTATCGTCCTTGGGGATTTTATACTGTAATTGCGCAAGGTGATGGGTTTTTAACGAAAATTATCCATGTAAATCCGGGGCAAAAATTGTCGGTACAATCTCACAATTTCAGAAGTGAGCACTGGGTTATTTTGTCAGGTACAGCAAAAGTTGTTTTAGAGGGAAAAGAATTAATTCTTTCTCCTGGGCATAGTGTAGATATCCCGTTGAAAGCAATTCATTCATTGCAAAACCCGTTTGATAAAGATATTGAGATTATTGAAGTTCAAAAGGGTGATCCTTTGATTGAAGAAGATATAATCCGTTACGAAGATATGTACGGTAGAGTGTAAGGAAGTTCTTACAAATATATTTGCCATTCTGAATGATTAAGCGAAGAATCTCAAATGTTGAAATTTTTAAAAAGATTCTACGAACTCAAAATGTTGTTTGTCCTCAGAATGACGAAAGTGATTTATAGCAAAACTTGTCCTCTCTCCAAGGGAGAGAGCTAGAGAGAGGGGTTAAAATTTTTAGATCGCGCAACTCAAAATTTTAATTTGACAATTAATTATTTATTTCATTTTCCGTGCGCGATGACATGTTTTTTAATCTATCCAACATTTGTCATCGCGGACTCTGTTCCGCGATCTGTCTTGAACAGAAATTAAAAATTCCTTTTCCTACTTCCCCCCCCTCGAAATCAAAGATTTCGGTCCTCCCTCAAGTGGAGGACATGAAGTAATAAGTTTTTTTATACAAAAAAAATTACCCCTCTCCCGCATTCGTAATGCTCACATCCGTTCGCAAACGACTTCCGACCTCTTCCCCCGGAGAGGTTAAATCTGCTTAAAGTCCTCTCTCCAAGGGAGAGAGCTAGAGAGAGGGGTGGATTTATCCAGATACATCCTTAGTTTCTTAGTAATCGAATAATTCCTTTAACACAACTTTTAATTCCATGTAATAACCATCTTTCAACAAATCATAAAACTGTTTTGTTACGTTTGGTGCTATTGCTTCAACCCATTCTTTATCAAGGTAAAGTCCCTCAACTAATCTTGCAAATAATTCGCAAGGTTTTTCATAATACTTTTTATATTTGTTAATTCTTGCAGAAATTCGGGATTGTTTTTTTTGATAAGAATGAAGCCTTATATAAGCGACAAAAGCGGTTGGCATGTCTGTAAAATCTTTTTCAATATTATCAATTGAAAAAAGTTTTGTTGATTTTTTGAAAAATCCACCTTCAATTAAACGAACTCTGTCGTATTTTAATAAGTAGCGAGCATTGGAGCGTTTTATGTAGCGATCAAATTCTTTAAATTTTTTAGAGCGCTGAAATTTGGGATAATAATTTTTTATAATAGTTTCTTGTTCTTTGATTTTTTGTTTCACTCTGTCTTTGTGCTCATATAGCCTTATGCAAAGAGAGTTGTTGTCTACAAAATTTGTAACTTTTATAAGCTCTTCTTGATAAATTGGATTGTTAGATTTAAAAATAATTTCTAATGTACCGCCGGTTTTATTCATATCAGGTTCCAGCTTTGAGTGAATATAATGCGTAAATTCGTGTAAAAGAGTTGGAACTAGTCTGTTTTCAGAAATATTTTTTGAAATATCAATCCTATTATTCAAAAAAAATCCCTGATGACCACGAGCTTTTGTACCTGTGTGGACTGTTAAACCAATTGATTTAAAATATTTGATAAGTTTTTGGGCTTCCATAAAAAAATTATACATAAAAATATGTTTTAATGGATAAATTCAAAAATATCGTTTGTTACAAAAATGTAACAAAATTGTTCATGTTTTAAAGTTTCTAATTAAAAATGCAGTAGTTAAGAGTAAAGACATGTAAGTTACTAAGACAAATTGAAAGGAAATCGGTACTAAAATGGGATTGGCAGCTTCACAAGCAAGATTTTTAGCCATAACATCAAGAAAGATGAACTGTGAATTTGAATCAATGCAAATTGCACAGCAAAAACTTTCTGTTACCCGTGAACAACAAGCGGCTGCTCAGGATTATCAAGATTCTTTGAGCGCAACTAAGCTTGTTTGGGATGCAGATAACAAGTGTGATGGTACCGGTGATATTTATAACTTGTCTTATGGATTGCTAATGACTCCATCTGCATTAAACGAATATGATCCTTATTTAATTACGGATACAAAAGGTAGAATTGTTTTGGACAATAGTATGTTTAAAGCTGCAGTCGCTGCAAACGTTATAAATTCAGACGGTTCTCCAAACGGTACTTTCTATGTAGGGAAGTCAGATTCTACAAATGATGGTTCTCGTAATGCATTTTTATACCAATTAGGGGTTCAAAATATGGCAGATTCTTCTGTAATTGATTCTGTCAAAAACTTAGGAGATGGTGGTTATTCTTCAAAAGCCGGACTTGGCGGTGAAATTCTTGATAAAACAATTGCAGGAATAATGTCTACCAACCAATTTATAAATTACATGAAAACTGCAACATATAATGCCGACACTAAGGATGGAGCAATTGCTGGCACTAATGGAATTAGTACAACATCTAAGGTTTATACTAAAAACAACAATTCAATTACGTTCAAAAAGGATGATCCTGTTTATGGATTAAATATTGCTTATTTGTTTATGGACTATACAGTTGATTCAGATGGAAAAGTTACAGTTCCGGATGGAAGTTTTGAAAAGACATTCTGTACAACAACAACTCCTAACGACAAAGAAGATAGTGGAAAATTAATTGTTTCCAAAAATGGTCAGGCTTTAGGTTATGACGAAATAAAAAAATTAACTCTTGGAGACTTTTTGAGTGGAAAATACACATTGACAGGTGTAATGGATGCTAAAACAATGTCTACAAAATCTATTGCCGTATTAGAAGCAATGGCAAAATTGTTAGGTATGGGGGCTTCAGGTACAAATGTTAAAGGCTTGAACGTTAGTGATCAAACTTCAACAGCGTTAACTCAAGCATATCAATTTTCATTGTTACAATTGAATACAAATTATGCGAAATCTGTTCTCCCATTCGGTGGTAACGGAAAACGTGTTTCAAACACAATTTCCGGTGCAAATGAAACAAATGGAATAGCTTCATCAGGTGATAAATATTCATCTGTAAGTTTAACAAATATGTTAAAATCATTCTTGACAAATTTTGCAATAGCTCTTGACGGTTACGATTCTGGTTTTAGTGTAGATAAAGAATCTACCAAAAACAGCAAATATGTAACAGATGATTTGACATATAGCTTTGCATTGAAAAATGAGACTGGAATTGTTCGACAAGATGCATTAAATGCTGATTTTTATAATATGTTATATAACCAATTATGTATGAATGGTGCTTGTACAGATGAAACAATTAGAGAAAAAGTTACAGACCAAAGTTATTTGTCTCATGCATTGAAAAACGGTCAATTATTTGTTTCAATGCTGAATACTGATGGTTATTTCTATCAAGGACATTATACTTCAACGGCGCATATTGCAGAAGTTACAGATGATGATGCAATAGCTCAAGCTGAAGCAGAATATAACCTTAAAAAATCAAAATTGAATTATAAAGAACAAACTCTTGAACTAAAGATGAAAAATATTGATACTGAATTGTCTGCGTTGACTACAGAGTATGATACGGTAAAAAACTTGATTAGTAAGAATGTAGAAAAAGTATTCACAATGTTTAGCACTTAGTAAAAAATCATTTCTTTAAAAAGATGTTTAATGTATAATTAAGCTATGAAAGAATACGATTTTTACATAGTTCCAACTCCAATTGGAAATTTGGGGGATATAACTTTGCGAGCAATCGAAACATTAAAAAATGTTGATATAATTGCCTGCGAAGACATGAGAGTAACCCAAAAACTTCTTAATCATTACGATATAAGGACAAAGTGTGTCTCATATCATAAATTTAACGAGAAAGAGCGCGTAGACTATTTTCTTGAATTGTTGAATAGCGGTAAAAAAATTGCGCTTGTTTCAGATGCCGGAACTCCATTGTTTTGTGATCCAGGGGCTGTGATTGTAAAAGAATTACGACAAAACGGTTATTCTGTAACTTCTCTTGCCGGAGCTAATGCAGTTGCTACATTTTTGTCGCAAGTTCCAAGAGAGGGAGAAGATTTTGCGTTTGTTGGATTTTTGCCAAAGACAAAATCACAAATAGAAAATCTTTTAAAAATTTATAAAACAACGGATATGGCATTTTATGATTCCCCAAACAGAATTTTGAATACATTGGAAATTATTAAAGAAGTTCGTCCAAATTCAAAAGTTGCAATAGGTAGAGAATTAACAAAGGTTTTTGAAGAAATTGTTATAGATGATACGGAAAAAGTTATTGAATATTTTAAAAACAATGTTTTGAAAGGTGAAATCGTAGGACTTGTTTTTAGAGAAAATTTGAATTGTAACGACATTGACATCGATGAAAAAATCGCTGTTCTGAAAAAGAAAGGGTTTAAAGATAAAGATATATCGGTAATTTTAGCTGAATTATATAAGTTAAACAAAAATGATATATATAAAAGATGTTTATTGTAATTTACATATTTCACTTTTTTAAATTTATGTTATAATATTTTTAGGATAGTTAGTTTGAAGTTTTTAAGGTAGAGATTTTTTGAATAATAAAAAATATATATTTTTAATATCCCTGTTGTTGGTTATAACATGCCCATTACAAAGTTTTGCAAAGGGCGGTTTTTGGGATGACACAAATGAGGGTGAGCTTCAAACTCCGACAGCAACTCAAACTTCATACGATTCTGCTCCGATGACTTCAGCTTCTGTTAGTACTACAAGTTCTACCGAAAAAAGAAAAATTAAAAACATTGAGTTTGTTGGGAATAATGTTATAGACAAATCTTTGCTATTACAACAAATGAAACTTCAAGCCGGAGATACCTATAGTAGAGAGCTTGTTCAACGAGATCTTAAAGCTATTTACGGGATGGGATATTTTACAGAAAATATGCGTGCAATCCCTGTAAATAATTCAGATGGTACTATAACCTTAAAAATTGTTGTGACAGAAAATGCTCCTGTAACTGATTTTACAATTGAGGGAAATACAGTTATTTCTACGGATGAAATTTTGTCATATCTTCTACCTATGAAAGGGAAACCTCAAAATATTGGCGATTTGAATGAGGCTATTGCAAAAATTCAAGATTGTTACAGTGCAAAAGGTTATATTTTAGCGAGAATTGAATCTGTTTCGGATGATCCGGATGGTACTGTTAATATCAACATTAAAGAGGGTAAAATTAACAGAATTTTGATTTCTGGTAATGAAAAAACAAAAGATTATGTTATCGAAAGAAATGTTTTAACAGAGCCGGGGCAGGTTTATAATGAAAACTTGTTAAAGGAAGATTTAATTCGCTTGTATGCGACACAGGCTTTCAAAGATGTAACAAGAGAAATTGAACCGACTGACGAACCTGATAAATACGATATTACTATTAATATTGAAGAACAAAGAACCGCAAGTATTTCCGTTGGTGGTGGTATTGACTCTGTTACCGGTGTTTTTGGGTCTGTAGGTATTGCAGATAACAACTTTATGGGAAGAAATGAAAGAATTTCCCTTAATGGTATTGCTGGTACAGGTGTTATCTTGAATGACTCCTCTATCAAACGTCGTATGAATTTGCAAGCTGAATTGAGCTATTTTAAACCATATTTTTACAATGCAGATACATCTTTGATGAGCAAAATTTTCTACAGAGATTTTGGTTCTTACCAAGTTCCTCTTGCGATAGAAAGAAGAATTGGAGCAGAAGCTACTGTAGCTCACCGTATGAAGTTTAATAAACGAGTTACTGGTACATTCTCTTTAGGAGTTGAAAATATTAATGTATCAGAAGGTGACGGAAATAAAATTGCCGGCATGTATTCAAGATACAATATCCCGATTTCAGAACGTGCAAGACAGTTGGATGGCGGATTGTTCTTATCTTTAAGTCCGGCACTTTTGTATGATACAAGAGACAGTGCTACAGTTACCAGAAAAGGTACTATGGCAAGTTTAAGGTTTGATGAAGAATTTGGATTAGATGGATTTGATAAAACTCATGGTAAGTTGACCGGTATGGTTAAACAATATATCCCGGTTGGTAAAAAGTCATCTTTGTCATTTACGGCTAAAGGTGGTGGAAAAATCCATGGTGATAATATGCCGGAAGTTATGGCTTATCGTTTAGGTGGGCCTTACACTATCAGAGGTTTCAAGATGAGTGGTGTTGGTACCGGTGATGCATTTATTATGGGTAGTGCAGAATTTGCAACTCCTATTCCATTTTTGGATAGAACAAGAATTAATTTCTTAAACAATTTGAGATTTACGGTTTGGGCTGATGCAGGTAAAGTTTTCGGTCCTACCATTACGGATACAATATACGACAGACCGCTTTATGCAGTGTCCGCCGGTGTCGGCTTGAAGCTTTATGTTCCGGGTATGGGACCATTGTCTATCGATTACGGTATTCCAATTACAAATCCGGGTAGTAACGGTAACAAAAACGGTTACTTTACTTTTGGTGTAGGCGATATAATGTATTAATATTGGAGGTATAAAATGAAAAGAATTAAATTAGCAGGTTTGTTAATGGCTGCAGGTTTACTTTTAGCTCTTGGAAATCAGGCAAACGCAGCAGGTGTCGGCTATATTGATTATCAAAAAGTTCAAGAAGCTTTTCCTTTTGCTCAACAAGCAGTAAAAGAAATTGATGCAAAAGCTTTGGAAATGCAACAATATATGGTTGATAAAGAAAAACAATATAAAGCTCTTGATACACCTTTGAAAAAACAAAACTTTGAAGATCAAACAGCAAGAGAATTCAAGCTAAAACAAGATGCTTACATGAGATTGAAATCTGATAAAGAAGAACAAATTTACAACAAAATCCAAGCAGCAACAAAACAAGTTTTGGTTGAACAAAGACTTGATGCAATCGTTGATTACAGAGTAATTTTTGTTGGTGGTGTAGATATTTCTGACTTGGTTATTCAAAAATTGAAAAGCGGTAATTTTTAATTAAGGAGCAATTATGAAATATTCTGAACACGGAGAACAATATCATATCGGTTTGAATGTTGGCGATGTTGGGGAATATGTAATTCTTCCCGGAGATCCTAAACGTTGCGCTAAAATTGCCGAATACTTTGACGACGCTAAACTTGTTGCAGATAGAAGAGAATATACGACTTACACAGGATTTTTAAACGGTGTAAAAGTTAGTGTTACATCTACTGGGATTGGTGGCCCGTCTGCTTCTATTGCATTAGAAGAACTTGTTAATGTTGGAGCAAAAACATTTATAAGAGTCGGAACTTGCGGTGGAATTCAAACAGAAGTAAAAGGCGGAGATATTGTTGTTGCGACAGGTGCAATTCGTATGGAAGGAACTACTAAAGAGTATGCTCCGATTGAGTTTCCGGCTGTAGCTAATTTGGATGTTGTTAATGCAATTATTCAAGCATCTGAAAAACTTGGTCACGAATATCATACAGGTGTTGTTCAGTGTAAAGATTCTTTCTATGGTCAGCATAGTCCTGAAAAGATGCCGGTAAACTACGAATTGATTAACAAATGGGAAGCTTGGAAAAAGATGGGGTGTTTGGCTTCTGAAATGGAATCTGCAGCTTTATTTATTGTAGGAAGCTTCTTAAGAGTTAAAGTTGGTTCTGTATTTTTGGTTGTTGCAAATCAGGAAAGAGAAAAACTAGGGCTAGAAAATCCTGTAGTTCATGATACTGATGTGGCTATCAAAACAGCAGTAGAAGCTTTGAAAATCTTAATTGAAAAAGACAAAAATAAGAGGTAAGAATGTTTAACAAAAAAATGCAGTATGTAATTAAAACTTGTGCAAGCGATAACACTCAAGAACTTCAAAATTTGCTGAATGAAATGTCAATGAATAATTGGGAATTGTACAGCATGCAAGAGGTTGAGGGTGAAGACGGACAAATTTTGTGCAACTGTATTTTTATGCGAGAGTCTGATACCTCCTCAAATGACATTAACGCAGATACAATAAACATTTCTACATTCAAAAGTCAGATGGAAAAGATGCTTTCTACAGAACAATCTCCTTATGAAGTTTGTCTTGATATTCAGAGTAAAATTAAAGATCAAAAGGCTAAAATTGCAAAAGTTAAAAAAGAACTTGATGTTGAAGCGCCGGCATCAATAAGCAGAAAAAAATTAAATGATAAGATTTCTGCGGGTTTGAGAGAACTTGAAGATTTGAAAGTTCAACTTGCAAAGGCTACTTCACCGGATGCAATGTATTCAAAATTGAAAGAAGAAAAATTATCAATCAATTTGAGTGAAGAAATTCTTGGTTATATTGATCCTGATAGCGAAATTGATGAAGAAGAACTTGTTGCTGAGACT
The DNA here is from genome assembly GCA_934717855.1 of uncultured Candidatus Melainabacteria bacterium. Lineage (GTDB taxonomy): Bacteria > Cyanobacteriota > Vampirovibrionia > Gastranaerophilales > Gastranaerophilaceae > Stercorousia. The sequence goes on from CAKUZI010000003.1 coordinate 196,991, forward strand.
GTAAAAACAAGACTAAAATTAACAGAAAATCTTGGTTATGTTATTCCGAAAATAGTTTTTCAAGATGATGAAAACTTAAATCCTTATGAGTTTTCTATCAAAATTCGCGGAATAGATGTTTTTACAGCACCGGTTTATCCGAATTATTTGATGTTTTATGCAGATGAATTGCATTTAGATAAAAAAATTAAAGACTCTATTTCTGGAATAGATAAAATAACTGGCAAAAAAGTTCTTTGGATTGAAAAAGATTTAACAAAAGATTTCTGGCAAAGTGGAATTTCAGGTTCTGAATATATTGCAAAAGCTTTGGAATTTTGTGCAATTAAATATGTTGATGATTTACTTGATTACGCAGAACTAGACAAATATATTGATGTTGTGAGCAAAACAAATGAGTTTTTGGTTACCAATGTAGTTCCAGATTTTATTTCGCTTTCTGATTTGAGATTTGTTTTAACAAGCTTGATTAGGGAAGAAATTTCAATTAAAGATATTATAAATATCTTTGAAAAAATTAATGATTTTGCAGAAGATTGTACAAAAGCTGACTTGATAAAGAAAATAAGATTGACTTTGTCACGTCAGATTAGCAGAAAATATGTAAATGATGATGGCGTTATTCAAGCGTTTGAAATTTCTGAAAAAACTTTGGATAAACTAACTCCTAGCTTTGAAGAAGATGATGATGCAATAATTCGAATAGATGCAGGTTTTGCAGAAAAATTGGCTGAAAAAGTTACAAAACAAGCTAAACAACTTGAGATTGACTCGCCAAAACTTTTTGTACCATTGGAATTAAGACATTTAATATTTACTTTGTTGAGTAATTATTTAAATAATATAGTGGTTTTGTCACATGAAGAAATCGGCTGTAACGCAAAAGTTGAAATTATTGCGGAAATATAGCAAAAATTTTTATTCACGAGTTTTAAAATTTATACCATGCGCGTGTTAGGGATAAACAATCAAATACCGTTTACGAGAAAGCCTCGTCCGGAAGAAGAACCGGAATTGAGGGCTGTTTGTAATGAGGCATATGAGGCTATAGGTGCAAAAGAGAGAGTTGCGATTACTCATGGCTCTTGTTTCCCTGCAATGAATAGAAATACTTATATTGGAAGCCCTTATGGGAAAGCTTCAAAAGAATATATTAAATTTTTGTCTTTATACGGTTTTAATGGAAACCAGTTAGGTCCTGGCGGGGAATTAGAGTTTAAAGACGGAGAAGTAAAATCGTCTCCTTACAATTCGTCTGCTTTTGCTAAAAATAGGTTATTTATTGATTTGGAAGATTTGACAACAGATAAATATGGAAAAATTTTATCAAAAGAAACTTATGAAGATGTAACAGAAATTCCTGATAGCATGGGAAAGGATTATGATTTAACAGATTTTAATCAAGCCTCAAAGACGTACAATAAAGCTCTTTCTGAAAGTTATAAAAATTTCAAAGCAAATTTAGCAAAAGGTCAACCGCAAGCGATTGCTTTGGGAAAAGAGTATCAAGAGTTTTTAGCCCGTAACAACAAACGGTTGACGGATGAAGGTGTTTTTAAAGTTCTTGCAAAATATTATAATACTGACAAAATTGATGATTGGTGCAATGATTTAGATGAAAACTTGATTATAAGAATGAATGACGGGGATTTTGATGCGATTAACCGTTATAATGAAATAAGAAAAATTAATAAAAATGAAATTGGGCAACACAAGTTTGAGCAGTTTATTGCAACAAAGCAGATAAAAGAAAATAAAGAATGGCGCGATAAACACGGTTTTAAATATTATAATGATTTACTTGTCGGGTGTTCTCAAATGGACAGATGGCGTTATAAAGATGCTTTTTTAGATGACTGGGAGATGGGTGCAAGAGAATATAATGCAAAATCTCAAAGATGGCATATTCCTGTTATTGATCCTAAAAAAATATTTAAAAATGATAAGTATGAATTAAATTCGGGCGGAGAATTTTTGAAAGAAAAAATTGAATATGCGCTTGAGTTTAATGAAAATATTAGAATTGATCACGCAATGGGTTTAATAGAACCTTATCTTTTGTCAAAACACGCGTCTTCTAATGAGTTTTGGGCGAATGGAGATGAGAAAAATGGGTATGTAGAAAAATATCTTTCTCAATTAATCGACAAAAATGGTCAAGAATATGATAAATATTGGGATTATCCAAAGTTGTTGACTAAATTGGTCCTACCTGCACTAAAGAAACATAATATAACACCAGATATGCCTGTGTGGGAAGATTTGTGTTCGTATCCACCTCGTTTTAAAGAAATTTATGAAAATCAATTAAATTTGCCAAAAATTATAAATCTTGATTGGGCGCGAGCTCAAGACGCAACAAAAACAACTCGAAAAGGTGATTGGTACTTAATTGGTTCGCATGACAATATTCCGGCAATGAATTATCCTTATAGACAGGATGGTGCATCCCACAATTACACAAGAGAAAATCCGGCTTGGAATGTGGATTATCTTGCCGGTTATTTGAATATTGATGACGGACGAAAAAATGTTAATGCCATTAGAAATAAATTGAGAAATGAAAT
>CAKUZI010000004.1 GCA_934717855.1 uncultured Candidatus Melainabacteria bacterium
TATATAGTGAACTTCGAGCAAGTTCCTTTTCATATTTTCAAAATCATCATTTAGAGTTCTATACCGTTTTTCTAATTTTTTGAAATCTTTTTCAAACTCTAATATGGAAGAATAATTAATCGTCTTCGTCATCATACTCCCTTACTGATGTATCCTCATTTCTATAGAATACAGCTTCATAATCAATTTGAGTCTTATCATCTGCTCCTATCCATGGAACATCTTTATGAGAAAAATCTGATAATTCTTTAGCACTTTTATCAGAATGCTTTTCAAGAATTTTATCAATATGAGCAAGTTCTTGTGCAGATAATAAGCTCAAATCCGGATCTATCAATGGCAGATATTTAGTCATATCGTGAGAAAATCTTTTAGTTTTTATTTCTTCAATTTCACCTGCTTTTTCCATTTCTTTTGTTAGTTTTGCAAAATCAATAGGTGTTGGACCAAAAGTATTTTTAATATATTTCAAACCCATAAGTTGAGTTTCAAATAATTCATAGTAATCAAAATCTATAAAATAAAGTAATTTATACAAAACTGTTTGCCCAACATTTGGTTTTGCTCCAACTTTTTTCAATATATACAAAAATACTTGTTTAAATTTTTCTATATTTTCTATTGGAATATTAATTCTTATATCATTTGTATTTTCTTCGCTATGCTTTTTACCAACAATATTGTATGAATATTTTGTTGGCATTTTATTATCAATTATGCATGCATAATCAACATCAAAAAATTTTGCTAATTTCTTGACAACTTCAAGTGTAGGTTTAGATTCAATATTTTCATATTTAATATATGATTGTCTTGAAACCCCTATCTTTTTGGCTAGTTCATCTTGTGATAATTTTGCTTCTTCGCGAAGTTTTTTTAAAACACTTCTAGGCATAGTAATACCTCCATTAACAGTATAAACGACACCTAGATATGTGTCAAGATATATTGACAATAATTTGTAAAAATTTATTGACAATAATTTAAGTAAATGGTTATATCAGTAAAAAAGAGCAAACATTACAACAGGTGTTTTGTTGGATTTAGTAGTACCTATAAGAATTATTTAATAACTCGGTATTATAACCAATAAAAAACATCCAAACTGTCATGAAAATGTAAACCTGAAAACCTATATCGTCCCACAAAAAAAAGAAGCCATTTCTGACTTCATTTATTTTGGGCTCAGTGGGACTGTCTTGAGTCGTTCGAACCTAGACAAAGCTCACGCTTTGTGGTTCTCGTTGTAATTTAACATACAGAACAAGATATAATTAATATAAGATGGAGATTGTATTATTTTATTGCTCCTGTTGCTTTTAATACAGTTAATGTATAGCTGAATCCAATTCTTCACAAAAAGAACTATAATAATAAAAATGAGCCTCATATAATATACTTAGCATTTTAGTTAATTCACGAGTATCTAATCTTAAATCTCTATTAATTTCAATTTTTTGTTTTATTTTATAAATTTTGTCTTTTAATTCCTCTAATTGATATAAAATTCGGTGTAGTTCTAAATATAGTTTTAGTTCATAATACATATATTGCCCGATTGTTGAACTATAGCTCGTTAAACGGTTTATGTTATCTCTAAAATAGCAGGCTTCCTGAGTGCAACCGGATGTATTATCTTTCGGATAAAAATATAAGATAATTTTTTGTCCTTTGAAATCACTTAAAGAATGTTCTTTTTTATTACCATCAGTATCAAGTCCTTGTAAATTAAATATTGTTCATATAAATCTCCTTTTTATTAAGATACAATAAAAGATTGTTTATTTAGTACATATAATATAAAATTAGAAAGTACAAGAGTAATGAGGGAGAGTGAATGGACGGGATTAAGAAAAAGTTTGGACCATTAGCAAATTTAGAATTTGATAAATTGTTTTTAGGTCAGGTATTTTCGCATTTTGCGGATGCAATTGTACAGTTTTTGCTTGTGGCAATTTTATTACAGATGTCTGGAAGTGCAGGAAAATCAATTGCGGTAATGTTTTTTGTTTTTCTGTTGCCACAATTTTTATTAAGTCCGTTTTCTGGTGCCCTTTGCGACCGATTCTCAAGAAAAGCTATTCTTTCTACAAGTTGTTTATTTAGGGCGATAACCGTCGGTGCTATAATTTTTTTAGCCCCTAAATTATCCCAAAATTTAATTTATATTTTTGCATTTGTGTTGGGAACAGGGGCAGCATTTTTCTATCCTGCAAAAATGTCAGCCGTTACAAATGTTGTTAAAAGCGAGCAGTTAAAATTTGCAAATGCTTTAACCTCTTCAATTGGTGCAATTGCATTATTATTTGGTGCTTTTGCTGCAAATTATTTGATAACTTTTGGAAACCTTCAGGCTTTTTTAGTTGTTGCCACTATGTATTTAATTGCTTCAATATTGACCGCATTTATTAAATTCCTAATCCCTCAAAATTATTTTGTAAAAAAAGAAAAAACAAACGATATGATTGTTGCGTTGAACTACTTGAAAAAACATAAAAAAGCATTATACTTGGTTGGTTTAACTATTTGTCTGCAATTTATCGTTGCAGTGTTTTCAAACGGTTTAAATGCCTTGATAACAGATTACTATGGGTTAAGTTTTTCCGATTTAACTTATTTAAGAACTCTTTTGGGGATAGGTATAGTTGCAGGTATGGGAGCGACTATTTATTTTGCAAGAATAATGAGAATCCCGCACTTATTTGCAAGTGGTTTTAGCGTATTATGTTTGGCTCTTATTACAGCTCCTCTTTGTAAAACAATGGAAAGTGCTTGGATGTGGCTTATCCCTATTGGAATGGCAGATGCGGTTGTAATTGTAATGTTAGATACTATTTTGCAGAAAATCACTCCTGACAGAGTTCGTGGTAAAATTTTTGGTTTAAATTTAACAGCAAGCACCTTGAGTTTTTTAATTGGAACAGCAATTGTTGCTCATATTGTAGGATTTATCAATCCGTTAAATGTATTTAGGGGAATTGCAGTTATCTCGTTTGTTTTGGCGGCTTTAATTCTTGTATTTGACAAATCGTTCAGATATTTCTTGCTCAAGGCTACTTTGGGACATATTTTCTTACTTTTATTTAGGTATAGAATTGAAGGAGCTGAAAATATTCCTCGCAGGGGTAAATGTATATTAGCAGGTAACCATACAGGACATCTTGATCCGTTTATAATACAAATGGCGACGAATCGTCAACTATGGTTTGTGACAGGGCCTGCGGCGTTTAAAGTTCCTATTATAAGACATTTATTAAAGTATTATAATGTTTTACCTTTAAAATTTGGTAGAGGTTTAGAAGCGATAGATGCGGCAAATCAAAAATTAAACTCAGGCGAAGCGGTGATTATATTTCCGGAAGGTAAATTTACTCCTGACGGTGAGCTTTGTAAATTTAACCGTGGCGTAGGTTTAATGGCAAAAGCAACAAATTCTCCGATTATTCCGTTTGCGATAAAAGGTGGTTTTGAATCATGGGGTAGAACTCGTAAATTGCCAAAATTGTTTAATGAAATTGTTATTCAATTCGGACAACCAATTACAGATTTTGATAAAGATGAAAAAGATATTGCACATGAATTGCAAAAACGTGTCAACTTCATGAAAAAATCTTTGGAACGTCGTCAATTCTACAAAATCGACCATAAACTTCATTCAAATTTCCTTGATTTAATGCAGGAAAAAGGAGATATTTACGGACAAGTTAAGGCTTTAACGCTCAAGACCAAAGACGGATATGAAGAATTAAGTTACATCGAAATTTCAAGAAAAGCAAAGAAATTTGCGAACTATTTAATAGAAACTGTTGGAGTTCAGCGAGGTGAAAGAATTGCTATAATTTGTGAATCACGTCCCGAATTTTCAATTGGGATGTTTGGGTCAATTCAAACAGGAGCAATAACAGTTCCATTGGATGTTAAATTAACAGTTCCAGAGCATACACATATTCTAAGCGATTGTAATCCTCGAATTTTGCTATGCTCAAGCCATTACTTGGAACACGCAATCGAAGTTAAAAATAATGTACCATCCATTGAGCATATTTTTGTTTTGGATGATGAGAATGAACAAACTAATGAAAATTGCCCATTAATCTCAACACTTGAGGCGGATATTGATAAAAATTTGGGCAGACCAAGAACATTGGATGAAACAGCTCTGATTGTCTATACATCAGGAACTACTGGAAATCCGAAAGGTGTAATGATTAGTTTTGGGAATATATATTCGCAGCTAAGAGATTTTGAATATATGTTCAAGCTAACTAATGATAATACTTTGCTTTCTATTTTGCCTTTAAATCATTTGTTGGAGCTTGATTGTGGATTTTTCGGAATGCTTTATATGGGTGCAAAAGTTGTTTATATCAAGTCTTTAAATCCGAAAGAATTGACCTCAACGATGAAAGAAAAAGGAATTACAAATATGATTGTGGTTCCGCTTGTAGCAAAAATGCTTAAAAATTCTATTGATAAACAGATTAAAAAGCAGCCTGAAAGTGCACAAAAAGCATTTAAAATTCTCTATGGACTTGCAAAATTTGCTCCTCGTAAACTTCGCCGTTTGATGTTTAAATCGGTTATCGATGGATTGGGTGGTAAGTTAGAATGTTTTATTTGCGGAGGAGCTCCATTAGAAGATAATGTGGCAGAATTCTTTGAAAGGATTGGTGTTCCTGTATTCCAAGGGTACGGTTTGACGGAAACGTCTCCGACAATTTCTACAAATCGTTACGGTCATTCAAAAATCGGTACTGTTGGGCAGGCATTACCTTCTGTTATGGTTAAAATAGCTGATAATGGTGAAATTTTAGCCACTGGTCCTAATGTAATGCAAGGGTACTATAACAAACCTGAGATGACTAAAGAAGTGATTGATGAAGATGGCTGGTTCCACACTGGTGACATTGGTGAAATCGATAAAGACGGTTTTATAAAAATTACAGGAAGAATTAAAAATATGATAGTCCTTGGTGGAGGAAAGAAAATCTTCCCTGAAGAAGTTGAGGCGATTTTAGAAACTTCAAAACTTATAAAAGAAGTCTGTGTTATGTCTTTGATTATAAAATCTGGCAATAAGGCTGGTACGGAAGAAGTCGGTGCGATTATCTGCCCAGCTGACGATTTGCAAAAAAAATCGAATGAAGAAATTCAAAAATTATTAGAAGAAGAGGTTAAAAAGTTGTCAGAATCTAACCTTGCACCATATAAAGTTCCGACAGTTGTTGTTCTTCATCGTGATGAACTTCCGAAAACCTCAACCCGTAAAGTTAAACGTAAAGACCTTAAAGAATGGTATGAAAGTTTATAAAAAAATCCTCTCATTAAGAGAGGATTTTTTTTAGCTTATCGTAATCAATTTTTGAATTATGTCTTGGATCTCGTGGAATTTTTGTAATTACAACTTTATCAAATTCAAAGTTTTTATTTCTTAATTCCTGCTCTATTTTTCCTTGCGGAATTTTGGTTTCTATTGCAATTATTATTTCTTTATCTAATTTTAGCACCGTACCTATTTCAATTCCGTCAATTTCCAGAAGAGCGTTTTCAATAGGGAAAACATAAACTTCTTTACCTTTATGTTCAAAGCGATTTTTTACCCTGCCCATTAAAAATAAATTCCCGTCATTATCAAGATACCCTGCATCGCCTGTTCTGTGCCATACTTGCATATTGTAGTGAATTTTCGCAAAATTTTGAGCTTTTTCGCTGTTATAATATTCTTTTAAAACGTGTTTGCCTTCGACACAAATTTCCCCAATCTCGCCAGTGGGCAGCCACATACTTTCAAAATCTTCTATCACTTTATCTGATGGCTTTATAATTTTTATGTTTATGTCGTCAATTGGTTTTCCTACATAAAGTCCGTCTTTGACATCACCTTTAAAATCTAAAAGCTCTCGAGTTGAAATTGATGCAATTGGTTCAGCTTCTGTTGAGCCATAAACTATTTCAACATTACAATTAATAAATTTCTCTTGTAAAAGTTTAGCAGATTTAGGAAAAACAGGAGCCCCGCCTGTAAAAATCCTTTTTAATCCATTGATTTCTCCAAAATCAGCAAGCTTTTCATAAAACCGAGGAGAGCCGACAGAAGTCGTTACTTTATTATTTTTTATATCGTTTGAAATTTTTTTAGGGTTTATATCCGCAGGTTTTTGAGGATTAAAATCTGGGATGACAGAAGTTGTTCCGCAAGCAAGATTATGCAAAACAAAGACTGGTAAACTTGCTAAATCTACATCATTTTCTTGAGGAGCAAGGTGTTTTTTTAAGACATAATGCTGTTCAAGTAAAAATTCGTGTGTCCTTTTTGCAGCTTTTGGTAAACCAGTTGAACCTGTTGTAAAAGTAATTAGTGCTGTTGTATCAGATGTTGCGGGTTCAATCTCAATATTCTTTTTGGTTTTACGGATTTTTCCTGAAATTATATTTATCCCAACATCACGTACTTTTTTGCTAATAAGTTTCAATATGAATGCTTTGGGGCAAGCAATAAATGCTTTGCATGGAACAATAGTTAAAGCTTGGTCAAGTCTGTTTTTATCCGCCCAAGCATCGACAAAAACAGCCGTTGCTCCAATATAAAAAATCGCAGACAAAATCTTATAAAGTTCAATTGTCATTGGAACAAAAATCAAAACATTGTCTCCTTTTTTTATTCCTTTTGACAAAAAATACTGTGCATATTCTTTGACATCTTGTGCCAATTTCTTATACGTAACTTTTTCTTTTTTATGTATAATGGCGAGTTTTTCAGGATGTTTTTCAGCGTTTTCGAATAAGATTTCTACGATATTATTTATCATATTTTAACTCCATAAAGTTTGTATTCGTGATAAAGTTCACCTGATAATATGTTTGCAGACACATTATTTTCGTGCATAAGTGCATGGATTATATTGTCATATTCAGCATCTTTGGCTTTTTTGTGCATATATTCGGTTAAATATGATCCGATACCACGGTATTTGTAATCTGGAATCTGTGCAAGCGTTTTTATAATCAATGATTTTTCTCTTCTGTTATACAAATTGTCAAATCCGAAAATGAATGCAAGGGCATCATTTTGTTCATTTTCTGCAATTAAAACCCATTCAGGGTTTAAAAAGCTTTTTACAGGCTCATACATTTTGAAAAATTCTTCAAATTCAATCGGAGTATAGAGAAAATTATTTACAAAACTCTTAATTGAAACCTCATAAATTTTTCTTATATCCCTTTCAAAATTATTTGGGTCAAATTTGCGTATTTTCACACCCTTTTGCTCAAATATTTTTTCAAATTTATTAAATCTTGAATAATCTCTATCCAAATTTCTGCAAACTGATGATGTGTAATTTGCAATAGTTTCAAAACCGTATTGTTCAAAAAGTTCAGCATAATATGGCTTGTTGTAATTATCTAAAAGAAATGGAGGGTTCTCAGATGGCAGAGTTACACGATACTTTTTCCATGTTGAACCGTTAATTGGTCCAATTAAGTAGTTATAGCCATTTTGCAATGTGTAATTTTTTATCTCGTCAAATAGAAATTTTACAGCATTAATATTATTTTCGGCTTCAAAAAATCCTATTTGAGCACGATTATTGGCATAAATAAGCCCAGCTCTTGCTAAAATTTTGTCACCCTCTTTTACGATAAATAATTTTTTGCAAACTGAAACATCCTCTGATTTTGTCGTATAAAACGGGTCGCCATCATACAAAATTTTGGGAAATTTTAAAAATTCTTCTTTATTATCAGATAAATACATAACTCACTCCTAACACTAGTGCTGAAATTATTGATGTAAACCATAAACCTTTATTCAAATCTTGGTTAAATAATTTTGTTTTGATTATTATACCTTCACAAATTATTGATGTTATAAAGGGATAAATTATATTTTGCCCAATAAATTTTCCTAAAAATGCACAAATAACAGGAATTGTTAAAATATAAAATATTGGTCTTACTCTGTATGCATCAGCTTCTTCACAATCATAATTCAAAATCCAATCTGTTTTTGCACAAATAAACGAAAATGCAAAAAGAATTATTGCGTAAATATTGCCTAAAAGAGCCCAGATAATATAATTTATCAGCCCTAAGAGTGTAACTCCAGAAAATCCTATTCTTTTATAAGGTAGCAACAAAACCAGATAGCCAACCAAAAATCCAATCAATGCTAAAATTTGAAATGAAATTCCTTCAATTGTCGGAGTTATATTCTTAGATAAAATAAACATTGTCCCTAATGGAATGAATAAATTATCAGCACCTTTGAGACTTACACCTTCAAAAATAGTTACGATTATAGAAATTAAAAGTGCAATCAAAACACTTTCCACTCTACCTATTTGCGTTGACAAAAGTAAAATCAAATGAACAATCAAAAAAGAAGTCAAAAAGAACGTAACAGAACCCTCAATGGTTTTTCTTGTTCCGACTTCGACTAAATATTCATTTGCACCGTAACTTTTTCCAACAAGTGCTGCTAATGCATCTGATATTGCTAAAATCAATATAGAAATAACATAGAACATTGGTTGATTTAAAATTTGTGAATATAAAAAGCAAGTGTAAATTGCAATTGGATGATAAATTGCTCCGTCCGATTTCCTTTCCACTCCGTGAACTGATTGCAGCCAGCCGATTTTTTTAGTTATGAACATAATTGAAGCAAAACCAATTGCCAATGCCAAAACTGTCCAATATGAAGTTAAAATAAACGGGAAAAATATTGTAACAAAAGCTCCACCAAAGTGAACAAATTTTCTTGTTGTTTCCGCTTTTGCACCTTTTTTTCGTAAAAATTCTGCAATTACAAAAAGTGATAAAAATATTATTGAAATTATACTTGCCCAAATTATATCAGTCATTTTTTATTACCTCGTCAATAATAAAATCTTTATAGAAAAAAGCCCTGTCTTTTAGGTAAAGTTCTTTTGATAATTCTTTTTCGTATTTAAAATTTTGAGGTAAAATTTTCGAAATACGTCTATCAACCATCATGTTCCAATAGCAAAATTTTGCACCAGTATTTGCACTTGATAATAATTCTAGCGAAACTTCCTTAAATAAATCCTCATCCATATATTCAAAAATATCAGATAAGTTAAATCCGTCAAATTTCATGTTGGAATTTTTTGCAACATTGTTTATTGTGCCTGTTTTGATTTCTAGTGCGTCAATATTTTGTTTGATTATATTGAAATTTTCTTCTTTAGCGTAGTGTGGAAGTGAATAATCAAAATTATTGAGCAAAATGTAATTTACATACGGATTATTCCAGGTTGGTACATCCCTCAATGCTCTATCAGCTCGTTCTTTTATGTTTTTTGAAATCATTGAAACATCAACGTATTTGAAAAATTCTTTATCACGCCCGAGCCTGCCCATAACAAACTTATTAAAGAAAACCTTAAACAACGCCTTAAATCGCCAATTGTTCCAAGTTTTGTCGTAAAACATTTTTTGTGCCTGAATAGATTTTGGTAAGAAAAGCTCTGTTAAATTCTTTTGATTATGAACGAGTGGCATAATTTTATTTGCAAAAAGTTGAAAATAATGTTCAAATTTTCCTTGATGAATTATTCCGTTTTTAATTATATCTTGGTTATGTTCAAAATAATAGCGACTTTGCAGGTTTAAATTTTCCTCAATGGATTTATAAATCTCAAGACGATTATCGCAAGGTTTGAATCCTATAATTTTTAAAAAGTTCTCATAATCAAGATATTTAATTGCGTATTTCTTTAATTCAGAACAGGCAATTTGCGGAATACTTAAATCAACAGCATAAACAAGTTCTGGATTTTTAGTCAATAAAGAGAAGGAATTGTCTCCCGCCGATGCTATGGAGATAAATTTACCGCCATTATTAAACACTTCAAGCAAAAGTTCAGGGTCTTCCCAGCAGTTTGCATATCTTATTTTGTCAAATTTTGCTCTTGTCTCAATGCCCTTGCTCATCTTTAATTATCCTTATTGTACCTGCGGATCCATCCATCTCAACTTCATCGCCGTCTTTTAATGTAGAAAGAAGATTATTTATTCCGACAATTGCGGGAATACCCATTTCTCTTGCAACGATTGCACTATGGGATAAAATACTTCCTCGTTCAACCAAAATCCCCTTGCTTATCGGAAACAACGGAACCCATCCTGGGTCTGTTCGTTCTGCTACCATTATACAGCCTTCTAAGCCTTCAGATTGCACTACTGATTTGACTATTTTGACTTTTGCCCTTACTATCCCTGCACAAGCCCCGATTCCAGATAAATCACCTTTTCCTGCGGTTTTTGTTTCTTTTGAGGTGTAATCATTTGCTTTATAAACTGTTCCATAAGTTGAAAATCTGTCCGCTGGATGTTTGGTTTCGAAATTTTGAAATTCAATTTTTCGATTTTTGATTAAAGTTTTTAAATCAACGTCAACAGATGTTCCCCAGACATAATTAAAAATTTCTTCTTTTGTCAAATAGAAAATATCTCGTTGGTTTTCAATAATATTTTCATAAGCAAAATTTTTCCCAAGTTCAAGAAAAATCTCTCGCACCAAACCAAATAATCTTGTGCGTTCAAATCGAAGATTTTCTCTATTTTTAACTCGTAATCGTGCATTTTTTAGAATAAAACTGAAAAATGGATTTTTGATTTGTTCTTTTACAATTTTTTCAGCATTTTGTCGTATTTCTTGTTCTCTAATCTGTTCTTTTTCAAGGTCAATAATACCCTGCTTTACGTAAGAATTTATAATGAATTTCAAAAGTGACGGATCTTGTTTGTAGGTAATCGTTTCGAGCTTTAATTCTCCAATACAGCGGTTCCCGAATTTTTGGATAAATTCTTCGATATCTTTTTCAGCGTTTTTACCGTTGCAGATTTTATTTGAAATCAATTTAATTCTTTTTATTGGCTCTGTTGAAATTATCCCTGTTTCACCCGTCAATAAGTCATTTTGTAAAGTTCCATTCGGGTCAATTTTGGATAAAGATTTTTTTAGAAGTCCGTAAAAAATCATTGCATAAAAATCATTAACCAAAGGAGCCTGCCATTTTTTCATTAATTTGGATTCAAGCTCGAAGTAAATTTCTACAAGTTCATTTGAAGTTTTTCCTTCTAGTTTCCCGTTTTCGTATGGCGATAATGTTGTATTTATATGCTCATAAAATTTTTCAATATCTTTTGGGAGGTTAAATAGATTTACTATCAAAGATTTTATGAGAGTTGCAAGGCGTAAATATTTATTCTTTTTGCTTTGTTTGACTTTTGGAACTTGATTTAATTTTTGTTTTACACCCATCATTGATTCCATAAAGCGTGCATTAATTTCGTATCCTGGCATAAGTTTTAAAAGCCTGTACCAGTTGAGAAGATTGTAGTAAACTCTGCCCTCAATTAAACCAAGCATTTGAAAAATCTCGGAGTTTTCATCGATTACTTCTCTCTCAACTCCCATAATTAAGAGAAATTGCTTATAAACCTCGGTGTAAACATCTTTTATGAATGAAAATGTTAGCGGAGTTGTTACACCTGAATAACTTTCAATTATATTTGAATTATCCCAGATAATTTCCTGTTCTGATTTGTCTGGAATATTTTCTAATGTAGTAATTGGACGAGCTTGCAAAATGTATAATTTACCGTTCTCATAAGCCCATTCAATGTCTTGAGGTTTGCCATAAATCTCAACAATTTTCTTCACTTCCTGTGCGATTTCTTTAATCTGTTTGTCGGTCAAGGAGGAAGTAGACGAGTTTTCGTTTTCAACTTGTTTTGTACCAAAGCCTTTTTCTTCATCAAAAACGATTTTATAAGGTTTTTCAGCAATATTTTTTGTTATTTTGCCATTTTCAACAGAATAAGTATCAGCGTTTAATTCTCCAGAAACAAGTCCTTCCCCAAGCCCGAAAACACTTGAAATAACGATTTCGCCACGTTTTCCTGTAATTGGGTTTGATGAAAACGCAACACCAGAAATGTCTGAATTTATCATTTCTTGAACAATTACGCCAACTTTAATATCTTCATTTGATAACCCGTTTTGCTCTCTATAAAACCTTATTCTGTCGGAATTTGCACTATTTATGACATCTTGTATTCTTGCTTTTATATCCTCAGCTTTTACGTATAAAAAACTCTCCATTTGTCCCGCAAAGGAATTTCCACTCCCGTCTTCTCCAACGGCTGACGAACGAACTGCATATAATTTGTCCTCACGAACTTTAAAGCTCTCTTCGGTTGAAGTTACAACAAACCATTTGGGAACGGGAATTCCGTTTTTGGTTAAAATATCAAGATTATAAGCTTTCCCGCCAACTATTTTTTCGTCCATTTATCCACCTATAAAATGCCATATCATTGGCAGACCGCCTAACGATAAATACATCCCTAATGTCCAGATTCCTGCCATTGTTTCGATTTTTGCTGCAATTTTTTGTTCTCTTGTTTTTAAGAACTTTAACGCTGGTATTGCACAGAAAATTAAGAAAAATACTAAAAATATAAATGTCATTTTACCAAAACCTGCGTAAAAACAAGCAACATTAGCAAAAACAAATGTCGTAAATAATACACAAAGCCAAGTAATTGTCGCTCCCTTTTCTCCCCAAAGGTAAGAATAAGTTTCAACCCCAACTTCTTCCGCTTCTTTAGCTCTGATTTTTCTACCGATTTCAATTACAACACCGTTTAGGAATGTAACAATAAGGAAAATTATTAAACCGTTCGGGATATTGGTACTGTTATTGTTCCAATCCAAGCCTGTTGTGTAAAAATCGATTACAGGCATAATCATCATGTGTGAAACTAAATACGCAATTGGATGTTTACGAAGCCAATCACGTACAAAAAATTCTTTTGCCATAATAAACATATAAATTATGACTAAACCCCATATCCATAACATTTTGGGGATAAATACAGCGTTTAGAATACATTGAAGTCCGATTATAATTATAGCAAGTCCTTTTAATTCCTTGAAGGACACTAATCCTCTGGGTACTGCTCTATATGGGCGATATTTTGCATCATCATTGGCATCTTTAAATTCATCAAAAATTCTTAGCAAAAAGAAATATCCGAAAGATGTCATAGCTCCAATTAACAAAGTAAGAATGGAAAAATCAAAGTCCCCTCTTAAAATTTTGGAATATGACATGGCAGAAAACGCAAATGTCAAAACCATCAACCCGTAGGAAAATACAGGAAATCTTTCGCTTTGATAAATCCAAAACCGTTTGAAAATACTTAAATCTTTTTCTTCCATTGAGTCAATTATACAATTTTTCGCATATTTTGTACATCAAGCAAGTATAGGATTATTCCATTCCTAAAATATCTCTTTCAACCATTTTTGCAATATCGATAGGTATTTGATTATGCTTTTCCTGTTTGATTTTGGGAGAATTTATATTTGATTTCAACTGTGGCAAATTTTTTAAGATATTCATTAGTAAATACAATTTTGACTGTGGTGTTTGTTGATTATTATCAATATCATTTGAGATTTTATCCATAATTTTTTGTGCAAAATTCATCAGTTCCCGATTAAAACGTTCCTGTTCTCTGCCTTTTTCAAACCTCTTTTTATCCCAATCATATTCCTTAGTCATATGTGAAATGTCAAGTTTTGTACCAATTACATCAAGTAGTTGCTTTTTCCTAACATACAAATGTGCTGCCTGTTTTAATTTATCCAATTTAGACATTTTCATACCTAAAAAATTATTCTGTTCATGTAAAATTTATTTTTATCAGTTAATCTTCTTACTTGAAAAACACATTTTCTATCAATTATTCCGAGATTTTGGTAATATTTAATTATTTGATTTAACAAAGACAAATTATTTCTAATTGTCTTGGGTGGTAATTTCTTCAATTTATATTCATTAAAAATTTCTTTTATATCATTGTTGCAAATTTCAACAAGATTTTTGTTTTTAAAATATGGCAATAAATGATATTTTATAACTGAAGAATATCGTTTATAGGTTTCAGGTTTGCAATTATTTTTTACATAATCATTTAAAAATCTTTCAAATGCTGCTTGAGTTGAAATATTTTTATTTACTTTATAAGTAATGGTAAAAAGCTCATATTTTTCTTGATTAAAAGTTTCAACATATTTATACACTCCTTGTTCAAAGTATATTTTATTACTGTTTAAAAGTTGTTCAAGCTTTGTTTTACAATCACATTCTGCAATCATTCCGATTTCCTCAAGAGTAAATTCTTTTAAATGTCGTGCTAATTTTTCAATATTCATAAAATCTGCTCCGTAATTTCTTTTGTTATTTTTGTTAAATTATTGTCTTTGGCAAAGGTTTCCATTTGGTTTATTAACTGAACTATTTGTCTGAATCTGTTAAATTTTGAATGGATATATTCAACAGCATCTGAGGTAAATATAACTTCTGATAACTGGCTGACAATTTGTGACAAATCATTTACCCCAAAAGTTTCAAACTTTACGATTTCTGAAAACCTATCAAAAAGATGTTTGTATCGCTCTAGTTTTTTATGTGCCAATCCCATACCAACAAAGATTATTGGGCAATTTGTTTCATCATGAATATCTCTCAAAATTTCTATTGTTTTTAAGTTATTCATCAAATAATCTATTTCATCAACAATAATCAGTTGAGGTTTTTGTTTTAATTTTTGAACAATTAAATTGAAATTATCCGACGTTAAATATCTTGGAATTTCGTCCATTTCTTTTACGATTTCTTCTAGTAACCATCGCCCTGTCATTAAGTTTGTCGCCCTTAAATATATCGCATCATATTTACAAGCCAACCATAGTGCTGTTTGAGATTTTCCTAACCCTGGTTCGCCATATATTAATCCCATTTTAGGAATATTCTTTGGTTTGTTTAGAAGATTTTCTACTAAACCGATAAAGTTTTTGACGTTAGTTGTTTTAACAAAAATTTTCCTCATAAAGTAATTTGTACTCCTTACTACTTTTAAATTCTGTTATCCAAGGACTGTTTGGATCGTTTTTCACTAAATACTCATATTTTTCTGAATTATTCTTGAATATTTTTTGAACACCTTTTGAACGCTCTTTGAACTCAGTTTGAACAGGTTTTGAAGTTTCTTCATTCATCTTTGTTTCTAAAAATTTTGTTTCGTCATTTGAAAGATATGCTTTCACAGCATTTATCGTTTTCTTATGCAATTTTCTTTGTTTAACAATTTTCTGTTTGTAATCTTCAAAATCAGTAACTGAACCTAATAATTTTGCCATTGGGTGAGTTTCAGTTACTCTTTGGGCAGTACATAAGTATTCTCCTTTTGTCGTATAAACCTTGATACTTGTTAAATCAAAAAGGTTATATTTAATTAGCACTTTGCTTTTAAAGCCATATAATCTTTCATCAAAATAATCGCAATTTAAAAATCTGATACCGTTTCTCTGTATTGTTTTAACTTCAGTTACTAACATCAAATCATCAAGTAAGTTTATATCTACATTTTGTCTTTTTCTTCTTTCTAAAACTTCTGCGATTGTTTTATTTGGTGCATTTGGACAAGGTTGAGAATTTTTGAAATTCAACCACATATCAATCATTTTTATTGTTTCTTCTAAAGTTGGTACAAAATCGTTATGTAATTGTGTATGGAGTTTTTCATTTCTCATTAGATATGCTGGTTTATTTTGAATATTACTTCCGACATAACTCGGTAATAATTTTTCAAAACCTTCCTGAAACTCTTTGAAAAATCTTTCTATAACTTTTGCTCTAGCGTTATATGGTCTTGCAAATACTGTTTCTATTCCTAACTTTGAATAAAGTCCATTAAACCCTAACTCTGTAAAACCTTTATCGTCAGTAAAATATTTTGCTCTAAATGCTCTACCGTTATCTTGATACACAATTTGGGGTATCATATCTAGATTAATAATTGAATTTCTTAATGCACTTGCTATACATTGGGTGTTTTCTTCTAACATAATTTCATAACCAACTAATGCTGTTGATTTCCAATCAAGAAAACCAACTAATGTTGCTCTTGAAGCTTTACCTGTAAACGGATTAATTACATTGAATGCCAATTTATGACCGTCAGCGACAAGAATATCTCCAACCTCTAATAAACTTGCATCTCTTTTAATATATGGTTCAACTTTATCTGATAATGCTTTTTCTCCATCACGAGCTAAAATCCACTTGTCGTAATTATTATCTTTAAACCACTTTGCATAACGGCGGAATGTAATATCAGCCGGAATAAAATCCTGACCTTGTTCTTTTAACTTGTATTTAGTGAGTGCAATTGCTTTTCCAATAGAAATCCTATTCGGGTGCAAAAGCAAACCCATGAATATTTTTATTTCTTCATCCGTTAAAACTGTTCTATAATCATTGACACTGCTATACTTATACTGTGGTAAAAGTTTTGTATAATCTTCTGTTCCATTTAACATACAATACCAGCGGTGTAGACTACCACGACTAATTTTCCCTAAAATATCAAAGAGATGAGAATTAGATGTGTTGTGTAGATTCACAAAGTCATAATCAGCTTGAAGTTTGTTTGTAGATTTCTTTCTAAAATCTAACCATTGATGAACAATATCCAATCTTGCTAGTGCGATTTTCTTTGATTTTTCTGGTGTGAATTTTGTCATGAATATTTCCTTTGCATACACATTCATCACTCATCTTTTAAGATAAATCAAGTCCCAAATCTCCATCTCAGAGACAATTCGACACAATTTAATATGCACCATTCCAACCTAAAATTTTGCTATTAATTTCTTCAATAATATCTGGTGATAGGAATTTTGCAGGTTTCTTTTTAGGTGAAAAATTATCCAAATTTTTTGCTTGTTCTTTTTCTTCTTTATTTATAATTTTGATAACGTTTTCTAAAGCACAAATTTCATGTTTATTCAAAATTCTATTGTTATCTATATCATCATTTAATTTTGTAAGAAGTTTTGTTCCAACATTATAAATATCATCAGCGAATTGATTTGAAAAATCTTTTGTTTTAACGATATGATTGTCCCATTTGTATTTCTTTTTCCAGTTAAAAATAGTTCTGCGTGAAACATTTAATTTTTCAGTAATCATTTCTGGAGTTAAATTTTCAACACAGTATAATTTTTCTGCTTTGTGAAGTAAATGTAATTTGTTCATTTAAAACCCTTTTAAATCTTGTTTAAAGACCTTTTACAATGACATTAATCGCTCTTGTTTCAACAGAAGTCAAGTGTTTTCATCTCAATCTCAAAGGTAATTTTGCAAATCTCAAATTAGGAAATACTTTTTTACTTGCACAAAATATACTTTGCTAAAGCGTAAATATATTGCTAACTTTCAGAGTTTGATTTTAAAATTGATGTAATTTTAGTGCAAGTAATATACAAATAAGTGCAGATAAAGTCCAATTAGTGCAAGTGCATCTCATTCTATTAAAATTGCCATAAAAGCCTTTATATTTTGCTTTTAGCGATTATGCACCCATCTCACACTTACACTTTATTTACAGCAAAGCTTCTATTTTGTCTTTTTTGTTATACTCAGGATAAAAAACTGGAGACGAGGGGAATCGAACCCCTGTCCAAAACGGATCTTAATAAACTTCTACGAGTGTAGATTTTAATTAGCTCAACCGATTTAGGAAAAAATCAGAACCCTGTAAATCAGCCCTAGGTTTTATTTAAAGGAAACTCTAAACCTTGCAATGTTATCTTGATACATCTACATTGCGTCAATGCACTGCGTCTTGCATAATGGACCCATAAAGCCGGCAAGCTGGGCTCTATGAGTAGCTATAATTAGCGACTTACGCTGCTAAAGCTTGTGCTCTAGAGAAGTCTGCTTTAATTACGTTGTTAGCATTTAATTTGTTGTGCTCGTTGATAACCGAGAACAGCGCTCGGACTCGCAATCTATCTCAACCGAACGTCCTGTCAAATCCAAAACGTCCCCACGTATGTAATTTTTAATGTTCTGCTCTTTTATTATAACGTATTTTTTTTATTTTTCAATCCCAAATAAAAGCAGAACAAATTTAAGATTTTTCAAATGAATACATAATATTAAATTATCTGCGAAAATGACAAAAAATAATCCGATACAATGTTTACCAACATTGGCAAAATCCAAATCATTATAGCTGCACCCAATACCGGTTTAAATAAGAAACTTAATTGGAAAACATTTACCTGTGGAGCTGTTTTGGAAATTACACCAAGAATAATATCTTGTCCCAATGTAGCAAGAAGAATTGGAGATGCAATTTGCAATCCCATAAACAATACATTTGACGACAATTTTACCAAATAATCCATATTTACAACCTGATGCAAAGGAATAGTTGTCGCCCCAAGCGGGAAAATATCAATACTATGAATTAATGCGGTAATTAACCAGTAAATTCCACCTAATTGAATGAAAATTATTAGCCCTAAAAGTTGGAAACATTTTCCGACAATTGACACTTGTGATGACGTTGTGGGGTCTAAAACCATTGCAGAAGATAAACCCATTTGCATATTTACCATATCGCCACCGGCATCAACTGCTAACAAAATTAATTGTGCAATGTAACCAATCAATGCACCTACTACAAAATTTAAGAGAATAGAAAGCGCGAAAGAACCCTGAATAACATGAATATCCGGCTTAACCGTAATTGTTAAAATAATTGTCATAAGCAAGGCAAGCGCAATTTTAACCATTCCCGGAATTTCTTTTCTGTTAAATACCGGAGCAAGTCTAAAAAAGCCCAACATTCTTGCGAAAATAAAAATTCCGCCGGCAAGATAGGCATTCATCATTGGAAACATTTTCATTAATTCTGAAATAATTTGTTCCACTTACACTACCTTCCTATAATCTTATTAGTTTCTACGAAATTAGGTTTTGGCATAGGAGTTTGCGGACTTGCAAAATACTTAGTTTTTTGTTGTTTGTCAACAAATGGGACTTTCCCTGGGTGTTTCATCAAATAATCAATATCTGATTGATTTTTGAATTTGTCATTCATTTCTCTTTCAAACGGGGATGTATATTTATAGTAGTCTGCCGGCAAAACATAGGCGTCATTTTTAGAAACAAGGTTGAATGCTATGGACATACCGTCAGTGAAAAAGCCTTTCAACATATTTATAAATCCGATACCACCAATAACAATTACAAGGAAAACACCAAGAATTTTAGGCGCTGCGGCAATTGTTTGCTCTTGAACCTGTGTAACAGCCTGTAAAATACCGACTACAAGACCGATACCTGCCGCAACAAGTACGCAAGGCATAGATATTGCAAGCATTATCAAAAATCCTTTTGCTAAATATTCTACTAAAACTTCCATTTTTTTCCTCTTCTTTGTGTTGGTTATCTATTTTGAGTTGTCAGGTAGTGCCTGACCAACCTTCTTTTGTATTGAGTTGGGTAAGTATACCCAACCTACCGTAACTGGTTTTGACATTGTCGGCGAGGTTGGGTCCGACTTATACTACTTTTACCTGTAACGGACTTTGCCTCTTAGCCTCTTAGCTGCTTAACCACGCCTAGCTACATCAATTGTAACTCGTCACGAGCCCCTGAACTATCAGCGCCCAACCGTCTACTGCAATAAATATCAGCAGTTTAAACGGCAAAGAGATAATCGTTGGTGACAACATAAACATGCCGAGTGCAAGCAAAATATTTGCGACAACAAGGTCTAGCACAATAAATGGTACAAATATAATAAAACCGATTTCAAAAGCTGTTTTAAGTTCGCTTATAATGAATGCAGGAGCTACTTGCCAAACAGTAATTTCATCAGGAGATTTTGGTGGAGCTCCTTTAGAAGCTTCGACGAAAAACGCCAAGTCGCTTTCCCTTGTTTGTTTCATCATAAATTCTTTTAACGGTTTTGAACCCTCATTTATTGCTTCAACAATATTTTGATTTTTTTGGTAAGGAACAGAGCCCATATCATACATTTTTTGGAAAGTTCCCCCCATAGTATAGAAAGTCAAAATCATTGCCAAGCCGATAATTACAATTGACGGAGGTACTTGTTGAGTACCCATTGCTGTTTTTAGCATTGAAAATACTATAACAAATCTTAAAAAACTTGTCATACAGCAAAAAATCAATGGTATTAATGAAAATACTGTCATTAATATCAACATTTGTAATACAGGGTTCATATCTTTTATAATTGTTTCCATTTTATTCCTCTATATATTATTGATTATGTTTTTAAAAACTTTTTTAGGTTGTTTGTTTTGTTGACGTTTGGGGAAAGTTACAATTTCCGGCAATTCGTCTACACTTGAATTAGTTTGAACGTTTTTTGAACGTAAAATTGATTTTTCATTAGTTTCGTTGTTAGAAAAATTTTGCATTTCAGAAGTATAAGAAGAATTTTCACCTAATTTTGAAATAAGACTAGTTCTTCCTACATCAGAAGCAACTAAAAATCTTTCATTGCCGGCTCTGACAACAAAAATTTCTTTCCGAGGCCCAACACTGATACAATCTTCTACATTCAAAAATTTAGATTTTGAACCTGTGGTAAAAGAGAATTTTTTGTAAACAAATACTGCTAGGAAAATTATTCCTACCATTGCGATTGTATAAACTATAAAATTTACCATATATCCCATGTGTTCCTCCTCTTGTTATTTTAGTGAATAGTGATTAGTGAGTGGTGAATAGTTCGTTACTGTTGAAGATATTTTTGAATAATTGTCTTTTCACGTTTCACTTCTCACAATTTACTACTCACCTATATGTCCTCATCTTCCAGTTCAAAGTCGCTGTAGTCAAATTCGTCTTCTTCTGAATTCCCTTCGTTTTCATTATCTTCCTGTTGAAGTTGATTTTCGTCCATCTCCATTGATTCATCTGAAAAATCATCTGACATAGGCTGTTCTTCTTCACTTGTTAAAGCTGTTTCTTCTGTAGTTCCGTTTTTAGGAGCATTAGCAATAACTTCGTCAATTTTAACTCCATATCTGTCGTTTACGATAACCAATTCTCCTTTTGCAATCGGTTTATTTTCAACGCTCAAGGTAACTTTATTGTCGTAAATAGAAGTCAAGTCAACAACAAGTCCTTCCTCAATATTTTTCAATTCTCCGAGGGTAATTTTTACCGTATCAAATTGAGCCTCCATCTCAACTTCAATACTATCCCAAAGATTTGTATTCTCTGTCATTTCTTCACTTCCTCCATCATTATCAACCGGTATTACCAGCCCCAAATTTGGGTTTAAATTAATATCTGTTTCGTAATCCTTAAATTTTAAAATCATGTGATCTGTATTGCTGTTGTCCAGAACAACAATATCATCAAGCCCGATATTTTTCACATCAATAAGTTTTAATCTTGTTGAGCCAATTTTTACTGCAACATCAATGATGCTTGATGTAAAATCGCCATAATCAAACTTATCTTCTTGAGATGAAACAACATCAGGATTTAAAAGTTCTTCAGGTAAAGTTATAATAAATTTTGCCACTTGATTTGTTTCAGTATCTTTTATCAAAAAGTTTAAATGAATTACATCAAAATTAGAACGTTTTAATTCTGGCGGAGCCGGTGTAAAAAATTTAGACATAGAATTAAACATATAGTCATTAAATGATGTAATGATTTTAGCTTCCAAGTCTGTTAGTTTATTCAAATTAAAACGGGAATTTGGTTTACCTAAAGCTCTATCAAGGATAATTCCAACAGCTTTTTCAGAAGATCTGAAAAACATGTCGTGAAGCTTATCAATACGAACTTTCGTGACAAAATAAGGTTCTTTATCCATCAATGTATTTATATTTTTGCTAATCCCAATCAAAATAAATTGTAAACCATCAAGGAAAAATTCATCACTGGAAGCTTGGACAATTTGAGGATAATTGTTTGCAAACCAGTTGTATTGCGCATACAACTCTTTATAATCTATTGAATTTATATTTTGGTTTACCATATTTATCCCTTAGTCTGTATAATGATGAGCTTTCCCCATAAATACAATAGAATAATTATGTCTACTTCACATCAATCATTTAATGGATATTTTGCAAAAAGCAATTTAATTTTCCGATTATAAAATGATAAAAATTTTTATGAGTTACTTTCACACAATTTATTTACTTATTAAACCGATTTATTATACAATCAATCTATGCCAAAGAATGTTTATATACATATTCCGTTTTGTAAATCAAAATGCAAATACTGCTCATTTGTTTCTTTTCCTAAACTTGAGCAGAAAGCGCAATATATTAATGCTCTTGTTGAAGAAATACAAACTAAATACAATGGAGAATTGCTAAATACATTATATTTTGGAGGCGGAACTCCGTCTCTTTTGACAATTGAGGAATTTTCAAAAATTATAAAATTATTTAATTTTGATGAAAAAACAGAAATTACAACCGAACTTAATCCGGAAACAATAAATGCGCAATATTTACAAAATTTGAAAAAAATCGGAATAAATCGCTTGAGTTTTGGCTGTCAAACTTTTAAAGATGAAATTTTAAAGCTTATCGGGCGCCGACATTCTTCAACGGATGTTAAAAATGCCGTAAAATTAGCGCAAGAAGCAGGATTTAAAAATATTAGCCTCGACTTTATATATGGGCTTCCGCAACAAACAATTGAAGATTTTGAAAATGATTTAAAAACAGCTATTTCATTGGGTATTCAACATGTTTCATTGTATGGGTTAAAAATTGAAGAAAATTGTTATTTTTATAAAAAACCTCCGCAAAATATTCCTGATGAAGATGCTCAAGCTGATATGTATTTGAAAGCAATTGAGATTATGACAAATAATAAATTTGAACATTATGAAATCAGCAATTTTGCTAAAAATGGCTTTGAATCCCGTCATAATTTGAATTATTGGGATAATAATACTTATTATGGCTTTGGAGTAGCTTCTCACGGTTATGAAAATGGAATAAGATATTTTAATCCAATTACGTTAGAAGAATATATAAACAATCCAACTGTTCATAAATCTAGCCATAAACTCTCTAAACAAGAACAGTTAGAAGAAGAAATTTTTCTAGGATTTCGCAAAATGAGCGGAATAAATGTCGAAAATATTAATAAGAAATTTAATATTGATTTCTGTAAAAAGTATGCTACAACATTGAATAAGTATGTTTCTTATAAGTATCTAAAAGAAACTAATACAGGATTTAAGCTAACAGATAACGGCATTTTAATCAGTAATGTCATTTTATCGGAATTTTTGGATTAATCTACATTAAGAAAGCCCGTTCTAGACGGGCTTTTCTAATTTTGTTATAAAATTTATTATTTTTATGTTGTTTAAGTTGTAGCATTCGTAGCATTACCGGCAGCTTGTTCTCCGGTTGTGGTAGCGTTACTAGTAGCTTCTTCAGCACCTTTTCTGCCAAACCAGCCTGTAACTTTATTCCAAACGCTTTTCGCGTTGTCACCAACAGCGTGAGCCCAGTTTTGAGCTTTTTCCATAAATTTAAGATCTGTACCTTCAACTTTTTTTAATTTCCCCTTGCCAACTGCAATTCCTAAGCCGATATATGTAGCAGCTGCAAGAGCTAAAAGCCCTCCAATAATAACCGGAGCTTTACTTTTTTTCTTTTCTTCGCCCACTTTTTCAAAAGAATCAACAGGAGCATCTGCTAGAGGCGCTGAAAATTGACTTGGAGCACTTATTAAATCTTGTGTATTTTGTGCGGGTGCAATATCACCTTTAAAACTTACACCAGATACAGAATTTAACATAAAAAACCTCCTTTTACACACATTGGTTATACATATTAAAAACGACTAATAGGATTATTTTGTCTAAAAAGTAAAACTTTTTCAATATTTGTTACAAAAGTTTACAAAAATTTTGGAATATTTTTTTGTCTCGTGTCATCTTACATGTTATAGAGGAGAAAAATAAGCATGGGAACAGAACAAGAAACACTAATTTATATTGAAGACAAAGACAAATTGGACGCAAGCGTGACTGCTAATGCGTTTGCACATAAAGATGTTAAGAATAGGGTGTATATAAACACTCTTGGTGCAGAATTAGCTTTAAAATATTTAGCTTCAGAAGATATAGATGTTTCCAATATTCACAATATCCATTCAATCAAAAAAATTCTTGAAGAGTTGGATATTTCAGATATTATGCTTCCAAATATTCATATTGATGTGAGAGTTGTTTTTGATGAAAACGCGATTTTTATTCCAAAAGCTCATTTTGAATACAATCTTGTTCCTGATATTTATCTTGTTTTTCATCTTGCAAAAGATTTGTCACATGTAAAAT
This sequence comes from uncultured Candidatus Melainabacteria bacterium, assembly GCA_934717855.1. Lineage (GTDB taxonomy): Bacteria > Cyanobacteriota > Vampirovibrionia > Gastranaerophilales > Gastranaerophilaceae > Stercorousia. Next base: position 24,265 of record CAKUZI010000004.1, read on the forward strand.
TCCTTGGTTTTTTTGACCCTAAATTAATTAATAAAAATAACGCAAATGACCAATATTATTTTATTGAAAAAGAAAAATTGAGTTCTGCCAAGGATTTGAAAAAATATATAGAAGAACATAACGGCAGTACAAACGAAAATCTTGCAGATGAAGATGTTTCAAATTCTGAAAGAATTATTATGGCAATGTCTGACAATGATATTTCTGAAGAAGACAAAAAATATTTAATTAATCAACTTACAAAAAGTGCAGATTTAAGGGATAAATTTATTGAGTATGAAAACTTTGAAACTCTTTCATACAAGGCAATGACAAGCTCTGAAATTAAAAAGCCGGAAGTAAAAAGTCCTGTTGAAAAAGTAAATTCGGATGCAATTGTTGATTCTACAGTTGAAGAAATTCCAGAAGATGTTACAGAAAATCTTGAAATTGGAAATGTAGAACTTGAGCAACTTGAACCTATAGAAGACATTTCTCTTGACGAATTTGCGGAGACTGAAAACTCCAAAGAAGAGGTTAGCAGTGTGAATAATGATGAAACTTCATCAAGCGCTCTTGCTGATATTGCCGGAGCTACTATTGCCGGGGCTGTAGCAGGTACTGTTGCTGGGGCTGGTGCGATGGCTGTTGGAGAAGTTGCCGGAGCTGTTTCCGCTGTTTCTGGAGTTGAAGCAGTAACAGAAGCGGGTATTGATTTAGCCTCTGCTGGGCTTGATGTTGCTAAAAATTTAGTAACTGGTGCAAGTGAAGAAACAATTTCTTTCGATAATGTTGATTTGCCTGCAGTGGAAGATGTTGCGCAACCTGTTGAAAACACAGAACTTGAAACAATTTCTCTTGATAATGTGGAACTTCCTGTTGATGAAAGTCAGGCTGATTTTCTAAATTCTGCAGAAGAAACCATTTCTTTTGACAATGTTGAAGATCTTAATAAACCGGAAATGGATACTGTTGCAGAGCCTTTAGATTTTGAGAATGACAAAATTTCGCTGGATGATGTTGATACTTCAGTTATTGAACCATTAAGTGAAGACATTAATCTCAATGAAAATAATATGATGTCATTTGACGATGTCGATGTGAATAATTTGGATACAACAAGTGTTCAACCGGCGGAAACAGCGGATGCAGATTCGTTATCTTTGGAAAATATTGATTCAATTGATTTGCCAGAAGACGAAAACCTGACTCTTGACAGTATTGACGATACAATTAGTCTTGAAGAGGATAATTTGAATGAGGCTGTGGAAGAGCCACAAGCTAAAGTTGAACAAACTGTTGAAGAAAATATTGAACCAGAAATTGTTGAAGATGAAACAGACGGTTTTGGAACAAATCTTTTAGAAAATTTGAATTCTGAAAATTTGGACAATGTTTCTATTGAAGATTTGGATTTAGGTGATGAAAATGCTTCGAATTCTGATATTGAAGATATTTCTTCTTCAGAGTTGCTTTCTCAAATCGATGATGTTTTAAATTCTTCGGCACTTGCGGAAACTCCAGTTTCTAGTGCTGAAAATATTCCGTCATCTCTTGACGAAATTCCTGAAATTTCAGATTTTGGTTCAACTAAAGAGCAAGAAGTTAATAATAGCATCGACGAACTTTTAGATGGAAATAACGTAGAAGGCAGTGCTGATAGTAACAATGGTGAAACTAATTCTGCAATTGCCGGTGATTTAGATGAGCTATTAGGAGATGTTGATGCTGATTCTGCTGAAAATTATCAAGAAGCAGAAACAGAAGACAATGAAGCTAATCAAGGAGAGGATAAGAGTATTGATGTTCTTTTCAATGATACTGATCCTGTTAGTGATGCAGAACTTGATAATTTAGAAAGTCTGCCAAGTCAAAATATTCCTGGTGGTGCATTGATTAAGGAAAAACCTAAAGCAGGAAAAAATAAAATTTTAGTTACAGCGACTTTGGTTACTGTTTTGGCAGCCGCTTCTGCTATTACGTTCTTAAAGCCAAAACAGGATAATGCGGCAGATATTTTAGATCCTGTTGTTCCAAAAACTTCTCCGGCACCGGAAAGCGTAACATCTGATAATAATGATTCTGAAAATATTTTGGCAACAAATGCTCCGGATATTAAGAAAGATGCAATGGCAACTGTTCAAAAAGCTCCACAAAATAAAGAGTTAAAAAATACTCCAATAAAACCAAAGCAGGGGGCAAAAGAATCTTATATGGAAGTAAGTAAACTTGTTTGGGATGTACCTGATTCTTTATCTTACAGTCCAAAAATGCAAAATTATTTACGAACAACAGGAAAAAGTATAAAATTGTCACTTTCTGCAGATTTACTTCTTGCAGATGAGTACGCTTACACAAATCAAGTTAAGGTAAGTTTGAAATTGGGTAGAGACGGCGCAATTCAAGACTCTAGAATAGTTTCAAGCAGTGGCTCAAATCAAATTGATAAAATTGTGTTACAATCTGTTAAAGAAACGTTAAGCGTCGTAAAACCGCCTAGTGACGAGATTAAGAGCCCAGATTTTAATTTAGCTCTTATCATATACTTTTAATTATGCTATAATGTTATAGGAACAAGGAAACTATAACGTGGAATTAGCACAAGATAAAATAGATTTAATAGAAAAAGTAATAAAAAATAACAGAAAATTTGCGAATAATGAAGATTTGTATGACGATTTTTTTAATGAGACTTGCAAAAGGTCATTGTTGATTGTGAAAACCGTTACTTCGGATGATACGTTAGAAGCTTATTTGAGGAAGATTGCGACTACATCTATTTTGAATGTATTGAAAAATGAAGGCAGATTAAGACGAACAAAATCCGGCTATATGTCAACGCATGTACAACCGCTTGAAACGGTTGAAAGTTCAGGCTTGCCTGATTATTCCCAAATTAAAATTTCTTATGAGCCGATTGCAATTCAAGATACGCCGGAAGATGTTGCAGTGAAAAAAGAAATTCTTCAAATAATTGTAGATTCTGTTTTTGAAGTAGATGAGCAAGAACCTGAAAAACAATATGCAAAACTTTATGATTTGAGGTACGAAAAAGGTATGACTCAAAAAGAAATTGCAGAAGAGTTGTCTATTTCTCAATCAGAAGTTTCTAAAAGATTATTTAAGTTGATGGAGAAAGTAAAACAAACTTTCAACTAGGATTTTTATAAAATGAAGTGTCCGGTATGCAAAAAAACAATCCCTGATAATACTTTAAAATGCCCTTATTGTAAGGCACGCACCGGATTAGTATGTAAAAATTGCAATACAGTTAATTCTATTTTTGATTTTAAATGTAAAAATTGTGGAACAGAAATTTTAAAACTCTGTCCAAATTGTAATAGTGTAAATTTCCCGAACGCGACAAGGTGCAGGAAATGTGGTTTCTTACTAAAAAAACAAAAAATTCAAGAAAATAATATAAAACTTGAAAATCCATCTAACTTAGTTTCTCAAAAAAGTGCAAAAAATATTCTTGTTAGAGGAATTAATTCTCGTGATAAAAAAATATTTTCTCTAAGCGGGGAAAAAGGAGTTGGTAAAACAGTCGTTTTAAAAGCGATTATGAATGATTGCAAAAATTATTCTTGGTTGTGTGGAAAATGTACGCCAATCACACAAATTACCCCAGGTGGGTTAATTCAAGATATGTTGTTAAACATATTCAATTTGCCAAATTTTTGTCTTTATAATTCACAATTCAAAAAGGATTCATCTCGCTTTTTTAAAAACGAATTTCCGGAACTTAGTGGCAGAGAAATTTCTGATTTAATAAACTTTTTATATCCGAATAAAGATGGCACTTTTGAAGATATTGTCGCAAATAAAAATAATACATTTGAGTTTTTGAACAAAATTTTTGACAAAATAACAATTGCAGGAAAATTTGTTATTGTTGTTGATAATTTTGATTTTATTGATGGTTTTTCTTATGAATTTTTAAGCAAGCTTTTAAGGAAAGAAAATATTTGGAGCAAGCTTAAATTTTTAATGTTATATAATGAGCCAAAACCTGCTAAAGGATATTTTTATTTCCCAGACAACAACGATGAAAGAGTGTATTTAGATGTTGGAATTGCGCCTTTAGAATATGGGCAAATCAGAATGTTACTTGAACATAAAACATCTAAAATAGATGGTTTTCCTCAGCTTAATCAATATGAATTGCAAGAAATATATAATATCAGTAAAGGAAATCCATCATACATAAACCACGCACTTGATTTTTGTTTTGATTGTCAGCTTTCAGGTAATGATTTTCAACTTGCAACGACATTTACAGCCCTTTTAGAATTTAGACTTGGGTTGTTAGCGCATATTAATCCGATTGCATACGATATTTTGCTAGGTTCTGCAATAATTGGCGATAAAATTAACATGAATTTAGTCAAAGAAATTTTTGAAGTCGATGACAAAACTTTCTTAGATATAATGATTTATCTCAAAAAAATGGATTACATCACGCCTGTAAACGATATTTACTGTGAATTTAGTTCGTTATTGTTATGGGAAACAATTCTAAAAACTGCCAAAAACGATGTAAATTATAGCGATATTAATAAAAAAATCTTTAAACATTTAACCAGTTTTAATCTAAATTCTCACGCAATTTTAGGAATTATTGCACAAAACTTAAAACAGCCTCAACTTTCACTTGAAATTTGGACAAAAAACACGCGGTTAGCTTCTTATGTTGGAGATTTAAACCTATACGCGATATCTCAAAAACAATCATTAGCTTTGATTAATGAATTTGATGAAACTCAAACTTTGAAAATAAGATACAATATTTCAGAACGTCTTGGCAAGCTTCTTGCAAATTCAAATCCTACGGAAGCAATAGAATATCTTCCGGATGCAATTTCTAACGCTCAAGCGGTTGGTGATAGCCCAAAAGAAGTTGAATTACTTGCGTATTTGGCGTCATGTTGCCGAAAAACAGGAAACTACTTTGGAGAAGTTGAATGTGTTGATACTGTTTTGAAAAAAGTTCGACCGGAAAACAAACTTGAAATTGCGTTATTAAAAACAACAAAATTAAATGCGTTGTTAAACATAGGAAACTGCGGTCAAATCATTAATATGGTTGATACAGAAATAATGCCGGTTTTAGATGCTTATTTTGGAAAGAAACCTAGTTTGAAAGACAAAAACTTTGGATTTTTGTATGAAACTTGGTTAAAAACATATTTAGTTCTTGCAAATGCTCTTGTAATGCAAGGAAATGACAGGTCTTTTGAAATTTTAACGATACTTTTCGACATAATTGAAAGAAATCAAATTCAGGATGATTTGTTTATTTGCAAATGTAAAATAACTTTAGCATTCGCAAATATGATGAAAGGCAATTTCAAGGCTTCCGAACAAATGCTTGAAGATGTTTTAAAAGCATATCGCGGTAATACAATGGATAATGAAACGATATTGCGTTGGAATTTTATAAATATCGTAAACAATTTCTTTAAAAAGAAATATGACGGAATTCAGGAAGATTTATTCCAAATTGTAACGTTTGCAAATAATAACGGCGATAATTTTACAAAAAATATCCTTAAAACATTGTTGGGGAAAGTGTTTAAGGATAATGAAAACACAAAACAAGCTATAGAAATTTATAACGACCAAATTGCATATTTTGCAAAAGAAAAAATGGCTGTAGGCGCACTTTTAACTTGGTTCTTGATTGCAGATGCTACGCTTAACACTGAAGGGCCTCAAAGTGCAATGGAAATTGCAGAACAGGCTCTTGAAGTTGCTCAAAACCCAAAAATTAATAGCTATTTCTTTGTAGTTTTATTAAAAATGGTAATTGCGAAATGTGCAATAACAACCGCAGATTTTGGCACTGCCAAAATGCATCTTGAAAATGCAATTTCGATTGCAAAAAAATTCAATATGAACGATTTGTTGTCGCGACTTTATATTCTTTACGGCAAATATTTCCAAGAACTCGGACTTGTAAAATCGGAAGAACAAACAGAATATCTTCAAACGGCTGAAAAAATGTATAAACTTTCAGAAGAATTAGTTGCAAAAACAAATAATACGTATGTTTTGAAAGAATTAAAACAGTCTAGCAAAACTCTCGCAACATTTTGTGTGATGAATAATATTAAGATATAATTTGTTTTCTGTAATAGCAAAATATTTAATAAGTTTTGTTGCCAATTAAGGTAACAATAATTTTAATCACTTGACAAAAAAATCTTTTTCGTATAAAGTTAGTCTAAACTAACAATCATCTAAATATATTTTTATTTTCTACAAACCTTCTTATACAAAAACCTCTGCATATTTGCAGAGGTTCTATTTTGACTTTTAATAAATTAATTATTAACCGATTACCGGAGCTACAAATGTTCTTGTTGCAAGATCTTTATCCAACATTAACAAGGCTTTTTTGTCATCGCCGATAAGTCTTAATGTTGCTAAAACATTCCCAACATTGTCTTCTTCTTCAACTTGTTCTTTCAAATACCAGTTTAAGAAAGACATTGCCGCACGATCTTTTGTTTCTTCTGCAACATCCATCAATTTGTTAATTAAAGATGTAACAAGTTCTTCGTGAGTTAAAATATGTTCAAAAACTTCTAATGGAGAAGCCCAATCGATTTCAGGTTTTTCAATTGTATCAAGTTCAACTTTTCCGCCACGTTGGTTTAAGTAATTAAACATTCCCATAGCGTGTGCGTGTTCTTCTTGAATTTGTACTGTCATCCAGTTTACAAATCCTTTAAGGTTTAATCTTTCAAAATATGCTTGCATTGAAAGATACAAGTATTCGGAATACAATTCTCTGTTAATTTGATAATTAAAAGCTTTTTCTAATTTTTCATTAATCATAATTTTTCTCCTTTTATCACTGAATTAATTTTAACACTAAAAAGATTTTTATTACCTTTTTGTGTAATGAAAAATTTCTAAGATTTTTTTATAACTTGTTTATGAATTATGTTAATAAATTGCTGAATGCATTAGGCGAAAGCTCTAAATTAAAATTTGATGAATATAGCAATTACATTGCATTCCACGGAATTGGCAACGCATATAATAAACGCTGGCTTGGAAATATTGTTCCTGCAGATTTACTAAAACTTTCACTAAAAAAATCTGTAGAAATTATAGCAACACTTTCTGAAAGCGGAATTTTTTACAATAAATTTCCCGATAAAATCAAGACACCGAATTATGGTGACAAATGGGGCAGGTTAGCGAATTACATTGAAATTAATAATCGGGCAATCGCTGTAATGGATAATGGTTGTACCTGCAAAGGGATTTTAAATTGTATAAAATTATTACCGGCAATTCCGCCATCTGCCAAAAGTTTTGCTAATTGTATTATTTTATCTCAAGTTTGGCAAAATATTTATGGCGACGCATACGCGAAAGGGATTTTTGAAGAAAATTCACTATACGGAATTAGGCTAAACACAAGTTATAGCGACAATATTATTGATTATTCCATTATTGATAAAATTTCCCCTGAAGAACAGTTAAAAGCATTTGTTGACTTGGCTCATTTTAGAGGAATTAAAGTTGGTTTTCGTCATGTAATTTCTGCTGACCAAATAAAAATAGCAAAAATTAACCAAAATGATGAAGTTTTTAATTGGCACAATTCAGAACACGTAGAAATTTATATTCAAGAATGCGTAAAACTTATGAATTTAGGTTTTGAATGTATGTTTATAGATTCTGCAAAGCATATTGGTGGATATGATATGAAAAATTATACAGGAGTTGGAGCTTTGCCGGATTATCATCAAATGCAGTATATTTTGCACGAAATACGTTTTCGCTCTCACAAAACTGATATAAATTTTGTTGGAGAAAAAAGTTCCAATGACTTTGAAAGATACCGCAATATGGGTCTAAATGCCGGAACAGATTATATTACCGGAGACAATTTTTATGCTGTTCGTAACTTATCTGAAAAATTAAAATATCAGAGAGATTACGCTCCCGGAGTAGAAGTTACAAACGACAATTATGATGGCGGATTATCTTATGAACAAAAATTAAATCGAATAAATACGGCACTTTTTGGTTACTATCTTCCGAGTGATAAATTACCAAGTTTTATGCAAATGGACGATTTGTTTCCACTTAGGTATGACACCACAACGCACAAACTTATGATGACAAGTCCGTCATTTTCACAAGATGGCACCGCAAAAAGCCACTATGAAAATCTATTTGCCAAAGATGATGGACGAAATTACAACCAAAAAGTTGGAGAATTATTCGCTTGGGCTGTAAATATGTAATAAAAAAAGAAAGGAAATAAGATGACATTTAATCCATTGAAAGAAAAAGGAATTGCACTTGAAAAACAATTAAGAAGTTGGCACGATATTGTAAAACGTCCGTTTGACAAATACGATGTAGATTGTTATTCAAGAACTCGTCAAATTCTTATGAACGGAATAGAAATTGAAGCTTGGGGGTTTAAACACCATTTTGTAAGAAGCTGTCAAGATTATGATGACAAAAATCTGCTTGCATTAATGCGTAGAATTGAAGATATGCAACAAACTACGGTAAATTGGATGACACCTGCTTGTCAAACGGTTTTAGAAACAACATTGGGTTATGAACAAGTTGCCGTAGATTTGACAGCGTGGCTTGCGCAAAACGAACCTGATGATTATGTAAAAGAAACATTTAATTTTGGCTTGCTAGAAGACTTTGACCACCTCTACAGATACAGTCAATGGGCTTATATGATTGATGGCATAAATCCGGATCACATTTTACAGGGAAATACGGATGTTGTGCTTAGCAGACCTACGCAATATCATCATAACGATAACGGATTAAGACTCCGAAAAGCATATGATAAAAATATTACTTCTCCTCAAACAAAAGTAAATATTTATACACTTATGTCTGCAGAACAACAAACGCATAATTTTTATGCTGAACACGGAATGATGTACGCTAATGACGATTTAAGAAAAACTTACGGCGAAATTTGCGATGTTGAAGAAGAACACGTTACAATGTACGAAAGTTTAATTGATCCTTGCGAAACACCTTATGAAAAACTGCTTTTGCATGAATTTACTGAAGTTTGTACATATTACAACTGTTACATGGATGAGGTTAATGACAAATTAAAACCGATTTGGGAAGAATTTTTAGCCTTTGAACTTGGACATTTACAAATAGCAGCAGAATTATTAAAAAAATACGAAGACCGTGATCCAGAAGAAATTATTGGAAACAAAATTGTACTACCTTGCCACTTTGAATGCCAAAAGGATTATGTAACCAATATCTTAGAAAATGAAATAGACAAACGCCTTGATGGCAAGCCAGACATGGGTTATACGACTGTAAATAAACTTTCTGATGATTGGGCAAGTTATAAAGCGCAAAATAATATGAATGGTAAAGGAGCTCCTACAGAAAAAACTATTCATCTTATAAAAACAACACTTGGCACAGATATCGTTACAGCAGAGACAAAACTTCATAAAAAAGAGCCGGAACTTTTAAAACGAACTCTTGAACCAAATTCAAAAGCACCCGATACGGTTTCTGTTGAAGAATATGAAAAAATGATAAAAATAGAACAGCCTGAATTTTAACAAAAAGGAGCTATAAAGCTCCTTTTTTAATATTTATATTACACTTACCAAACCTGTAGAGTGGTCAAAGTGACAATTTACAATGCTTGTTTCTCTACTTTTTACGGCTTCGTTAATAATTACGGAATGCTTCATCAGATAATCTTCAACCCATTTTGTATGTTCTTGTGCAAAAAAGTTATGACAAGAAATATCTTCTTTTTGGTTTAAAACAGGATAAACACATTTTAAAATAGAAGAGAAGTCTTTCATTGGTTCAGGGTAATGTTCTTTTGCATATTTCATAACACCGCAATCATCATGCCCCAATAGAATTACAAGCGGAACACGAAGTTTTTTTACTGCATATTCAACGCTTTCAATAACATTTGCGCCGGTTGTCATACCTGCAACTCTAACAACAAAAAGTTCTCCAATTCCGCAATCAAAAATAATTTCCGGCACAACTCTTGAATCAGAACAAGTTAAAACACACGCATAAGGTTCTTGATGAAATGCGTATTTTTGTAATGTTTCCAATGACATATTTTTTGTTGTCGGAGTTCCGTTAACAAAATTTTTATTTCCGTCTAATAATTTTTTTAATTCTTTTTCAGCTCTTTCTATCATAAAGAAAATTATAAATTATAAAATCGAAAATGCAAGAGACAAGTTTTGAAAAATTTTTACAAAATATCTAACGGATCTACGTCAATTGCAAGTCTTATATCTTTTGGCATCGTGATTTTGTTTAAAAAGCTGGAAACAAATTGGTGTCCTTTTTCACCCATTTTATTTTTTATTAAAATCTGAAAACGATATTTTCCGTTTAATCTCTCGATTACACAAGGAGATGGGCCCAGTACTTCAAGTCTTTCTGATATTCCGAATTTTTCGACCATTAAACTAAGTCGCATTGCAATTTCTTGTGCAGATTTTTCTGCCCTAAAACCGTTTTGAGAGCTTAAAATTAACCTTATAATCTGACTAAACGGAGGGTAATCAAATTCTTCACGAGCAGCAATTTCTGTTGCATAAAATTCGCCGTAATTCTGTGATTTTGCACTTTCTAATGCATAAAAATCCGGATTATAGGTTTGAAAAAGCACTTTTCCCGCAAACTCTCCTCTTCCGGCACGTCCTGCAACCTGTGTAAGAAGCTGAAATCCTCTTTCAGATGCCCTAAAATCGGGTAAATTGAAACTTGCATCAGCGGAAATTACTCCAACGAGCGTAACATTAGGATTATCCAATCCTTTGGCAATCATCTGAGTTCCAACCAAAATATCTATATCGCCTCGTTGAAATTTCTCCAAAAGCCTTATGTGTTCACCTTTTCTAACCAAAATGTCACTATCAATACGTTCAATATTGTTTTCTGGAAACAAATCTTTTATGTACTGCTCAATTTTTTGCGTACCTGTACCGCTGTTTTTGAAAGCGTCCGAGCCACATTCCGGGCATACATCAGGAAAACGTTCAACATGGTTACAATAATGGCATTTCAGCATTTGGTCTTTTGCATGCCAAATCATTGGAATAGCGCAATTAGGGCACTCGATTACGTGTCCGCACGCCTGGCATTGCGTGTATGTTGAAAAACCTCGTCGATTAATTAATAAAATTACTTGTTTACCTTGTTCAAGTGTTTCTTTTATCTCAACTTGCATAGGCTTTGAAATTACGCTTTTATAAGCCGCACGCCCATATTCCTGCATATTAATCACAAGAACAGGTGGAACTTTCGCATCGTTATAACGTTTTTTTAGTTCAAACAGATTTCCTGTATTCACGGCTCTGTAGTAAGTTGAAATATCAGGAGTAGCAGAACCCAAAAGAAGTGGGCAGTTGTGAAATTCCGAAAGTTTTCTTGCAACAACTCTTGCATCATAACGAGGTGCCGGAGTTGTTTGCTTGTAAGCACTTTCGTGTTCCTCATCAATAATAATTAAACCGATATTTTTCAAAGGCGCGAAAACTGCGGAACGTGCACCCGCAAGAATTTTAATTTCATTTTTATAAAGTTTTTGCCAAACATCGTATCGTTCACCGTCAGAAATACTGCTGTGCCAAATTGCTACATCTTCTGTCCCGAATTTTTTTGCCAAACGTTTGGTTAACTGAGACGCAAGCGCAATTTCAGGTGCAAGGAACAAAACATTTTTACCCGCCTTAATCGTGTCATCAATGAGTTTGAAATAAACTTCAGTTTTTCCGGACGCCGTAACACCATGAAGAAGAATTTCAGGATGATTTGCCCCCCTCTCCCTACCCTCTCTCTGCAGTGACGAAGGATTGGTTTCAGTGTCATCTGTTGATTTAAATTCTTCGCTTCCTAGCTGCTTAGCCGCATAGCTGCTTAGCTGCCTTTTTATTCCTTCATAAACCTTTTTCTGGTCGCCTGAAAGCTCAAAAAGTGCCTCACGTTCTGTTATTTGCAAAATATCAAGCGGGTTTCTGTACAATTCTTCCTGATAAAGTTTTACACAGCCTAACGTTTCGAGCTTCTTTACTGTTGCACGAGTTGTTTTTGCGTATTTTTCAAACAAAATCAAAGGCATTTTTCCTGATTTTTCAAGAAGTTTCAAAATCTCTGTCTGGCGTTTTGTTGCACCGTCATATTTTTCAAATTCAATCAGAGTTTCGGTTTTTGAAGCTTTTTCGATTAATTTCATCGGAATTACAGCGTTTAATACAGTTACCAAGTCGCAACAGTAATAATTTGCCACCCATTCCAAAAGTTTCAAATAATCTATTGAAAAAAGTGGAGTTTCATCAATAATTTTGCTGATTTTTTTTACTTTAAAATCTCCTGCCAAGTAATCTGAAAAACCGACACAAAAGGCATTTGTAAGTCCTTGTCTGCCAAAAGGCACAAGAATTGCCTGACCGATTTGGATTTTGTCTTTCATTTCGTCAGGTATTAAATAGCTAAATGTTTTTACGCCCAACCCCTTTATATTCACAAGTGCTGAGGCGTATTTTTGTTGTGTCGGTTGTTCAAAAAGACTAGTTTGCATGGGTTAAGATGGTGAATAGTGAGTGGTGAATAGTGAATAGTTCTTTTCATTCGCTTCGCTCAAAAATATATTTTAGCGTTTTTGTATCTGTAATGGTCTACTCACTATTCACCACTCACCATTCACTAACTTTATTCTTCCTCCATAAATTCTTTTTTAGCTTCTTGAATAGCTTCTTCAAGTAAGTCTATTTGTTCAGGAGTAAAAGTTACGCCTTTTTTAGTTGGAAGCCAAGTTTGACCATCATCAGTTGTGTAGAATATTCTCATGTTCAAATAGCTTTTTCCTTTGTATTCGCTAATTGAAATTTGTAATTGTTCTGTGTCTGTTCTTTCGATTGCTGCTAATAATTTTGCGTCTGCCATTGTTCTCTCCTTTTATTTATAAAGTGAATGGTGAGTAGTGAGTTGTGAATGGTCTTTATAGCTCACTTTGTTCGGGAATAGCTTTTGTGCAATAGCACTTGTAACGGACTATTCACTAATCACTATTCACCACTCACTCAATTTATCATACCACAGAAATTTTCATGTTAAAATAAGAAAAAATAAGGAGAAAAATTATGATAAAAATTGCAGTTTGCGGAGCTATGGGTAAAATGGGCAAGGAAGTTTGTCTTGCTGTTGAAGAATGTCCTCAAACAGAATTGGTTGCAAAAATTGATATTGCAAGTGAGGGAATGTACCATTCTATTTATGACGCTCATAGAGTTGAAGAAATTGATGTATTGGTTGACTTTACACAGCCCAAATCTATTTTTGAAAACGCTAAATATTGTTTGAATAACGGGATTAAGATTGTTATCGGAACGACCGGACTATCTGATGAACAGATTGCGGAATTGAAAAAACTTTCACAAGAAAAAAATGTTGGTTGTTTGATTGCTCCAAACTTTTCAACCGGTGCAGTTTTGATGATGATGTTTGCAAAACAAGCTTCTAAATATTTTGATAACGCAGAAATTATTGAACTTCACCATAACCAGAAAAAAGATGCACCGTCTGGAACAGCTATCAAAACAGCCGCAATGATGGCAGAAGTAAAAGATGATTTTACAAAAAACAATTGTCCTGAAACAGAAACAATTGAGGGCGCAAGAGGTGGAAATTCTTATTCTAATATCCATATTCACTCTGTAAGAATGCCTGGTTATATTGCATCACAAGAGGTTATTTTCGGTTCGTCTGGACAAATTATGACAATCAGACACGATTCAATGGACAGAAAATGTTATATGCAAGGTGTAATGCTTGCTGTTAAACATGTTTTTATGGAAAACGATTTTGTCTATGGATTGGATAATATATTATAATTTATAAAACAGGGTGCGATTTTCGCACCCTTAAATTTATTTTGATAAATCTGTTAAATCTTTTTTAGCACATAAGGCAAGTTATAAAAATTAGCCAATATTCATGCTATAATAAACTTATGATTGATAGATATTCACGTGAAGAAATGAAAAAAATTTGGGATTTAAATTCAAAATTCCAATACTACTTGGATGTAGAAATTGCGGTAGCAGAAGCTTATGCAGAGTTAGGAACTTTTCCTAAAGAAGATATTGAAAAGCTTAAAGAAAAAGCAAGTTTTAATGTTGAAAGAATTGACGAAATTGAGGCAGAAGTTAAACATGATGTCATTGCTTTTTTGACTTGTGTTAACGAAAGTCTCGGCGAGTTGGCAAAATATATGCACGTTGGAATGACTAGCTCTGACGTGATAGATACTGCTTTTGCCCTCCAAATACAAGATAGTGGGAAAATTATTCTTAAAGATTTAGATGAAACAATTCAATCAATGAAAGAATTGGCACAAAAGCATAAAGATACAGTTTGTATTGGTCGTTCACACGGAATACATGCGGAAATTATGACTTTTGGGGTTAAAATTTGCAATTGGATTGATATTTTAGAACGTCAACGAGCAAATTTTATTCACGCTTTGGATGAAATTAGAGTTGGGCAAATTTCCGGACCTGTCGGAACTTATAGTAATATTCCACCGGAAGTTGAAGCAATTACTTGCAAAAAACTTGGTTTAATGCCGGCAAGAGTTTCAACTCAAATTATTGCAAGAGACTATCACGCATACTTTATGCAGTCTTTAGCATTGATCGCAAGTGTGATTGAACAATTTGCAACAGAAATCAGACATTTGCAAAGAACAGAGGTTTTAGAAGTTGAAGAGGGTTTTGGTAAAAAACAAAAAGGATCTTCTGCTATGCCACACAAGAAAAATCCTGTTTTGTCAGAAAATTTATGTGGGTTGGCGCGTGTTGTTCGTGCAAATTCGATTGTTGCGTTGGAAAATATTCCGCTCTGGCATGAAAGAGATATTTCTCACAGTTCTGCGGAAAGAATTGTTTTTCCGGATAGTTTTATGCTTGTAGATTTTATGCTAAACAGATTTAATGGGATTGTGAAAAATCTTGTTGTCCACGAAAAAAATATGTTGAAAAATACAAATAAATTTGGTGGAATTGTTTATTCTCAGAGAGTTTTGCTTAAGTTAATCGAAAAAGGTTTGACAAGAGAAGATGCGTATAGACTTGTTCAGCGCAACGCACTTGATGCTTTTGAAAACGATGGAGATTTTCGAATTAATCTGCTAAATGATAAAGATGTTGAAAAACTCTTAACGCCGTCTGAAATAGATGAAATTTTCAACAAAGATGACTTCTTGAAAAATGTAAACCAAATCTATTCAAGAGTCTTAGGATAAAATTGTTCATTGAAATAAAAATATAATGGGGCTAAGCCTGTATCTTTTCAAAAAAAACTTTAGCACAACAAAACACTTTAGCTGAGGGCTAATAGTTTTAAAGAAAGGAGGGTTAAATTATGGAAAATATCAATTTAAGTCTTATGATTTTATTTTTGATTATTTATATAATAAATACCGCCCAACAAAAACGTTAAGCGGTACTTTAGCCATTTACAGGTTACGGTAGTTAGAGCTACCGCCCCTATATTGATATTATAACATATCTTTTACGTTTTTCAAGTGTTTAAAATCAGGTTATATAAAAAAGAAATAGAAAGGGTTAAAAATGTGTAAAAAAATTAGTGTAAAAATTTGTTTAGGAACGACTTGCTTTGTAATGGGCGCATCAAATTTGCAAGAACTTATGGATTCAATTCCAGCAAAATATGCTGACAAAGTTGAGGTTGCAGGAGTGCCGTGTTTAGGTTTATGCTCTTCTGACTGGGAATCTTCCAAAGCGCCTTATGTTAAAATTGATGACGATGTTATAAGTGAGGCAACTGTTGAAAAAGTTATTAAGGCAATTGATAAAAAATTGTTAAACTTATAATAAATATTTATGAAGAAAAAGCAAAATCTGTTTTTAGATTTTGCTTTTTTAGTAATTTTACTAGCCTTCAGCCACAACAGTTGTAAGAAGTTCACCATAACTATTCATTGAACCGTCAGTTTCTTCTACTACGTAGTTATAATTTTCTTTTCCTGCGATTGCTTTTTCAGCTTTTTCTAAAGCTTCATCGTAATCTTTTGTCTCTGCAACTAATGTTTTTGAAAATTCAGATTTGTTTTTGATTGTGTAAATATGGTACATATATTTGTCCTTTCTTGGGTTAAGTAAGAAGTTATAAGTGGATAGTGAATAGTGAGTGGTGAATGGTTCATTTAGTTCGCTTCGCTCAATATATATTAGTGCCTAGCACCGTAAAGAACTACTCACTTCTCACAATTCACTATTCACCTTCCACCTATTTCTTTCACTTTTTCTTTCAACTCTAACACCTCATATTTAAGTCTGTTAAGTTCGCATTTTATCGGGTCTGGAATTCTGTTGTGCATAAGAGTTCCGTTTTCATCTCTGAATTTTTGATGAACAACACGCCCCGGAACACCTACTACTGTCGAATATTCAGGAACATCTTCCATTACAACAGAGCCAGCGCCAACTCTTACGTAATTTCCAAGGTTTATGTTGCCTAAAACTTTCGCTCCCGCGCCGACAATTACGCCATTACCCAAGGTTGGATGGCGTTTTCCATGTTCTTTGCCTGTTCCGCCAAGAGTTACTTGTTGATAGATTAAAACATCATCACCAATTACTGTGGTGGCGCCAATTACAACACCTTCTCCGTGGTCGATAAAAAATCTTCTGCCAATTTTTGCAGCAGGATGAATTTCTATTCCTGTGATAATCCTTGTGATATAAGAAATTATGCGTGGAATTAAAGGAATATGCCATTTGTACAATCTGTGTGCAAATCTATATGCAATAAGCGCATGCAATCCCGGATAACAAAGAATTACTTCCAACAAATTGTCAGCTGCAGGGTCTTTGTCGTAGATTACCTGAATGTCTTCTTTAACTTTTGTTATGCCACGTTTGATGATTTTGAACATGATTATTCCTTTGGTGAATAGTGAAAAGTGAGTGGTGAGTCGTTCTTTACGGTGCTACGCACTAATTTATATATTGAGTGAAGCGAACTAAATGGTCTATTCACCATTCACCATTCACTACTCACTAATTTATACCAATTTTGCAAATTTTCTTTTGCCTGCTTGCAATACTACACTTTCTTTAAAGTTAAATGTATAAGCCATATCGGTGATTTTTTCACCATTAACTTTTACACCGCCCCCTTGAATAAGACGTTTTGCCTCTCCTTTACTTGCTGTAAATTTAAGATCAACTAAAACATCAAGTATTCCTTTTCCGTTCATTCCTGAAACTTCTTGAATATCATCGGGAATTCCTTTATTTGAAACAACATTAATAAAAGCGTCTTGACCACGTTTGGCACCATCTTCCCCGTGGTATTCTGCTGTAATTGTGTAGGCAAGTTTAAGTTTAATATCACGAGGGTTAACAGATCCTTCTTCAAGTTGTTTGTCGATAGCTTCAAGTTCGTCTTTTGTAGCGTCAGTTAGTAAGCTGTAATATCTTGAAATCATATTATCAGGAATACTCATTAATTTGCCGAACATATCATTTTCGCTGTCAGTAAGAGAAATACAGTGTTCCGGATATGTTTTAGACATTTTTACAACCCCGTCAGTTCCCTCTAAAAGTGGTAAAAGCATTACTAGTTGAGGGTATTTTTTGCCGTATGCAGATTGAATATCTCTGCCTAAAAGGGTATTAAATCTTTGATCAGTTCCGCCAAGTTCTATGTCAGAATCAATTGCAACTGAGTCATATGCCTGCATTAACGGGTAGAAAAATTCGTGGATAGCGATTGGTCTACCGTCAGCGTAACGTTTTGCGAAATCGTCACGAGTCATCATTTGTGCAACTGTAACGTTAGATGCAAGTTTCAACAAGTCGATAAAACTCATTGAATGCAACCAATCAGCGTTGTTTACAACTTCTGCTTGTGAAACGTCTAAAACTTTTGACATTTGGTCAAAATAAGATTTTGCATTTTCCGCAACCTGTTCTTTTGTCAAAGCAGGACGGGTTTCTGATTTCCCTGATGGGTCACCGACCATAGCTGTCGCTCCCCCAACAATTAGAACAATTTTATGTCCGAGATTTTGAAATTCTCTAAGTTTTCTCATTACAACCGTGTGTCCAAGGTGTAAATCGGGTCTTGTCGGATCCATACCGAGTTTAACCCTCAAAGGTGTATTTGTATCGTGTGCGTGTTGAAGTTTTACAGCTAACTCTTCAATTCCCCCAGGAAGGACTTCTGCATTACGAGTCAAATGTTTTGCTTGTTCTATAAATTCTGTTCTTATTTCCATTTCAATTCTCCATTAATACCTATAATAAATTTATTATACCACGAGCAAAAAATATTTATAATAAAAAACCGGTTTTTTAGACCGGTTTTGTTTTTTTTATGAAAGTTTTGCCAATTTGGACCGAATAGAAGAAACTTGTTTGTTGTAATATTCAAGCCAAGTTGTTTCATTATCCATAAGAGAAGGTTCTGCCAGTGCTCGAATTCTTTTTTTATCAAGTTCGTTTAATTGTTCTTGCAATTCTTGTTTTTTTAATTCGTTTTGAATATTCAATTGTCGAACTTTTACCTCTGTTTCCGATAATTTATGCCATTTGTTATTGTAAAATTCGTAGTTATTTTCATCGACGGCAATTGGTTTGTCTTCAAATAAAATAATTATTTTTCCGTTATTTTGTTTTTCTAAAAGATTAAGCCAGTATTCGTCTGAGATTTCAATAGCATTTTCAAAATTTTCTTCGTAAAATCCGTAATCTTTGTCGTTTTTAGTTCCATAATATTTCATTTTATATTCTCCTTTTTAGTAACCTATTGCAATCCAGTTTAAGAATGAAAATACTCCTCCGCATCCAAAACTAAAACCTGTTAAGTTTTGATATGCAGTGCCGGCATCTGAAGCACCTTTCCCGCCATAGCCTTGTTTAGAGAAAACAGGACAGGCTACTTCATTAAAGGCTAAGGGGTAAACAACAATTGAACCATTTCCATATCCCCATTGGATAACAAGTCCGTTTTGTAGTTTTAAATATCCGGTACTTTGTTTAGATAAAATCCCATTGTAAGAGTGCCAGTTTTCCCATTCTTCGTTTGTGAAATTTCGTGTGAAAATTTCCGGATTTTCTCCATCGCAAAACCAAATTTGTTTAAAAGTAGAATCTTTATCGCCCGTTACTACTAACATGCCTGATGTTCCTTTAGGGATGTTTAATGGCGTGTATAGGGTTGAAAAAATATAAGTTCCTTTAGTTTTGTAATTATTTAAGTCAGTATTGCTTTCTGTAACAGTGTGTTCGTTAATTAGTTCTATTTTGTCTGCTTTATCTTTTAAAATATTGTTAACCGTTTCAATATCACTTGTTGCAGAATTTTTGTTTTGCTCAATAAAGTTTGCAAGCGAAATAAAATTGGCATTAACTTCATTGGCTTTAGCTTTTGTTCCGGGAACAAAAGAATATGGAATCATTGAATCTGTCATATTTCCCTTTCTGACAGATTTAATAAATTTTATATTTCGGCGTTTGATATTCTATTTTATCATATGTTTGCAAAATTCGTCAATGTTGTGTTAAAATCAACTTATGGCAATTGGTGTTGATATTGAAGACATAAACAGATTTGAGGGAAAATCAGAAGAATTTCTAAATCGGGTTTTTACTCCGGTGGAGTTGGAATATTGTATGAAATATTCAAATCCGGAAAGTCATCTTGCTGTTCGGTTTTGTGCAAAAGAAGCTGTAGTAAAAGCTTTGACGGCATTAGAAGTTTTTAATGTTTTTTACAATGAGATAGAAGTTTTTCATAACGAAAATAAATGTCCACAAATTCGTATTCTTAAGAATATTGAAAAAAATATAAATTTTCAGCTGAGTTTGTCTCACGATAGATCAAAAGCAATTGCATTTGTTGTTGCAGAAATTATATAATAAGCAAGAGGAAAAATGAGCGAAATTAAATTTGGAACAGATGGCTGGAGAGCTGTTGTAGGAAAAGATTTTAATGAAGAAAACGTAAGAACAGTTACTAAAGCAATTGGAAAATATGTTTTTGATAATTTTGGAACAGATAAAGAAATAATCGTGGGATACGATCCTCGTAATATGGCGTTAGAATATGCGGAACAAACTGCGGAACAATTAACAGAGTACGGCTTTAAGGTTCTTTTGTCAAAAAAAGTTATTCCAACTCCTGTTTTGGCATATAATGCAAAACATTTAAATGCTTGTGCAATTATGTTTACAGCATCTCACAATCCTCCTGAATATTTAGGAATAAAATTTATTCCGGATTACGCAGGGCCTGCTACTTCTGAAATTACAGATGAACTTATGTATAATCTTCATGCTAATTTTAAAACTCTTGGTAATGGTTCTGTTACAAAATATAATTTTGCTCCGGATTATTTTGCTCATATAGAAAAATTAATAGATTTCAAAAAGATTAAGACTCTTGATAAAAATATAATCTTTGATGGTTTGTATGCTGCAAGTATTGGCTATTTCGACAAATTGTTAGATATAAATGAAATTAAATATGACAGTTTGCATATGTATCATGATGTTAATTTTGGTGGTGGAATGCCTGAACCAAAACCGAAATATTTAAAAGAATTAATTGAAAAAGTTAAATCAACTCCAAATTCTGTAGGGTTTGCAAATGATGGTGATAGTGATAGATTTGGTGTGATTAATGAAAACGGGGAATATGTTTCTCCGAATGAAATTATTTCAATTCTTTTAATGCACTTGAAAAAACATAAGAATTATTCCGGTGCGTTAGTAAAAACTGTCGGAGCAAGTCTTTTGTTGAATAAAGTAGCTGAAAAATTAGGTGTTGACGTAGTTGAAACTGCTGTTGGATTTAAACATGTCGGGGAAGCTATGAGAAAATACAATCCGATTATCGGAGGTGAAGAATCCGGAGGATTAAGTATTCAAGGTCATATTCCGGAAAAAGATGGAATTCTTGCAAACTTGTTAATATTAGAAGCTATGGCTTATGAAAATAGATCTTTGGTTGAACTACAAAAAGATTTATATAATTTTGTTGGTTGTGAATTTTTCAATGATAGAATTGACAAACGTCTTGAAAATGTAGATGAAATTAAACCGGTTTTAGAAGATTTCAAAAACAAAACCTCAATTGGAGATTTCAAAGTAAAATCAATTGATACAAAAGATGGTGTAAAATTATATTTTGATGATAATACAAGTTGGGTGCTTGTGCGCCCTAGCGGTACAGAACCATTGTTGAGAATTTATTTTGAAAGTAATAGCGTAGAAAAATTGGAAAAATTGAGAAGTTTATTAAGTTAGTATAAGTAGTATTTTGCCGGCATGAAAATGCCGGCTTATTATTTAGTAATATTATTTTATGGTTTGGGTTGTAAAATTTTTGTGTAAATTAGTGCAATTATATTCTTTTAAACAAATTTTTGAAAACTTCTTTAAATCCGTGTTCTTCCATGCATTCTTTTATATTAAATAATACAGAATCATGGTCGCCAATTGCCATAAGACTTCCGGATTTTAATGCTTTTTGAGCAAGTTTAATAAATTCTTCAATTTTATTGTTTTCAAAATATCCTAAAATGTTGCGACAAAATAGCATAGTATTTGAACTGTCGTTGATTTCTGTGATTTTTTTGAACATATCTCCTTGTTTAAATTTGACATTTTTAGTCAAAATCTCTTTGGCTTTTATTGTTTTTTGAGTTTTTCTCAAAAATGAAGCGGATTGTTCATTTGGAATACATAAATTTTTGTCGGTTTTACTTAAATCAAAATATTTTTCATAATCTTCTGCATTTATTTGCAACATCAATCTTTCATTTACACTAGAGTTGAAATATCCGCTATTTGCAACTTTTACGATTTCTTCATCCAAATCGTAAGCTTTAATGGGAAAAAATTTCTGTACTTGTTTTGAATCTTGAACATTTTCGTGCAATGAAATTATATCAGTATAAGCTTCAGAGCCATCAGATGATGCGAACATAATTGTATTAACTTGCGGTTTATCTTTAAAGTTTTCAGCTTGATATTTTGCAAGTTTTTCCCAATTCATATCTTCTCGAAACAGCCAGCTGTTGCAACCGTATTCTTCTCCGTCTTTGGCAATATATCGCCTTTCTGTCCCGCGAAATGACAGATTATTTCTTAATTGATTTATTTTCATAATAAAATTAAACCCTCTAAAAATTTTTTTTGCTTTTTTAGAGGGAATTTTTATTTTGTTATAAATGAAATTTTATCTTCCTAAGAACCATTTGTCCAAAATTTTCAAAAATGTTGAGCGTCTTGCTGCATTTATTGTGTTTTGAAGTTCCATTGCTTGAAGTTCTGGGCCAATTTCTCTATAAGCATATGCTAAAACATCTTGACGACGTTCTTCTTCCGTTGCATATTGTTCGCGCATTTTTGTTAATTCTCCGTGGTCAAAGAATTTTCCGCCACAGTTATAACATTCGTCAATTGTAATTTCTTTTTTTGCGCTTACATGATTTTTTACCATTTTATTTCCGCAAACCGGACAAATTCGAACCTTATTTTCATCTACTGGAGTATAGGTTTTGTTTTTTAATGTTTCTTTTAATTCTTCAATATTTTCTTTGTTTTCGTCGAAATGTTTGAGTTCCATCCCGTCAAAGAATATTCCGCCACAGCCGTCAACACAAACATCTAAACACGTTCCGCTTTCAGACATAAAAACTTTGTGCATATCTTTTCCACAAGCAGGACACTGAATTGTTTCAATAGTATCGTTCATAATTTTTCTCCGTTTTTATTTTTATGATAATTGATTTTGAATAAGAAAAAACCTCCTTTTATAGGAGGTTTTTGTAACATATAAATTGAGTTTGTAATTTTTATTTTGTTTCTGCGTTTTCAGACAAGTTTTTCAAAATTGTATAAGACGCATCCCAACCGTTCAAACCACCTGTTGCTTTGTATTTCGCAATTTGTTTAGCTCTTTCTTTTTTTAGTTTAGCTTGTTCTTTTCGGAATTTTGCTAATTTTGCTTTGTTAGAATTCCTTTCAGTGATTGTTGGTTGAATATATGCCAAGAAATTTTTGTATTCTTTGCAGTTATAACCGGCTTTAACCTTTGATGGGTAGTTGTATGATAGATAATCATAGATATACATTGTTCGTCTAAAGTTGTTTGGTTGACTTTTTAGGATGTCCATAGAAGTTCCGGGTTGTTTACCTAAAACAACAATCATAGCTAATGGGTTGTAACCGGCTTGAATCATTAAGTCAACACCTGTAATATCTGCGTTCATTTTATCTTTTTCAGACATGTTGTTAAGAGTTAATTCATTTGCAATTAATGCTGATTTTTCAAGACTTGTGTCTACAAAATTTCCTGCAAGAGCAGAAGTTACGTTTGATACAAATTTTTTCTTAGAAGCGTTTGCGTTGATGATAACACCGATTTGTTGAGCGATTATAGCTGCAACTTCGTTGTCATTTCCTGCATAACCCAAATCTGTTTTTGGAACGTAAAGTTCGTTATTAGAATTTGAAGAGCTGTTCATTACTTCTGTTTCAGTGACTACAAATTTTGTAGTTGTTGGCAAGTTATTTTTTGTCATAACTTGTTTTCCGACAGTAGGAACTCTGTCTACTGCGCTCCAAGTTCCAGCAAATGATGGAGCTACAAGAGATGTTGCCAAAAATAATGATAAAATAATTTTTTTCATTTTTTTACTCCTATTTTTAATCTGTAAATCTAAACTTTATTAATGCAATTATAGCATGAATTCCATCACGCCACGTAATTTTTTTACCCTCTGCGAATTCTCTTCCATAGTATGAAACAGGAAGTTCGTATAACCTTGCCCCGCGTTTTAGAACTTTCGCAGTGATTTCAGGTTCAAAATCAAATCTGTTTGATTTTATTTCAATCCCTTTTATGAAATCAGCTTTAAAGGCTTTGTAACAAGTTTCCATGTCGGTTAAAGTCGAACCGTATAGAATGTTCGTTAACAAAGATAAAAATTTGTTTCCTAACAAATGGTGAAACATAAATGAACGAGACGGTTTCCCGCCTGACAATCTTGAACCGTAACACACATCTGCTTTTCCATCCAAAATTAATTTGATAAGTGGTTCATAATCTACAGGGTCATATTCTAAATCGGCATCTTGGATGACAATAATATCTCCGGTTGCTTCTTTAAATCCTGTTCTCAATGCGGCCCCTTTGCCTTGATTAAATTCATGATACAAAACTTTATATGGATATTTAGAATATAAATCCCTAGTTCCGTCTGTTGAGTAGTCGTCAATTAAAATTATTTCTTTTTCTAATCCGCAAAATGAAGCTTGTTCAACTTTTTCTAAAATCTTATCCAATGTATTAACTTCATTGTATACAGGAATAAGTATTGTAATTTTTTTCATTAAACCACCTATAAAAAAAATTTGTATTATTCTAGAAAATATTGTACAATAAAAATATAGAGTTGCATAATTTATATACAAGGGTTAAGAAATGGTAAAGTGTGATACGGATATTATAAAAAAGGGACTAGCTCTTTTAGAAGATAAAAACTACAGCGAAGCGATAGAAATTTTTAAAACAGCAAGAGAAGATTACAAAGACAAGCCGAGTTTTCTTTCGGTCAGTGTAAGTTTATTGGCGATGGCACTTTATCTTCAAGATAAAAAAAATTATACAGAAGTTTTGGATTTGTTGAATGATGCTCAATATATGGCAGAATTTGCAAAAAGTAATACGGCTAAAATTGCTAATGAATATGCAAAAGGAACTGTTGATTTTGGCGAGGGGGCTAAAAATACAGCTTTAATGCATTTTGAAAGTGCAAAAAATCTTTCAATGAACACAGGTGATGAACTTTCTATAATGGGTTATGTTTTGACAAGAATTAAGCAACTGCAAAACGGATTAGATTTCTCGCTTCCGATAAAAAGTGATCCGCTGGTTTCTTTGGTAAAAATTGGGCGATCTATCACTGCGGTAACTGACATTGATGTATTATTAAAAGTTATTGCGGAAGAAACAAAGATTGCAATTCAAGCTGACAGATGTACAGTTTTCTTGCTTGATAAAGATAAAAATGAACTATGGAGTAAGGTTGCATTGGGTTTAGGAAGTCAAGAAATCAGATTTCCTGCCGATAAAGGGCTTGCCGGGTATGTTGTAAAAACCGGAGAACCTTTGAATATTCCGGATGCGTATAACGATCCTCGTTTTAATCCTGACATCGACAAAGAAACAGGTTACAGGACAAAAACAATTCTTTGTATGCCAATTAAAAATAATAATCAAGAAATTATCGGTGCTTTTCAGGTTCTCAACAAAAATAACGGTGTGTTTACAAAAGGCGATGAAGATTTGCTTGTTGCAATTGGTGGAAGTGCTTCTATTGCGCTTGAAAATGCTCAATTATTTGAACAGCAAAAAGAACTTTATAAAGAACAAAAAGTATTGTTTGAAAGCTTTATCGATACGCTTGCAACTTCAATCGATGCTCGTGACAAAATTACAGCAGGTCATTCAAGCCGTGTAAAACTATATTCTATGTTGTTGGTAGAAGCTCTCGGATGTGATGAAAAATATAAAGAAATTGTTGAAAAGGCCGCAATTTTGCATGATATAGGAAAAATTGGTATTAGAGATTCCGTTCTTCAAAAAGAGGGAAAACTTACGGATGAAGAATACAAACATATTCAAGAACACGTAAAAATTACGCATGATATTTTAGAAAAAATTCACACATCAGAAGATTTTAAGCAAATTACGGAAATTGCCTGCTCGCATCATGAAAAATTTGACGGTTCCGGTTATTACAGACATTTGAGCGGAGAAGATATCCCTTATGGAGGTCGAATTTTAGCAGTTGCGGATGTGTTTGATGCAATTACTTCAAAACGTCATTATCGTGATAAAATGCCTATCCAAAACGTTATTGATATTCTTATTTCCGGCAAGAACAAACATTTTGATGGAAGTTTAGTTGATACGTTTTTACACATTCCTGTAGATAAAATTATTTTAGTATTTTTGACAGAAAATCATCATAGTTTTAAGGAAGAAGACAGAGAAATTTTGAGCCATTATAATTTGTTTGATATTCATAATTTTATCATTAATGAAAATTCATCAGATGAACAAAAACATATTGCAGAATTGTTTAATTTCTATTATTCTGGAAATGTAGAATAAAGAGGGATATAGTAGTTTGAAAAACAAATTATTTTATACAGTTTTTTTAGTCGCGTGTTTGACCGCTCCTGCTTTGGGAGAGGGATTTGACGCTATTCAACCTGCAAATCCATATTCTCCACAGCCAATTCCTGTTAATACTATTGCAATTCCAATTAAAAAAGCTACACTAACTCACAATAGTTTGCATAATCAATATGTAATAGCGTTTAATCGATTTATGCAAAGTAATGTAAAATCTTCATATATGGATTTTAAAAATCTTATTGAAACAATGGATGAAAACGATTATGCATATATGAAGATGGCTGAAAACATGGCTGATATTGGCTTTTTTGAACTTGCAGATTTAGCTGCTTCAAAAATTGAAGATAAAGAATTATCAGACTTTTTAACCGGTGATATAAATCTTTATTACGGAATTTCCAAAAAATTAAAACAAGATGATGAAATTTATCTTGGCGAAGTTTTTTCCAACATTGTTTATAATGACCAAAGTAGAGAAGCAACATCAGAACTTGTTAAAGATACAGAGCTTATGACTAATTCTGATTATGCAAATTATCTTGTGGCACTAGGCTATTTAAAATCAAATGACTTCATTGAGGCGAACAGTTATATTGATACTGCAATAAAAATGAACCCTCAAAATTTGAATTATAAAAAATTGAAAGCAGAAATCTTGTCGCAAGGCAAAAAACCTCAAAATGCCTTGAAAATGGTTGATTATATAAAATCTCAAAACCTTTATACTGCGGATTTTTCAAGAAAAATTAATTCTCTTGAACAATATGTTTTGTATAAATCACAAAAAGATTATTCTGAAAAAATGTATCACTTGGGATACTATTACTATTATGAAAATGAAAATGCAAAAGCATTAAGAACTCTTCAAAGCTCTTTGACAACTAAAAAGAAACATAATAAAGAAGTTTATGCAATATTATCAAGAGTTTATTATGACATGCAAGAATATGAAAAAGCTCAAGATACAGCCATGAAGGCTTACAAGCTTGATAGTGGAAATCCTGTAGTTTTACTTGTTTTGGGTGATTTGAGCTTTAGAACAGGTGACTACAAAACCGCGTTAAAATACTACAAGGACGCTGAAAGCAAAGATAAAACATCTTCAATATGTTCTGTTAAAGTTGCTCAAACTTATGAACAGTTAGACAAAAATAAAAAAGCTGTTGAGGTTTATGAAAAAATCTTGAAAACATATTCAGATAGCTGGGTTGCTTATTACAAAGTTGCCTTGAAAGACAAGTCAAAAGAAATTGCATATCTAAAAAAAGCAATAGCGATAAATATGGATTATAAAGACGCATGGATAGATTTAGGGCGTGTAGAAGTTGAACGCGGAAACTATTTTGAAGCTAAAAAATATCTTGGCGTTGCAAACTATATTGACGAAAATGATTTTAGATATTATTATTATCAAGGATTGATTGCAAAAAATCAGGGACTTAAACAGGACGCAGAAAGATATTTCAAAAAATCATTGCTTCTAAATCCAAATTACGCCCCGACAAAAGAGGAATTAAGCATATGAAGATAAATATTTTGATAGTTGAAGATCACGAACTTACTCGATTTGGACTAAAAACAACGTTTGAAAGTGTTGACTTTGTAGGCAATATTTACGAGGCAGATTCTGCAGAAACAGCTATCCAAGTATTTAATAATAACAATATTGATGTCATAATTATGGATTTGGGACTGCCAAATATGAATGGAATTGAGGCAACAAAACAAATTCGTACGTCAAACAAAGATGTAAAAATTATTGTACTAACTTCTCACAACGATGAAAAAGAAGTTTTGAACAGCTTAAAAGCCGGTGCAAATGCTTATTGTTCAAAAGAAATTAATCCTCAAAGATTGATTGAAGTTGTTCGTTCTGTTGCAGACGGTGCTGCTTGGTTTGATCCTAGTATTGCACATATTGTGCTTAAAGCCAGCGCAAATTCCCCAACTATTGAAACAAGTGACAATAGAAAAGATTATGATTTGACTTCTCGTGAAGCTCAAATTTTGAAACTTATGACAGAGGGCTACAGCAATATGGAAATTGCTCAAATCCTTGTTATAAGTATAAATACTACAAAAGCCCACGTAGCAAATATTTTGCAAAAATTAGAAGTTGATGACAGACTTCAAGCTGCATTGAAAGCATTAAAGAACAAAATTGTATAAAAGGATTAAACAATGCCGGAATTAACGAAAGTTCTACTGGTTGATGATAATTCTAAATATTTGAAAGATGCTCTGCCTTTTTACGGATACGACGTAACTACGGCATACGATGGCGTTCAGGCATTGAAAGAGTTGGCGGATAAAAACAAAAACTTTGACATTATCTTACTTGATGTTATGATGCCTAATATGAACGGATGGCAGACATTAAAAGAAATTCGTTCAAATGAAAATACAAAACATTTACCCGTAATAATGCTTACAGCTGTGAATGAGGAAGAAAAAATGGTTGCCGGTTTGAAAATCGGAGCTGACGATTATATCGTAAAACCATTCATTTTACCAAATCTTTTAGCGCGAATGGAAGCTGTTCTAAGACGCTCAAAGTGGCAAACTTCGGTTAAAACTTCCCCTAAAAAAGAATTGCCTCCGGATTTGCTAACTTCAAAAGAAAAAGAAGTGTTAGAAATGGTTGCAAACGGGGCAAGTAATAAACAGATTGCAGATAAAATGTTTGTAAAAGAGGTTACGGTAAAAACACATTTGAATAGTATTTTCAAAAAATTAAAAGTTACAAACAGAACGCAAGCTGTACTTGTTGCAGGATATTTAAGCGAAAATAGCTAAAAGAGGTTACGACCCAGTAATTTAATCAAAAAAGGAGAAATAAATGATAGATTATACAAAAGAAGAATTAGTTGAATTATTGAGAAAAAATCCGGAAAAATTTAACGAATGGAAAGCGGATCAAGAAGAAGTCGATTTGTCTGAAGTTGATTTTTCGGGAATTAATTTGTCTGAAGTTAATTTTTCAGATGCGGATTTAAATTCAAGTTCTTTTGCAGATTGCAATCTTTCATTTGTAAACTTTACAAACACTGATTTGACATCAGTAGATTTTACGAGAGCAAAGATTTTGGAATGCGATTTTACAGATGCTTTGTTAACAGGTGCAGATTGCAGTTATGCAGAAATGACTTATTGCAATTTTTCTGATTGCGACATGGCAGGATGTATTTTATCTGAAACAGATTTGAGCAACTCTGATTTAACAGCTTCATTAAATTTAAGTGCATCTCGCCATGATGACGATACTGTTTGGCCGGAAGATGATATGTTGCCGGATGGATTTGATGGTTCTGAACACAGAGATTTATCTGCATTACAAGATGATGAAGATGAAGTCGCTTCTGATTGGTAAAAATTAAAATTGCCAATATAGTTAAATTTATTATATTATTCTCTTATTCGCTTCGGGTAAGAGAATAATTGTTTTAATTTTAGTAATTCCCGCCTAAAATCACGCTTTGGCATTTAAAACCGATTTCAAATAAATCTCGTTTTCTTATAGCTGTAGAAATGTCCGGTTTTTTGTTATTTGAAATCAATATGATTTTTGCAATACTGTTTGAAAAATCATATTCTATTTTAATATTTTCGATAATTCTTTCGTGTTCTTTGTTTAGCCCATCCGCAAGTTTTAATATTCCTCCAAGACGCTTAACAATTTTTCGTTCACTTTTTTCAAGATTTTTATAATATTCGTGTTCGTTTTTGTCCGGAAGACTTCCTCTATGGTATCTTGCAATGCAGGCAATAATTTTGGTTTCTTTTTCTGTAAATCCATCTAAGCCGTTTTCTATAATCAAGTGCATAGAGTGCTTGTTATGTCCTTTTGCTTCTATAGAATAACCTATGTCATGCAAAAGTGAGGCTGTTTTCAAAAATTCTCGTTCTTTGGCAGACATTTCAAAAAACTTTTTAGAAACTTCTTCAAAAATAAGCATTGCAACTCTTTCCACCTCAATTGCGTGTTCGGTGTCGGTTGAATATTTATTAAGCATCTCTTTTACGGAAAATTTCATAATTTCGTATTAATTTTATCAAAAAAATGGATTATGTTCAATGTTTTTGTTATGATGTTTTTGGTTATGGAAAATGTAGATTTAATAGATATGGATTTTAGTATCCCATCAGATGTTTTGGATGAAATTCAGGCGAATATTCAAGATATTATTCAAAGTTTTGATATTCCTGATGACAATAAACTTGATGTAATAAAGAAAATAAATTTTATGTATACTCAAACTAAGCATTTGTCAGAAACTGATGCTTTGACGAAGTTGTATAACAGAAGACATTTTGAAAACAATTTTGATCGTGAGTTTGCGCGTTCAAAACGTTACGGGAATTCGTTGAGTGTCGCAATTATTGATATTGACTTTTTTAAGAAAATAAACGATACATACGGACATCTTTGTGGGGATTTTATTCTGCGGGAAGTAGCATATAAAATGATTAACAATTTTAGGCAGACTGATTTTGTTTTTCGTTATGGTGGGGAAGAGTTTGCGGTGATTTTAACGGAAACACCTTTGCCGAATGCGAAAATTCCTCTTGAAAGATTAAGAAAACAAATAGAAAATTCTGTATTTTCATTCAACGGGGAAGACATAAAAGTTACCATTAGTGTAGGAATAAGTTCAAATACGAATTGCGAAAACGCATGGGAAATGTTTGCGAATGCCGATAAGGTTTTATATGAAGCAAAAAATTCCGGACGTAACAGGGTTAAATCTGTAGAGCAATAGATTTGAATAAAAAAATAGGATAAGGTTATAGAATGATTAAAAGTATTTGTAAATTATTTATAATGATGTTTTTGTTGACAGGGGTTGTTTCTGCGACTGAATATAGTCAGGTTCATGCTGAACATATTTTGGTCAGAACTGCGGTTGAGGCTCAACAAATTAAAAAAGAAATTGATAATGGAGCAAGTTTTGAAGCTTATGCAAGGGCATATTCTCTTTGTCCGTCAGGTAGAAATGGTGGAGATTTGGGGTATTTCGGGCATGGTCAAATGGTAAAAGAGTTTGAAAAGACTGCATTTTCAACTCCTGTCGGAGAGGTTTCAAATCCTGTATATACACAATTTGGCTGGCATTTGATTAAAGTTTTGGATAAAAGATAAACCGTCATTTTCTTGATTTATTACTTTAATTCTTTTGTCGAAATAGTAATAATGGCGGGGTAGATACCCCGACCTACTTTTGTGTGTCCACTTTTTAGGGTATAGTTCATATCCTCTCTCCAAGGGGAAGTTAGAGAATTTCATAAAAACAATTAATTAACCCCTCTCCCGAATTCGTAATACTCACCGTTGTTCGTAAACGACTTTGACCTCTTCCCTTGGAGAGGTGAAATCGGCCTAAAGTCCTCTCTCCAAGGGAGAGAGCTAGAGAGAGGGGTATAAAAAACCTAAAAACACAGATCGCGCAACTCAAAATTTCAATTTGACAATTAATGATTTATTTTCATCTTCCGTGCGCGATGACAATATGTATTCTGGATGATTTATTAATCGCCGTTGGAATGGATTGGTTTAGCTTGACATTCTTTTAATCTTATCCTACCCTAGTAGCATAGAGGAAATGGAGTGAACATCTTCAACTGCTGGCGCAGCCGTAATAGTCGGAATGCTCAAAACGAATTCGTTTACGCTCAGATTGAACGAAATTCTTTTAGAGCCTCTTGTAAAAGAGGACTTTTTTATGTCTTTAATAGCTGTAAAATCCAATAATTCCAACAAAATTGGAACTTGTCCGCACGGACTTCCGCTGGGTGCGTGCCCTATTTGTAATGGAATGGGTGGCGGAGCTAAAAAAGCTGATTTCTCCGCAAAACCTGGTGAAATGAGTTGGAATGAATGTGCGGCTATCGGAGCGTTTTTAAAAGCCCAAAAAATGGCAAAACTTCAGCGTCAACAAGATGCACAAAATTTTGCGAATAATGTTAGGGCGTTCCAAAACGCAATGATGAATGCAAGTCAAAAATTAGCCAATATCGGCGTTTTTTTTACTAAAAACACTCCATCTGTTATAGCAAAACCTATAAACTTTGTTTTGAATACAGTTTTAGGTGGAATTGCAAGAGGAATTGCAAATCTTCCCACGACTATCTCAAATATAATTCAAACTGTCCAACAAAAACTTGCGGATATTTCAGACAAACTTACTGCAATGATTGGTGAAGTGAAAACAGCAATCGCAAAGAAAATTTCAGAAACATTCAGCGAGCTGAAAAAGAAAATAAAATCTATATTTTCTATATTCAAACCGTTAGATGCTGATAATAATGAAAAACAAGTGGACGAAACTAAAAAAGCTTTTAAATTGAAAACTTTTATTCACGATTTGTACAAAAAATTAACTGAAAAGGAAACAAATGACGATTAGTACAACTCCGTTGCACGATGCAGAAACAATTCGACAGCAACGAAATTTAACAAAATCACAAAAACGAACAACTTCGGAAACAAAAGAGGGAGTTCTTGTAAATAATTTCATAAAGGATTGCCCTGAATGCAAGGTAAATCTTGATGATACACGCGATACTCTTGTAATTTCCGAAAATACAAAAATGCCGTCTCGAATTTATGAAAAAGATATTTCTCCTGAAAAAAATCTTTTGCCGATTAGCGCTTTAGCAGTAGGAGTGATGGGGACAATTGCACTTTTGACGGCATTTGTAAAACATAATACAAAAATCAATTTGAAAATTGCTGATGAAAAACGTCTTCCGCCAACAACGAGAAATGTTGCGTTGAATGAAGAAACTCATCAGGCGCTTTATCAAATGATACAAAGTCCGACAAGAAAAACAATCAGAGCAGGAATTGGTGTGCTTACTCTTACCGCAATGGGGTTTATGGGAAAAACTTTTCTTGACGGGTTCAAAGAAGTTTGGGTAAAAAAGCGCGAAGCAGATATTCAAAAAAATATGCAAGAACAACTTATTGGCATTGAAACACAAGCTTTTGGCGGGAAAATTCAAATTACACGTAGTATGTTATCAAGCAAAGCTGAAGAATTGAATATGTATTTGTCTGGAGAAAAAAAGAAAATTCTTTCAAATTTCGGTACAAAAATGCCGTTTACAGGTAAAAAATCTCAAAAGCAGAACCAATCAAATAATTTGAGTTATTTCTTGTTAGGAGCAGGAACTCTTGCGTCAATAGTGGGGTTAGGGTTCTTGTCTATGAAAAATTTGAGTAAAAGTAATAAACTTTTGAACAATTTTATAAATAAAAAAGAAGCTTTAATTAGGGATGTGATAAAAAATTCCTCTGATGCAACAAAAGAGGCTGATAAAAAGTTATTAGATGCATATTTTCAATCTATTGATGCTACAGAAGCGACAATTAATGAGTATTTAAAGGATTTGAAGTGGGGCAAAGATGAAATTGCAGAATTCACTCAAAAAATGATTAAAAAATCCAAAACTTCCACAACTGCAGTAAACGCGACAATTGGCGGTGACGGAACTCCCAAACCGGCGTTTTATTCTCACGTAAATGATTATAGGGCGTTTTTCTACAATTGGCTTTTAGATACTGACAACAAACAATTTAAGCAACTTTTCTTTGGTATAACAGGACTTACGGCTCTAAGTTATGGCGGAAAGCTTGCAGGTGATGCGATAAAAGAAGTTCAAGTGAAAAAAATTAATGCGCAAACAGAAGTAAATCTTCAAAATCGCCTTGTTTCCACAGAATTAAGAAACTTTAAATCAAAAAAAGATTCCGCAATTCAACCGCTTGTTGATGAATTTTACAAACAGGCACAAAGTGGCAAGCCGAAAGAAGAATTAAAAGTTATGGCGGATAATATTTTGTTAGAAATTAAAAACGGACCTCCGTTTGTGTATTCGTAAGGAGATGAAATGTATAATCTTGCAATAAATAATAATATTGTGCATTCTGCACCAAATGTTTTTCGAAACAATTTTCATCACTTGCAAAAATCTTGTCCGATAGTTGATGAGGGTGATAAGTTTGAATACACACATTGCAAACTTCCGACAAATGATAGAAATTATACACTTGTCGATCCTAACAAAGTTAAATTCTTTGTTGCGCAAAAGGAAAATGCTTTGCCGTATTTGAACGATATTCTGTTACATTCAAATAATGAGGCTCAAGTTACCGAAACTCTTTATATTTTGGATAGAATGATAGATAACGGTACAAAAGGCATAGATAAAATGTATCCTACGTTTTCCAGATTTAATAATACGAAATCGCCAAATATTCAAACCTTTTTGGCGGGAATTTATCGAAAAACACTTGTTCCCGATGCATTTGGGCCATTAGTAAAAATGCTTATTCAAAATTCTATAAATCCTCAACCGGCACCGTTCGATCCGAATGAAGAAATCGGGGGTGCAATATTGGAATATATTCGATTTTGGGGTTGCAAGAAATAGTTTATGAGCTGGTAAATTTTACTTCTAATTTTGTCTAATGTTACAATTTGTTAATATATTCCTTTTCATGTTTAAAGTTTTTTCCAACATGTGTCGATAACCATGGAGTAAGTACAAAAGTAACGAAAGGAAGATCGACAGCAAATGGGAATGTCAGCATCACAAGCTAGATTTTTAGGTCTGACAGCCAGAAAGACAAATGTTGAGTTCGAGGGTCAACAGATTAACCAACAAAGAACAACATTGTCTAACCAATCTGCAAATTATTATAACGATTTGCTTGGTATGGCTGTTCCAGTGCCACCGTCTGTCGACGATTACACAAAAGCTGTGTATACTTTCGAAGACGGAGCTTTAACAAACCAAATTACAGCAATGATTGCTCAAAACGACGGTACTTATACTGTTAGTTATTTGAGAACTTGGAAAGATGATTTTTCAATGGTTTCTGCGACTACAAGTATTGTTACTACTACAGACAAAACAAATGACAATGCGTTTAAAGTAGGTTCTACAAAATTAAGAAAAATTGGGGACAATTTAACTGATGAACTTGTCAAAAACGATAATTATTTAAAAACATTGTCAGATGATCAACTTAAAAATCTTATGAAAGAAGAAGATCAATACTTGTCACTTCTTAGAAAAAAATATGGTGATGGCGACTATATGGTTAGATACGTCCAAAACACAACTACAGGTGAATATGAACCATATTTTTATAAGTTAGATAATTTGAAAAATGCAAACTATGACGCTAACGGCAATTCGCAATCAAATATTAATTGCTACAAAATTGGTACTGAAACAAAAACTGAAGAAGTAAAAGCGGTTAAAGATTGTAAAATTGAAAAAGACAGTTCAGGTCGTTACATCAATATTACAATTCCGGATGCGACAGGCAAAGAAGTTACTTATGCTTTGACAACATCTACTGCAACAGACCAAGCAGCTTATGATGATGCAATGAACCAATATGAATATGAAAAATATGAATACGATCAAGCAATTCAAGAAATTAATTCAAAAATTGAAATTGTTCAATCAGAAGATAAAAACCTTGAATTGAGATTGAAACAACTTGATACAGAACAAGATGCGATTTCTACAGAAATTGATGCAGTTCAAAAAGTAATCGAAAAGAACGTTGAAAGTTCATTCAAAACATTCGGTTAAAAATAAATAAAAATTTTCCTTTCCCTTTTTCCTATTGATTTTCCAACGACAAGCACAAAGTTTGTCGTTTTTCTTTATGTAATCTTAGAACAATATATAAAAAGGTTTTTATGCTAATATGTTAATATGAGTTTTCAAGAAAAATATTTGTCGATTTTTGAGGTTGTTAAAGATGATGTAGAAAAAGTTAAGTCGTCTTTATTTGATGGAATTGAACTTGACAATTCATTGAAGTTTAAACTTTTTGATATTCTGAACGCTCCGTCTAAACATATTCGCGCGGTTTTAACTTTTTTGTATCTCAAAACTGCAGGCATGAAAATAGATGAAAAACAAATTATTTACCAATCTGCAATTGAATTGGTGCATAATGCGTCGCTTATTCATGATGATGTGATTGATGAAAGTTCTGTAAGGCGTTCAGTTCAGACACTGAATTCAAAGTTTGGTAACAAACTTGCGGTAATTACCGGAGATTATCTTCTTTCTGTTGCACTAAAAAAAATTAGAACTTTAGAAAATTCGAAAATTATTGATATATTTGCTCAAACACTTGATGATATGTGTCAAGGAGAGATTAAACAAGATTTAAGCAGGTTTAAAATTCCTACAATTGAAGAATATTTAAAAAAAACAGAACTTAAAACAGCAAAACTATTCGAAACAGCGCTTTGTGGAAGTTTTTTATTATATGGGGCGGGTGGTAGCCCCCACCTCGAAATCAGAGATTTCGGTCCTCCCGCAAGGGGTGGACATGAAGTTTCAGAAGAAGAAATAGCTGGAACTCCCCTCGCCCCAACGGGGAGAGGGTGTCACGAAGTGATGGGTGAGGGGTTCTATTGCTCAAATGTTCAAGATTTTGCGCGTAATTTTGGAATAGCTTTTCAAATTCGCGACGATTTGATTAATGCAAAAACTTCTCAAAATGATGTTAAAGATGGTATTTACACGGCTCCTGTTATTTTTGCTGGTTCTGTTGATGATTATGAAAATGGTATTGAAAAAACTCAAATTTTGTTAAATAATTACATAGAGAGTGCGCAAAAAGAGATTGAAAAATTTGAAGAGAGTAAGTATAAAACAGCACTTACAAATCTTTTAGGACTTATTAAAAATGAATAAAATTAAGGAATATATACAAAAAATAAAAGAAAATTATCTTAAGTTAAATCCAAATGTTAGAGAAGTCATAGAAACAATAGTTTTTGTGGTTGTAATGGTGATTATCATCAGGTTTTTTATTGGAGAAATTCGATGGATACCGTCAGCGTCTATGCGCCCTACTCTAATAGAGGGTGATAGAATTGTTGTAGAACGCTTTTCTAGGTTTTATTCAAAACCAAAACGCGGAGATGTGATGGTGTTTTATCCTCCGTTTGAAAAGTTACCGAATACTCCTTGGCGAGTTTTTTCAAGATTAACAGGCTTTTTCTGCAAAGATGTTGCGTATATTAAGCGTGTAATCGGTACTCCTGGGGATAAATTTGAGATAAAAACGGATGAAGACGGTAAAAGTACTGTATACATTAATGATAAACCGTTGACAGAGCCATATATTGCGACAAAATACTACGACAAACCTTGTACAGAAGAGATGATTTGTGGGCCTGTGATAATTCCAGAACATTCATATTTAATGATGGGCGACAATCGCGGAAATTCTTTTGACGGCCGTTGGTGGGGTTTTTTGCCCGAAGATAGATTTATCGGACGAGCAGTTGTTCTTTTCTGGCCGTTGAATAGGATTAAGTTGTTAGGTAAATAGATATTCAAATAGGGCAGATTTGAGTGAAAAGTGAGAAGTGAAACGTGAAAAAACCTTATCGTAAAACTATTACCCTTTCTCTTTGTGAGACAAAGGGAACCGCAGAGCTGTGGCGATGCGTGTGACCCTGTCCGCCTTGTGCCGAGGGAGCAGTTGTTCGTGAGCATCGGCGAACGTTACAAATTCGGGAGAGGGTTCCTGCTTTGCAATATTTACATTAACATATGATAGT
This sequence comes from uncultured Candidatus Melainabacteria bacterium, assembly GCA_934717855.1. Classification (GTDB taxonomy): domain Bacteria; phylum Cyanobacteriota; class Vampirovibrionia; order Gastranaerophilales; family Gastranaerophilaceae; genus Stercorousia. Next base: position 62,109 of record CAKUZI010000004.1, read on the forward strand.
ATTTCATATAATCTGCCATAATTTGTGAGCTTGTTGCGTTTGCAACTGTTGCTTTTAGCTCTTGCTGGCTATCTGTTTCGGCAGTTTTTTGAACTTTTTCAGTTTCTTTATTCGTTGGGGCATTTTGTTGAATTTTTTCTTGTTCTTGAAGTTGTGCCGCATACTCAGCAACGGCAGCTTTCATTTCTTCGCGAAGCGCTTTGTCTCCGGAATATGAACCTGTAGATTTAATCCCGTTTTCTTGAAATTCGCCGAGAATTTCAGACCATTCATTATAATTTGTAATCGAAGAACCTTGCGCTTGTGCAGCTGCTTGTGCTTTTTTAAGTTCGTCTTCTGATTGAATTCCGTCAATTTTTATTGCCATAATAAAACCCTCAATATATTATTCTCTTAATGATATTAAGTATATTATTCCCGCCGAATTTCAGGAAATACAAAATTTGTAATAATTTTTAATAATCAGAATTTGTTCTTTAAAAATATTGGAAAATATGCTAGAGTATAAAGGTAAATATTAAATTTTGGAGGGTGTTTTATGAAAAAAGAGGTAAAAAGAGTTGTCGGGGGGGGGGGCAATCGCGTTGGTAAATTAGCCTTTACGTTGGCAGAGGTTTTGTTAACTCTTGGTATTATTGGGGTTGTGGTGGTTTTGACAATTTTTGCGCTTGTTGGAAAATATTCTGATATGCAAAAGTCAGTTGCGTTAAAGAAAGCTTATACTAATTTAAGTCAAGCAATATTGATGTCTCAGCAAGAACATGGAGAACTTGCTGATTGGGATAGAGCTCCTTATCATCGTAAAGGAATGCTTGAATGGTCTAATGAGTATATTTTTAAATATATGAAAAAAGTTACTGCTTGTGAAGGTGGAAATAGTGCTATAAAATGTCCGACTGACGCTGATAGAATTTGCAATGCAGAAAATAAAAATTGCAATTCGGTTACTCTTAGGATGGCTGTATATGTGCTTGCAGATGGCGAGAATATATATATTTTTAGTGGTGGAAATCCTGTTGCAGGAAAAAGTGATTTTTTACATATCTTAGTTGATACAAATGGGGTTAAAAAGCCGAATGTGTTTGGGAAAGATGTGTTTGTTTTTACTCTTTGGTTGAATGATAGAGCAGGAAAGCCTTTAAAAAGTTGGGGGTGTACATCGAGCAGAGATATGGCTCTTACATGTTGTAAAAATAGCTCAGAAAAATGCGCTGGTTTGTTAGAATTGGATAACTGGGAATTTAAAAAAGATTATCCTTGGCGATAATTTGTTTAATTAAAAATAAAATAATTAGAAATGTTAAGAAAAATTTACAAAATCCTGAAAAGTTGCTTTAATCACGATTTTTATAGAAACAAGTCTTTGTTGATAGTGTGGCGTTTTTAAAAAAACAATCAGAGATTTTTGTACATCATTTGCCCGAAAACCATGGCTGTACTGCTTGCAAACTAATTTTTAGCAAGTAAGATTAATTAAGGTGCACAATTGTGCCGCAATGCCGAAATTTGAAAAGGAAATATTAAATGGCAAAAGATGTAATCGAATTAGAAGGTACTATTTTAGAAGCTATGCCGAATGCAATGTTCCGTGTAAAGCTTGAAAATGACCACGAAATACTCGCTCATATATCAGGTAAAATTAGAAAGAATTTCATCAGAATTCTTCCTGGAGACAAAGTGAAAGTCGAAATGACGCCTTACGATTTGAGCAGAGGTAGAATAACATTCAGACTTAAATAATGTACACAAAACATAAAGGAAAACACAATGAAAGTAAGATCATCAGTAAAACCAATTTGCGATAAATGCAAATGTATTAAAAGAAAAGGAAGAATCGCTATTATTTGCGAAAACCCTAAACACAAACAAAGACAAGGTTAATTTTTGTGTAGTGCGCCGCGTGAGCTTTGGGCGAGCCAAAAATAGGAAAAGTTTTGTTTTCATATAAAAGCGAGCAGCAACAGAGCGAACCCAGCACGAAGTAACACGAAGCATAGTGAACGGAAATTTTCGGAGAAAATGCAGTGAACGACAGCGTAGTGTGAAACAAAAATTAATTCAATTAGTAAAAGAGCCCGAAACTACGGGGCTAGACAGTGGTTGGTGAGGAAGTATTTAACCCTCATACACAAAAAAATCTAACAACAAGAAAGGAAAATTAAAACAATGGCAAGACTATCTGGGGTAGATTTACCTCGTAACAAAAGAATGGAAATCGCGTTAACATATATTTACGGGATTGGACCAACTAGAGCTAAAAAAATTCTTGAAGCTACTAAAATTTCACCAGATTTGAGAACAGATGACTTAACAGATGAAGATATTAAATTGTTAAGAAACGAATTAGCTAACTACCACATCGAAGGTGACTTGAGACGTGAAGTTTCATTACACATCAAACGTCTTCAAGAAATCGGTTCTTACAGAGGAATGAGACATAAACGTAATCTTCCTTGCCGTGGACAAAGAACAAAAACAAACGGTAGAACAAGACGTGGTAAAAAAGGCTTGGCTATCACTAAAAAGAAAACAGTATAGTGTATAGTGCGGTGAATAAAGGCAGCTAAGCAGCTAAGATGCGAGGCAGCTAAGCGAAATTAAGAACTTTACTATAACTTATTCGCAGATTCACTTATTAACTTGATAAATTAAAAAGAAAAACATAAAGGAAAGTAAAAATGGCAAGACCAGTAAAAACAAAGAAAAAAGAAAAGAAGAACGTATTGCAAGGTGTTGTACACATTCAATCAACATTCAACAATACAATCGTAACTTCAACTGATACTCAAGGTAATGCTATTGCTTGGGCAACAGCAGGTGCTACAGGTTTTAAAGGTGCTAGAAAAGGAACTCCGTTCGCAGCTCAATCAGCAGCTGAACTAGTAGCTAAAAAATCAATCGACCAAGGTATGAAAAAAGTTGAAGTTCATATCAAAGGACCTGGTTCAGGTAGAGAAACTGCAATCAGAGCAATCCAAGCTGCTGGTTTGGAAATTACATTGATTAAAGATGTTACTCCAATCCCTCACAACGGATGTCGTCCACCTAAAAAACGTAGAGTGTAGTGGATTTTGGCGAGTGCGCCGTGTGAGCTTAGGCGAGCCGAGTATAGGAAAAGTATTTTAACTTATTTAGGTGAGCAACAACAAAGCGAACCCAGCACGACCTCACGAGAAACTTTATGAAACGGAATAAATTTTATAAAAATTTATGTAGTGGAATGAAAAGTTTCGAGTTGCCAACAATCTAAGATTACAAAAAATAATTAACCGCAGGGGCTTGCTTTTAAGCCAAGAAGTGAACCATAGATGCCCTGCAAAAGAAAAGGAGAAAATAATGGCTAGATACACAGGACCTTCTAATAAATTATTTAGAAACAAAAAAGTAAAAGATTTGTCAAATAGAAAATTAACATCTTCTATGAAACAAAACGCTTCAGGTCAACACGGTGCAGTTAGAAAGAAACTTTCAGAATATGCTTTGCACTTGACAGAAAAACAAAAAATTAGATTTACATATTTAGTAAGCGAAAAACAATTCGCTAAATATTATAATGAAGCAGCTAGAAGAAAAGGCGTTACAGGTACTATCTTGTTACAAATTCTTGAATCAAGATTGGACAACGTTCTATTCAGAGCTGGTTTGGGTATCACTCGTAAACAAACAAGACAAATCGTTAACCACGGTCATGTTCTTGTAAATGATAAAAAAGTTGATATTCCATCATTCCTTGTTAAAGCAGGCGATGTAATCACAATTAAAGCAAAAAGTAACGCTTTCTTGAAAAGTGTTGGTGAATTAATTGATATGCCTTGCTCAGCAGCATGGTTGACAGTTGATAAAGAGGCTCTAAAAATCACTTTCGATAGAATTCCTGAAAGAGAAGAATTAGATCCAGATTTCAAAGAACAACTTGTAATTGAGTACTACTCTAAGTAATAGAGGGTAAGAGGCTTGGAAGACGGGAAGTCAAACTATTAGTTATAATAGTCTGAACTGAAAACTTCATAACCTTTAAAAACAAAACAAATAGTTAATCGAAAAACTAGGAGATTAAATAAAATGGAATTAAAAATTAAAAATGTTAATACAACAACAAGTTCTGACGGCTCACAATATGGTAAGTTTGTTATCGAACCGTTGGAAAAAGGTTTTGGTACAACAATTGGTAATTCTTTGAGAAGAGTACTTTTGTCTAGCCTTGAAGGTACAGCAGTTACTGCGGCTAGAATTGAAGGTATCACTCACGAATACACAGCAATTCCAGGTGTATTGGAAGACGTTATCGATGTAATGCTTAACCTTAAAGGATTAGTTGTAAAAACTGATTCCAAAGAACCTCAACAACTTAGAATAGATGTTGATCGTCCGGGTGCAGTACTCGCAAGTGATATTCAGCTTCCTGCAGGTGTTAAAGTTGTTAACCCTGACTGGTTGATTTGTACTGTTGCAGATGGCGGAAGCTTCCACGCTGACGTTACTGTTGAAACAGGCAAAGGATACGTTGCTCATGATGTTCCAAGAGATTCAAAAGGCGTTTCAATTGACGTTCTTCCTATCGATGCAACATTTATGCCTATTAAACGTGTTAGCTACAACGTAGAAAGCACTCGTGTAGGTGATTCTATTGACTTCGATAAATTGACTCTTGAAATTTGGTCTAACGGATCTATTGATGTTACAAATGCTTTGAGCCAAGCAGCTAACCTATTGATTGACCACTTTATGCAAATCGCTTCAATTACTGGTCAACCGGTAATTACTCCATCAATGGCTATTGAAGAAGAAAAAGAAGATGATTCTAACGCTCCTACAATGACTATTGAAGAATTGGAACTTTCAGTTAGAGCTTACAACTGTTTGAAACGTGCAAGCATCAATTCAATGGCTGAATTGTTGAAAAAATCAGAACATGATTTATTAAACATTAAAAACTTCGGTAAGAAATCTTCTGACGAAGTTATCGAAAGACTTCATCACTTTGGTTTAGACTTAGCTCCAAACCCTGAAGTTGAAGAAGAAGTTTAAGAAGTAGTTAGGACGATGAGGCGATAAGTCGTTAAGTCTGTTACAATTTCAAATGAAGTGATAATACAAACATAATGTCGAACGTCTTAAAAACTTAACATCTTAATAAAAACAATATAAGAAAAAATATAAAGGAAAACTAAAATGAGACACCAAACTAAGAAAAATACGCTAGGAAAGGCAAAGGATCAAAGAGATGCTTTGTTGCGTTCATTGGCGACTGAACTTTTTGTACATGGTGAAATCAAAACAACTATGGCTAGAGCAAAAGCTTTACAACCATATGCTGAAGAGATTATCACTCTTGCAAAAAGAGGCGATCTTCACGCTCGTCGTCAAGCTGCTAAATTCATTTTTGACAAAGAAACTGGTAAATTCATGGATTTAGCTTCAGGCGAAGTTTTTGATGCTCCTCAAGCAGACAAAAAATTAGCTGACGAAACAGTTTTGAGAAAACTTTTCGTAATCATCGGTAAAAAATATTCTGACCGCAAAGGTGGTTACACAAGAATATTCAGATTACCTCCAAGACGCGGTGACGCTTCTGAAATGGCTTTAATCCAATTGGTATAAGCCTATGCGTTACGCGCTTCAAGTTCAGTATATCGGTAAGAATTACGCCGGAAGTCAAATTCAATTTGAAAATGGTATAGAAATTCAAACTCCGACAGTACAAGGTGAACTTGAAAAAGCAATCAGTACATTGATATTCGGTGATACCGAAAATAAAAACCGACAACTTAAAACAGTCTTTTCCGGAAGAACTGACAAAGGTGTTAATTCAAAAGGGCAAGTCATTCATTTTGATACAGATAAATCTATTGTTGCTTCAAAGTTTGTCTATCAGTTGAATGAAATATTGCCACCTGATATTTCTGTCAGTGATTTGAAAGAAGTCGATGATAAGTTTCACGCTCAGAAATCTGCCAAACGTAGGTATTACAGATTTGTTTTTATTAACAGAAAATGTAAGAATGCGTTTGACGGAGATTTGATGCGGGTTAAGTATCCAGTTGATATTGAAAGAATGCAAAAAGCTCTTGATTTTATCAAAGGTGAACATGATTTTTCAAGTTTCAAAAGTTCCGGAACGCTAAACCCAAGCAAGATTTGTTTTATAGAAAAAGCCACTTGTCACAAAGATGGTGATAACGTGATTATAGATATTGTGGGAAATAGATTTCTTTACAATATGGTAAGAACAATTGTCGGAACCCTTTTAGAAATAGAAGGACATAAACTACCTGCAGAACATATGGAGCAAGTTTTAATGGCTTGTGATAGACGGAAAGCAGGACAAACTGTCAGTCCGTATGGATTGACACTAATGAAAGTAGAATACAATTAACCTTATTAAGGTAAAAATAAACGGAGATAAAGCATGAAAACATATTCAGCAAAACCTCTAGAAGTTGAAAGAAAATGGTATGTAATTGATGCTGAGGGTGAAATCCTTGGTAGATTGGCAACCAGAGTAGCAAATATTTTAAGAGGAAAAAATAAACCTGAATACACTCCAAACGTTGATACAGGTGATTTCGTTATCGTAATCAATGCTGACAAAGTTTTGGTTTCAGGTAAAAAAGAAACTGATAAAATTTACTACCACCACACAGGTTTCCCAGGTGGTTTGAAATCAGCAAGCGTAAAAGAATTACGTGAAAAAGATGCAAGACTTTTAATCGAAAAAGCTGTTAAAGGTATGCTTCAACACAATACATTGGGTGATACTCAATTTACTAAATTGAAAGTATACAACGGACCTGAACATCCACACGCAGCTCAAAAACCTATCGTGTTGGAAAAGGAGGCTAAATAGTTATGGCAGATAAAGAAATTATGGCTACAGGCCGTAGAAAGACATCTATCGCAGTTGTAAAACTTGTAAAAGGTAAAGGTAGAATTTTTGTTAACGGTAAAACTTTGAAAAACTATATCGGTAACAGACCTGCTATCGAAATGTTAGTTTACAGACCATTAGTTTTAACTGACAACCAAGAAAAATATGATGTAAGAGTTAAAGCAGTAGGTGGCGGTATCGTTGCTCAATGTGGAGCTATCAGACATGGTATTTCAAGAGCTTTGGTTAAAGCAAACGAAGAATACAAAAACGTATTACGTTTAGAAGGTTTGTTAACTCGTGACCCACGTGTAAAAGAACGTAAAAAATACGGTCGCAAACGTGCAAGAAAACGTTTCCAATTCTCAAAACGTTAATCAACTTGCGAGTTTCGCAAAAACAATATTTCAAAAAAGAACGGCAGAAATGTCGTTCTTTTTTTGTATTTGAAATGAATAGGTTAATAAGTGTGTGTACCATTAGAGGTTACTAGGTTATTAAGTAATTGAGCGTGTGATTGATTTTGATTGGCAATCTCGCTTCCTATAAGAATTAAAGAACACCTTTGTTAACTTTTGTAACAAAAGAGGCAAGTTGTGAAATTGGAGGTTTTCAAAATACTTTATATAAGCAAGAGAGATAAATAAAAAACATAAGGAGAGATGAGATGACTTTTTTAGCATTGGATGCACAGAAAAATTTATTTACATTGCAGAAAAGCCAACTGCAATTTGAACAAACACTTGTAATGAGCAGATGTAATTATATTACAAAACAAATGGGTTATAGAGCTCAAGAGTTGGAAGCTAAAGATATTGATACTGATGATGATCCAACTTATATCCAGTTACAACAAGAAGAATCGTACTTAGAGACTAGACAGGATTCTTTGGATTCGCAAATTAGTTTGATGGAAAACGAAATTTCAAGTTTGAAGAACCTTGTAAATAGTAATATTAAGTCTTCTTGCACATTGAACTTAATCAGTGGCTAGTACTAAATACTTGATACTAGAATATTTATTCACAAATATTCGTCATCTTGAGTGTTAGCGAAAGATCTTATTAAGATTCTTCGGGCTTAAATTCCCAATTGTCCTCAAAATGACAGACTTATTTTTCAGCCAATTCCACAGTATTAAGCATTAAAGATGCAATTGTCATTGGGCCTACACCGCCCGGAACCGGAGAAATATATGCGGTTACCTTAGAAACATTTTCAAAATCAACATCACCGCTGATTTTTCCGTTCTCATCTCTAAAAATTCCCACATCAATAACAACACAATTTGATTTTAACATTTTTTCCCCTATAACATTTTTTCCCACTGCTGACACTACAATATCAGCAGTTTTTGTTATTTCGGAAAGATTTTTTGTATGGCTATGGCACATTGTAACTGTTGCATTTCTATTTAAAAGCATTTGAGCAACCGGTTTACCAACCAGGTTTGAACGCCCTATAACCACAATGTTTTTCCCATCTAATTCAATATTATATTCATCCAATAGCAATAAAATTCCTTTTGGGGTGCATGGGTAAACATAAGGTTTTTCCCCTGAAAACAATTTACCTAAGTTGTAAGGAGTTAAGCCATCAACATCTTTTTGCGGTAATATAGCGTCAATTACCTTATTTTTGTTAATGTGTTTTGGAAGTGGCAATTGAACTAAAATTGCAGTAACATTTTTATCATTATTTAATTCTTCTATTTTTGCAACAAGTTCTTTTTCACTAATATCTGCAGGATATTCGATAGACAAAGAATTTATTCCAAGTTTTTCTGCTGTCTTTTTTTTGTTGCGAACATAAATTTGACTTGCAGGATTTTCTCCAACCAAAATTACGGCTAGAGTTGGTTTTTTCTTCATTTTATCTATTTTCTCTTTTAAATCTTCAAAAATTTTATCTCTTAATTTTTTACCGTCTAATATTGTTGTCATTTTACTCCCTTACTTGAGGTAAATTTAATCTAAAATAAAACTGTTTAATGGCATCTTGTACAATTTTAGATTCTCTATCCATTGAATGCGATTTTAATTCTTCATCAAGAGGAACTACCCCAAGAACATCCAAATCATAGCGTTTTAAAAATTCATATAAATTGTTTAAATTAGAGCCGTCCGCTTTGTTAATTACAACTCCGAGTTGATTTCCAGCGGAATATTTTGCGCTGAATTCTTCAATACGTTTAGCAAGATGAGCGCTTTCATCAGTCGGGTTCGCAACGATGATTGTTGTATCAATATCTGTATCAACTAGTTGATTTAAGTATTTTAAATCGAATTCACAATCAAAGATTACTATATCATATCTTTCGATAAGTTTTAAAACGGCATCGTTAATTTGTCCTGTTATTGGACAACGACAGTCTTTTGAACCAACAAACCAAGAAACAATAATATCAACGTTTTCGTCTAATGATACAACAATGTCTTCCATTGCCCATTCAACGTATTCTTGTTTGGACATTCCTTCTGGAATTCCTGTTTTATATTCGTGTTTCCCGCTTCTGATACCATAAATTGTATTTCTAATATCAAGTCCAAAACTGTGCCCAAGTTCACTAGTTAAATCATTATCAAACAAGAGTATTGATTTATCCGGAAAATATTCTTGAAAAACTCTCAAAAACCCTTTTACAATCGTGGTTTTGCCACTTCCGCTTTTCCCTGTAACAGCTAATTTAAAAGTCATAAACCTCTCTTTATAAAAAAAGAAGACATATTTTCAAGATAAATGAAAATTATGTCTTCTCTTTTATGAATTCATATCACCTATTCTTCAGTTTCTTCTGCAACTTCTTCAACAGCTTCTTTAAGAACTTCTGAAGCAGTAACTACAACAGCTAATTCACATTTAACTTTAGAAGTCAACTTGATTAGCATAGTGTATTCACCAACTTTATTGATAGGAGCGTTCAAAGAAACGTTCTTTCTATCAACTTCAATGCCTGATTTAGCCAACAATTCTTCAGCTAATTTTTTAGTTGTAATTGTACCGAACAACTTGCCAGATTCACCAGCTTTAGCAGAAAGTTCAAGTTTAGCGAATTCTTCAATTTTCTTAGCTGTTTCAAGAGCTTCTGCGTGTAATTTTTCTTGTTTAGCTTTAATTCTAGCTAAGTTTTTTTCTCTGTTTTCCAAAGCGCCTTTTGTAGCTACTTCAGCAACTGCTTGTGGAAGCAAAAAGTTTCTAGCATAACCGTCTTTTACATTAACGATATCGCCTGCTTCACCTAGGTTTTGAACATCTTTTTTCAATATAACCTGCATTTTATATCTCCTTTTATTTATTATAATTGTACTATTTATATTCGCAAGTAAGCTCATTTTACACTAAACAAAACTTAATGTCGAGTGTTTTTTTCGGAATGTAAAGAAAATAGCGGAGTTTAATAGGAAATTTTAAAAGTGAGAAGTATATAATGAGTTGTGAGTAGTTTGTATCATAAAAATTAATGATTTTTTTTGTATAATTAAGAATTGTAAAGAAACTCTACTTAAATAACAAAATTTAAGCTTGATTGCATTTATCAGCTATATGTGTAGTGATTATTGAAAGGTTTTATTATGGAATGTAATAATGTAAATATGCAAAATATGAACTCTGTAAGTTTTGGAGCTCTTAAAGGAATTAATGTTGATAAAAAGTTAATGGATGAATGCCCAAGTGTTGTAATTAATATTTTAGATAAATTTGAAAGTAATTCATCAATTCAAAATTTTACAAAAAAATATGATTGTGATGTTGAAATTGGTAGAAAAAAATTGTTGGGTGGAATTTATAAATATATATTTAAGTTACGTTGCTTTGGAAAAGATAGTGGTAATACGAATGCAAATGTATTAGATGCAATTAAAGATGTATTTTCAAATGGACAACAATATACAATAAAACATACATCTTACCAAATGGGTATTGAACCTAAAAAGTTGGAAAAATATTTGGACAAGCCAAGAGTAAGATATACGAAGTATCATGAAGCAAGAGCAGGTGTTGGAAAAGACGACTTGGGTGGTCATAGTGCTTATTGGGATACTAAAGAAGTTGGAACAACAGTAAAAAATTCTCTTCAGAAGTTGGAACGTAAAATATCTAAAAAAATTGAATCGCATATCAAAAAAGTGAATAAAAAGAAAGAAGCAGAACAATTGAAAGCCCAAAAGATTGAAGCTGAAAACCAAAGGATAGCTAATATTCAAAAAAATAAAGAGCTAGTTAAAACTAAGATTTCGGAATTGACTAAGTAATTATATAATAAAGCTAATATCTATTTATTTTATCAAATGTGTCTGTGTAGCGTTGCAATTATTTAATTGCAGGGAAATAGTATTTTACACCTTTGTCTGAACGCCATCTTACGTAGCCTGTTTTAGGAGTTCTGTCAATATCCATAACACTAACTAATGCCCAGTTCCCGCGAATAAGGTTTACATTAATTTTCTTTGGCATGTTAATTGTTCCGACAATTTGAGATTTAGAATCAGTTGAAACATGCAAATCTTTTGCTTCTGGTGGTGCTTCTTTCAAAAGATTTAATCCGTATTTTCTTCCGTACATGTTATAAAACATTACCCAAGTTGAAAATCTATATGGGTCGTCTTTTTTTATCCAGCCTTTTGCTCCTGTAGAGTTGTTATAAATTACCTGAACCCAATCTTCTGTTTCGTCGACAACAGCAAGAATTCCAAGATTTTTGGCAGGAAGATAGACAACAAATAAATCTTGCGGTTTTACGCTTTCCGGAAATATTTTGCCACCGATCCAGCTGATACTGTGAACAAGTGTAGAAGCCTCGGACGGTTCACTATACAAGATAATTTCATTTGGTGCTTGGTAAACCCCGAGTGTGTTAGTTTGTTGAATACTTACGTATTGAGGTATAACATCTGCACATAACGCCTTAATCGGTGTTAATAATAATATTGCAAGAATTAATAATAGTTTTTTCATTCTATTTTCCTCTTTTCTTAGGAATTATTTGTAATAACTTGTCTTAGTGAATTTTATCACAGGGATCTCTAACAAAATTATTCTCTAAAACTTATTTCTGCATAAGTTTTTTGTAATTTTGCGCGAACATTGCTCATTTGGCGTTCAATCACTTCATCTGTTAGAGTTGCATTTTCGTCTTGCATTTTTATGCGGAAAGCAAGGCTCTTGAAGCCTTTGTCGATATTTTCACCTTGGTAAACGTCAAATACTTCGCTACCTTTAAAGATATTTTGTTGAACTGCGCCTTTGATTACTCTTTGAATATCGTCGAATGAGACTTCTTCATTGATTACAAAAGCTAAGTCACGACGTACTTCAGGAAATTGTGGAAGTTTTTTAAATCTTACCGTATGTTCCTTGATAATTGGAATCAAGCTGTCTAAGTTGATTTCAAACATAAATACATCTTGACCTTTGATTTTTAATTTATCTTTTAAAATCGGATGGATTTGACCAAAGTAACCGATGCAAGTTAGGTTTTTACCTAAAACGTTAACTTTTGCGCTTCTGTAAGGGTGCATATAGTCAACATCTTCACAAGGAGTTAATTTAATTCTTTTTGTAACACCAAGTTCATCAAACAATTTTTCAATAATACCTTTAAGAGTATAAAAATCTGTGTGTGATTTAACTTGCCATTTAGAATTTTCAATTTCGCCTGTCAAAACACCAGCAAGAACTCGAGATTCTTTTACTCCAGAAGTTTTTTCATCTGCCGGATTTTCAGCAACATAAGTTTTTCCTATTTCATAAGCCCAAACAGTCTTTTGAGCGTTGTCATAGTTGTATTTCATACAATTCAAAACGCTTGCAGCCATATTTTGTCTAAGCATTGTACTTTCATCGCTTGCTGAATTCAATACTTTAACTGCTTTTGCTTCGTCAAAGGATTGCATATATTTGTCTAACAATGGTTTTCCGATTAATGATGTTGTAATAATTTCGTCTAAACCTGATGAAAGCATTAATTCGTTTACTTTTTTAATAACTTTTTCTTCCAAAGTTATTTCTGCTGTTTGGTTTTTAGCAGGAAGTGTCGGTGTAATTTTGTCATAACCGTTAATTCTTGCAATTTCTTCTATTAAGTCGATTTCGCGAGTAACATCACCAGCTCTGAATGATGGAACTAAAAATTTTGCAGCCGCTGCATTTCCGCCTAGATTTTTAAAACCTAGTTTTTCAAGAATTGAAATACATTTTTCAGAAGCAATTTCACATCCCAAAATACGTTTAATTTGAGCGTATCTTAAAGTGATTTCAATAGGTTCAAGTTCGTTTTTGCCTGTTTCGACAACGCCTTCAATTTCTGCGTCTGCAAGTTCTACCAAAAGCTGCATTGCACGCATTAAAGCCGGTCTGATTGCTTCGATATCAATTCCGCGCTCAAATCTTGCACTTGCTTCTGAACGGTAGCCTACGCTTCTGGAAGATTTTCTTGTTGTTGCAGGTGGAAAATAAGCTGCTTCTAATGCTATATTTTTAGAATTATCGTCAATTTCAGAGTTTTCTCCGCCGAATACGCCTGCAAGACAAACTCCTTTTTCGTTATCTGCAATCAAAACACTGTCTGTGGTAAGAGTTCTTTCAGTACCGTCAAGTGTAACGATTTTTTCTCCATCTTCAGCACGTCTTACACATAAATAACCGTTTAATTTGTCTAAATCGAAAGCGTGAAAAGGTGTACCATATTCAAGCATTACGTAGTTTGTAATATCTACTACGTTGTTAATTGCACGAACACCTGAAGCTAAAAGTCTTTTTTGCATCCAATCCGGAGAAGGTTTTGTTTTAATATTTTTCAAAACTCCTATTGAGTAATATTTACAAACATCTTCATCTTTAATTTCAACTTTAAACTTGTCTGTTGATAAATCTTTTGTGCATTCAAGAGGTGAAAATTTTAAAGGTTTGTCGAAAATTGCACTTAATTCTCTTGCAACCCCAATTACAGACATTTGGTCTCCTCTATTTGCTGTTGGGGCAACATCTAAAATATAATCTTTTTCAAATCCTAAAACATCTTTTACATCAGCACCGATTTGAACGTCCGGAAAAATTCTGTTTAAAACAAGAATTCCATCTTCTTCTTGATAATTTCTATCTGAAACTCCAAGTTCGTCTGCAGAACAAAGCATACCTTGAGATTCAACTCCTCTGATAGTTGCAGGGGCAAGTGTAAACATTTCACCGGTTTTTCTGTCGAGAACTTGTGAACCCACTGATGCATAAGGTATAATTTGACCGACTGCAATATTTTGAGCACCGCAAACCACTGTTTTTAGGCCTGAACCAGTATTTACGGTTACTAGATGTAAGTGATCAGAGTTTGGGTGATTGTCAATTTTTTCAATTTTAACAGTTTTTATGTTAGTAAATTGAGGCTTTAATTCTTCAACCGCTTCTACTTCCAATCCGCTCATAGTCAATTCGTGAGCTATTTGTTCTACTTCTATATCTGATAAATCAACAAATTCGTTTAACCAGTTTAATGATACTTGCATGTTTATACTTCCCTCTCGATTAATATATTATCTTTGATTGAATAATACTACAAACTCAAATGAATTACAAATTTTCATGTTATAATTTTTATATGAAAAGAGCTGTAGTTTTTGCGCATTATGATAAAGATTGTTTGATAGATGATTATGTTGTTTATTATATAAAAGCGTTGAAAGAAGCTGGTTGTGACGTAGTTTTTGTATCTTGTAAAGAACTTACGCAAGTTGAATTGAATAAGTTGAATGGGCTTATAATCAATGCAATTACAGAAAAACATGATGAATATGATTTTGGCTCTTACAAAAGAGGTTTTTTGTATTTAAAGCCGTTTTTAAGTAATTATGATGAATTGATTTTTGCAAATGACAGTTGTTATGGTCCGCTTTATCCGATTTCAGAAGTTTTTGAAAACTTTGTGTCATCAATAGAACATCAAGAAAATAAAAAATTGATTATTTCAAAATACGAAATTGGATTGACTGAAGTATTGGTAGAGAATGGATTTAGCTTTAAGACATTTATAAATGCATATGAAAATATTAACAACATTGTTATTTTAAAATGGCGTCAAATTATTCAAAAATATCAAATGCCATTTGTAAAAAAATCGTTATTTGATTTGAAAAATATTGATGCAACCACTATTGAAAATTATGATAAAGTTTTAACAAAATTCCCTTGTGACTTAATAAAGTCACCTAGAAAAATTCAAACAAAAACTCCATATTTTATTAAGTTTTTTATTTTTGATACACTTGCAAATTTTCCATTTCCAATAAGAAAATTTTTTGCAATTATTGTAAAAGAGCTATTTCCATATATTATGGATTAATTTTCGTGTTTCTATAATAATTTACATATAATTTAACGAAACGTAACAGGATTTTTCAATCTGAACATGTTTATAATATAATGTTCCTTGAGGTAATATAAAATTGAAACATTCTAAATTAACAGCCCTAATATTTATAGCACTTATACTTGGTGTTATCGTAGGACATTTTGCCCCAGATTTTGCGGTTAGAATGAAACCTTTTGCAGTAATCTTTTTGAGAATGGTTAAGATGATTATTGCTCCGTTGCTATTTGCAACTTTGGTCGTTGGAATTGCAGGTCACGGCGACGCTAAAAGTCTTGGTAAAATCGGGCTTAAAACAATTATTTATTTTGAAATCGTTACAACTTTGGCTTTGATTATCGGTTTGACAGTGGCAAACATATTTAAACCCGGAGTTGGTTTTGTTACGAGTAATTCGGCTCACGCAATTCATATGCAAGAAGCCGGACTTATGGCCGCAACTCAAGCACATACATCTGTAAGTGAAATGGTTACAAGTATTTTCCCAACAAGTATTATTGACGCAATGGCGCAAGGCAATTTGTTGCAAATCGTAGTGTTTTCAATATTTTTTGCGCTTGCAATGGTTGCAGTCGGAAAGAGTGCAAAGCCTGTTATAGATGTTCTAAATTCCGTTTCTCAAATTATGTTTAAGTTTACGGAATATGTAATGTATTTTGCGCCACTAGGTATTTTTGGTGCAATCGCATCTACTATCGGTGCAAATGGCTTAGCTATTTTAAAAAGTTATTTTAAAGTAATAGGCGCTATGTATTTTGCATTGGGAGTTTTTGTGTTACTCGTTTTATTTATTGTTTGTAAAATCGTAAAAATTTCTTTGAGAGATTTGTTAAGAGTTGTTCAAGAACCGGCTCTTTTAGCTTTTACAACAGCGAGTTCTGAGGCTGCTTTCCCAAAAGCAATGGAAGCAATGGAAAAATTCGGTGTTCCTAAAAATATTGTCGGTTTTGTAATGCCGACAGGTTATACTTTTAACCTTGACGGAAGCACACTTTACCTTGCAATGGGTGTGTTGTTTTCATCTCAAATCGTTGGAATTAATTTAGATTTAAATCAACAAATTATTATAATGCTTGCTTTAATGCTTACAAGTAAAGGAATTGCAGGTGCTCCAAGGGTATCTTTAATTGTTCTTGCTGGAACTTTGGCAAGTTTTAATATTCCAATCTTAGGTGTTGCAATACTTTTAGGGATTGATCAAATCCTTGATATGGGCAGAACAACGATTAATCTTGTTGGAAACTGTATCGCAACAGTTGTTATTGCGAGATGGGAAAAAGTTTTTGATTATGACAAAATGAGAGAATTTGTAAGAGCGTCTAAAGAAGAAAGTATTGGACGTGATATACAAGAAACTATTGGACAAATAAAAGAAGGATAAGAATAATATGGCAAACGAAACAGGAACAAAAAAAGAGTACAAAGATACTTTAAATTTGCCTCAAACAACTCTTGCTATGAGAGCAAATGCAACAGTTAGAGAATTAGAAATTCAAAAATTTTGGGAAGAACACGATATTTATAACAAAATTATTAACAATCGTGACAAAGCAAATAAATTTATTTTGCACGACGGCCCTCCATATTTGAGTTCTGAAAAAATTCACGTTGGTACTGCTTTGAACAAAATTCTTAAAGATATTTTGTTGAAATATAAAGCTCAAGCAGGGTTCTATACTCCGTATGTCCCGGGGTATGATGGGCATGGTTTGCCAATTGAAAATAAAGTTGTAAAAAATATAAAAGGCGGAAGAAGCGCAGTAACTCCTTATGAGTTGCGTCAAAAATGTCGTGAATATGCTCATAACAGTTTAAAAGGTCAAGAAAGCGAGTTTAAACGTCTTGGCGTTTTGGGTGACTGGGAAAACCCTTATTTGACTATTAAACCAGAATTCGAAGCTGAGCAAGTTAGAGTTTTTGGGGATATGTACAAAAAAGGTTATATTGAAAAAGGTTTGAAACCTGTTTATTGGTGCGCATCTTGCGAAACTGCTCTTGCAGAAGCAGAAGTTGAATACGCTGATGTTACATCAACTTCTATTTATGTAAGATTTAAGTTTGATGAAGAAAGTACTGAGAAAATTCAAAAGTTATTGAACAATTCACTACTCACTACTCACCATTCACCAGTATACGCCATCATTTGGACAACAACACCTTGGACAATTCCATCAAATATGGCAATCAGTATGCACCCTAAATTTGAATATACTTTCTTTGAATACAAAGGTGACGTTTATGTTGTTGCTCAAGGCTTGTTGGCAAGCTTCTTGGCTGACGTTGAATGGGATGAAAAAGATATTAAAGTCCTTGGTTCTTGTGTAGGACAAGACTTAGAACTTTTAACAACTCAACATCCGCTTGTAGATAGAAAATCTCCAATTATTTTAGGAGAACACGTAACGCTTGATGCAGGTACCGGTTCTGTTCATACAGCTCCAGGACACGGTCTTGAAGACTATGAAGTCGGTTGTAAATATGGTATTGAAGTATTTTCACCACTTGATAGTAAAGGTGTTTGGACTGATATCGTTAAAGATCCTGATTTGATAGGATTACCTTATTATAAAGGAAATTCTGTAGTAATCGAAAAACTTAAAAATTGTGGCGCTTTGTTAAAAGCTCAAGATATAAACCACAGTTATCCGCACTGTTGGAGATGTAAAAATCCTGTAATTTACAGAGCTACACCTCAATGGTTTGTAAAAGTAGATAAATTCAGAGATCAAGCATTGGAAGCTATCAAGGGTGTAAAATGGATTCCTGCTGGCGGTGAAGCAAGAATTTCAAACATGGTTGCAGGTCGTACAGACTGGTGTATTTCCCGTCAAAGAGCTTGGGGCGTACCAATTCCGGTGTTCTACTGCGAAGATTGCGGAGAGGTTATTGTTACTGACGAAACAGTTGAAAATGTTGCAAAAATCTTTGAAAAAGAAAGTTCTGACGCTTGGGTAAAATATTCTGCAGAAGAATTGTTGCCTCAAGGATTTAAATGCCCTAAATGTGGTAAAACTCATTTCAAAAAAGAAAATGACATTATGGATGTTTGGTTTGATTCAGGTGTAACATGGCGTGCAGTAGTTGAAAATCGTTCAGACGTTTTGGGGCATACTCCTGTTGAAATGTATTTGGAAGGTTCTGACCAACACAGAGGTTGGTTCCAATCATCACTTTTGACAAGTGTTGCTGTTCAAGGAAAAGCTCCTTACAAATCAGTTTTAACACATGGGTTTGTATTTGGTGAAGATGGCCGAAAAATGTCAAAATCATTAGGCAACTACATCAGACCAGACGAAATTATTAAAACATATGGTGCAGATATTTTGAGATTGTGGGCTGCTTCTGTTGACTATAGAAACGATACAAAAATCGGTAACAACATTATTAAACAGCTTGCTGAAATCTTTAAGAAAACTAGAAATACTTCAAGATTTTTACTTGGAAACTTGTTTGACTTTGATCCAAAAGTTGATTATGTACAGTATAATGATTTGAAAGCTATTGACAAATTTGCGTTACACAAGCTTAATCAGCTTATTGCAAATGTAACTGAAGCTTTTGATAATTATGAATTCTATAAATATTTCCAACAGCTTCAAAATTTTGCAGCAGTTGATTTGAGCTCATTCTATCTTGATATTGTAAAAGACAGATTGTACACGGCAGGTAAAAAATCGCTTTCACGTAGAGCTTGTCAAACTGTTTTGTATGAAACATTGCAAACTCTTGTAAGAATGCTTGTTCCTGTAATGCCTCACCAAGCTGAAGATATTTGGGCTAGCGTTCCGGAATGTCAAAAAGACGGATTGGAAAGTATTTTGCTCTCTGATTGGGTTAAAGTTAATCCAGAATGGAACAACGAACAATTAGAAAACGATTTCACGCAAATATTGAAAACTCGTGAAGTTGTCACTCGTGCAATTGAACCTCTTAGAGCTGAAAAACAAGTCGGAAGTTCTTTAGAAGTTGCTGTGTTTGTAAAATCTGACAACGCAGAAATTTTGAAAGCTAACGAAGATGAGTTATGTAATATATTTATTACATCACAAGCACATGTAGTTGATGAAAAACCTGCAAATGTCTTGAATGAACATTCCGAAGAGGGCTATACTGTTTGGGTTACAAAAGCAGAGGGTGAAAAATGTGCTCGTTGCTGGAAATACAGAAAACTAAATGCCGACGGAATTTGTGAAGAATGTGCAGAGGCTATTAAATAGTTTAATAATTAAAATTATTAACAAATATAAAAGGCGACTTAAAAAAGTTGCCTTTTTATTTCCTGTGAACTATAATTTTCTCGCCAATATACATTTATTAAAAGACCCTAAGGAGAGATTATGATAACAAGAGTAAGTAACTTTTCAGTTTTGAACAGGAAAATTTCTGCAATTGAGAATTCTCATAAAAGAAATTCATCAGGAATAGAACAACTTAAGGCGTCTGTTCGTAGAGAAAACGCTATGTATGATTATATTTTAAAAGATAAAAAGAATTTTGGCGCAAATATGATATATCTATTCATGAAGTGTCCTCACGAAATGTTACATATTGAAATTGCCAAAGGCTATAATGTCGATTGGGTTTCAAAGTTTGCGGACTATGACAAACAAAAACGATTAGTGAAAAAAATTAGTGATTTATACTCAAGTGATTATAAAAAGACAGGCAAGCTAAGAAAACAACTGATAAGTGATGGCCGAATTTCCATGGATACAGTTGTTCCCAAAATGACAAGTAAGTTAAAGAAATTTTTCAAATATAAGTTTTAGACTATATTTGTAAACTTATTGTAACGAAATTTTAACAAAACCTAAAGATTTTCTTTGATTGTGCCGTAGACATGATTGTACAATTTTGAAAGGAAAATCTATTATGGGAATGGCAGCGGGACAAGCTAGACTATTAAGCATAACAGCAAGATTGACCAATAATGAAAATTCTGGTCAAAGTATTTCCTATTCAAAACAACGTTTAGCTGATCAAACACAACAAATTACAAATGAATATAATGAAGCTCTTAATACTACTAAATTAACGGTATTAACAGGATTTAACGGAGCTGATGCAACATATACTGATATTTCGTATGACACAATGACAAATAAACAAATGGCTGCGAATACAAAACAATATGTTGTTACAGATACCAAAGGCAGAATTTTGGTTACAGAAGATATTGCAAATGCTTACAAACAATCCGCAGGAAATTATAACCAATTTTTAGCAAAATTATCAGATAAAGAGGGGGGGCCTTATACTCAATCTGATTTGAAAGTTCAAGATAACGGAACCTATAACAATGCTGATTTAATAGGTGCTGCACAAAAAATCCATGAAGCTTGGGATAAATACTTTGCGTCAGTTGGTATTGAATGCAACGATGACGAACATAAAGGGATTTATAATGATGGTAAATATAGATTCCAATGGAATAACGTGTTGGATACAAATGACAAAGGAGAATATTTAGACAAAGACGGTAAAGTTATTACTGCAGATGAAGCTAAAACAAAAGGCTATTCATCAGTTGGTAGTGGTTATGCAAGTTGGGCTGTTTTAGATAAAAATGGAGAACCTACCGGCGAATATACTCCAATCAACTATGAAGGTACAACTGAAGAATCTCGTGAATTATTTGATTATGCGATGGCTATAACAGAATCATTCATGAGAACAGAAAAAAACTTAAAAGCAGAAGGCAAATCAGCAGAGATGAATGAGGTATTTGATCCAGAGAAATACACATTAAATCTTGATTCTAGCAACAAAGCTGATTTGGCTTACTACAAAAATATCTTCTCAAAAATGCAATCAAGCGGATATTTTACTTACACAAATACTCCTGCAAAAGCTGTTAACGATCCTGAACACTATAAAATAGCTTCTATTGGAACTGGTACAGCTGGCAATGTTCAAAAATCTCCATTGAAAGATAATACTGTTTTTGAAGCAGCTTTGAGAGACGGCTCATTAAGGTTGGAATATTATTCAACAACTTCAAAATCATTTAAGACAACTACAATTTCAGAAGACAATTGCATTCAAGAAGTTGCAGATGAAAGAGCTATTGCAAGAGCTGAATCAAAATATAATCAAGATATGGCAGATCTAGAAAATCAAGATAAGAAGCTTGATTTGGAACTAAAAAAACTTGATACAGAACACTCTGCTTTGCAAACAGAATATGATTCAGTTAAAAACGTAGTTGACAAAAACGTTGAAAGTTCATTCAAAACATTTGGATAAGGAGTTGTGATAACCCCTCTCTGAAATTTGTAAATTCGCCTGTCTATTAAATGATAAAGACAGTCTCATTAACAAATTTCTTCTCTCCCCAAAGGGCGAGATTAGAGAACATTTAACCTTATTTCTTCTAATACATTTTCTATATTATTGTTTATTTTGTTATTATAAACTCTAATAATTCTATAGCCTTGTTCTTTGAGAAATTTATCTCTTATTTCATCGTGCTGAGTTTGTTTTTCTTCAAGATGCCCTGAACCATCTAGTTCAATAATTAAATTCTTTTCTTTGCAAACAAAATCTACAATATAATTTCCTATTGGTGCTTGTCGACGAAACTTAAGCCCCATAAATCTTCTAGCTCTTAAATTAAACCAAAGTTTTTGTTCAAATATTGTCATATCTGAACGTAGTTCTTTTGCTTTTTGTAATGAAAAATTTGTATAATTGTGATTAGCTTTCTGCATAAATAAAGTATAACATAATCTCGCCCTTTGGGGAGAGAAGAAATTTCTTAGCGAATTTGAATGAGCTTAGGAATTTTAGAGAGGGGTTAGATATTTGTTTTTTTCAAAAACTCCAAAACATTTCTCAAGGCTTGGCCTCTGTGGGAAATTTTGTTTTTGTCATCTTCTGAAAGTTCTGCCATTGTAATCTCAATTCCCTGTGTTTTAGTAAACGGAGTATCGTTTGGAATAAACACAGGATCATAACCAAAACCGTTTGTACCTGCTTGTTTGTATGCTATATGCCCGTGACATTCTCCGCGAGTTTGAAAAACAATTTCTCCGTTCGGATTTACTATTGTCATTGCGCAAACAAATTTTGCGTTACGGTTTTCTTTTCCGATCAATGCATTTAAAAGTTTGTCAATTCTTGCTTGAGGTGTATCAGCGTATCTTGCAGAATATATTCCTGGAGCACCATCCAGTGCTTCAACACAAAGTCCTGAATCGTCTGCAAGTGCAAGTATTCCGCTCAGTTTTGACGCTTCTTTGGCTTTTATATATGAATTTTCTTCAAAAGTTGTTCCGTCTTCTATTGGGTCAAAGCCGTTTGGCGGTAATAAAAAATTTATATCAGTATCTCCTGCAATGTTTTTAATCTCTTGCAATTTATGTGGATTTGATGTTGCGAATACAAGTTTAATCATTGGAACTCCTTTGTTTTTTATAGTGAATAGTGAGTAGTGAATAGTGCTTATAGCTCGCTTTGCTCGAAAAATAAATTTGGCGTAAGCCCGTAAAGGTCTACTCACTATTTCACAATTCACCATTCACTATAAAAACTAAAATTACTTCCCAAACCTTCTTTGTCTGTTATGAAATTCTTCAACGGCGTCTGCAAGAGAATTCTTATCAAACTCCGGCCAATACTGTTTTGTTACAAGAATTTCAGAATATGCGATTTGCCACAAAAGGTAGTTGGAAATTCTTTTTTCTCCACCTGTTCTGATTAATAAATCAGGGTCAGGAATTCCTTTTGTGTAAAGGTTTTGAGAAATCAATTCTTCTGTTATGTTTTCAGGTGCAATCCCTAGTGTAACGATGCTTTTTACTGCGTGAACAATTTCATCTCGTGCACCATAATTGAAAGCGATTTGAAGATGTACACCGGTATTATTTTTTGTTGTTTCAACAGAATTGTTTAGGATTTTTTGAAGTTTCGGACTAAGTTTTTGTGTATCGCCGATAAAACTAATTACAACACCTTCAGAGTGCATTTCTGCAAGTTCATTAGTTAAGGTGATTGCAAGAAGTTCCATTAAAAAATCAACTTCTTCTTTTTTTCTATTCCAATTTTCTGTTGAAAATGCGTACACCGTCAAATATTTAATTCCAAAATCTTTGCAAGCACGAAGAGTTGCTTTCAGAGCGTCAACTCCTTTTTTGTGTCCCATTGCCGATGGAAGATTTTTTTCTTTTGCCCAGCGACGGTTTCCGTCCATAATTATTGCGATGTGTTGTAAATTTGTATCTTTTACTATTTCAGCTATTTTTGTTGTGTCCATGATTTTAATTATATTGTAAAAATATTAAAATAACAAGTCTTTAAGTCGATAAGGCGATAGGACGTTAAGTTCATTTTGTTAAACAGTCTGGACGAAATTTTATTAATAAAATTTGATGTAAAGAACTTTATGACTTATCGACTTAACGTCTTATAGTCTTTTTAATATTTTACATACAAAAAAATTTTGGCGTGCTAATTATTGTAATGGTCTAGTCACTATTCACAATTCACTACTCACTTCCCCAAAATATGAACTTTGCTTAACCTCTCTTTTCAAATTATTTACAAAAAAACTTGTTCATGTGATAATAATTGTTGAAAGCTAAAAATATAATAGCGAATGTACACAATATAAAAAAGGAAAAAACAAAAATGGCTAGACAAACTCCATTAGAAAAAATCAGAAACATTGGTATTGCCGCTCACATCGATGCTGGTAAAACCACTACAACTGAACGTATTTTGTTTTACACAGGTAAAACTCATAAAATCGGCGAAACTCACGATGGTGCTGCCGTAACTGACTTTATGGAACAAGAAAAAGAACGTGGTATTACAATCCAATCAGCTGCTGTAACAGCTTCTTGGAAAGGTCACCAAATTAACATTATCGATACCCCGGGTCACGTTGACTTCACAATCGAAGTTGAACGTTCACTTCGTGTATTAGACGGTGTTGTTGCTGTATTCTGTGCAGTAGGTGGTGTTCAATCTCAATCTGAAACAGTTTGGAGACAAGCTAACAGATACGAAGTTCCACGTATGGTATTCGTAAACAAAATGGACAGAACAGGTGCTGATTTCTACAGAGTTGTAGACCAAATCAAAACAAGATTAGGAGCTAACGCTGTTCCTATTCAATTGCCTATCGGTTCTGAAGATAAATTCAACGGTCTTATTGACTTGATGACAATGAGAGCTGAAATCTATACTAACGACCTAGGTACTGATATTAAAGAAGAAGATATTCCTGCTGATATGTTGGAAAAAGCTCAAGAATATCATGATGCTATGGTTGAAGCTATCGCTTCAGAAGATGACGCTTTGATGGAAAAATATTTTGAAGATCCATCATCTATCACAGTTGACGAATTGAAAGCTGTTTTGAGAAAAGCTGTTTGCGAAAACAAAATCGTTCCTGTAACTTGTGGTACAGCATTCAAAAACAAAGGTGTTCAATTGTTATTGAACGCAGTTGTTGATTATATGCCATCACCGGTTGATGTAAAAGCTATTGAAGGTGAACTTGAAGATGGAACAAAAACTGAAAGACATTCATCAGATACAGAACCTTTCTCAGCTTTGGCATTTAAAGTTATGACTGACCCTTATGTAGGTCGTTTGACTTTCTTAAGAGTTTATTCAGGTGTAATTACTGCAGGTTCTTACGTTCTTAACGCTACAAACGGCAAAAAAGAACGTATCGCTCGTTTGGTTCGTATGTACGCTGACCAAAGACTTGAAGAACAAGAAGTTTACGCTGGTGACATCTGTGCAGCAGTTGGTTTGAAAGACACAACAACAGGTGATACATTGTGTGACGAAAAAGCTCCAATCATCTTGGAAAGAATGACTTTCCCTGAACCTGTAATCTCAGTTGCTATTGAACCAAAAACAAAAGCTGACCAAGATAAAATGGGTATCGCTCTTCAAAAACTTGCTGAAGAAGATCCTTCATTCAGAGTTAAATCTGATACAGAAACAGGTCAAACAATCATTTCTGGTATGGGTGAACTTCACTTGGATATCATTGTTGACCGTATGTTAAGAGAATTCAAAGTTGAAGCTAACATTGGTAAACCACAAGTTGCTTACAGAGAAACAATTCGTGGAAACGCTGATCAAGACTCTAAATTCATCCGTCAATCAGGTGGTAAAGGTCAATATGGTCACGTTAAAGTTAGAATTTCTCCAGCAGAAGAAAATGCCGGATTTGTATTTGAAAACAAAATCGTTGGTGGTGCTATTCCTAAAGAATACATCGAACCTGCAAGAAAAGGTATGGAAGAAGCTCTTGAGGGCGGTATCTTAGCAGGATTCCCAATGATTGACGTTAAAGTTGAACTTTATGATGGATCTTATCACGAAGTTGACTCTTCAGAAATGGCGTTCAAAATCGCTGGTTCTATGGCTATTAAAGATGGTTGTCGTAAAGCTCAACCTTGTATTCTTGAACCAATGATGAAAGTTGAAATCGAAATTCCTGATGAATTCACTGGTACAATTATTGGTGATATTTCAAGACGTCGTGGACGTGTTGAAGGTCAAGAACCTCAAGGTAATACAGGTAACGTAATTGTTAGAGCATTAGTTCCATTGGCAAATATGTTCGGTTACGCAACAGACTTGAGATCAAATACTCAAGGTCGTGGAACATTCTCAATGGAATTCCACAACTACGAACAAGTTCCTGCTAACGTAGAAAAAGAAATTATCGAGAAATCAGGTGCTAAAGCGTAGTTAAAGCTAAATGCAATTAAATTAGAAATAGGGTTTTCAGTTTTGAGAACCCTATTTTTATATGGAAAATTTATAATAAATCAATTGATATATTTATAAAATATTATTTATACTTTTTAACAGCAATAATCAAATCTTTAATGAGATGCAGTTCCGGTATTGATGATGTTTGTATCAATTCACAAACCTCTGTTCTTAGACTATTATCATTGACAGGGGTAAGATTAAAAAAATCATTGATATCTATATCAAGAACCTGTGCAATTTTAACAAATGTTTCAAGTGACGGGAAAGAATTTCCGTTCTCAATTGTGCACATGTGACGCGGAGAAATGTCAATTTTTTCAGAAAGTTTTTCTTGTGAAATTCCTTTTTCTACGCGTATTTGCTTGATTTTTTGTCCGATAATTTCTTTGTCTAATTTCATCATATACCTTAATTAAAATATATAGATAATGTTAAATCGATATAATGATATTAATATCAATAATCTTGACAAATTGATATAGATATCGTATAATAATCATGTATACAATCAAGAAAGGTGGAAATGATTATGAGATTAACAAATGAGAGAGCTGGATTTACACTCGCTGAGGTTTTGATTACTTTGGGTATTATTGGGGTAGTTGCAGCAATGACTATGCCAACATTGATGAACCAAACAAACGGTGCACAGTACAAAGCAGCTTACAAAAAAGCGTTGTCTGCAATTTCTCAAGGTGTAACTTTGAACGTTGCTCTAGATGACGCTAGTTTTGCAGATGCTGTTGCTGGTGATGCTGGTAAAACTGACAAACCAACATCAGGTGATTCTGTAGCAAGTATTTTGGGGGCAAGAATGAACGTTGTTAAAGCTGCAAGTACCGCAGCAGAGGGTGGATATTCTTCTTTCCCTGGAACTTTAGGCACTGTAACAACATGTAAAGAAGCAGGTAAAAAACCAGGTGATGACGGTTGTACACAACAAACCACAAATGTAGTTCCTGATACATACTTATTCTTTAATGATGGCTCAATGTTTGCCTATAAAGCAGTTGATGCTGTAGCTTGTTCTAAAGATGGTAATGTTGATGGTGGTAAAGTTTGTGTCGGTGTAATCGATGTAAACGGTGCAAAAGGTCCAAACAAAGTTGTACAATGTGATAATGGAACTGGGACTGATTCTAAACCGTGTACAGCCGGTAATCCTACAGATATATACCCTGTTGAGTTTTATGACCAAACAATTTTGCCAGCTTCAGCTGCTGCAAGAGCTGTATTGTATGGCAAGTAGAAATTTGATGTGAAGAGTAAGTGGGTTTGAATATAAATTTTGTGCGTAAGCACTGAAAAGGACTATTCACTTCTCACGTTTCACTTTTCACTCAATAAAACAAATCGAATCTTTTTGTAGACCGGAAATCTTTTCACGCCGGTCTTTTTTTTATTCCTTTATTCAAAAGGTGAGGGAGGGAGGTAGAAAGGCGGTGAAAGTGGGTTTTGCTATGTAATAATTATTGTTCCAAGTAGGCTATTTATAAAATTTTTTTATTGACATAAAAAAAAATTAATTATACAATTGTTGTAAAAACAACATAGTATAAATATTCAGACAGGGAGAGTAAATGAAGAAAAATATTATAATATTTTTGTCGGTAATTATTGCGGCAATTTTGATTAGATATGGTTTTTCAATGTTCGGAACAATTATGCAAGGAAAGGCGATGAAAAACAAGCCTGCTCCGTCTGTTACGGTTCAAGAAGTTGAAACAAAAAACGTTATTAGAAGTTTTGAAGCTCCGGGGCGTGTAGTTTCTAAATATAGAGTTGACGTAATGGCACGTATTTCCGGATATCTTTTGAAAAGTTATTTTAAAGAGGGCGATTATGTTAAGGCCGGTCAAGTTTTATTCCAAATTGAGCCGAATGAATATTCAAATGCTTCTAGCGTAGCATCTGCAAATGTTAAAAATTTAAAAGCTCAACTCGTATATGCAGAAAAACAATTGGCACGTGCTTCTGAACTTGTGAAAAAGGATTATATTGCAAAAGCACAATATGACCAAATTTTGTCTCAAAGAGATGCTTTGAGAGCTCAATTGGCTTCTGCGCAGGCTTCTTTAAATGATGCGAATAGAAATCTTGGTTATACTAGAGTAAAATCACCGGTAAATGGTAAAGTTGGTATAATTAATGTAACAGTCGGAAACTATGTTTCTCCAACTTCAGGAGCTTTAACGACAATTAACAGTACAAATCCGATTTATGTTACTTTCCCTATTGAATCTGCTGATTTTCAGGCACTTGCTGTTGCTGACAAATCAAATAACAAAAACAGAAAAGTTGAACTTATAATGAACGGTGGAGTTAAGTATGCAAAACTTGGTGTTCAAGATTTTCAAGACAACAAAGTTGACCAAACTACCGGCACAGTAACAATGAGAGCTACTTTTGATAATCCGAATAATGAACTTATTCATGGGGAATTCGTAACAGTAAAATTGTATTCAAATAATCCTGTAGAAGTTCCTGTTGCACCGATTACAGCTGTTTTGGAAAACCAAGCAGGAAAATATGTTTATAAATTAGATGAAAAAAATCTTCCTCAGCTTGTTTATGTAAAAACAGGGGAGCAAAATGGTGATAATTGGATAATCAAAGAGGGATTGCAAAAGGGAGACAGAATTGTTACAGAGGGGCTTCAAAAAGTAATTCCTGGAAAACCTGTGACAATCGTGACTGCAGACGAGATGAAGAAAATTAAAAATGGAAAAGAAAGTGAGTAGAGGCTAGTGAGTAGTGAATGGTACTTATCGTTCGCTTCGCTCAAAAAATATTTGGCGTAAGCCCATAATGGCCTACTCACTATTCACCATTCACTATTCACTTCTTAAAACCAAAAAGGATCTAAAATGCCAAACGATAATAAACAAGGAAATTTATTTATAAAACGCCCAAAGCTGGCGATAGTTATATCTTTAGCGATTATGCTTGCCGGAGCATTAATGATGTTAGTTCTTCCGTTGGAAGAATATCCGTCAATTACACCACCTCAGGTCGTTGTAACTGCGACTTACGCTGGTGCGAGTTCAGATGTTATTGAAAACACAATTGCTGCTCCGGTTGAAGCTCAATTAAATGGTGTTCAGGATATGATTTATATGTCCTCAACTTCTCAAAACGGACAATACCAGCTGACTTTGTATTTTAATATCGGTTCTGATCCTGATATGGCGGTTGTAAACGTCCAAAACCAATTGCAACTGGTTACTCCGAGGTTGCCGGAAGAAGTTAAGCGCTATGGCTTATCTGTAAAAAAATCTACGGGTGGTCCTGGGTTGATGATGATTTCCGTAAATTCTCCAACCCATACTTATGATTCTTTGTATATCGCAAACTATGCATCTATTTATATTAAGGATGAATTAGCTCGTATTAAAGGTGTTGGTAAGGTTGCGGTTTTCGGTTCTTCTGATTATTCTATGAGAGTTTGGTTAGATGCTTCTAAGATGGCTAATTTGGGTGTATCTGTTTCAGAAGTTAGTTCTGCTATTCAGTCTCAAAACACACAGGTTCCGGCTGGTGACTTGGGTGTTGAACCAATGAAAAATAAGCAGATGATTAAACTTACAATGCGTACAAAAGGCCGTTTGAAAGATGTTTCTGAGTTTGAAAATATTATTGTTCGCTCAAAAGCTGACGGTTCGCAAATTAAGTTGAAAGATATTGCAAGAGTAGAGCTTGGGGCAGAAAGTTATTCATTCTTCTCTCGTATTGGCGGAAAAGATTCTGCAATTATTTCAGTTAGTCAATTGCCGGAAGCAAATGCGATTGATTTGTCAAATAAAATTACTAAAAAAATGGCGGAATTGAGTAAAAGTTTTCCGCAAGGTATTGAATATAAAATTCAACGTGATGAAACTGAATTCGTAAGAGAATCTATCAAAGAGGTTATCAGTGCAATCGGGCTTGCTATTTTGCTTGTAGGTATTGTAACTTATATGTTCTTGGGTAGTGCAAGAGCGGCATTAATTCCGTTCTGTGCAATTCCGGTTTCGTTAATCGGTGTATTTATATTTATGAATATATTAGGTTTTTCAATCAACCTTTTAATCTTATTTGGATTGGTTCTTGCAGTAGGGCTGGTTGTTGATGATGCTATTGTTGTTTTGGAAAACACGCAAAGACATATTCAAGAGGGCAAAAAACCTGTTGATGCGACAGAAGTTACTATGAATGAAGTATTTGGAGCTGTTCTTGCTACTTCTCTAGTATTGATGGCGGTATTTGTTCCGGTTTCATTTATGTCAGGTATTACGGGGCAAATGTTTAGGCAATTTGCGCTTTGTATCGCATCATCAATCGGTTTGTCTACTCTCGTTGCATTAACTCTTGCGCCTGCGCTTTGTGCAATGATTTTGAAATCAGGTGAAGAAAAAGCCGATTTTGAATTTATTCAAAAATTTGATGACTGGTTTGCCGGAGTAAGAGAGCAATATTTGAATGGTGTAAAAATATTTATTAATTCGCCAAAATTGACAGCATCGGTTTTTGCCGGAATTGTTTTGTTTACGTCTGTAATGTTTTGGTTAATCCCAAAAGGATTTTTACCGACAGAAGATAAAGGTGCTGTATTTACTCAAATTCAGTTGCCTGACGGTTCTTCAGCTTCTCGTACAAATATTGTTGCAAATGAGGTTGAAGAAAGAATTTTAAAAATTCCTGGGGTTGAAAATACAATTACTTTGGTAGGATTTTCAGGTGAAAATACAGCGTTGATTGTAGCAGAATTGTCAAATTGGTCTAAACGTAAATCAAAAGATCTTTCTATGCAAAGTATTTTGGGTAAAATTAAGAATGAATTTGCAAATTATCCATCAGCAACAATAGCTTCATTCTCTCCTCCGTCAATTTCCGGTTTAGGTATGTTCGGTGGTTTTGAATATCAATTGTTGGATAAAGGCGATAGAACTCCGCAGGAACTTTATGATGAGGCTCAAAAACTTATTCAAGCAGGAAACAAAAACTCTGCTTTCCAAATGGTTTATACCTCATTTACGGCAAACTTACCTCAATTGTTGATTAAGGTTGATGAAAATAAAGCTCTTGCACAAGGTGTAAGTATTTCTGAAATTTATAGTGCTTTGTCAAGTTATTTCGGAAAATCTTATGTAAACGACTTTAATAAATATGGTCGTGTTTACCGTGTTTATTTGCAAGCAGATTCTGAATATAGAGAAAAACCTAGTGATATTGATAAAATTTATGTTAAAAGCAATTCAGGTTCAATGGTGCCTTTATCGGCTGTTGTAAATGTGTCTAATATTGTTGGACCTTACAGTTTAACAAGGTTTAATATGTATCCTGCAATTACAATTAACGGGCAGGCTCGAAACGGTGTAAGTTCCGGTCAGGCCATGTCTGCAATGGAAGCAATTTCTGATGAAATTCTTCCGAAAGATATGGGATATGCTTGGTCTGGAAGCTCTTTGCAAGAAAAAGAATCAGCAGGACAAATCGGGCCAATTCTTGCAATGTCACTTGTATTTATCTACTTATTCTTAGTGGGTTTGTATGAAAGCTGGATGTTGCCGATTGCGGTACTTTTGATTTCGCCTGTTGCGTTAGTTGGTGCGCTGTTCTTCCAATATGTTTCAGGTTATTCGTTAGACTTGTATTCTCAAATCGGTCTTGTAATGTTGATTGGTTTGTCTACAAAACAGGCGATTTTGATTATTGAATTTGCGAAAGATGCACACGAAAAAGGAATGAGTATTATTGAGTCAGCTATGCAGGCTGCAAAATTAAGATTTAGGGCGGTAATGATGACGAATATTGCGTTTATCTTAGGGTTGTTACCGCTTGTATTTGCAAAAGGTGCAGGTGCTGCCAGCCGTAACTCTGTTGGTATGACAGTATTTGGTGGAATGATGGCGGTTGCGTTTATCGGAACATTTTTAGTGCCGGCATTCTTTGTAATGGTAGAAAATTTGAAAGTTTACGTGGCTCACAAAGCTCGTGAATTACATTTAAAAAAGGAAAATAACAAATAATGTTAAAAAGAATTTTATTAATAAGCTTAATAATTGGAATGACTTCAACAAGTGCGATTTGTGCGGATATTGGGAACAAAGTTAACGATAAAGAATATCCGTCGGCGGATAAGGTTTTGCCGTCAAATACGCAAAAACCTGATTTTGTTATAGAGGGTTCTGTTGAAAAAAATATAGATATGACGCTCGATAAATGTATTGAGCTTGCTCTAGGAAATAATCCTCAAATTAATGCGGCATTTCATGATATTTTAGCTTCTGATGCCAGAATTAAACAAGTTTGGGCTAATTATTTCCCTCAATTGAGCTGGCAGACTGGTTATACAAAGATTAAACAACTTCAATTGTCAGATGCGTTGGGTCGAAATTTGACGTTTAATTACTATATTTTGGGGCAAGTTACGCTTCAACAAATGCTTTATGATTTTGGAGTTACGCAAAACCAAGCAACTATCAAACGTTTGGATTATGAAGCTTATAAAACAACTCTAAGTGCAACGATTAATGATGTAATTTATCAAACAAAAGATGCGTATTACAATCTGTTGTTTGCTTTTGAAAATCGTCGTGTTGCGGAAGATACGGTTAAGAAATTTGAAATGTTTTATAATCAGGCAAAAGCGTTCTATGAAATCGGTATGAACCCAAAAGTTGATGTTACGATTGCGGAAGTTAATTTAAGTAATGCAAAATTACAACTTATTCAGGCAGATAATGCTGTAAATCTTGCTGTTGCAAAGTTGAATAATGTTATGGGTGTTCCGTTTATTGATAAATATAATGTTCAAGAACGCTTGAAATATCAGCCGGTTGATGTTTCATTTAACCAATCTATTGAAATTGCACGAGAAGCAAGACCGGAATTAAAACTTGCGGAATTAAAAGTCGAGAGTGCAAATCAAACGATGAAATTGGTGAAAAAATCATATTTTCCAACACTTTCTATTGAAGGACAATATCAACGAGGTGGTAAAAGTTGGAATTCCAATTACGGTTATAACATTGGAGGTTACTTGAATTTCCCGACAATTAACGGAATGTTGATTAAAAACGAGATTAAAGAGGCGCGTTATTTGTATGACAAGGAAATAGCTAATGCAAAGAATACTCAAAATACGATTTATTTAGAAATTCAAAATGCGTTTTTAACACTTGAAGAGAAGAAAAATCAAATGCCTGTTGCTATTTTGGGTGTAAAACAAGCGAAAGAAAACTATGAACTTTCTTATGGCAGATACCGTGTTGGAGAAGCAAGTCCGACTGAGTTGAAAGATGCACAAATTAATTATCAACAAGCTCAATTGACGTATTACAATGCGCTTTATCAATATAATTCATCAAAAGCTTCATTAGAAAAAGCAATAGGTAAAAACCTCACAAGTCAAAATTCTGATGTTGTAGAATTAGGGAAATAATATGTTGTAGTTTTACGACTACTTTTATATAATACCAATATTTGTTATCGCGGACTATGTTCCGCGATTTGTTTCGAACAGAAATGTTAAAACTTGTCCTCTCTTCTAGGGGAAGTTAGAAAAATGGATTTATTTTATAAAAACAATTAATTAACCCCTCTCCCGAATTCGTAATACTCACTGTTGTTCGCAAACGACTTCGACCTCTTCCCTCGGAGAGGTGAAATCTATCGAAATATTTTATTTAAAAAAACTATTACTATTATTTTCCCCCACCTCGAAATCAAAGATTTCGGTCCTCCCTCAAGTGGAGGACATGGAGTAACAAACATTTTTGTTTGTCATTCTGAGCGATTAGCGAAGAATCTCAAAGTAAGAGGAACATGTTTTTACATTAATTTATGCATTCCTTTGGAAAAATCCTGCGATTTCTTTGTGTGGGAAAAATTTTACAACAGGACGTCCATGAGGGCAAGTGTACGGCATTTTAGTCGTTCGCCATTTTTTTACAATTTCTTGCATTTGCCAAGTTGAAAGTTTTTGACCTGCTTTTACAGATGCTTTACAAGCTGTTGTTATTAAAATATGTTCTTCAAGTCTGTCGATGTTGCCCTCAATGTTTTCTAAAATATCTGCCAAAATTTCTTTTGGGTTTACTTTAGCAATCATTTGCGGAACTTTTCTGAAAATTAATTCATTTTCTTTTAAAAATTCTATTCCAAATCCAAATTTTTCAAACTTTTCAATATTTTCTTTTATTAATTCTGCTTCAGTGCTGGAAACAGGAACAACATCTGATACAAATAACATTTGAGAAACGATATTTTTTTCTGACATAAGTTTTTCGTAAATATATCTTTCTTCCGCAATATGTTGATCAATAATTTCAAGTCCGTCTTCTTTTTCTACCAAAATGTAGGTGTTTTTGTATTGCCCGATAATATTTTCTTCAGGTTCCGGATCTTTTTCTATTGGTACAAAAAATTGACGTTGTTCTATTTTTTCTTCTTGTTGTTGTGCAAATTTTGCTTCTTCCTCTTGCATTAATTTACTTGAAACATAAATAGTATCTTCTTTTTTATCAAAATAAATGTCTCCAGATGTTTCAAGTTTTGGCTGTACAAAATCAACAACATTGTTTTGGGGTTGAATTGTTTGAGAAAATTGTTGTGGCTCAAATGTCATTGTCGGTTGGCGTTCAACATAATTTGCCAAACCTGCATGAATTGATGCGTAAATAAAATTGAAAACTTGGTTTGGATTTTTATAACGCACTTCTTTTTTTGTCGGATGGACATTTACATCAACATCTGACGGTGGAAGTTCTAAATTTAAAATTACAAATGGATATTTCCCGCTTGCAATAAGACTTTTGTATGCCATATCAATTGCTTTTTGGAATACAGGACATTTAACCGTTCTTCCATTGATATAAATGTGATAACCTTTTTTGCTTGAACGAGTATAATTTGGAGTGCTTACGTAGCCTGTCATCTTCATTCCGGCAAGTTGGTCTGTTTTTAATACTTCTTTTAAGTTAGGAATTATATCGGCTGAATAAACCTCTTTTACAGTTTGCAAAAGATTGTTTTGACCGGATGTTTTTAAAACAGTTTTACCATTCTTTTTTAATTCAATGGAACATTCCGGATGTGCTAAAGCAATTGATTGAACAAGTTCTTGAATGTATGAAAATTCTGTGTTTGAACTTTTTAAAAATTTTAAACGTGCAGGGATGTTGTAGAACAAATCTTTTATATCCATAATTGTTCCGATAGCACAACCTGTTTCAACTTGTTTAACTTCAGAGTTTTCACATTTTACCTTTGTTCCGGTGTCAAAATCTGCAGTTCTTGTTGTGCAGGTTAATTTTGAGATTGAAATTATGCTGGATAAAGCTTCTCCACGAAAACCAAGAGTATGAATATCAAATAAATCTTCATCTGTTGAAATTTTGCTTGTAGCGTGTTTTGAAAATGCAAGCATAATATCGTCAGGATAAATTCCGCAACCATTATCTGCTACTCTAATATCTCTGCAGTCATTATTGATTTCAATACTCACTTTTGTAGAGCCGGCATCAACGGAATTCTCTACTAATTCTTTTACAACAGAAGCCGGTCGTTCAATAACTTCACCTGCTGCAATTTGATTTATTAAATGTTTTGAAAGTTGTTTTATCCTCGCCATAAAAAATAAATCCCTCAATCTAATTCTCAATCTACACCAAACACAAATTCATCTAAATGTTTGATTACAAATTTGAAACATTTTTATACGATAGTAGCGTGATAGAGCTATTAGGTTTTAGAACAATAAGCGACTAGGTAGCTAATAAGTTAGGTAGCTAGGCATATTTAAGATAGGGAGATTAAGGACTTGGCAAGAGTTAGAACAAATACAAAATTAAAACCGTCAAAAAAAGCTGATTTGCAGGTAGTAAAACCTGTTAAAACAACTCGATACAGTGATATAGATTTAAATAATTGGAAAGCATATGATCACGTTAAAACTGATACTTTGTGGGAATTCCCTACAAGATTAAGAGAGGGCGGTCACTCTAACGAATACCATGGAAATTATATTCCTCAAATTGCTCAACAATTGTACGAAAGATTTACAAAGAAAAATGACGTTGTGCTTGATTTGTTCTTTGGTTCAGGAACATCAGGGATTGAAGCAATTAATATGGGCAGACGTTGTATTGGTGTTGAGCTTAAAGATGAACTTGCAGAAAGCGTTTCACAAAAATTTACTCCAAAACAACTTGTAACAGATGTTCGTATTATTTGTGCGGATT
Source organism: uncultured Candidatus Melainabacteria bacterium (assembly GCA_934717855.1). GTDB lineage: Bacteria > Cyanobacteriota > Vampirovibrionia > Gastranaerophilales > Gastranaerophilaceae > Stercorousia. The sequence continues at coordinate 98,302 of CAKUZI010000004.1, forward strand.
CTGCTTCTGAAGAAATGAGAGAAAAAGTTCAAGCAAGTTTAGATATTATGCGTGAAGAAAAAGCTCAATTCTTAATTCTTCATCCGCCTTATGATGATATTATCAAGTTTTCTGACAAAAAAGAAGATTTGTCTAACTGTGATACTACAGAAGAATTTTATGATTTATTCGCAAAAGTTGCAAAAAACGGTTATGATATGCTTGAAAAGGGTCGTTTTGCAGCGTTGATAATTGGCGACAGCTACAAAAATTCCGAAGTTCAACCTCTCGGTTTTGAATGTATGGCTCGTATGATGGCTTTGGGATTTAAACTAAAAGGTATTATTGTAAAAGATATTCAAGGTAATGAACGTGCTAAAGGTAAAACTGCAAACTTGTGGCGTTATAGAGCTTTAGCTGGTGGATTTTTCATATTTAAACATGAATATGTAATGATTTTTGAAAAAAAGTAAATACGTAAAAATTTTCATAGAGAAAATTGATTTTATTTATCCTGAAAAGAGCATATTCACTTATTCTTCTTTTTGTGATTATTATGATATAATAATCTTAGAGAATAGTGGGAAAGTTTTATGGCGACGCAAACAAAAAAATTATCAATAGCATTTTATTGGCATATGCACCAACCTGTTTATCAACTTACACCTACGGGAGATTATTTAATGCCGTGGGTCAGATTACATGCGGTGAAAGATTATCTTGATATGGTTCTTATTCTTGACAAATTCAAGAATATAAAATTGAACTTTAACCTTGTACCGGTTTTGTTGGATGCTTTAATTGATTATGGCCAAAATGGTTTGCATGATATCCATTCAAGACTTTCTATTACAGATGTTGAAGATTTGACGGATGATGACAAAGAATTTATTATTAACAATTTTTTCGATGCCAATTATCACTATATGATTTTGCCAAATGAAGAATATAACAGACTTTATCAAAAAATTCAATTAAGTGATACAAATGATTTAAACATTTTTTCAAACCAAGAATATTCTGATTTGATGGCATTGTTTAACCTTGCGTGGTTTGATCCGATTTATAAAAACAAATATCCGGAATTAAAAAAACTTATCCAAAAAGGTAAAAATTATACGCTGGAAGATAGGATTAAAATAATTGATATTCAACGCGATATTATTAGAGAAATTATTCCTGCTTATAAAAAATATATGGAAGACGGTAAAATTGAAATTACAACAAGTCCATATTATCATCCGATTTTACCGATATTGTTAGATTTTAAAAATATTAAAACAGCTCCAGAAAGTGATTTGCCTGAAGATTTAAAAATGCAAACAGATGCCAAAGAACAAACGCAAATGGCTTTAGACAGAATAGAAGAAATTTTTGGCAGACGTCCTAAGGGAATTTGGCCATCGGAACATTGTATTAATTCTAAAGTTGCAGAAATGTTGAGTGAACTTGGTGTTAAGTGGACAATTTCTGATGAGGGAGTTTTGTCAAATTCAATTAATTTTGAATTTATAAGAGATTTTAGAGGCTATTTGGAAGATCCTTATCATCTTTTAAAAACTTATAATCACAAAAATGTTGATATCATTTTTAGAGATGCTATGCTTCCAAACCTTATAGGGTTTGAATATCCTAATCATTCGGCAGAAGGCGCTGCAAACGATTTGTATGACAGAATAAAAGTTGCTCAAAGTAAATTGGTATCCTCTCCTGATGAACATCATTTGCTGACTATTGCAATGGATGGTGAAAATTGTTGGGAAAATTACACTCAGGATGGTGATGAGTTTTTGACAAAAATTTATTCACTAATCGAAAATGATCCGACACTTGAAACTGTATTAATTAGTGATTATGTTGAAAAAGATACCTCAAAACCTTTGAATAAATTAAGTGCCGGTTCTTGGATTAATCGTAACTTTAAATTATGGATTGATGAACCGATAAAAAACTTAGCTTGGACATATTTAGAGCACGTGAGAGAAGATTTTTCTGCTTTTGTAGAAGCAAATCCGCAAAATCCTAATATTGATGCCGCAAAAAAAGAATTGTTTATCTGCGAGGGCAGTGATTGGTTCTGGTGGTATGGCGAACCTAACGATTCAGGGCGTGATAACATTTTTGATTACATTTTTAGAGAACATTTGAAAAATATTTATTTCTATTTAGGACTTGAACCGCCAGAATATCTTGAAACTCCGCTTTTGTCAGCAATTGCAAAACCGTCAAGGTATCCAAAATGTGAGATTACTCCACAGATAGATGGAAAAGAACACAATGACGATATTTGGCAAAATGCTGGTTGTATAAAAATTCCAGATGGTCCTGTACTTAAGGAAAATAAATTTTATGACAAAATATATTTTGGATACGACAAGGACAACTTGTATTTGAGATTTTATCTGAATGAATATTTGAAAGAAACTCCTGCTTTATTAAAGCAAGCTAACCAAATGTACATTTACATGAGAAATCAGAATAAAAAACAGGCGCTTTCTCCAATAAGAATTATCCAAAAAACCGAGAGTATTTTACCAATTTCAAAAGAAAAATTTCATAATGAATTTCAAATTTCAATTTTTGGTGGTGAAATAAATCTTGTAAGACTTGTCAAAGCTATACCGAATAACCTGTGGGTAATTACAACTTCTAAAAGTATAAAGACGGTTTATGACAAAGTTGTAGATGTAAGTATTCCGTTTGATTCAATAGAAATTGCAAGTGGTGATACTTTGGAATTTTTGTTTGTAAATGCAAATTATGGTGTAAAAGATTATTTTGTTCCGAATGAAATGCTATTAACAATAACGAGAATGTAACAAAAACTTTACAAAATTGCAAAAACACTAAAGTTTTTATTATGTTTGACGTTAAGGAATATACAAAGGGAAATTATATATGGTTGATTTTAATTCTGACATACCTAAAGGACTTCCAAAATTAGATAAAGACTATTGGTCAAAAAGCAAAACAAATGTAGGAGACCAGTCTCAAGAACCACTTTTTGATGTAAATACAAAATTTACTCTTGAAAACGATTTGGCAAAAATTTCAGTTTTCAATGGAAATAAAAAATAAATTTTAAATTCCTCTCTTTTCCTCACACAATTTATAAAAAAGAACCTCTCTAGTGATAAGGTTCTTTTTTTTGATAAAGTTAGGGTATATCGGGTAGCTGAGAAAGTGAAATGGGGCTAAAAATAGCACCATATAAACTATTTTTTTTGTAAAATTTTATGAAGTCAAAAATATGACATAGCAAAATTTTTTATTAGAAGTTTTATTATAAAAAAATAACATGTGTAACGCAAGAGAAAGAGGTTAATGATGGAAATTAAAATAAACACACTTCTAGGACATAGATTATTTCATAACAGTAAAGGTGAAACATTGATTTTGCAAAAGGGACTTCGGGCTAATGATAATAGGCCAACTGTATCTTTGTTTAAGTTAGATGGAATCGATGTTATTCCGGTAGCAGAAAAAATATATGGTGAAAATCATTCTGCAAAAACTCCAGATATCTACAAACACCATAAACTAAATGAACAAATTGTTACAAGAACAAAAAAAGGTAACAACATGATTGGAACTTTGTATAGTTACAGAACCTTTTTTAAAGGTTCCGTTTACTTTGCGGAAACAAAAAATGGTGCAAAAATAACTTCTAGCTATGATAAAGATAAACCTATTTCAGCATTCCAAAGTTTTTGTGAAGCTTTTGGTAATCCAGGAAAAAGGATTTATAATAGGCTTTTAAAAGGTGATAAGTAGTAGTAAAATATTTCTCGTAATTATTAACCAAAATCAACACAGAGCAGAAAAAATACTTAAGTATTTCTCTGCTCTGTAGTTTATTGTGTGCAATTTTTGCTACAAATTTATAGAATGGAATTGATGTTTTGTAACAGACTTGGTATCTGTGCATTTATGCGTCTAAAATTTAATGTCTCAGTAACTTCCGGATAATTTATTTCCCAGTAGAGCCGAAACCGCCTTCCCCGCGAGATTTATCAAAAAAGAACCTCTCTAGTGATAAGGTTCTTTTTTTTATAGTGATTTGGTATTGTTGGGATATGTATCTATTAGTACTGTTTTAATCAAAAGTAAATAATTTATTTGGCTCGACATCTAACGCTGTAATCAGACGATATAAAGTTTTAAATGTAATATTTCTTGTACCACATTCAATGTCACTAATATAATGAGAATCAATACCGAGTTTTTCAGCCAATTTTTCCTGAGTATAACCACGTATTAGACGGTAGTATTTCAATTTATTCCCGAATTTTGCACAAAGTTCATTGTATTCCATATTCTAATCATATAGGATTATAATATTCAATAAATAGTATTGCAAAATACAATATTGTATATTATGATATACAATATGATAAATAAATTGATTAATAATGATTTTGTTTTGACGGAAGATATTGTACGGGGAACTTACTGCAATAATTTCCGTAAATCAGGTTTTACTTTAGCAGAGGTGTTAATTACTTTAGGTATAATAGGAGTTGTTGCTTCTTTGGTTTTACCTACGTTAATTGAAAAATTTAAGGACAAAGTTTATATTACACAAACTAAAAAGACTTATTCTACTGTACAGACAGTATTCAATCAATGGATGTATGACAAAGGTTGTCTTGATTATGCCTGCCTTTTTGAGCAATCTAAAACTCAGGCAGAATTGTCTAGCGAATTTTTATCATATTTTAAGAGCGTAAAAACTTGTAAACTTTCTGTATCTGGTTGTTTAGCTGATAATATAAAATTACCTAAAGCAACTAATAATGGTCATGGAAAATTAGATGTAATGCATGGAAAAAATTGGTATAGTGCAATTTTAGCTGATGGTTCAGTAGTCGGAATATTCCCTTATGTTAATGGGGATGAAAATTGTGGACGAATTTTTGTTGACAGGCTAAGAGATGAAAATGGTAATTATATTTCTGATGGAAAGGGTGGGTACAAAACAAAAGAGACATATTCAAAACAGTGTGGAGTTTTTTTGATTGATTCAAATGGTTTGAAAGGACCAAATCAGCTTGGCGCGGATGTATATACTTTTATTATTAATAATAAAAGTATATTTAATTGGCATACAAAAATTGATACAGTATTGGTAGATGAAAAACTTGATTATATAAACTACAATCTAGATAATATAAAAGGTAATTAATTATTATTATAATATTGAACAGTTAAATTTGTTGTTTGAACAAACAACGACTATTTATTCACAGACAAATAGTCGTTGTAATAATATTCATTTCAATTAATAACGAAATTTTTCTTTAAAAAAGGTAGCAAAATCTATTTCCCAGTAGAGCCGAAACCACCCTCTCCTCGAGATGTTTCTGAAAGCTCTACTGCAACTTTAATTTCTGCTTGTTCAACTCGAGCAATTACCATTTGTGCAATTCTTTCGTCTGGTTGAATTGTATATGCTTCATTTGAAACATTTACGATTGGCACACAAACTTCTCCACGGTAATCTTCATCAATTGTTCCGATGCAGTTGATAAGAGTAATTCCGTGTTTAATAGAAAGTCCTGAACGAGGTCTTACTTGCGCTTCATATCCGTGTTCAAGTTCAATTTTTAGCCCTGTAGGAATTAACTTTCTTTCCAAAGGTTGCAATGTAATCGGTTCAGAAATAGCTGCGCATAAATCCATTCCTGCAGCTCCCTCTGTTTTGTATTCCGGTAAAAATTTGTTGTGTGGTAACCTTTCAATTTTCAATACTGTCATTTTTTAGCCTTTCTTATTTATACATTTCAGATCGTATTTTTTTAATTTCTCCAATAGTTTCAGGATAATTTTCAGTCAAAAGTTCGCCAATTGATTTGTAAAGTTTAAGAATAGATTGCTCTATGTTTTTGTGATTAAGATTTACCATATCGCAAGCCATTTCTTCGTTTGACAAAGCTAGGCGAGTCATATCCCTAAAACCGCTGGACGCTATTTCTAGAGCAAGCGGATTATCTTTTGCCGATAATACAAGAGCTTGTGCCAACACCATTGGCATATGTGAAATTAGTGCAACGGATTTGTCGTGTTCTTCCGCACTTGCAAAAACCGGTTTTGCCCCAACAAAATCAATGATTTCAAGCAAAGGATTAAATATTTCGTTTTCTGATTGTTTAGTTGAATAGTCATTAATTACAACCCATTTTGCACCTTTAAACAATCCTTTAAAAGAGTTTTCAAACCCTTTATGTTCTGTACCAGCCATCGGGTGAGACGGAATAAAATTGTAAGGTCTTTGTTTTTGGCAAACAAATTCTTTTAAACTGCATACATCTGTAACTACTGTTTCCGGTTTTAAAACATTTTCAAGCTCGTCTAATACATTGAGAGTTTTGTTCATTGCAGTGCAAACAAAGACAATATCCCTGTCTTTTAGTACATCATAAGTACTAAAAATTCTATCTCCGTTTTGAGATTGTGAAACAGCAATAACGTCGAAAGTCTTGCTCAAATCTTTGAATAGAGACCCGCCAATTAATCCTAAACCTATAATTCCAATTTTCATAAAAAAATTGTATCACAAAAATTAATCTAAGAAATTAATGGATAGTAACATTTTGACTGTGTTGATATTGTGTAGTAAAATTGAGAAAAAGGAGATTGATATGGATTTGTTAGAACTTTTAAAGAAAAGATATTCAGTAAGAAAATTTGAAGATAAAAAAGTCGAAAAAGAAAAGTTAGATTCAATTTTGGAAGCATCTAGAGTTGCACCGACAGCTTGTAACTTTCAACCGCAAAGAATTTTAGTTTTAAATACTGAAGCTTCTTTAGAAAAGTTAAAAAAATGTACTCCTTATCATTTTCATGCCCCGCTTGCATTAATTGTATGTTACGACAAAACAACAAGCTGGAAACGTAAAGATGGCGACGATATGGGGGAAGTTGATGCTGCAATCGTTACAACTCAGATGATGCTTGAAACAGAGAATATTGGTCTTGGTACAACTTGGGTTGGATATTTTGACAAGGAAGAATTGATTAAGGAGTTTGAAATTCCTGAAAATTTTGTTCCGGTTTCTATTCTTCCGATTGGTTATCCGAAAGCTGGAGTTGAGCCAAATCCTCTTCACTTTGAACGAAAAGATTTGAGTGAAACTGTATTTTATAATAAGTTTTAAAAAATTACGGGTGGAAAAATTTCCACCCATTTATTTTTATATTTTGATTAATAAAAATCGACTATCTTTCAATGCAACAACTTTGTGTTGTTTATCTTTTTTAAACATTAAAATTTCACCTTTTTCAATCTTAAATTTTTCTGCATCAAAGTGAAGTTCTATTTCTCCATCAATAACTACAACAGCGACATCACATGTAGATGTATGAGTATCAATAATTTCTTCTTTTTTCAATGAAATAACAGATAAGCTACTATTGTCATGTTCCATTAGAATTTCTTTTTCAAACTGTTTGTCGGTTTTCCCAAGTTCTTTGAGTTTTAGTACATTGTAAAACATTTTAATTCTCCTTATTTTGTTTCGTTCTTATTTTAAAAAAGGAGAAAAATTTTTGTATTAGACAGTTGTAGAATAAATTTTATTAATGTTCTTAAAGGCATGACATTCGCTTATTCTCAAAGTTTTGAACCATGCTTTATGGCATGCCCTTTGTGTTTCGTGTAATTGCAGGATAAATACTTTTAATTGTGTTAAATAATGTGCAAAATATTACGATAATAAAAACGATTATGAAGAAATTTAAACTCGGGTAACCTTGTCAAATAAAGATAAACCCAAAAATCAATCTTTATAATACCATTAATCTATTGCAATGTTGATTTTAAATGGTGTATTATATTAATACGAATAAATAAACGAGATTTGGAAAAATAAAAGGTAGTTTAATCTTGGAATAGCTTGAGTAGTCAAACTTTTCAGGGTAGGGGTAGCCCAAGAGGCAAAATTTCGCAGTGAAGGAGATTAGATAAAATGCAAAATAATATTTTGGACAATAATAAGGTTGTAAATCTTACACCATTAACATCTAAAAAATCAGTTTCGAATGCGACAGTTCCGACTGAATTGAGAAGTGTGAAAGATCATGCTATTGCAAGTAAAATTGTAGTGATTAAAAAAGATGGAACTAGGGAAGATTATAATTTCCAGAAGATTATTAACGCAGTAAAAAAATCTGCCGGAAGAGTTATGATTTCATTGTCTGATGAAGATTTTAATGATTTGGCAGAATATGTAGAAAGCGAACTTGCAAATCTAAACTCTAAAGAAGTTAACATTGCTCAAATGCACGATATTGTTGAAAGCGCATTAGAAGATGTTAGTCCGAAAATTGCAAGAAGTTACAGAAATTACCGTAACTACAAAAAGGATTTCGTTCATATGCTTGACAAAGTTTACCAAGAAAGTCAAAAAATTATGTATATCGGTGATAAAGAGAATTCTAACGCCGATTCTGCACTTGTGTCTACAAAACGTTCATTGATTTTCAATGAGTTGAACAAAGAGTTATATAAAAAGTTTTTCTTGAATGTTGAAGAACTTCAAGCAATAAATGACGGTTATATTTATATTCACGATATGTCAGCAAGACGTGATACTATGAACTGTTGCTTATTTGATGTTGCATCAGTTTTAAAAGGCGGATTTGAAATGGGTAACTTGTGGTATAACGAACCAAAATCCCTAAATGTTGCGTTTGACGTAATCGGAGATATTACAATGGCAGCTGCAAGTCAACAATACGGTGGTTTTACATTGCCGGAAGTTGATAAAATTCTTGCACCTTATGCACAAAAAACTTATGAAGCAAGCTATGCAAAATATATTGAAATGGGAATTTCTCCTGAAAAAGCAGATGTTCAGGCTACAAAAGATGTAGAAAAAGATTTTCACGATGGTTTCCAAGGATGGGAATACAAATTTAATACAGTTGCATCAAGTAGAGGTGATTATCCGTTCATTACAGTTAGTGCCGGTTTAGGACAATCTAAATTTGAAAAAATGGCAACAATTGTAATGCTTGATGTGAGACGTGGTGGTCAAGGTAAAAAATCTTGCAAAAAACCTGTATTGTTCCCTAAAATCGTGTTCTTGTTCGATAAAGATTTACACGGAAAAGGAAAACCATTAGAAGATGTTTATAATGCAGGTATTGAATGTTCTAAAAAGGCTATGTATCCGGATTGGTTGTCTTTGACCGGTGAAGGTTACGTTGCATCAATGTACAAACAATATGGAAAAGTTGTTTCTCCAATGGGTTGCAGAGCGTTCTTGTCTCCTTGGTACGAAAGAGGCGGAATGCACAAAGCTGATGAAAATGACAAACCAATTTTTGTTGGTAGATTTAATATCGGAGCAATCAGCTTACACTTACCTTTGATTTATGCAAAGGCTCAAAAAGAAAGCAAAGATTTTTATGAAGTTCTTGATTACTATATGGAATTAATCAGAAAAATTCATATCAGAACTTATGATTACTTGGGAGAAATGAAAGCTTCAACAAACCCTCTTGCATATTGTGAAGGCGGTTTCTTAGGCGGTCACTTGGGTATTCATGACAAAATTAAGCCTATTTTGAAATCAGCAACAGCTTCATTCGGTATTACAGCATTGAATGAGTTGCAAGAACTTTATAACGGAAAATCTTTGGCAGAAGATGGAGCATTTGCTCTTGAAGTTATGGAATATATCAATAAGAAAGTTGATGAATTCAAAGAAAAAGATGGATACCTTTACGCTATTTATGGTACTCCGGCTGAAAACCTTTGCGGATTACAAGTAAAACAATTCAGAAAGAAATATGGTATTGTAAAAAACGTATCTGATAGAGGTTATGTTTCAAACAGTTTCCACTGTCATGTTTCAGAAAAAATTTCTCCTATTCAAAAACAGAATTTGGAAAAACGTTTCTGGGATTTATTAAACGGCGGTAAAATCCAATATGTAAAATACCCTGTTTCTTACAATACCGGAGCAATTGAAACGCTTATTAACAGAGCAATGGACTTAGGTTTTTATGAAGGTGTAAACTTGGCTCTTTCATATTGCGATGATTGTGGGCACCAAGAGTTGAATATGGATGTTTGTCCTAAATGTGGTAGCAGAAACCTTACTAAAATAGATAGAATGAATGGTTATCTATCTTACTCAAGAGTAAAGGGTGATACTCGTTTAAATCAAGCTAAAATGGAAGAAATTAAAGACAGAGTGAGCATGTAATGAGATACCATAATATAACAAAAGAAGATATGCTTAATGGTGAAGGCTTGAGGTCTGTCTTATGGCTTGCAGGTTGTACACATCATTGTAAAAATTGCCAAAATCCGATAACTTGGGATATTAACGGCGGAATACCTTTTGATGAAGATGCAAAACAAGAATTGTTTGAATCTTTGGATAAGGATTATGTTTCAGGAATTACTTTTAGTGGTGGTGACCCGCTTCATCCGCAAAACAGAAAAGAAGTTTTTGCTCTTGCAAAAGAGATAAAAGAAAAATTTCCGGATAAAACTGTTTGGTTGTATTCAGGTTTTTCTTGGGAAGAATTCTGTGATATTCTGGAAGTAAAATATTTGGATGTTGTAGCAGACGGGGAATTTATCGAAGAGCTGAAAGATGTTAGAATTCCTTGGGTTGGAAGTTCTAACCAGAGAGTTATTGATGTTCAAAAATCTCTAGCAAGCGGTGAAGTTTGCTTGTATAAAAAGTAACCGTTCGTTTATATAAGAAAGATTGCTAAAAAGTGGTGCTATAGCGCCACTTTTTTATATATTAATAAAAAAAGTTGTAACAATTTATTAAAAAGGTAGCAAAAAAATTTTATCAGTTTTTTTACATGAGAATTAATTCACAGGAGAAAATTATGATTTTAAAAGTAGGGTATAATGTAAACGGACGAAAACAAGTTAATAATAATAATTGGGCTAAATCCCATCAACAGGTTCCGATTGCCCCCCCCCCGATATCTCAAAGTAGAATTGCAGGCAACGATAAATTGCCAAACTTTGGTAATATTGGCTCTTTTATTCCATTCGTCGGTAAAGAAACTACAGGAGAAGCTCCATCAAAATTGAATATGTTGATGTTTTCAACTAATACTCCATCAAAAAAATTGATAAAAATTTTAGAAGATGAAGCAAAAGACTCTGGATATAACAAGATTACTACTATGCATGTCATTAAGCATGATTTAATAGAACTTGATGAGTACATTGATGATCTAAATAGTGGGAAAAAGGATTTTGATGAAGAAAGACAACCTGTTTTAGGCTTATATTTAACAAGTACAATGTCAACTAATATAATCTCGAAGCCTGAACTTCGTGAAAAAATTCAACCTGTGTTAAAAGAATATATTAAAGAAGCTGACAAAATTCTAAAAGAAGAAAAACCGGAGACAGCGAAAGAACAAGATTCAATTCTTTTTTCTCAAGATTTAACCGATTCTGTTTATTCTTTTTTTAAAGAGACTAAAATAAATGATCTTTCTCCATACATAATTGGAGTTGGTGCAATAACAAGTCCGGATGAACTTACAGAAGAGTTTGAGGGCTCTTTTATGGGTGCTCTTAATGATGCAATTATGGAGAATAACAAGTTGCTAAGCGAAAGAGCTCCTTTTTCGGGATATGAGCAAAAAGCAAAAAATGTCTTAAAAAATCTTGCTTTGGGTACGAATATTTTTATTACATACGACCCTAACAAAGATAATGTTGAATACTTTTTGGATACGATAAAAAAAGTTAATGATAAGGATCCTAATTCCAAAACTGAGATTGTTGAATTAAACTCATATGCAACTACAGATTATTTTACAGATATTGTTTCTTTATTAGCAAGAGATAAAGATACTGAATATATCGTTGCTTTGCCACCATTTACAACAATAGCTCGAGAGGGAGACCCTGAAGATATTGCGCAAGGAAAGTTTTATGTTCCGGCTAAAATGATAAATACAATAGATAAACAGCCTTCTAACGTTCATTACATGTTCTATGATTCAAAAAATAGTTACTATACTTTATCAAATATTAGTTCATTTGCAAATTTTGAGGAAGCTTCAATCCCTGCATTAAGCACTGCTCAAATGATAAATGCTTTCAAAGAAAATCCTATTTTGATGAAAGATATTCAAAAGAATTTTACTAAAAAAGCAATCGAAAAAACAGTAGAAGCTTCTGCTCAGATGGATGGTGTTTTCCCTGATAAAACTCAACAGTTAATGAAAAAAATAGTTAGTTACAATATAAATAAAAAAGAAATTAACGAAGTTGATGTTGCAAATTACATAAAAGAAGCAACAAATTTATTTAAGAAGAACTCAGATTCTGCATCTTTTGATGTTGTTTTTGATACTGGCAAAAAGATGAAAGATTTTGTTGGTAAAACTGCAACTCAGAAAGAAGCCATGATTATTGCCAAACAAATAAAATCGAATAAAATGGGTACAAAAGGAATAATTGTATACTCAGAAGACGGTTCGCCCGGAAGTGGAAGACGCTTTACAGCCAAAGCTATTGCAGGTGAGGCAAGAGTTCCTTACGTTGAAATGAATGCAATGGATTTTGGTACAAAGGAAGTTGACTTGTTTGGAGAAGGAAATATTTCTCCGGAAGCTTCTATGAAAAAATTATTCTCTCTAATTACAGCTCAAGCTGAAGCAAACGTTCACAAATCAGCTGTATTGTTTGTTGATAATTTTGAATTGTTCTCTATTGGTGAAGCTGTTTCTTTGTATCATCAAAAAGCAATGGCTCAACTTTTGAGAGAAATGGATAAAGCTCAAAAAGCAGGCTTAAATATTCTTGTTGTCGGCTCTGTTTCAGATCCTGAATTAATTGGACAAACAGCAATGAAATCTTTCAAATTTGTTGACAAAATAGCAGTAACTACCCCTGCGTATAGCAAAGAAGAGCGTATTCAAGTTTTGAAATATGCTATCAAAAAAGAAAAAATTAAATTATCAGGCTCAAAAGAAGAACAAGATAAGATATTTGAATATATTGCAGAAATTTCGAATGATTTCCCATTTATCTACATTCAAAATCTTGTAAAAAAAGCAGGTTCTGTTGCTAAAGAAAGAGGTCATAAACTATTAGATAAATCTGATTTTACAGAAGCATATCTTCAAATTACAACAGGTAGACCGGCAAATAACAAGATGCCTGATTTTGAAAAAAGAATAGTTACTTCGCATGAGTGTGGGCATGCAACAAACTTGGAAGTGATGAATAATCTTGCAAAAACAAAAGGAAAAAATTGGCATATTCCAGATAAGGTTAATTTTATAACTCTAGATCCTCGAGGAATATTTGGCGGTGCTGTTTTTCATGGCCCTGATATAAATTCACAGTATACATTTGAAAGTATATTTGGAGAACTTGTTTGTTCTTTCGGAGGAAATTCTGCAGAAAATGAATTTTATGGAATGGGTGGTTCTATCGGAATTTCTAGTGATATGAAAAGTGTAAGAAATTATGTTGAAGTAATGGTTAAAGTTATGGGGCTTGGGGCTAAAACAGGTAAAATGGCCATTGGGAAAGCAGATAATTTGTCTGATAAAATGAAAGAAATGATTGAAGATGATGAAAGAGTAATTATTAATAATGGAAAAATTGTTTCTGATTTAATTACAGAAATTTATGCAGACTTTAATAAAGAATTCACAGAAAAATACGCAAGTCGTGTTGGAACAGGTGAATGTATTGTAAATGGAGATGATTTTAGGAAAGCTCTTAAAGATTGGAAATCTCGCCAAACTCCGGAAAAACAACATGAACTTGAACTTTGCGACAATATGATTTTAAAAATTATTGATTGCACTAAAAAAGGTATAGCAGTCGGCAAAGAAGAAAAATAAAAATAGTAAGTAAAACGGTTTCAAGTAAATGCTTGAAGCCGTTTTGTACTTAGTGTGTGAAAAACTTTTTAAGATATTTAATAAATTCTCCAATATACGTAGTTACAATTATTCCAGCCATAAAATAAAAATAAGTTGTTTTTAGCGGGCAATAAAACCAATAGATATCAGCATTATTTTTTATAGCAAAATCAATTCCTTTAATTGCAAGAATAGAGTATGTAATTGTATTAAAAACAAGTAAATGATTAGCCATAATATGGTAACTATTTTGTCCGACGATTTGTAGGAATTTCCAGTTTTTTATTCTTTCAAATAGAATTTCAACTAAAAACATTGAAATATAAATCCCAGTTAAACACGTTAAAATTGGAACAACTAAACTATTATATTGCCCCCAAACCAATAAAAAATGAAGTCCAATACCATCTTGCGGAGTAAAATCTTTGTTTGTTAGCCACAAAATGCTTTGTAAAATAAGTATAAAAGATAAAATTTGGGGCGTAAAAATATTGAACTTATTTTCAATATTATTTTTGTATAAATAGCCAAGTTCAACGAAAAATAAAGCGAACATTGTTCGGAATATCCATAAATAATATATGTTTTGAGCAAATTTTTGAAAATAAATTGCAAGAATAGATAAAATTAAATAAAAACTTAGTTTTACATATTTCGAACATTTTATATAAGAAAATGTTTTATAAACTATTAAAGTAATAAATAAACAAGGGACAAACCAAAGCGGAGATATTAAATCAAGCTGATGGCCAGTTAAAAAAGGAAATAATAATTCATTTTTTATAGTAATAGGCATTCCCCAAAATTTGCCAATATACGGTGTGATAGAAATTGTTATTAATAAATAAAATACACAATATAAAAAATAAGGTTTCAATAGACTATTAAATCTTCTTTTTATGTATTCAATAAAACTATATTTTGAATTAAATAACATTCCTGCAATAAAGAAAAATAGTAAAACTTGAAAAGAATATGGCGGAAACATTGGAATTAATGAAAATTCTAAATGTCCGGCTACGACAATTAAAATAGCCAGAGCTTTTAAAAGATTTATTTTGTTAGAAAAGGATGAATTCATGCTATTGCCCTATACATTTAATAATTTTTGCTGGATTGCCTACTACAATGACATTATCTGGAATATCTTTAGTTACAACGCTTCCTGCTCCTATTACAACTCCGTTCCCGATAGTTACACCTGCCAAAACTGTTACGTTTCCTCCAAACCAAACATTGTTGCCGACAGTTATTGGTTTTGCAAATTCTAATCCCTTATTGCGTTGTTCTATGTCCAGCGGGTGTTCTGCACAATAAAAATTGCAATTGGGGCCTACAAAAACATTATCACCGAATTTGACTTTATTGCAGTCCAGAATTGTCAGAAAATGATTAGAATAAAAATTTTCTCCGATTTCTATGTTATAACCGTAATCACAAACAAAAGGCTGTTCAATCAAAAATTCTTTTCCGGTTTTTGCCACAATTTGCTTTATTAATTCTTTTCTTTTTTCAAATTTGTCATAATCAATTTTGTTGTATTTTTGGCACAATAATTTGCAGTTAATCCTATCTTTTTTTAGGCTTTCATCAAGAATAGCATTATATAATAACCCTTGTAACATTTTTTCTTTTTCTTGCATAAAACACCCCAACAGAATTATAATACAAAAAATCATAGTTGATTATTTGAAAAATTAACATCTGTTGTTTAAATTTTCGTTTTAATATTAGAGGATTGATTAATCAAAAACCAAATGTAAAGAAATGTAAAGACGAGTTTAAAAATGCCTCAAACCCTGTCATAATGCCTCTATACTATACTATGCTATGCTGGGCGTGGCACTGTGTCAATCTTTTCAGCTCTAATGTTTTTATAAAAGAGTAAGGGAAATCGATTTTTCAAAAAGAGTTAAAACAAAAAGTTAAAATTATTTAGGAAAGGATTAATATTATGGTTGTTAAATTTAATACAGTAAAATGTGCTTGTAATACACTAGTAACTTCGTTAAGGAGCAAAGGTGCGAAAACTACAGAAGAAGTGTTGTGTAATAAAGTTGCTCCAAAGATAACAAAAAAAGTTCAACCGAAATTGTTTACAGTTAAAAAAGATCCTGTAATTGGCACGCAAATTACAAATAATCTTACAGGTACCAGATATTTACAAAGACCTGCTTTGAATGGCTCAAATGTTCAAATGGGTGGCTTAACCACTTTTCATAGGGCAGATGGTTCGTACGGTTCAATTTCAAACAGTCAATTTAATCAATTACTTGCTAATATGGAAAAAACTAATTGGAATCCGGTAATAAAAAGTGATAGAACAATTGGACAAGAATTACGAATAAATAATCCAAATTTTGTACTTGGTGAAGGCAGATATTTTCGTCCGGCAGAAGGACCAACATCTCATATGCTTACAAGAATAACTCCAGAACATCATAATTCTGTAAGAATGGAAGATTTTGATAAGGCAATATTAGATTTGTTAGGTTAAAATATAGCAAAAGGTTGGGTATACTTACCCAACCTTTTTGTATTAGTTCATGTGTGAAGTAAATTCAACTCTCGAACTCCTAGAAGATTTGTATAGCAAGTATTTGCAGGTTTCTGACGAAATGAAAGTAAAATTGCTAAAAACGCTACTTTCGAACTGCACACTAAAAGGCGGAAAGGTAAGCTACACATACAAAAAACCGTTCTGCTATATTGCAGAAACGGACTGTTTTGAAAAAATTTACCCGAGATGCGATTTGTCTTGCTCGTTCGCGTTTAACGGCAATTCCGCATTTTGCTAATGTGTTTTCAACACAACCGCAAAAGCGCTCCAGCCTCAGCTCACTCGCGCCGAACGCAAAAAAGCGTCTACTCTTTTCTAAAGGCAAATAAAAATAGGGCAAGAACGAATTCCTACCCTATTTTTATTTACCCGAGATGCGATTCGAACGCATGACCTACCGCTTAGAAGGCGGTTGCTCTATCCAGCTGAGCTACTCGGGCTTGGATCCAGAGGGTTAAACAAGCGTTTGGTTTCTTGGGGTACCTGTATAATCCCTCATACATTTATACTAACACAAACATTTTTCTTTGCAAGACTGTCTTTTGATTTTTAAATATTAATTTTTGTTAATTTGGTAAAAGCTTTATGGGGTAAGAGTTTTTCTCAAAACAGGTCAAAGAATTTTCAAAATATATTAAAGTTTTTATTCAAAGTAGTCGTAATTGGGTATATGAAGTGTACTAGTCTTAAATAAAGAAAAGGAGATTAAATTTATGGCAGGACTTGATGTGAATGGTGTTGGTGCAACCCAAGGTACAGGAGCTTCTTATGAAGTGAAAAAGCAAGACGATAAGAATGAATTTATAAATTCATCCTTTGGACAAGGCTATGGAGCTGCGTCGGGGGGGGGGGAAGTCGATAAGCCTGCTTTCGGTGTTGTAAATACTTATGGCGGTGATGTTGCTAATTTTGCAAAATTTAAAGGTAATGATAAAAATGACGCAATGCGTTTAACAAATTCTGCAGCTAATGATGTAAAAAAACAATATATGCAGTTACAGCATGAATATCCTGGAATTGAATTGCAGTTTGAGCCAATGCCAAATCCTCAAACAGCAGGGAAAAAGCGTGAAGGATTTTTTAATTATCAGCAACAGCTTGATAATTGGAAAGATAATGCAATGACACAAATTAATAACGCACGTGAAAGAAATACTGTTGAAGTTGTTGGAGATGCAGTTGAAGCAGTAAACCAAAATACAAATGAAAAATCAGCTATGAATGCTGCCCTAACTGCAGGCTATGGTGAAGCTAATCTTGAGGCAACAGAAGAAGAGGGCGCAAAAACAAGAAATACAGTCGTAAAAGACGGCGCAAAAACTAGAAGAGCTGTTCATAGTGAAGGGGCTGCTACTCGAAAAACTGTTCGAGCAGAGGGCGCAAAGACTAGGGACGTTGTTCGCATAGAAAGTGCTGTTACAAGAAATGTTGTAAGAAAAGAAAGTGCTGATATTCAAAATACGGTTCACGAAGAAGCTACTACTACAAGAGAAACTGTTCGTAAAGCAGGACAAGAAACTCAAGAAATTAATGAAATGTCAAATCAAGTGTCGGATGTTCTAAATACTGAATATCATACCGGAGAAACTAAAAAACAAGTTGGTAATATGCGAGATAAAATAGTATCTTCTAATTTGCCACACGAATCCAAGAAAGAGATGTTGAATGATTTGACGGATTTTTCTGATCAAGTAGTTATTACTAATCATGAAATTAAAGATAAACAAAAAGATATAGATTTGAGAATAGCAATAGAAAGAGATTCTCAAGAGCCAGAAGTTCCGGAACGAGAAGCTCCTCCTTTAAGAGAATATCCGGTATATGAAGATCCGTATGCAAATACAGAAACCAAAAATCCTCCAAAAACTATGTCCGGATATAACAAGCCAATCAGAAGAAATCCATTTATAAAGGGCGATACCCCTAAGGTAATAGATAATGCCGGAGAAACTTCTTCAGCACCAAAAACGAAAAAACTTCCAAAGACCAGTGGAAATAGAGGTCCACTTGCACCAGAAAAGGAACCGAGTATTTTGGATAAACCATTCTGGAAAAAATAAAATTGTATAAACAAGGAGCGAGATAATCGCTCCTTATTTTTTGCAACTCAGTTTTGTTTAATATATAATTTTCTTACGAGATTAAAAAGTAAAGGAATTAGATTATGCTAACCGGAAATCAAATTAGAAAATTATATTTAGATTATTTTAAAGAAAAACATGCACACACTCTTGTTGAAAGTTCGTCACTTGTTCCTGACAATCCGACTGTTCTTTTGACAACTGCCGGCATGTTACAGTTTTTACCTATATTTTTAGGAATTCAACCTTGCCCATATGAACCTGCAAGAGCTACTTCTTGTCAAAAATGCGCAAGAGCGGGCGGAAAGGATTCTGATATCGAAAACGTTGGTAGAACTCCACGACACCATACATTCTTTGAAATGCTTGGAAACTTCTCTTTTGGAGACTATTACAAAAAAGAAATTATTCCTTGGGCTTGGAAATTCGTTACTGAAGTTTTGAAATTAGACAAAGACAGACTTTGGATTACTATTTTTGAAACTGATGATGAAGCTTATGATATCTGGAGAAGTGTTGGTGTTCCGGCTGAACGTATTAAAAGAAAAGGGAAAAAAGACAATTTCTGGGGACCTCCGGGAGCTTCAGGATCTTGCGGACCTTGCTCAGAAATTCACTATGATTTAGGCGAACAGTATAAATGTGACGATCCTCGAGGTTGTGGAATTGACACTTGCGAATGCGACAGATGGGTTGAAATTTGGAACTTGGTATTTACAGAACTTTATCAAGATGAAGAGGGTAACCAATCTCCTTTGGGTAAGAAAAACGTTGATACAGGCATGGGCTTGGAACGTATTACGATGGTTTGCCAAGGTGTTGCGTCTACATTTGAAACTGACCTTTTGAAACCTATTATGGATAAGGTTTGTGAAATGAGTGGTGTGCCTTACAAAAAATCTGAAAAAACAGATGTTTCATTGCGTATTATCACTGACCACGCAAGATGTGTTACATTCTTGATTTCGGATGGTGTAATTCCCGGAAACGAGGGAAGAAGCTATGTCTTGAGAATGATTTTGCGTCGAGCTTTGCGCCACGGAAAAATCTTGGGTATGGAATTGCCGTTCTTGTACAAACTTGTTGACGTAATTATCGAAAATTACGGCGAAGCATACCCTGATTTGGTTAAAAACAAGGCGAAAATCGTTGATACAATTAAGAAAGAAGAAGAACGTTTTGCAAAAACTCTTGACCGTGGATACAAAATGCTAGATGAGTTTATTGAAGCTAAAAAAGATATTGACGGCGAAAGTGCATTCAAACTTTATGACACTTACGGTTTCCCTCTTGAATTGACAAAGGAAATTGCATTAGAAAACGGTTTGAATGTAGATGAAAATGGCTATAAAATTGCAATGCAAGAACAAAAGGACCGTGCAAAAGCTGCCGCTGCAAAAATCAGTGTTACTGGTGATATGAAGTATGCCAAAGTTGAAAAAGAAGTTGGTTCAACTGAATTTGTTGGCTATAGTGAAAATGAATGTGACGCAAAGATTTTGGCAACAATTGACGGCGAAGGTTATGTTGATGTTGTTCTTGATAAGACTCCATTCTATGCAGAATGTGGTGGTCAAGTTGGTGATTCAGGCGTAATTGAAAACGAAAACTTGAAATTGGAAGTTTTGACAACATTCAAAGTAAACAAATTGTTTGTTCATCGTTGCGAAGTTGTTAATGGTGAAATTACAATCGGAGAAAAGGTTCATGCCAAAATTGATGTTGAAAGACGCGAAGAAATCAGACTTCACCATTCATCTGCTCACTTATTGCAAGCAGCTTTAGTAAAAGTTTTGGGTGACGAAGTTAAACAAGCCGGTTCTCAGGTTGAAGAAAACAGAATGCGTTTTGACTTTACGTTCTCTCGTGCAATGGAACCTGATGAAATATTTAAGGCTGAGGAAATTGTAAATAAATGGATTGCGGAAGCTTTGCCTGTTACAACAGAAGAAATGGACATTGAACATGCAAAATTGACCGGTGCAACAGCATTGTTCGGCGAAAAATATGAAGATGTTGTAAGAGTCGTTTCAATGGGAACTCAAAACCATTGTATTTCAAAAGAGTTCTGTGCAGGTACTCATGCTCGAAATACTCGTGACTTGAGGTTGTTTAAAATTGTTTCTGAGGGCGCAATTGCAGCCGGTACAAGACGTATTGAGGCTGTTGTTTCTAAAGCTGCGTTTGAGTTTATGAACGCTAAAGTTAAAGAAATGGATAAATTGTCTTTGATGTTTAAAGCTCATTATGACGAAGTTTTAGAACGTGTAGAAAAATTGCAGGAAGAAAACAAAGAACTTCAAAAAGAATTAACTTCTGCAAAAGAAGATTTGACAAGAGCAAAATTTGCGACATTCTTGTCAAAAGCTCAAGATATTGACGGCGGAAAATTGTTTATCACAAAGGTTGAAAACATTGATGGTAATGCAATTAAAGCTGGTATTGAATTTGCAGCTCAAAAACTTGGCGAAAGTGTAATAATTTTAGCATCAGCAAGAACTGTTGCCGTAAAAGTTTCTGATAGTTTTGTAAAAAAAGGTATAAATGCCGGTAAAATTGTTGGAGAAATTGCTCGTGCAACAGGTGCAAATGGCGGTGGTAGACCAAACTTTGCACAAGGCGGTGTGAAAGATGCTTCAAAACTTGACGAAATCTTGACAAAAATCGAAGAAGAAATTAAGGGTGCATAAATAGAAGCAGCTAAGAATTTAGAAGTCTATAAGACGCTAAGTTCGTTACGGTGAGTGGGTTGGGCATACTTGCCCAACTTCGTAAAAGCTGGTTTTAATTTTTAATGAAGGCGGGATACATATCCCGCCAACTTTATTTATCTTTGTTTTTATTTTTATCATCAAAAATACTTGTTTCATTGCGCTCAATATCTGCTTTGATTTGATTTAATTCTTTTTGAAGAGCGTTTGCTAAATCAATATCGCCACTTTGCATAGCAAGCTGAATTTGTTGTTGTTTTATCTTTGCATTGCTTTTTAAGTCGCTAACATTTCGAGCGGGCTCGATAATTCTATTAGCGAGTTCTTGTTGTTTTGCATTAGCTTTAGCTGTGGCTGTATTATTTTGTTTCTTAGTTTGAGTAGCTTTTTGTGTCCCATTAGTTTTTGAAATTCCGTCCATTGCCATTATAATTCTCCTTTGCATAGTTAGAGTGTTCTATATACCATGTTTAGATGGTATATAGGTAATTATAAATGGTCGATAGAATTTTGTCAATATGTAATTATATTGTTATGGATAGAGATAAAATTCTTGCAGAGTTTGGAAAAAATTTAAGAGCGGAACGCAACAGAGCCGGATATTCTCAAGATGGACTTGCTGATGCGATAGGTATTTGTGCAGGCAAACATATTGGCACAATCGAGCGTGGTGAAACAAATCCGACTCTTACGACTATAATTGCAATTATGAAAGTGCTTAAGATAGATTTTGCAAAGTTATATAATATAGATGAAATTGAAGATTTAAAGAATTAGCAAGTTGGACGATAAAGTTCAACTTGCTAAACAAATTTTATTTTGCGAATGCTTCTGCGATTGATTTTTTGTAGTCAGGTCTTAAGATACCTTTTTCGGTGATAATTCCTGCAATCAATTCGTGCGGAGTTACATCAAAACCTGGGTTTATAACTTTTACATCAGGAGCACAAATTATTTTTCCATTGATGTGTGTAACTTCTTCGTGTGAACGTTCTTCAATAACTATTTCATCGCCTGTTTTAATGCTTGTGTCAATTGTTGAAAGCGGTGCTGCAATATAAAATGGTACATTGTGATATTTTGCCGCAATTGCAACTGTGTAAGTTCCGATTTTGTTTGCAGTGTCGCCATTTGCAGCGATTCTGTCTGCGCCTACAACTACCATATCAATCATACCTTTTTTCATGAAATATGAACACATTCCATCAGTAATCAATGTTGTAGGAATTCCGTCCATCGTAAGTTCAAATGTTGTAATTCTTGCGCCTTGTTGGCGAGGTCTTGTTTCATCTGCAAAAACTTGAATAGTCGGATCATTTGCAAATGCAGAACGAACAACTCCCAATGCAGTCCCGTAGCCTACTGTAGCTAGTCCGCCTGCGTTGCAGTGAGTTAATATTGTTGCACCTTTAGGAACAACTTCGGCACCGTAATCGCCAATTTTTTTATTAATCGCGATGTCTTCATTTTCCAATCTAATTGCATTTTGTTTCAATTCTTCGACAATTCCAGCAATTTCAGATTTAGAATTTTTGATAACTTCTTTTTGTTTTTCGCAAGCCCACATTAAATTTACTGCTGTAGGACGAGAAGTTGCCATATAATCTGCTTTTTCTAATAATTGTCTTACAAATTCATCTCGAGACAAATCTTTTTTAGCAAGTTCTTGTGCATATAAAACAACACCGTGTGCGCCAGCAACTCCAATTGCCGGAGCTCCGCGAACAATCATTGTTTTAATTGCGTCGAACATTTCTTGACCTGTTTTGATATTTACATACTTAAATTCGTATGGTAAAACAGTTTGATCTACCATTTTTGAATAATTATCTACCCATTCGATTGTTTTTATTTTTGAATGAAATTCTGCCATTTTTATTTCCTTTTCTCTATTGAATTAATAAAATCTAATACGTAAAATGTTAAAAAACCTGTAAAAGCGTTAACTGTAGCTCCTAATACTCCCATGAATGTTGATATTATGAACAACAAGAAAAAGCTTGCATTTCCTAGCATATAGCCAATTCCAATATTTGCAGATATGTGAAAAAGTTTCATCAAAATGACTGATATTGGAACGTAAATTATAGAAAATCCCATATATGCAACAAATCCGGCGATAGCTCCAACAATTACACTATCTTTGATTGAAGAAAGTGACAAACAGTTATATTTTACCAAAAGCCAGATAACAAGTGGAGCGATAAGGCTTATTAAAAAAATGAACGATATAATTCCTAAATACGGGATTAGCGTAACTGCTCCAAGGATTGCGCCAAAAAATATGCTCAAAATTGCAATTTGTTTTAACAAAATAAAATTTATATCCATAGGACTTATCTTAACACAAGTGAGCGGGTATGGCAAATTGCAATTGCAATAGAGTCAACCGTATCATCTAGTTTTGGCAAAGTTTCAACTCCGAGTGAAAGTTTGACCATTTGTTCAACTTCTTTTTTATCAGCTCTACCATAACCGGTCAAAACTTGTTTCACTTCCATAGGTGTGTATTCAAAAATTGGAATTTTATGTTTTTCTAATGCTGTTAAAATTACGCCCCTTGCGTGCGCAACCGGCATTACAGTTGTTCTGTTGCGAAAGAAAAATAATTTTTCGATGGCAGAACAATCGGGATTATATTTCTCTATAATCGTATTCATGTCTTCCCAAATTTCAAGTAATCTAGCGCTTTCTTTTGAATTTTTTTGCGTTTGGATAGAACCGGAATGCAACAAAACAGAGTTTTCACCGTCAAATTCAATTAATGAATATCCGACAATACCAATTCCCGGATCTATACCTAAAATTTTCATAAAACAATTATAACATGAATATTAGGAATGTTTTGGAGGTATAGAGTCTTGAACTGCTTCTCTAGCCTTTTGTAAAACTGAAGCTAGTTTGTCGTTTAATACTTGTAATTTTTCATCATAATTAAATTGACTTAAATCGTAATTTTTGCCAAGCATTTTCACATGTTCTACTTTTTCAATTTGTTTGTCAATTGCAAATTGAGCAGATTTGGTACTTTTTTCTAGCATCAAATCATATCTTAAAGCTTGCAAAATATTTATTCTTTCGGGATAATTTTTATCAATCAAAAGAGCGTCCAAAGCTTTTTCGTTCAATTTTTGCGTGCCTGTTAGATTTGATTTGAAATATTTTTCAGCACCTGTTACATCATGTCCTTTATTAAGCATAGAAATTTTTCTTGTTAAAAATTTGGGATTAAAAATATAACTGAAAAAGTTTTGAGTTTCGTTTAAAAATAAAGGAGCTGTTCGTTGTTGAACTTTATCTGTCCATATGCGAACAGGTAGTTTCAAAGTATATCCGCTATATTTATTAGTTTTCCCCCAATATGAAGATGATACAGACGTAGTTAAATCTTCTTCGTTTGCAAATGTTTGGATATTTATTCTGTTACCTGTGGCTTCTCTTAGGTTTCGCTTAAAAGTCGCAAGTTTCATTTCACGGTCTTTAAAATCATAAGACAAATCCTTATAAAATTTTAAATTAGACTGTGTAGCTTTTGCAAATCTTTCTTCAGTTGTCCCTTTTGCAATAGATAAGGGTAAAAATGTTTTTGGTTTATTAATCTTTATCATATTATTATTAAAGCTGAGCAATATAATAATTGCTATTAAGTTTACAAAAATTTACTTTTTAAATGTTGTGCATATTGTCAAAAATTTCTTTTCTTTGAACCCATATTTCCATTCCAAGTTCTTCGCCTGTTTGGGTTAAAGCTTCTTTAATTTCTTTAAAAGAATATTTTGATTTTTCAATGTTACACAACATAAACATTACAAAATGTCCTTGCATAAGAGTTTGCTTAATATCTTCAATATTGACTTCGTACTTAGCTAATATTGTTGCAACTTTTGCAACAATACCAACTTTGTCAACTCCGGAAACTGTTATGATAATTTGTTGATCTGACATGAAACTTCATCCTCTTCTTCTATTGTTGCCGGAATTTCTGCAGGTTTTAACCAATCTTTATTAATCAATTTACCAAGTTGGTGAATTCTGCAGTATTCAGCCAAATCTTTTTTAATTTCAGGAGCTAAAATGTACATTGCAATAATATTTGGAATAGACATCGCAATCATCATCGCATCTGTAATATTAATTACTGATGTTACGTTCAATACAGAACCAATCAAAATAAATGCGCAATAAATGAATTGGAAAGTTAAAGTTCTTTTTCTGCCTTCACCGAACAAGAAGTTCCAAGATTTTTGACCGTAATAAGCCCAACTAATAATTGTTGATAATGCGTAAAGCAAAACGATACCTGCCAAAAGGGTAGGGAAGAATGGCATTACAGAAGAAATCGCATCTGAAGTCATTTCAATACCTGATGTGTGACCGGCGTGAGTTTTATAAACCCCTGTAATTACGATAGCAAAAGCTGTTAATGTGCACATAAAGCCTGTTAAGAACGGGTCAAGTAATGCTACAAACCCTTGAGATAAAGGTTCGTCAGTTTTTACTGTTGCATATACAATAGGTGCAGAACCTGTACCAGCTTCGTTTGATTGAACAGAACGTCTTAAACCCATAATCATTGCAACAAACATACCACCGTAAATCGATTCAGGTTTGAATGCTTCTTTAACAATAATCCAAGCTGCGTGTGGAACAAGTTTAATATTGCAAATAATTACTGCCATTGCAGCAAATAAATATATAAAAATCTTTAAAGGAACAATTTTTTCTGTAACTTTAACGATATTTTTAATACCACCGATTACAATTAACCCAACAACAATAGCCATTCCTAAACCGATTACCCAGTGGAAGTTGTGCATAAAGCCGTTTTCCCCACCGCAAACATTTACAAATTGGTTTGCAGCTTGGTTAATTTGAATCATGTTTCCGCCTGTAATACCTCCGCAAATACATAAAATTGCAAACATTACAGACAAAGGTTGACCTAACCATCTCATTTTCTTTCTGGTTAAACCGTGTGCCATATAGTGCATAGGACCACCGGAAATTGAACCGTCAAGATTAAATCTTCTATATTTTACTGCCAATGAAGCTTCTACAAATTTCAAAGACATTCCTAACAAAGCACCGACGATAATCCAGAATGCAGCACCGGGACCGCCCATTGAAATAGCGATTGCAACACCGGCAATACTTCCCAAACCGATTGTTCCGGACAATGCTGTCATCAATGCTTGGAATGCAGAAGTTTCACCTGAACCGTCTCCACCGTTTTTCTTTGGTTTGCAAACGATTTCAATAGCGTGTTTAAATCCCCAAACGGCGATACCTCTTAAATAGAACGTGAAAAATATACCTGCGAACAAAATCCAAAATATAATAATAGGAACATCAGCTCCAAGTACGTGAATTGGATGGAAAATAATTGCTGCGATTGCATCAGATACAGGCGCAACATTTTTATCCATAAAAGCGTCAATGCTGAAAGCGTTTGCTTGCTGAATGTTAAATAAAAGTGTTAAAAGTACGATTAAAATTTTGTTCATTAATTCTTTTTCCTTTCGGGTTTAAGGTTATTCGGCTACTTCTTCCAAAGGGCAAATCACCAACCTAGCATTAATACTACCAAAAACATAACTACATGATGTCAAATCTTTACAAAATCTTTAAAATTTGTTGCAAATATCTATCTGCACATAGTGAAGAAGTATACTCATTAATAGTATTAAAACTATTGGTATGTATGGATTTCAGCTCTTCTGCTGAGAGATTTTTTATATTAAGAAGTGTATCTTTTACGTTATTGGAATTGGGGGCGACTAAAAAACCGTTTTCTCCATTTTTTATAATTCCGTCTATCCCGTCTCCTTTTGTGCATACAGTGATACAGCCACTAGCCATTGCCTCTAAATAAACCATACCAAAGGTTTCATTAATACTAGGGAGGACAAAAATATCGCTGTCACGCATTTTAGCCAAAACTTCATCATGTGGCAATCTTCCTGTAAAAATCACGTTTTTATCAATCTTTTCTAATGATTTACGCTCTTTCCCATCCCCAATTACTGTCAGCTCAATACCTTCAAGCCCCTTGCAGGCATTGATGACTTTGTCAATATTTTTTCGTTTTTTGAAATGAGCACAAGTAAGAACTTTGATTGGGGAATTAAAGTTTTTATGAAAACTTTCCTTTGATTTTATTATTTTTTCATCAATTCCTGACGGAGCTACAAAAGTTTTCTCTTTAAATTCCGGATACAATTTTAATAATTTATCTTTCAAAACAAATGATCTGCAAGCTATTGCCTTAGCGTTTTTTAAAGCTTTTTCAAGTCTCTTTTTAAAATGAATTTTGTATATTGGATTTGTTAAAATTTCGATATCAGAAACATGTATACCAGCAACAAATGGTAAACCTAATTTGTCTGCTAGCAATATTCCAGACGGCATATGCGCAATAACAATATCGTATTTTGGTAAATTTTTAAGTTTGTTTTTAATGTTAAACCAAAACGGGGTCCAATAATTTACATTGAAAACATCTTCGTATTGACCGGTTTTGTAAAATGGTTTTTTCCGTAAAAAAGAATTTAGAATAAAATTTGGTTTTATAATATCGACTTTATGTCCTTGTTTTTTCCATTCGCTAACAAAATCTGACAATGTTCGCGGTGTTGTCGGTTCGGTATTTTTAACCGGATATAAATCTGTTATAAAAAGAATGTTCATAGGTTAATTATAGCTTAGTTTAAGAATATTGTAAACGCGTTTTGTTTTAGCTAAGATTGTTTGCGAAAGAGGATGATATAATGGAACACGATTATAAATTTTATTTAGATAAAGGAATTTCTGAAACAAATGAGGGAAAATTTGATGAGGCTTTGCATTCGCTGAATAAAGCGATAGCTTTAAATCCGGATGAAGCTATGCCATATTTTTCAATGGCAATCGTTTTTCATCATATTGGAGAGCTTGAACCTGCTTATGAAAATTATACAAAAGCGATTGAATTAAATCATAAAATGATAGACGCATATTTTAATCGTGCACAAGTTATTTTAGCAGACAAGGAAGCTGATGAAATAAAATTAAGATCTGCGATTAAAGATTTTGATAAAGCAATTGAACTTGATCCGAAATTTATTGATGCTTTGTACTATAAAGCAACTGTTCAGAAAAAGCTTGAAGATTACAAGGGTGCGATAGAAACATTGGACAAAGTTTTGGCAATTGAGCCTAAAGCAGTGTATTCAAATGCTTTGAAAAAATTGATTTTACAAAAATATTTAAAATAGCATTTTTTTTAATTGCAATTCTAGGTTATGAATTTATAAAAAAATTATAAATTTTCAATATCAATTGTAATTGCACCTTGGCGAAAAATTTTTAAATCATTCTCAAAAACGCCAACAACAGTGGATTCAAGACCTTTACAGGTATATCCAAAATCAGGGATAATTAAATCAGCTAGTCCTGACATATTTTCTAATGCTTGTTTATAAGTTTTTGCAGATGGTTGATGTGAAAGATTTGCGCTTGTTGTTGCAAGTACGTGGTTTGGTGCAATTTCACATATTTCTTTAAAAATTTCGTTATCAGGAACTCTAATCCCGACAGTTTCCATGTTTGATGTTATATAATATGGTGTTTTTTCGTTTTTTTCGGTGACAATTGTCAAAGCTCCGGGAAAATATTTTTTGATAAGTTTACAGCCAATTTTAGAAATTGGTCTTATGTATTCAAGAAGATTGTATGTTTCGTTAGACATCAAAATTAATGGTTTTTGAGCTTCTCGTTTTTTTATTTCATAAATTTTTTTTACTGCTTTTTCTGAAGATGGTAAACATCCCAACCCCCAAACAGTGTCGGTAACGTATGCGATTACCCCATCATTTTCAAGAACTTTTTTAATTTCATTTTGCAATTCTGTATTAATCATAAATTATTTTTCACTTTCTCAATTTACTTACCAATCTGTTACTTAATTCTTTAGCGTATTCCATTTTTAATATCAAATTTAAGCCTGTGTAAATAATTACGCAAACAGTGCCAACGGAAGCTATTTTAACCATTTCAAACAATGCTTTTGGAAGGTGGATGAATTGATCAAATCCTAGAGCTGTGATGTAGCAAATACAAAGTGTAATTCCGCCGGCTATACACATTTTTAACAAGTTTGTGAACAAACCTTTGTAATCCATTCTAACTTTTTTATATATAAGAGCTCCCAAAACACAAGCGTTGAATAGAGTTACGAGGGACGTTGAAAGTGTAATTCCACCTATTCCCATGTGCATTTTGCTTATAAATACTACGTTTAAAAGATATTTTAAGACAATTGATGAAAATGCAACAATAAACGGTGTTCTAGAGTCGTTAAATGAGTAATAAACCCTAGTAATAGAATCTCTGAAAACGTATGGTAATATTGACACAGACAAGAACCAAAGTGCCTCAGTTACCATAAATGTTGCATCTGCGTCGAATGCTCCTCGTTCAAAAATTAATCTTACAGCGTCCATTCCGACTGTCAAAATTCCTATAATAATTGGAATTCCAACAAAAAATAAAACCCCGACGCCTTTGTTAAAATATGTTTTAATTCCGTCCATATCCTTGTCAGCAACGAGTCTTGCAAAAATAGGGAATAAAGGAACTAAAAACGCTGTTACTAAAATCCCTACGGGAAATTGAAAAACCCTGTTTGCATATCCGATTGCAGTCCATGCACCCTCAGAAATTGATGACGTAAAGAACATATCAACGTAAATATGAATTTGTCCTACAGTTGAGCTTAAAACTGCAGGAAATAAAAGCTCCATAATTTCTTTGAAATTAGGATTGTTTGTAAACTGAAAATTAGGTTTCCATAAAAAACCGAGTTTTCTAACATTTGGATATTGGATTACAAGTTGTAAAATAGCACCAATTGTAGTAGCCCAAGCAAGAGCGTAGCCTTTTTGATCGTTTGGCGCAGAAGCAACTACAATCCCTATAATTGCGACGCTCATTATTATCGGGGACAAATTGGGTAGCATAAATTGTCTGTAAATAATTAAAATTCCATAATAAATTCCGACAATTCCGCCGATGATCAATAATGGAGTCATTATTTTCAAATGCTCGGCTGCTAAATTAATCATATCCGCAGATCCACTTGAAATAATTAATCCCATAATTTGTCGAGGGAAAATAAACATTATGGCAGACAAAATTAAGAAAAATATTGTTGTTGCAGTCATAAATGTTGAATAAAGTTTGTTTACGGCTTCCTGTGGTTTTTCTTTTAAATCAGGTATAAGTTTTGAAAAAACGGCAACGGTTGCGCTGTGGAAAGGCCCTCCAACTCCGCCGAGCAAAATTAATGATAATGACGGGATTTGATAGGCATAATAGTATGCATCGGAAACCAATGATGCTCCATAGTAATTTGCAATTATAATATCTCTGATAAATCCGATAAGTTTGCTTACAATTGTTACGACTGCTATTATCCAAGCAGCTTTGAGTACGCTCATTGATTTTGTTTCTTTTTCAGTATTTTCCACTATTTTATCCTTTTATCATCACCTTTAAATTTTTACCAAATAAATTCATTTTCATCTTTTTTGACGAGTTCAACGTAAAGTCTTAAACCTTTTCGCGCAGAGCTTGAGTAGAATTCGTCGGAAGTAAATGTAATTGTGTTTTGACCTTGTTTTATATATTTAGAAATATCAATTTCGACAAATCTTTTTACGCCAAAAACTTCTTTTGGAAGTTCAAATGTTTGTTTCTGATTATTAATTGTTACGGTTATAGAATTTACGCCGAATTTATTATCTATTACAATTTTAGCTTTTTTGTCTTTTGAATAGAAATGTTGTGTTGCGCTCTGCTGACCGGCTTCTGTTGAAATTATTACCGGTTTTGTTGCAAGCGTAATTCCTGTGTAGTAGTGTTTTAAAATTTTGTCATATGGCATTTTTAATTCAGAACCCATAAAGCCTGCGCCGTATTGGCTCATTCCGACACCGTGTCCAAAGCCTCCGCCCCAGCCGTGAAGAGATACCAAATTACCGTTCTCGTCTTTAGTGTTCTCAAAAACGATATTTGCACTAGGTAAAGCTTTACCGTCTTTCGTCATAAGTCGACGAATTACAAGTTCTTTGTATACTTTATATGTTTGGGAACGGGTTACAATCTCCATTTCCATAACCTTACCGGAATCGCCACGACGTACAACTTTGATTTCCATTAAATCGTCTAACTTGTCACCTTTGTTGAAGGCAGGTTTTACAAAACCGGTTGCAGATTGTGCTACAAGTGTTGATTGCAAAACGTTTTTAAGTTCTTGTGCTACCCAAGTTCTTTCCCAACGATAATATGAAGAACGGACGTCATAAGCATCCGGACGTGATTGATAGTACGCTTTTGCGGCTTCTTCACTTTTTAAAGAAGTTTGAGAAATGATGTCCGGTTTTGCTTTTAAGTATGGTTTTTCAGGCGCAGGAAAAGCTTTAGTTTTCGGGTCAGAAAAAGCATTTGAATAGCTTTCTGTGTATCCGCCTGCGGTTGATGAATACTGTGCTACAATCATATCCCAGTTGTAAAGCGCTACAATTCCTTCGGTTTCTGTTACGGCTTGGTTAGATAATGGACGTTCGGTGTTTGCACCAAAATAAACTTGGCTGGCTACAGAATCTACAACATCGTAGTTTGTAGAAGCTTTTGTTCGTGGAGAAAGCACGTAATTCCTTGCCGCAACACTTTGAGCTTTCAGTGCTTCTAGCCCAAAACTTACAGGCATTTCATTTGGGACAACGCCTTTCAAATATTCTTCAACTTCAATCATATTAACAAGGTTGAATGTATTATTATTACATTTTTTTAGTTCAAAAGCTCCGTGATAAAGAGCTTGTTTGCCTGCACGTTTTAAACCGGTAACTCCTAAAAGTCCATAGTTGCTAGTGATTTGGACAGGGCCTACTACTTTTTCAGGTTGTGTGCTCTCAGGTGTGTAAATATTAAACATTCCATCTTTAAAAGTTATTCTAATATTCTGGTTTGCTGGATAATTCCCGATTAAAATTTTATTGTCATAAATCTGAGTATCGCCAGTTCCAAAAATAGTTATGTCGTTATATTGGTATGTACCAAAGTTTGTAGTTCCAATTCCGACTCTAACGACTTCTGATGACGGAGTACTTTGAATTACTGCTTGTTGTGCCGCTTGTAATGTCGCAGGCGGAATTACAGGCATATATTGGGCCTGTGTAGGGGCTATTGTTATAAAGCTCATTAAAATTGAAGTTAATAGTATTTTTTTCATAACTTAATTATATGACAAAAATATTATTTTAATTTATTGTTTGGAGTTAACAACTTCTTTTGGTTCTTCGTATTTTTGAATATCTAAATTTTGGAGATTATTTGCTGATTTCGCTAATCCATTAACTTTTTTGATAATACCGGCAAGTATCAATATGCTTGATAACATTACACCGCCAAGTGCTCCAGCAGTTACACCAAAGAATTTTTTAATTTTAGATGTTGTTTTCATGAAAGTTGCAGTAATTGCTCCACCTAACATCGCGCCAATAATATTTTGGGCATAAATTGTTTGCATAGCGTTAGAATTATCTTTAAATTTGTTTCCAACATTAACAAAATCATTTGTTTTATTTAGAAATTTTTCAAATTTGTCAACATTTTCTTCGGGAATTGTAACTTTATCAAATTCCCCTGTTTTTTCATTTTTTACACCAACTATAACTCTTCCGTCTTCCGTTTTTCCAAATTTTTCGTATTTAACCTGCGGAATTGGTTGGCTATTTACATTACCTATTTCACTCATATTATATATAAAATCCAATATATGAGTTTTTTGCCATTTTGTAACGAAATATAAATTATGATAATTTATATTTTAAATTTATAGTCAAATTCGTTTAAAAGTTCGCTAGGTGTTATATCAAGTGCATTTGCTATTTTTATTAAAGTCGAGAATTTTAAATCAACAAGACCATTTTCAATTCGGCTTTGCGTTGCAGAACTAATTAGCAAACTTTTGTAAGAGAATTCATTCAAGGATTGCTTTTTCTTGAGTCGAAGCTTTTTGATGTGTTCGCCGAATAAATGTAGTAATTTTTCGTTTTCCTGTTGCATACATGTAATTATATTGGTATAATAGAATTATCTATTACGCGTGTGTAACGAGGGAAAATTGATGAAGAGCAATATGAAAAATGCATTTACTTTGTCCGAAGTTTTGATTACGTTAGGAATTATTGGGGTAGTTGCATCACTTACGATGCCGAGTTTGATAAAAAATTATCGGCATAGAGTGTTAAAAACACAATTTGCAAAAACATATTCTATATTGTCGCAAATATTAGAAGAAGCAAAAATTGAGTACAATGATTGTAATGCAAATAATACAGAAGAGATAAAAGCTTTAGTATATGAAAATTTAAACAAAGTTCAGGGCAAGATATTAACTAATAAAGCCCCCAATATAATTTTTGATAAGTATAAGCAATACTCCTTGACTGGAGTAGAGGCAAATGTTGCTTTGCATACAAATTGTTTAATTGGAGGTCAAGTTTTTTTATACGCTTGGGGGCCTGTGTATCAGGCAATTACTGCTGATGGAGCATTTGTTGGATTGTGTTCGCATGCAAGAGCTGGAAGTCCCGAAATCGCAGGAGCGACAGCTTATTCTAGTGGACATGGAACATTTATAACTGTTGACACGAATGGTTTGAAAAAGCCAAATCGTTTTGGAGAAGATATATTTGGATTTCATGTGAATTCAAAAACATGTAAATTAGAAGAAGCATATTCTCCTCGGACAATATTACCTGATGAAGATGGGTATAATGATGGAAAAGGTTATACAGTGATTAGACAGTGTTCGCTTACTGATAAGACATCTGATGCAAATGGCTTTCCTTGTGCAGTTTATGCAATAATGGATAAATGTCCTGATGGTTCAAATCGTTCATATTGGGAATGTATTCCGTAATACTCCATTAATAAAAATTATTAGTTTGTAAATAATAAGTTGGGCTTTTTAACCCAACTTAATTATTTTGTATAAAGTATTGTTGTTTTTTAGAAAATCACAATTTATATAAGTTTTTACTTAGCTTCGTATGTTGTGCCGTCTTTAGTATCTTTTAGCACAATTCCGCATTCGTCCAAAGTAATTCGGATTTTGTCTGCAATATCCCAGTTTTTAGCGTCACGAGCTTCTTTTCTGAACGCGATCAACTCATCCATTGAAGAAAAATCTTTCTCCAATGCTTCTGAAACTTTAGCTAGTGCGTTTTTGATTTCGTCCTCGCTTAATTGAGGTTTGTCAAAAGTAAAACCAAGAACGGATGCTAATTTGAATAAAATTGTGAAAGCGTTTTTGTCATCTTTGTTGGCTTTATTGGTCAAATCAAAAAGAACTGCAAGAGCCTTGGAAGTATTCAAATCATCGTCCATTGCTTCAACAAAAGCTTTATATTCTTCAGTTTGTGTAATATCTAAATCTTCATTTATTTTTGTACGTTTGGCGTTAAGCATTCTTTTTACACCTGCTTGAGCAGAAGAAAGTGCTTCATCAGAGAACTCAACAGGCATTCTGTAATGATTTGTCAAAATAAAGAAACGAATTGTGTTTGCGTCATATTTTTTCAACAAATCGTCAATAGTCAAGAAGTTTCCTAAAGATTTTGACATTTTTTCTTTGTTAATAGTTACAAAACCGTTGTGTAACCAGTAGTTTACGAATTTGCATCCATTTGCACATTCGGATTGAGCGATTTCATTTTCGTGGTGAGGGAAAATTAAATCTGCTCCGCCGGCGTGAATATCAATCGTTTTACCCAAGTATTTACGGCTCATTGCGGAACATTCAATGTGCCATCCCGGACGACCTACGCCCCAAGGGGATTTGTAGCCGAATTTTTCATCTTTTTTCCAGAGTGCAAAGTCTAGTGGATCTTCTTTGTGTTCGCCAACTTCAATTCGGGCGCCGCTTTCAAGTTGATCAATCGGTTGTTTTGAAAGGTAGCCGTATTGAGGGAATTTTTTAACTCTAAAATATACATCACCGTCAGCTTCGTATGCGTATCCTTTTGCAATTAAATCTTTTACAATAGAAATCATTTCTCCAAGTGTTTTAGTCGCAAAAGGTTCTATATCCGGTTTAAGGGTGTTAAGTGCTTTCATTGAATTTTCAAACTGTTTGTACCAGTATTGAGAAACTTGTTCAGGTGTTTTTCCTTCTTTTTCTGCTTTTTTAAGAATTTTGTCGTCAACGTCAGTTACGTTACGGCAATATGTAACGTCATAACCTTTAAACTTCAAATATCTATATAACACATCCCAAGTTATGTAGCATCTTGCGTGACCTAAGTGCGCATTGTCATAAACAGTAGGCCCGCAAACGTACATCTTAACCTTGTTACCGTCAATAGGAATAAACTCTTCAACTTTGTTTGTATAAGAATTGTGTAATTTCATATAAAAGCACCTCGTTTTATTGATATTTTACAACAAACATAATTGTTTATTAACAAATGTAAACAAAAATGAAATAATTAGCAATTTAATATATAAAAAATACTTAATTAGTATATACGTGCAATAAAAGATATTAAGATAAGGAGATACGCATATGGTTGAGAATGTTTCTAAAAGTGGCAATAATTATTCAGAAGTTACTTTTAATTACAGTGGAAATGATGGAAAAGAGCATACCAAAAAACTTAAAGTTGAACATGGAGTAGTAATTGATTTTTATAACAAAGCAGGATACTATGAAAATTCATACACTGTAAACAATAAAGGGCAAGTTGTAGCCAGTTATACCAATAAAGGAAATAATAAAGTAGTTGACCAGATTGAAGCTACTGAAGAACAAATTAATAATATTATGCGAATACAAAGTAACAGTAAAGATGCAGGTTTATCTAAAAAAGATTATCAGATAGAAAATGAAAAAAAAGAAAAACAAGAAATGCAAAAGCTAATGAATAGTGGTACTGTCCCATTTAAAACGAAACATCCAATACTGGCAAAAATTTTGCCAGAGTGGGCTCAAAAGTTATTAGAATAATTCAAAAATTCCAAATACCGGTTGGATAAGTTGTTCGACCGGTATTTCTTCGTCCAGTTCCAATGTAATTGTCGGAATTTGTCTTTCTACACCGGCATAAGTCCCAAAACTTCCAGGGGTTGGGTAACCAATACTTGCCTCAACTGGGTAATTTATTATTGTAGAAATTTTTTCTGCAAGTTCTTTTGCAGGACCGTCATAGTTTACGACTTTGTAAGGTGCGTGTAATGTAAGTATTCTATTTAGCTTAAATTCACTAATAGTATCAATTAGAAACTGCGTTTCAATTTCACTTCCGCCAGATATTCCACCGTAATATGCAGATTTTTCATCATCGCAAGTTGCGTTGTCTCCATGATTTTCACCCCAGTTTTTTGTAGGGAAATTACGATTCAAATCAACTCCGTTTGCATTTGTTCGTTGTCCAAGTTGCATTCCATCAGGGTTTAGACAAGGAATAAATAGCAGTGAATATGTTGGTTGTGACGTGGAGGAAAGAGCCATTTGATATTTTAGATATTCTTCAATCAAAAACTTTCCTTGAGGCTCATCACCATGGAAAACTCCTATTATCAAAGAAATATCTGAATTAGGTGCAATATTTTCATCACCTATCAAACTAACTTCATTGCCCAATTTTGTTTTAGTCTTTTTTAAAATATTATATTTTCCCAAATTTACCACCATTAATTAAATAACGCATTTACAAATTCTTCGGAATTAAATGTTTTTAAATCTTCCATTTTTTCTCCGACGCCGATTAGTTTTACGGGTAATTTCATTTCTTTTGCTACAGATAAAACTATTGCCCCTTTTGCAGAACCGTCGAGTTTTGTCAGTGCAACACAGGTAACATCAACAGCTTCTGTAAAAACTTTTGCTTGCTGTAAACCATTTTGACCGGTGTTTGCATCTAACACCAAAATACATTCTCTAAGGGCTTCTGAAGCTTTTTTATCAATTACGGATTTGATTTTCTTTAATTCTTCCATAAGGTTGAATTTGTTTTGCAAACGACCTGCTGTATCGACTAAAATTACGTCGAAATTTTCTCTTTGAGCTTTTTCTATTGCTTCGTAAACGACTGATGCAGGATCAGCTTTATCTCTGCGAACAATTTCTGCTCCGGCACGTTTTGACCAAATATCAAGTTGTTCTTCTGCTGCAGCGCGGAATGTATCTCCGGCGGCTATTAGAACTCTTTTGCCTTCTTGGCTAAATTTGTAAGCAAGTTTTCCGATAAGAGTTGTTTTTCCGGCACCATTTACACCTGTAATAAAATATATATTGAGTTCGTTTTCTTTGTAGTTTAAGTCGTTGTTTCCTGCGTCCTTTAATACATTCAAAAATTCGTTTTTTAAATAGTTTTTTACGTCAGCAGGTTTTATTTTTGATTGATTTCTGAGTTTGTCAACAAGTTCTGAGGCATAATTTACACCTAAATCTGCAGAAATAAGCATATCTTCCATGTCATCAAGAACAAATTCAGAGAATTCTTCTTCCTGACCGACGGAATTTACAACATTTTCGACAAGAACTTGAGCTGTGTTGGAAACAGTTTCTTTAAGGTTATTAAATTTATCTTTAAAAAATCCGAACATATTTTCCTTTAAATAGAAGTGAATAAGGCGATAAGTGAATAAGTGAATAAGTTCATTTAGCTCACTTCGTTCGAAAATATATTTTATTGCGTAGCAACTGTAACGAACTTATCGTCTTATCGTCTTATCGTCTCTTATAAGCCTCTAATTAATACCGTAATCAACGATTACTTTTGCTAAAATGCCATTAATAAATGATGCACTATCGTCTGTTGAATATTTTTTCGCAAGTTCAAGTGCTTCATCAACAACAACTTTCATTGGAGCGTCTTTGATGTATAAAAGTTCAACAATTGCTATACGCAAAATATCTTTATCCATTTTTACTAAACGGCCTAAATCCCAGTTTTTAGCATATTTTTGGATAGTTTCGTCAACTTCTTCATGATTTTTTTGGAAGAAATCTGCAATTTGAATTGCATAATTTTTTACATCGTGTTGAGAATCAAGTGTTGTAAATTCAGCAATTTCTAATGCTAACATTGATTTTTCGGCAATATCAATCATTTCATTAATCCTGCCTGTCATATCAGAAGTCATTGGAATTGGAACAGGAATATTGGCTGCTCCGATTGGTCTTTTTAAATTTTCTTCTGCATCGGCTTCATAATTTTCGATTTGGTTTCTCATTGCAACCAAACTGCCTAAAGCGATTTTTAGTTCTTCAGTTGCTGAACTTGTTAAAATTCTTACTGATTTCAAGATAATATCTTGCAAATCTTCTCTTGAATAATTTGTAATTTTTTTATCAAACTGTGAAAATAATATGAATGCTAATTCTCTTGCTGCTCTACGGGCTTGCATATTTTACCTCTTTTTCATTTCTTTTAATTTACAAGCCTTATGCTATCATGAAAAAATTTAATCTACAATATTTTTCAATAAGCAAATTTTTTTGGATGTTTAGCTGTTGTTTTGAGACAGAGTATTTTATTTCTGTCTTAAGGCAACATAATGCTTCTGACAAATCATTTTATAATAAATCTTTACTGCTTACGTCTAAAATATTAGCATCGATAAGTATATTTATAAATTAGACTAAGGTCTATATTATTTGTAAATACTTTGTTTTCGAAATGTTTCTTGTTTTTATTTTATCAAGCCTGTTTTTAATGAAATCTGCCTTATTTGAAAATGGTTTTTCAGATAAATATTTTCTATAATATCTTTGAGCGTTGCTTGTTTTTCCGAGTTTATCGAAACAAACTCCAATTCCTGCATATGCTTTATAATAATTTGGGGCAATTTTTAACATTTTGTGAAGAACAGAAGATGCTTCTTTGTAATCGCCAAGTTTCATTAAGAGTGCAGATTTGTTGTCGTAAGCCTTTAGATATTTTGGAGAATTTTCAATTAATTTTTGGTAAATCATTAAAGCTAAATCAGACTCTTCGCACATTTCATGAGCTACGCCGAGTTGCAAAATTGCGTCTGGATTGTTAGGGTTAATTTGTATTGCTCTGACAAAATTTTTTATAGCTCCGCAAGGCGAACCGTCAAGGAGGTGGCAAATTCCGAGTTCATAAAAAATTTCATAATTATTTTTATTTAATTCTGAAGCTATATCAAGGTATTTTATGGCTTTGCCATATTGTTTAAGATTTTTATAACAAATACCAAGTCCAAAATAGCTGTCAAAGTTATTTCTATCAATCAAAATAGCATTTAAGTAGCTGGAAACAGCTTCTTTGAACATATTTTCAAGGCGTAGTGTATTTGCTTTTTCGTAAAAACTATTTTGTACAGGGTTTGTACACATTTTTGTATTAGAACTCAATTTTTCCTCTCTCTCCTTTTATATAATAGTTTTTTTTTCGAGGTTGAAGAACAACCATTTGATGTAGAGTTTCTCAATCATTGGATTTATTATTTTTCTTGTGCTATAAATTTGTTATGAAGAAATACTTGGTTGGGATATTTATAATTCTATTAGGAATACCTGTTTGGGCAGATGAGGTTTCGCTTGGAGGTGTTGAAAGCCAAAAAATCGAATTACCTAAGACAAATGTTTCTAAAAAACAATCTTTATTAGTTAATGATGAAGCAATTTTGAGTGAACTTGTTCAAATGCAAAAAGAAAAAGACCTTGAAGATATTGAAAATCTTTGGAAAGGTACTGTTGAAAACAATCAGGTTATCGGCTTTGCTCTAAAAAAACTTTCAACACCTGAGAGTCAACGTAGAATTCATTCTTCATTAATGGCCAAAACTCTTTCTGCTGTTGTTGCAGGGGCATCTTTGGCGCCATCTTTAATTGGGGCGGATTATATGACGCAATCCTCAGCATTTGCAGCGGGGCGCTTGGCTCAAAACTTGATTAATCGTAAAAACATGCCGACAGAAATTCCGCTTACAGATACAGAATTAATTGAACTTGCCGGACTTGTTGAAAATTTACAAGATAAAATTATTACAGCTTATTACAATTATAAAAGTTCGTTGTCTCAATTAAAAGAAACTCGCCAAAGATTACTTTTGTATAACAAAAACTATGCAAAAGCTCTTGATGACGAGGATTTGATGGAAATTACCATATCATCTGCGTTATACGACAATATGAGAGTGGAAGAATTTTATTATATGGAAAATGCAAAAAAATATCATTTGGAACTTCAAAGGCTTGCAGGTAAAAAGGTTGTAGATAAACTGAATTTGTATCAATTTAATGTAAATTCTACTCTTGTTGGGGAAAAGGCGGTGAATAAATGAAGAAATTACTTATAACCGCCTTAATGTTGAATTTGATTTTACCTGTTTCAGCAACAGAACTAAAAGATATTGTTAACCCCAAACCGCCTGCATATAGAACCGGACTTTCTGAAATCCCGGAAAAAGAATATATGGAAGCAAAGGCTGAAAATAAAATTCACCAAGAATATGTAAAAAAAGATGCTGAACAATTTGATGTAAACGATTTGACTTATGCGGATTTAAGTATTAAACAAATTTCAAGAGAAGTATCTGCTGATTTAGAGCTTGATCAAGAAGATATGATTGGAGACTTGTCTGTATTGTGGCAAGGTGCTGCTTCTCAAAGCGATACAATAAATTTTGCACTATATAAGCTTGCAAATCCTGATGAAGACAAGCCTGACGAAAAATCTGTAAAAAAAGTTCTTACAACTATTGCTAGTATGTCTACCCTTGTTGGTGCAGGTATGGGTAATCCGTTGTTAGCCGGAGGCTCTTTAATTGGTGGTAATATTTTAGGGATTATGTCGCAGGATACCAAAGCTCTTAACTATAAATATACAAAAGTAACTGATGCAGATATGATTATTCTTGTTCGAAAGATTGAAGACTTACAACAAAGAACGGTTGATTTGTATTACAACTATATGACGGCTCGAAAAAAATTAAAAATGATAGAACAAATTACAGCGGATCGAAAGAAAAATTATGATTTTGCTCAAAGTATGTCTAAAGAAGTTGTTTTAATGACAGATGCATACTACAGAACAGCATTGGATAATCAAATGAAAGCACGTTCTGACTATTATGCAAAACGAGCTTCTTTGGAACAATTTGTAGGAAATGAAACTTTTGCACAATTTGAGAAAGATTTGAAAGAAAGGGAAAAAGTGGATAGTGAAAGGTGAAAAGTGAAAAGACCATATAGCTCACTTCGTTCGAAAATATATTTTGTTGCGTAGCAACTGTAACGGACTTCTCTCCTTTCACTTCTCACTCATTGTTTCACTCATTATCAATCATGTTTAAACCATACACAACCAACACCGGAAAACAAAATATGCAAATTGACAGCGATTTGCTGGATAATGCTATAAAAAAACAAGTCAAAGAACCTATATTTAGGCTTTATGGCTGGTCTCCGGCGTGTGTGTCTTTAGGCAGAAATCAAAAAGATGATTTTGTTGATCAAGAATTCCTTAAAAGTTGCGGAATAGATGTTGTTCGGCGTTTGACCGGTGGAAGAGCGCTTTTGCACGATGATGAAATTACATATAGTTATGTTTGTTCGGTATCTTCCCTAAAACATGGCGAAAATGTTGTAGAATCTTACAAAGAGATTTCTCAAATATTAATTAATGCGTTTGCTAAATTAGGAATTGAACTTGATTTTGGTGGAACTCGCAAATCGCAAGGTCATAAGGATTATTGTATGTTAGTGTCAACCGGTGCTGATTTGTGCTGGAATGGTCGAAAATTAATCGGTTCGGCTCAATTCCGCAAAGAGGGTTATATTTTGCAACATGGTTCGATTTTGTATGATTATAATAAAAGTTTGTTAGAAAAAATATTTAAGGAAAAAGTTGATACATCCTCAATTGTAAGCGTAAAAGAAATAAATCCACATATTACAAGACAAGATATTGTTGATTTGTTAAGTAATGTAAAGTAAATAAGAACCTTTATTTACAGTGGTTTTCACGATTTGTTGAAAATTTATTTAAACATTTTGGCAATTCCTATAGAAAAAAATACTTTATAAAAGTACGGGGATTTAATCAAGGGGATTGGAAAAATGATTTTCTCAAGTTCATTTAACAACATATATCCAAATTTACCAGCTTACTGGGCACTAGGAGACAGAGCTGGAAGCATAACAGGCTTAGGTGGAAATGTTAATGATACAAGATATTTTACACGTCCTACTGGTTATCCACCAATGGTTTATTCATTAGCTACTCAATTTGAAAATAATGGAGGGTACTATTGTAATCCTTTGTTTATCGGTACGGATTTAACTCAAGGTATGTCTACAGATCCGGCTTTAACGCAAAAAGGTAATACAATGGCTTGGAACTGGGGATTTCAACAAGGTTTGGTTTGCAGATTGTCTAATGTTGTAAGTAATTTAACTAGCATTGAATCTCAAATTTCAAGTGTTATGAAATCTGATAAATTGACTGATGCTCAAAAATCAAAATTGCAAGCTATTTTAGATAGAATTGCAAGATTAAAAGAACAAATTAATAAAGCAGCTTCTTCTGGAAACTTGAAAGCTGAAGATGTTGAAGCAATTCAAGGCCAAGTAAAAGAATTGATTGACAAGGCATCTAAAACAGCAGAAGGCGTAATGAAGGAAGTTCAAGACTCTGCAGATTCAAAAGAAGCGGACGATGCTTCTGGATCTGATGATGATACAGAAACAACGCCTTCTGGAAAAGTTGATCCTAAAACTGAAGTAGCTAAAAAACAAAAAGAATTAAATGCTAAAGCAGTAGATATTTGCCAAGATATTTATACTGGCACAATTGGTAATTCTTTTAGAGCAGATTATAAAAAAGTTAACAGTGGTGTAAGCCAAATTAACAAAGAAAATGTTGCAAGTGTTTTGAATACTTGGGACAAACAATATGCTAAGAACGGAAAAGGTTTGATAGAAACATTATTCAATCAAGAATGGTGTTGGAATGATTCTCTTGCTAAGAATCCAACACCTGGAGAAAAAATTGCAAACCCAGGCAATAACAACATGAATATTATTTGGAATATCGTAGCATGTCTTGACCAAAGAGCTAAAGAATTAGGTATTAAAGAAGATTTGGCTGGCCAATTTGCAGTTGCTTATGATGAATTAGATGATACTTTTGTTGATGAAAAAGCTGTTCAAGATGCAGTAGCAACTATTCAAAAAGCAATTTCTGAAAAAGAAGCAGAAAAAGCTTCAGAAGCTTCTGACAAAGAAGTTGCTGAAAAAGAAAAAGCTGATAAAGCAAACAAAAAGAACAAAGCTGAAGAAAAGGAAAAAACAGAAAATACTAAAAAAGAAACAGAAGCTAAAAAGTTGTTCTTAAGCGATATGCGCGAAATCTTAAAAGATGACAATGCAGAAGTTTCAGATAAAGTTGAATACAAAGACGGCGAATTTGTTGTAAGAGTTGAAGGTCAAAACTATTATGGTTCAACATATAAAGAATTGGCAAAAGCTCTTAAAGAAGCAGGTTACAAACCGGAAGAATATTTGAAAAAGAAAGCCGTAAATACAAAAGCTTAGAAAAGACTTAATTAATGATTCCTCATATTTGGTAGAAAACGTAGAAGAAATTAGTAGGTTAATGTGTGAAAATTATGTCCCCACAACAGGGGACTTTTTCTTTGCAATAAAAAATCCTTTCCACGGTTAAAGAAAGGACTTTTTATTTATGAATTAATACTTATCAACATTATTTATGGTGTAAGTTTTGGGGTAATGTGCGACAGCGAAGCAGAGTTCAGAAACTATCCCATAAATGCGATATGTTTCTGACTTTTTCTTGCTCTGTCGTAGTCAGGTGAAAATAGTATATTATAAGTCTTGCGAAGCTTTGCCCCTAGAGCTTTGAACATGTTAGGATTTTGAACCATGTCTGCTTTTTGGGTACGACTTAAGTCGTTTTCAAAGTTGATTTTCGCATTTGGGTTTTGTAGTGATAAAATCGCTACATTCGGGGTTATATTATTAAGATTGCCTTCTCCAAAAGAGATAGGTCTAATTGAATTTAATTTTACTGGATTAATTGTGATCATTTTAGTTCCTCCTTTCGAGGTTTTTGTTATTAAGTGTTTGTTTAACACTTCATTTAACACTTTTACTATAAACCATAACGAATTATTTGTCAACCCCTGCTATAAAGTTTTGTTAAGTAAGTGTAAAAGCCTCTAATAGCAATAGTTTTAAGATAAAGTGCAAAATATACACTTGTTCTTTAAAAGAATTATTTTTATTGTGAATATGATTATTTAGCATGCTCTATATTAGCTAATTTTAT
The DNA here is from genome assembly GCA_934717855.1 of uncultured Candidatus Melainabacteria bacterium. GTDB lineage: Bacteria > Cyanobacteriota > Vampirovibrionia > Gastranaerophilales > Gastranaerophilaceae > Stercorousia. The sequence goes on from CAKUZI010000004.1 coordinate 142,874, forward strand.
ATTATCTAAGTGGTATTTGTATATTCCCTAGTTGGGCAATTGTAAAAGTGACACTTATTCCGTTTAATATATGTATTAAATCTTTTTCATACTTCCAGCTATTCTTAATTCCAATGAGCCCAATACTTTTGGGCTCTTTTTTTTGTTATGCATGTTGCTACTTGGCACAACATTTGTTCTTAGTCCGGAGGTTGATGTATGGGCTGGTCTCTGTGGCAATATTGGTACACTCCTTAGAATTCTAAGTTTAGCATATTTGTCAAACAAATAAATTAAAACCTTACTGGATAATTATTCGGAACTTTCCAGTTGTTTTTTATAATGACAGCAGAGCATGCTTCGCCGATAATTTTCCCGTTGGCATCGCTGGAGGTAAGAGAACATCCTCCTCTCGGACACTTTCTGCCATCAAGTAACGTTTCAATAGTTTGGTTTATGTGGGGTGCTCCATCTGCACACTCTGAGCCTGCGATTAAAGGGTTTCCTTTAGCTTTATACCATCCGGATACTGCGACACCGTTTAATATCTGGAAATAAAAAACATCTTTTCCTATTTTGCTCTCCCCCTTAGATGGTCCATCTATGTCAATATAAATTTGAGCCACAGCATTATTGAATGTCCTAATTCCAATGGATGAACCGTTTGTAAGAATAAATTTATAATAGTAATTTGGTGTGAATCCTCCTGGAAAACTATAACTGCCATTTAATTGTTGCCATCCATCTTCTCCGTTTGGCATAGATTTAAAGCAACCTTTCTTACGACTAAACTTTCCACAAACTTTTGTTGTTTTCAAGTATGGTAAAATATATGTTTCTGTAAATTTATCAGTATCAGAAAAATCCCAATTTTGATATTCACCATTTTCTGCAACTGATTGTAATACGGCCTCATTCAAAATCGCAAAAGAGGATTTCAACTTATTAACAGTAACACTTTTTTTGTAATTTTGGATTAATTGAGGTATCGTTAATGTTGCGACAACACCAATTATGCCAAGGGTGATTAATACCTCTGACAATGTGAATGCTATTTTATGTGTGTGTTTCCTGTGAATTACGCGCGTAATACCATTGGGGGGGGGGCAACCATTGAACTATTATTAAAATCCATTGTTAATTCCTCCTAATTGTTAAACATCTGGTAAATCACCTTTAACATCTGCAATTTCAGTACTTTCTAAGTTAAAAGCTTTGTGCAAAGCTTTTACTGCTTGTTGTGCGTCGTTCTTTTCAACAAGACAGCTAATTTTAATCTCACTTGTCGAAATCATTTTAATGTTAATACCATGATCTGCAAGGGTTTCAAACATTGCAGATGCAACACCCGGTCTGTCAATCATTCCGGCTCCGACTATTGAAACCTTTGCAATGTCTTTGTTTACTTGAATGTCTCCGGTCGCACCAATTTCTGATTTTAGTGCGTTTAATGCATCAACAGTTTTATCTAAGTCGCTTGAATCAATAGTGAAAGCTATATCATTTGTGTTAGAAACTTTTCTTGCATAAGATTGAATAATCATGTCTACAGAAATATTTTCTTTAGCCAATCTGCTGAATATTTTTGCTGCAACCCCAGGTTTATCAGGAACATCACATACAACTATTCTCGCTTGTGATAAATCAGATGCCACGCCTGTTACCGGTTTATATATTTCCATTTTTTCGACTCCTAAAATTAAAGTACCTAAATTGTCTAATTTAAAACTGCTTCTCACGCGCATTGGAACGTTAAATTGTTTTGCAGTTTCAACGCTTCTTGGGTGTAAAACGTTTGCTCCGGCATGTGCAAGTTCCAACATTTCTTCGTAAGAAATTTCGTCTAATCTTGATGCGTTTGGAACAATTCTTGGGTCTGTAGTATAAACCCCCTCTACGTCTGTATAAATATCACATCTTTCTGCATTTAAAGCTGCTGCTAATGCAACTGCAGATGTGTCAGAACCACCTCTGCCAAGAGTTGTAATTTCTCCGTTTTCAGTTACGCCTTGGAACCCTGCAACAACGATGATTTTACCCTCTTTTAAGTTTTCTTTAAGCTTTTCCGTTTTAATATCAATAATTCGAGCTTTAGAATGAACATTTTCTGTCATGATACCGACTTGCATTGCGTTGAAACTTACAGCATTATAGCCTTGGGCTTGAATAGCCATAGCTAAAAGCGCGATAGAAACTCCCTCGCCGGTAGAAAGAAGCATGTCCATTTCTCTGCCTGACGGGTTGTCGCTTAAATCTTTTGCCATTTTTACAAGGTAATCCGTTGTGTGTCCCATAGCTGAAACTACGACTACAACGTCATTTCCATTTTGTTTTTCCCTAATAACTGTTTTGGCTACATTTTTTATTTTTTCGGTGTCTGCAACAGATGTTCCACCAAATTTTTGAACTATAATCTTTTTCAAAATCTATTCTCTTTCTGAAAAGTCGGCTAAAAGCTTTTCTAATTCAAGCTTTTGCTCAGGGTACTCAAACAATTCCTGCGCGATTTTTTCAATTGTTTCTGCGTATGAAATTGTTTCTTTTATATTATATTCACAAACGTTAGCTTTGACAAGTACGTAACTAACATAAAACATCAAATTTAACATAACTATATTTTCAGGCTCTGATTTGAGTGCTTTTCTTAGTTTGCGTTGAGCTTCCAAAAAGTCGTTCTGTTGAATTAAATATTTTGCGTAATCCGCAAAAGCTTTGATATAATGTGGGTTTAAACGAATTGCTGTTTCGAAATATTCCTTAACTTTTGTGTCGTTGCTCTGTTTTTCGTAACATTTTGCCAAATAATATGCATTTGTACAATTTTCATCGTCAGAACGAAAATATTCTATTGCAGATTGAATGTCTCCTGTTTCGTATGCAATAATCGCATAAACTTTTGGAACAAGCTTATCTTTTTGGGTTTTTTCTTTATTTTTTTCGAGTAAAGTTTTAGCTTCTTCAATTTCCCCGCATTCAGCACAACAAAAAGCTAAAAATGTTTGAATTTCAACGCTTTCAGCATCTAATTCCAAAGCTTTTAAAAGTTTTGTTTTGGCTTTATCCAGTTTGTTGAATTTTTCAAAACATTTACCCCATTCAAAATATAAAACCGCATTTCCGAGACCAAGTTTTTCTGCGTCAGAAAAAGCTTGGTTCATATTTTCAAAATCAAACTTTTCTGTGTAAAGCTGGCCTAAAAGGATATATGCAGGCATCATTTTTTCATAAAAACCGATTGATTTTTTAGCATAGTGAATTGCGCTGTCCAAGTCATCTTTAAGAGCTTTCAAGCGAGCATATTCAAATGTATTATTAGCATTTGGGCAAACATTTGCAAGGAACGAAAGTTTCATCTCGGCTTTGTCATACATTCCGAGTTTTATATCCATAACAGAGCCTAAAAATACCGCTGTGAAGTTATATTTGTTTGCTTTTGATGCTTCCATAAATTTTGCTTGAGCAAGGGCAAATTCTCCTTGCTTCATTAAAGCCATTCCCCATCCGGTAAATGTATCACTGTTGTTTGGTTGGATTTTGTTAGCGTTTTCGAAAGATTTAATTGCGTTTTCGTATTTCCCAATTGTAACCAGTGCAAAGCCAAGTCTTTGCCATATTATTTTATCTTGAGGACTGATTTCTGCGGAAGTTTGGTAGGCTTCAACGCATTCTTCAAATTTTCCCAGTTTTTCGTAAACTGCACCAAGATATTTGTACACAAGGGCGTCTTTTTGTGGAAGTTCAAGTGCTTTGTGCAAAACCTCTTCGGCTTGTTTGTATTGCCCTTTTTCAATAAGAGCCTTTGCTCTGTTTACAAATGTATAAGACGGTAATGATTGAATTACTGTCTCTTCTCTGTATTTGTCAATAGAACTACTCAGATCTTTTACTTTTTCAATAATATTTTTTAACCAATCAGACAATCCGCTACCTCTCTAAAAGCTCCATTCCCTGCAGAATTTTCAGTTATTTGAATATTTTCAACTGCTTTAACTTTTTCAACTGCATGAGGAACTGTAATTTTATATTTTGCAAAATTCAAACATTCCAAATCGTTAATGTCATCTCCAATGTATACAAATTCTTCCTTAGATAAATTGTACTTTTCAACAATGTTTTTTAAAACTTCAATTTTAATGCGAATATTTTGGTGAACTTCTTCTACTTGAAATTTTTTTGCAAGAATTTCAATTGCTTTATTTTTTTCTCCTGAAATTATTCCTATTTTATAATCGTTTTTTCTTAAAATAGAAAAAGCCATGACATCTTTAAAGTTCAATCGGCGAGAAAAATTTCCGTCATCAGAAATATAGACACAATTATCAGTGACAATCCCGTCGAAATCAGTTATAATCATTTTAATTGTTTTTGGTAATTTAAGCATATACAAAACGCCTCTTATCTGCTATAATTGTACCATAAAGAGAGAGGGGAAATACATGCTTTGGTATTTGTTGAATTTAAGCATTATATTGGTATTTATAGTATTGTTTTTGATTACGAGACAAACAAATAAAAGATGGTCAAAGATTAACGATTATTTGGGAATGGTTACAAATACCGTAAATTCAGTCAGATATGGTAATTTGTCAACTAAAATTGAAGAAATTAACCATCCGACATACCAAAATGTTACTGATAGTATTAACCGAATGGTTGAAACTCTTAATGATAGAGAAAAAATGATTGTAGAATATCAAAACGAGCTTATGCGTCAAAATAAATTGTTGGAGTCTGTTATCAATTCTCTTTCTGACGGAATTTTAATTATAAATGAAAAACATAATATCTTGCGTGCAACTCCACAAATCAGTGAATGGTTTGGAGCAAAAGGACAGGAAATTATCGGTACAAATGTATTTGAACATATTCAAATTAGTGACGATACACCGATTGAAAGAACAAAAAATAAAGATGTTTTTATTAAACATACTCCGACAAATAATTTTATAATGCAGGCAATAAAATTGTCCTTAGATGATGATAAAAAACGTTATGTAATTTTGATTAAAGATGTTACAAATGAACGTGAAATTGAAACATTAAAAGAAGATTTTGTTGCGACATTGACTCATGACTTGAAAGTGCCTATTGTTGCAGAATCCAATATTATTAATTTCTTGTTGAATGGAACTTTTGGTGAGATTTCTGAAAAACAAGAAGTTGCACTTAACAATATGAAAAAATCCAATCAGGAACTTGTTGAACTTGTACAAATAATTCTTGAAACATACAAAATTAAAGAGACTGGTATAAAGTTGTTAAAAGAAAATATTATGCTGAACGGTTTTATTTCTGAAATTGTAGAAAGTACGCAACCAATTGCAAATAATTCAAAAATTACAATTCATTTTACTCCGTCAAGAGATATAAAAGTTACGGCAGATCTGTTGCAACTAGAAAGGGTAATAAAAAATTTAATCTCAAATGCTATTTCTCACAGCAACACAAAAGACCGAATTGATATAAAAACAGGTGAAATTCCAGGTTTTATAACTATTTCTGTAATTGACTACGGACAAGGTATTCCACCAAAAGAATTGAAAATGATATTTAATAAATATTATTCAGCCGCGAAAAAATTTCGTAAAATCGGAACCGGTTTGGGACTTTATTTGTCACAACAAATAATCAAGTCTCATGGCGGAGAAATTACGGTTGAAAGTGTCGAAAATGTTCGAACAGAGTTCTGCATAAAATTGCCGTTGTAAGGATTATTCGTATATCATTTGATCATAATTAAGCGGTGTAAAACCTTGACGCTTGTAGACATTGATTGCTTTTTGATTGCTAGGACAAAATTCTAGTCTTAGTCTTGCAACATCACAATTAGATTTTAAATAATCAAAAAACTCCGAACCGATTCCTTGAGAACGAAATTCCGGCAAAATAAAGATTTCATCAATCCATAATACAACGCCACCGGCTTCTTGTGAAAAAGTTTTTGCCAAAAGAGCATAGCCTGCTCTCTTTTCATCTTTTTCAAAAATGTAACATTGAGCGTATGTTTCCGAATTCATTAATTCGTCAAAAGTTTTATAAATATTTTCTTCCGGAATTTTGTGTAAAACTGCATCAGAGTTGTAAAAAGCTTTGACCGAATTTATATAAAAATCTTTATCTGTTTTGTTAATTTTTCTAATCATAATTTTTTAGTATCCACAAACATAATCGTAAATTGCTTTGTAATCACTATTTTTGTTTATATCTTGCATAGTTGTATTAAAGTTTGTTAAAACCGGTTCTTTTAAAAAGTAGTCGAAATTTCCTGCGTATACGTAAGATTTTTTAATCCCGATTAATCGGTTACGACAATCAACTTTTGTACGCCATAAGTATGAATCTGTGTACGGAGTTATTTTGTATGCGTTCAACCAAACATATCCGTCTTTGTTTTGAATATTTTTTAATATTCTCAAAGATTTTGTTAGATAAATACAATTAAATATGTTTGAATAAGGATATTTAGATGATTGAAGATAATTTTGACCTGGTATAGTCTGAGAATTTATTATATTAAATGTGAATAAAATAAGTAATTTATCATTAGTATACTTTTCCGGAAGAGGTGCGTAATTGCTTTTTGAAATTGTATCAATTGCTGATTTGTCAAATTCTTTATTTCCGGAAGATTGGAAAATTAGTATACTGTTTTTATCAAGGCTTCCATCTTTTTTTACAACAAATAATACAGCTGTTTGATATCTATTGTTTCTTGGTGGGATTATAGGATGCCAAGATTTTTTTAGTTTCTTGTTTGTTGTTTCAATATACTGTAATAATCCAAGATTTTTTGCCTCTTCTCTCTCTTCTTTTGTTAGTCCATCTGGCATGAAAAGCAAGTTTACGGAAAGTTTATTGTATGAAGCCGGTAGAGGTTCTAAATATGTAAAACTGTTTAGTGTATCGAGAACTTTTTGAGTATAATCCGGTATTGACGATGGTTTTATAATTTGTGGAGTTGAAAAACTTCCATCTTTGTATATTGTAATATTGGCAATTGTCAGATAACCAGTCGCGTTTTTATCTACTTTATAGCTCCATTTATCATCTATGATTTTGCTAAGATTTAGCATATATGGTAATAAATCTGTATAATCATTATCATCAGTGTATTGCCAGCCAATAGAAGCTATCTGGTCTTCTGTTTTAGCAATATTATCATAATCAATTGAGTTATTTCCAATTTGAGGAAGATGTACAGGTTCTGCTGTAACCGGTAATGTCAGCAAGATACAGAATACAACAAATAGAGCCATTAAAATTTCAAATTTTCTCATAATTCTATGATATGTACTTATTTATATTTTGTCAACTTTCATTTTTCTTGAAATAATCAAGAAAACACCGAATAAAATCAAAATTATTCCAATAGAAATTCTTAGAGTTAATTGTTCATGGAAAAACAGAATTCCGAAAAATATTGCTGTTAATGGTTCTAACGCTCCAAGTATTGCAGTATTTGTTGATCCGATTAGCTGGATTGCAATCGTAATAGTTTCAAGTGAAATAATTGTCGGGAACAAAGCTAAACCGATTGCAAATAACCAAGCTTTTAGGTTTGGTAACATTTGCAAAGTAGTGCAGAATTTTAGATTGACAATGTATACAATTAAACCAAAGAGCATAACGTAAAAACTTAAGCGTGCGCTATTCATTACTTTTACGGGCTTGATATTTTTTACTCCAACGATATAAAGAGCGTATAATAAAGCAGATGTTAAAACTATCAATATTCCTTTTATACTCAATGCTGTATCAGGTTTTCCTTTGTATAAAAGGATTATTCCTATTGAGGTTAGCAGGATAGCAAAGATTACGGTTTTAGTAATTCTTTCTTTAAAGAAAATTGCCATTATTATCGCAACCATTACAGGATAAATAAATAAAATAGTGCAGGCAATTCCGGCTTCTATGTAGTGAAATGCTTCAAAAAGAGTTAATGAAGACAGTGAAAAGAATATTCCTAAGAAAAATAGTGGAATGATTTCTTGTCTAGATATTTTTAACGATGCTTTTTTGAAAAATTTCAACCAAATAAAATATATTATTACGGCTAGAAAATATCTGTAAAATAAAACAGAATTTACCCCAATTCCTATTGCATATAATGGCAGTCCAAAAAGCGGGTTCATTCCGTAGCTGGTTGAGGCAATTATTCCATTTAGTATTCCTTTTGTGTTGCTATTCATAAATCTCTTTCCCGGGATGTATTATAGCAAAAAAATGTAGGAATTAATTGCTGAAAGCAGTTTTCTCAACCAGTTGGATTTCTCTTTTTAAGTCTTCTAAAAATTCTTTAGTGTATAAAAAGCCCAAATGAGCGCCATTACTCAAAATTGTCATTTTTTTACCGGTGCAAATTTTGAGTTTTTTAAGCTGGGATTGATTGGTCAAATAATCGTCCAGTGAATGATAAATTTTATAATTTGAATTGTTTTTGAAAAAATCTTCAAGGGCTAAAAGGTTTGTTTTTTCTAAAATATCGCTATAACTATTTTGACTAAGTAGATATTTGTTTACGTAATCTTTGTAATTCATATTATTAATTTGTTGATAGATATCAGTTTGTTTGTTTTTTGGCGTGTTTTCAAGTGTAAAAATCAGGTCAGAAAGTTTTTGGTGCATAATAAAACCGGTTATTAGTTTTCCCTCTTCTTCACTAAACGGAAGTTTTGTTATGCTTGATGGCTTTTCGTCTTTTAAATTATAAAGTTGAACAACTTTTGAGGCAGTTTGAGCAATTTTTTGTTCTAAATTTTCAGAATTTCTGCTCCATTCTTCTCCGTTTTTATCAATTTGTTCCATTGCATAAAACAAGTCTATAGGTGGACAAATTGAAATATATTTTGTCGTACCAAGTATGTTGTTTTTTGCTTCTTCACTGGCAAGAAAAAGAGTTTCTAAAGCACCGAAAGATGTGCCGATTATTGTTTTATTTCCAAGTTTGCAGTCATATTTCTTCTCAAGGTGTGCAATAATTTTTGAAGTTAAAGTTCTCAGATGTTTTGCATCATCAATTGGAATTCCGGGCGCGTAGTCTTGAGGCATGCTTTTTACAAATTCCCATTGAAAGTGGCTGCCTTGTATAATTACGGAATATCCCTCATCATAGAAAAGTTTTGCTAAAACTATTGAATGATGCGATTGAATGCTTTCGCCGATTGATGGATAAATTATTGCAACTGGAGCGTTTTTATCTTTTTGCATAATATATTTGAACTTGTATGGAGCTCTATTTGGAGTGATTTCAACGGAAGCGGTGTGGAATTTTTTTGAAAAACTTCTGTTCCAAACAGATAACTCATTCCAAATAGATTTGTCAACGCTCGGGTTGTCAAAAAGTGCTGTTCGCATAGAGTCTACTACAGGATTTTGTGGGTTGTAATCTTCTATCAATAAGTCTGCCAAGAGTTTTGAATTTGTGGCTTCATAACTTTTTAAAATAATGTTATCAATGTTTGTTCCGCCTTTTATAATATCTGCAACGGTTAGTTTTTCGTTGTTGTTTGTAGGGTTGTCTTTTGTATCCATTCTTACAAGTTCCGGATTTATTTCTGGAGGGAGTTTGTTTTCAACTGCTTTGAAACCGTTTTCTAAAATTTCTTTTTTATCAAGATTTTGACACTTGATAAAATTATCTATTCCATACATTTTCTTTGAGATTTCATATGGATCGGCATAAGTTGATTCAATCATTTTTATCAAAGGTTGCATAAAAGATGTTCTATTTACGGTCAAACCGGCTTTTACCATCGCAAGAACCGGTGTTCCGACGTATGTTGTAGGGTTAAGTGATGTGTCTAAAATTTTGCCTGCAATTCCGCGAGCTGTAGTCCCATTTATTACAGGAAGCACTATGTATGACCCAGAACAACATTTACATTTTGTCAAAGCTTGTTCCATATCTTCATTTGATGGCTCAAGATTGAAAAAATGTTTGGCAGGATCGAACATTCCGCCAAGTCCGAGGGTAGTGTTTGTTAAAAACCTGACAGTTTCTGTTCCGGATGTTTTAAAATCTCTTTGAATTAGACTGCTGACAAGCCTTTTGGGGTATTCAATATTTTTGTAAGCACTTTGAATTCTGTCTATTCCGTATTCTGGCATGATAGAACTCCATAAAATATGGATTGGACGAACGGCGTATTTGTTTAGCCCAAGGTTAAATGCAAAAACTTTCCGATTGATTTTTTCATATTTATCGTTCCCCAGATACATATAAGCGTAATCTGGATACTTGCTTTGTTGCTTAATAAGTTCTTCTGCCAAACAAATGTTTGTGGCGTAAATGAAAATTCCCAAAATAATAAATAATTTTTTCAACATAAATCCTCTCTAATAAATTTATTTTCTTAGAGAAGTGTTGAAACTTCATTACTCAATGGGCTAGTTTAATGATATTATTTTGAAACGAATAAACAAAAACAGAGCATGAATGCTCTGTTTTTATCGTTTGTTATAACTTTTGATTATCTGAAAAACTATACCAAGCTTGCAATTTTCATTGTTTTTTCAATGATTTCGTTCAAGCTTTCAGATTTCAATGAAGCACCACCGATTAAAGCACCATCGATATCTGATTTTGACATTTGTTCTTCAATTGTAGCAGGTTTTACAGAACCACCGTAAAGAATTCTGATAGCATCAGCAGCTTCTGCGCCTGCAACTTCTTTAACAACGCTTCTAATCATTGCGATAACTCTGTTAGCTTCGTCTGAATCGCAAGTTTTGCCTGTTCCGATAGCCCAGATTGGTTCGTAAGCGATTACTGATTTCGCAACATCTTCTGATGAAATACCGTCTAAAGCAGCTTTAATTTGACCTGCAATCCAAGAATCTGTAACACCTGATTCTCTTTGTTCAAGAGTTTCACCACAGCAGATGATAGGAATTAAGCCCCCAGCCAAAATAGCTTTTGCTTTTTTGTTAATCATTTCGTCTGTTTCAGAGAAATATTGTCTTCTTTCAGAGTGACCGATGATTACGTAGTCACAACCAGCATCTTTCAACATTTCTACAGAAATTTCACCAGTGAAAGCACCAGAATTTTCCCAGTGGCAGTTTTGACCAGCGATAGAAATTTTCTTACCGCCACAACCGCAATCACATTGTACAGAGTGAACCGCACAGATTGATGTGAATACAGGAGCGATTACAACTGTTGGTAATTCTTGAGCTGTATAATCTTTTACAAAGTTTGCAATACCTTCAAAAACAGATTTTGCTTCTGATTGGCACAAATTCATTTTCCAGTTTCCTGCAATAATAGGTTTTCTAGACATAATAAAATTCTCCTTATTTATGTACGTTTTTACACTATTATTATATGAGAAAAATATTTGATTGCAATAAAACACTTGGTTAATATCTAATTGCGTTTTGAAAAGTTGAAAAAATCTGTAATAATGTAAATAAAGGAATTGGTTTGGGCTTCCCGATATTAATTATAACAATGTCAATATTATTAAAAAACTAGCTGAGTAATTCGAGGTTGTTTAGTTTGTCATTGATTTCATTCATTAGATTAACATCATCAGTTTGTCTTGCATAATTTTGAGCTTTTGCAAGAAGTCCTTTCGCTTTTGAGATATTGCTGTGTTCAACCATTATATCTGCGGCTTTAGTATAATTTTGAGCTGTTTTGAGTGGGGCTTCTGCCTCTGAATAATGTTTTACAGCTTTTGAGTATGATTTTAAAGCATCTTGAGAAAACCCAAATTTTTCGTATGCGTCGCCCATACTTGAAGAAACAAAACCTTTTAATTTAGAATTATCTGTTTGAGATGCCAAATCATCTGCAACAGAAATATAGTTCATAGCTTCATCATCATACATATCTGTTAATATATTTCCCATTTTGGTTAGGGAAGTTGTTTGTGCTGTTAAGTTTTCAGTTTCTCCAGCAAATGAAATCGTATTAAAATAATGATCCATTGCAGGTTTGATTTGATTTACATCGTCGTAAATCTGTGCCATTGCATAGTGAGCTTTGGTTTTAACGTTTTTATCTGTAGTATTCAATGAGTTGTTGTAGCTTGTTAAAGCTTGAGAATAGAAATCGTGGTCATCATATATTTTGCCAACTTCATAGTAAACTTTTGATTTTGTTTCGTTATCACCGACTTCGTCTGCTCTTTTTAGTGCTTTTTGGAAAGATAAAATTGCTTTTTCAGGTTCATTTGCGTATGCCAATTTTTTAGATTGGATGAACAATGATTTTAACTCTTTATCTTGCGGGATTAATGAAACAACTTTTGAATTTGTTTCAATTTCTTGTTCTACAGGTTCATTAACTGTGTTTGCAACAGTAGCTTTTTCTTCTGTTTTAGTCGCTTCTTGCGTGCTACCTTCCGGAAATTTAACCAAGAATTGAGGATTGATTTCTCCCTCATTATATTTAAAATCAACTTGTTGCAAGAAAAGAGCATCAACCCAGTTTTCTACAACCTTTGAGTCTTTGTTCAATGTTTGAGAAATATATGTGTCAAGGATTGTTGACGCATTTTTCAAATTTGATTTAACAAGTTTTGTGTTAGGGTTCTCTTTTTTTACTTGTGCTTCAATTAAAGAAAGATAGCCGTTAACTTCTTCCTTTAATTCGTCTGGAGTTCCGATTGCAGATGCAGTATTTCTAAAATCCTTTAAAATTTGTGCAATATTGATAACAGTACTTCTGCCTGAGAGAGTTTTTGTTGGTATAACTTCGGCAGATTGTGCTGTTTCTTGTGTTTGAACAGTTTGTGGAGTTGTGTTATATCTGGCTTGTGCTTGAATTTGAGAACGCATTTGACGCCAATCAACTTGTTCTCCGTTATTGTTTTGTTGTTGGTAAGCAGGGGTATAAGTTGGGGTTTTGCGCCCTACATATTGCAAACCTTTGCTTTTAGAGTTTTGGCTTGATTGTTCTTCGCGTTGAGCAGAGGAAGTGTTTTGCTCGTCGTCTTGTTTTCTTTTTACAAGATTACGCGCATCTTTATTCAAATATGGACGTTGAAATATTCCGTTTAACACAAATTCTACCCTCTGGTAAGTTTAATATATACTAAAACTTGCCAATTTACGTCATACTTTCGTATGAAATCTACAAATCATGTTTAAGGGTATTTTTAGTAAAGTCAAATTTGTTCTAGTTACTCAATACGTACATTTCGCAATTTTTACAATCAAATTTTAATGGATATTTTTTACCTTTTTCATCAATTAAAAAAAGTTTTTTGGGGGATTTGCACATATCTAATGCGTATTTAATACAATGTTTTGTGTGCATAAGCTCAATTGGGTTGGATTTTATTTGACCATTTTCGTAAGCCATTTCGCAAACTTTGCATCCGCAATTTTCATAAAAGCACTTTGCTTCTTTGTTGTAGATATTTGCTTTGTAATCCAGTTCTTTTTTAGGAAATTCTGCATATTTTAAAGGGTTTTGTAATTCTTTTTTATAATTTTTCAATCGTTCTTGCATTAAGTCGGAGAGAATATTTCTACGAATTTCATTTATTTTAGAAATCGGTAGAAAAGGAAGAGTTCCGTCTATTATAACATTTGTGGCATAAAAATCGCTTTCACCTGTTTTTTGTAATTGTGTTGTGAAATTTTCTTTCATTTTTTCAGAATTTTTTGGGGATTCAATGCTGTCTAATTTTATTTCTACAGAATTTTTATCCTCATCAATTGCTTTTAATATTCCGTTTTTATAAACAAACTCAACTCCGATTTGACGTTTAGTTTTAGAGTTTTCAAGTTGTTTTTCAAATTTGCTGTCAAAATTCCTATAAATTTCAAGTCCTGTTTTAATTCCATCCATTTTATTTGGAAATATTTTATTCCCATCAATTTTGTTTATGAGACAGCCCATCCCATTGAAATATAAACCGTCTTGATGATTTAAAGTTTTTTGTTGGATGTTTTTTGACCAGTCAATTTCAAAATAATTTTTTCCTACTTTCGAAATTTTTCCAAGTTTTTCGCCAAGTGATTTGGGGCTTTCAAAATTAAAACATTTTTTGCGCCCATCAAGAAAATAGTCTGTAAAACCTCTATTAAAGCTTTTTGTAACGTCTGGTTCAAAGTCAAAAAATACTTTACCGGATGAGGTTTTGTCTGCAAATTGGTCGATTTTTTGTCGGTAATATGCAACAACATTTTTTACGTAATTTATATCTTTTAAACGTCCCTCAATTTTGAAAGATTTAACATTTGCGTCAATTAATTCTTTCAAATGTTTAGATGCGTTAAAGTCTTTTATACTCAAAAGATATTTATCTTTTGCAATAATATTGCCTTTTTCGTCAATAAGTGAGTATTTTTTTCTGCAAGCTTGAGCGCATTCTCCTCTATTTGCTGAACGTCCGCCAATGCAATAGCTCAAATAGCATTGTCCGCTGTAAGATACGCATAGCGCACCGTGTATAAATGTTTCGATTTCAAGATTATTTTCTTTTGCAAATTTTCCGATTTCTTTAATTTGTTCAAGAGAAAGTTCTCTCGCAAGAATTACGCGTGAAGCTCCGACTTCTTTGAAAAATTTAACTTTATCAAGGCTTCTGTTGTCGCATTGAGTGCTTGCATGAATCGCTATAGGAGGAAGTTTCCCCTCAATTGCAAGCTTAAAGATAGCCATATCTTGAACAATGATTGCATCTACTCCAATGTCGTATAAATTTTGGATTAATTCTTGTACTGCTTTGAGTTCAGTATCTTTTACAATTGTGTTAACCGTAACATGAACTTTAACATAGAACTTATGAGCATAATCAACAATTTCTTTTAAGTCTTCAAGTGTATTTCCAACTTTTTTTCTTGCGCCAAAATTCTGCGCGCCAATATAAATTGCATCGCATCCGTAATCTATTGCGGAAAAGGCGGTTTGTTTGTCTTTTGCGGGAGCTAAAAGTTCAACTTTGTTCATTTGATGTTCCAAAATCTTTTATTAAAAACAGTATCTTTTAGAATAAATTTCACTATATGCCCCCTAAACAATTTTATAAATTAGGAAGTAAATTATTGATGAAATAAGCATACAAGCCGGAATTGTTACAACCCAAGCTATTACAATATTTCCAACTATTCTCCATTTTACTGCATGCGCATGGAAAGTTGAACCTACCCCCATAATTGCTGTTGAAATTACGTGAGTTGTACTCAATGGAATACCAAAGTGTGACGCTGTCAAAATCAAACCTGCAGCTGATGTTTCTGCTGCAAAACCGTGAATTGGTTTAAGTTTGATGATTTTGTGTCCCATTGTTTTAATAATTTTCCAACCACCGTTCATTGTTCCGGCTGCCATTGTCAATGCACAAGCAATGATTACGTATAAAGGAATTTCAAACCCACCGGTCGGATCAGGATTAAGAACTCCTCCCGCAAGTAGCGCCAAAGTTATGATACCCATTGTTTTTTGGGCGTCATTTGAACCGTGGCTCAAAGCCATCATGCCGGCTGATAACAATTGTAATTTTCGAAATTGTTTGTTCACTGTGTTTGGAGTTTCTCTGAGAATAATTACAATCCAAGCGATTAAAAGCATTAGCGTAAAACCAACACAAAAACCTAGCATTGGGGATGTAAACATTGGAATAATAACTTTATCCATTAATGTATGAACGTGAACAACATTTGTTCCAGCTTTAACAATTGCCGCACCTAAAAGTCCGCCGATTAGTGCGTGAGAAGAGCTTGACGGTAATCCTAACCACCAAGTGAATAAGTTCCAAATAACAGCAGCGAGCAATGCACAAAAAATTACTGTTAACGTAATCATATCGGCATTTACGATTCCGGAACCAATAGTTTTAGCAACGTGTGTTCCTGTTAAAGCTCCTATAAATTCTAAACTTGCACCGAATAACACAGCTTGTTTTGGTGATAAAACTTTTGTGGATACAACCGTTGCAATCGCGTTAGCACAATCGTGAAACCCGTTTATGAATTCAAATGCAAGTGCAACTGCAATTACAGCTATTAATATTAAAATTGTTATCATTGATTTTTATTTTTATCCTTAATTCTTTTTGTTATTGTCGCCTATCGCTGACATCTTGAACGTTGTAATTGTCATACTTAGCGATTAGCGAAGAATCTAATTGAAATTATGATTGTTTCAAAACTACGTTCAAAATAGTATCTGTAACATAGAAACAAGCGTCAAAAGCATTTTCAATTTCTTTATACATATCTCTAAGTTTAATAACTTCAAGAGCTTCGTATTTGCCTGAGAAAAGATTACCCATTGCGCGACGATGAATTTCATCTCCGTGAGCTTCTATTTCTTTCATTTCGATGTTTAGTTTAGTAATTTTTTCAACATCAGAAACTTTTTTGAAAAGTTTAACTATTTCAGCAAGTTTGTCTGTTGCTTGAACTAAAGTTAAAGCCTGTTCTTTCATTTCGTCAGTGTAATCGTTTAATCTGTACACTTCCAAATTCAAGCAGGCTTTTACGATTTTTTTAGTAATTTTATTTAACTGTACTGCAATAGTTTGAATATCTTCTCTTTCGATTGGAGTAATGAAACTTTTATTCAATTGTTTCAAAACAGCTTTGTATGAAAGTTTACCTTTCTTTTTGTATTTTAAAGCTTTTTCTTTGTATTCATCTGTTAATCTATCGTGCATAATTTTGTCATATAATCTGGCAGTCTTTTGACAAATCTCTGCGCTGTCCTGAAAATAAGTAAAAAACATTTTATCTTCCGGTGGCATAATATATGACATCAAATTAAATTTTGGCATATTTACCTTCCTTTGTTAATACGTGTTTCAACACACATGCCAAGCATACTTTAAACAAAAAACATTTAAAATAGTATCGTAACAATTTGTAATTTTTATTATCTATTGATACAATTCTTCACGTTTTTTCAAGACTACAGGATTTTTCAAATAATCGTCGTATTTGTTGCGCATATTGATATATCCTTTTGGAGAAATTTCAATAATTCTATCTGCAACTGTTTGAATTAATTGATAATCTTGCGATGTAAACAAAATTGTCCCCGGAAAGTCAATTAGTGCGTTGTTCAATGCAGTAATACTTTCCAAGTCAAGGTGGTTTGTAGGTTCATCAAAAATCATTACGTTTGCCTCTGCAATCATCATTTTTGCAAACAAACATCTAACCTTTTCACCCCCAGACAAAACGTTAACTTTTTTATCGGCGTCTTCACCTGAAAATAACATTCTACCCAAATATCCACGTAAAAAATTTACATGTTGGTCTGGGGAATAATCTGCCAGCCATTCCATAATATTTTTGTCATTTTCAAAATAAAAATTATTGTCTTTGGGGAAATATGAATGAGTAGCCGTAACCCCCCAAGTAACTTCACCACTGTCAGGTTTAACTCTGTCTTCCAAGATGTCAAAAAGATTTGTGATAATAAAAGGATCTCTTGCAATAAATGCAACTTT
The DNA here is from genome assembly GCA_934717855.1 of uncultured Candidatus Melainabacteria bacterium. GTDB lineage: Bacteria > Cyanobacteriota > Vampirovibrionia > Gastranaerophilales > Gastranaerophilaceae > Stercorousia. Next base: position 160,264 of record CAKUZI010000004.1, read on the forward strand.
CTCACCTTGGTTAATTTCGAAACTTAAGTTTTTAATTAAGACTTCGCCATCAACTGATTTATACAGATTTTTAACCTGCAAAACATCTTTCCCCGGAATTTTGTTGTAAGTAAAACGAATTCTCGGGTATTGTCTCGAAGACGGTTTGATTTCCTCTAATGACAATTTGTCTAACATGTTTTTTCTGGAAGTTGCTTGTTTTGCTTTAGATGCGTTTGCGCTAAAACGTGCAATAAACGCTTTTAATTCTTCCATTTTTTCTTCAGTTTTTTTATTTTGTTCTTCTTTTTGTTTTTTGATCAATTGGCTTGCTTGTGACCAGAACGAATAATTACCTGTATAGAGTTGAATGTTTTTATAATCAATATCTGCCATATGAGTACAAACATTGTCTAAAAATTTTCTGTCGTGAGAAACTACGATTACAAGGTTAGGGAAATTGATCAAAAATTCTTCCAACCAAGCAATAGTATTCAAATCTAAGTGGTTTGTAGGTTCGTCTAAAAGCAAAATATCCGGATTGCCGAACAAGGCTTGTGCCAACAATACACGAACTTTTTCACTACCTGAAAGTTCTGACATAAGCTCATAATGCATTTCATCCGGAATACCTAAATCTGAAAGTAAAGATGCTGCCATAGCTTCTGCCTGCCAGCCGTCAAGTTCTGCAAATTCTTCTTCCAAGTGTGCAACTTTTATGCCGTCTTCATCGTTAAAATCGGGTTTTGAATACAAAGCATCGCGTTCTTGCATAATGTCATAGAGTTTTTTGTGCCCCATAATTACTGTATCAATTACTTTGTAATTATCAAAAGCGAAGTGATCTTGGCGCAAAACAGCTATACGCTGACCTTTGGAGATATGTATTTCGCCAGAAGTTGGCTCAATTTCTCCTGATAGAACTCTTAAAAGTGTACTTTTCCCAGCTCCGTTTGCACCGATAACTCCGTAACAGTTTCCTGGGGTAAATTTTATACTAACGTTTTCGAATAATGTTTGAGAACCGAATCTTACGGTTAATTTGTCTGTTGTAATCATAAGAACTATTCTAACATAAACAAAAAACTTGTGAAGAGGCTTAATTTTTACTTGTTAAGAGTAGCTTTAACTTCACTCAAACATTTTGCTAATTGATCAGGACAGCTTGTTGGTTTGTCACCACATTTAATTCCAGAAAATTTTGCAATAACATCATCAATTTTCATTCCCTTTACAAGTTGTTTAATCCCCAAAAGATTTCCGGGACAACCGCCTAAAAAATCAACATCTTCAATAGTTCCGTTATCATTAAATTTTACTTGCATTAAACGGCAACAAGTTCCGTGAGTTTCGTATTGAATTACTTTTTCCATAATTTTAAGCTCCTTTTTAAAAAATTTAATTGTATTATAGCACAATATATATGTATGTCATCTTTTTATAACATTGTAGCGATTTTTATTAAATATTGACAAATGAAAAATACGTAATATAAATAAAGTATGCGAAGCTTTTTGTTGATTTTAATGATGTTGATAGCTTTACCCTGTTGTGCCGAAACATTCTTAACAGGCGGCGTGGATTACAATGTTAATTCTGCAAGGGAAGAACTTTTAAAGGTTCCTGCCAAAAAACTTAATCCTGAACTTGTTTTGCAAAATATTACAGATAAAAACAATAAAGAAAATCTTAGTTATGCGCTTCAAGGTAATGTGAACCTAAAAGATAGGACTTTAGCATTCTTTTCGGATGCTACATATGCAGTGCTTTATAATGAAGATAAATATCACGTTTGGTATTACAATCAAGATGGAAATCTTGCTTATATGGAAGAAAGAACGGGCTTAAGCTATCCGTATAAGTCTTATAAATACACGGTTTCTGGGGTTTTAGTAAATATGGGGATGAGAGTTTCTAAGGAAGAAACGTTTATCTATAATCCTCAAGGAAGATTGATTGCTCATTGGCTTGGAACAAATGCATATGATGAAAACGGAAACATCATAATGACAAGAAAATACATCCATTGATTGAAGCTTAATAAATTGACTTAATTCAGGTTCAGTTGTATACTCGAATAAAGTACTTTATTTATAAGAGGGAATTATGGATAGAAAATTATTAGGGTTGTCATTGGCTATTTCAGCTGTTTTGGCATCGACAAATATTGCGTCTGCGTCCGAAAGATGGACTAACAATGAAACAATTAAATTTTGGGGTGGTCAAAAATATGAAAATATAGATATAACAACTGCTCAAGACGAAAACGAGAAAAATGGCGGTGGAATACATAATACCGGAACGATTTATTATTTGCAAAATAATACTTATACAGGTAACAAAGCTCATTACGGTGGTGGCCTTTATAATAGCGGAATTATTCATAATATAGAAAAAGAGGTTTATGCAAATAATTCTGCGTTAGGTGATGGTGGAGCAATTTATAATAATGAAACTATAAAAAATATTTCTGCAACATTTAAAGGTAACAAAGCTGCTGATTTCGGCGGAGCTATCTATAATTTTGGTGATTATGATTTGGATGAAAATCAAAATGAGACCAAAGTAAGTGCTATCATTGAAGCAATAAACGGTACTTTTGAAAATAACACTGCATACAGTGGTGGAGCCATAGGAAATGAGGGTAAAATTGGTTCTATTAATGGATCATTTATAGGAAATACTGCTGAAACAGCTTATGGCGGAGCAATTTTTAATGGTAAAAATGACAATGTTGCCGGTACTGATTGGAATTATGGAGAAATTTCTTCTATCGGCGGAACTTTTACCAAAAACTCTGCAAAACTTGGTGGTGGTGCAATATATAATGATGGAACCATAAAAGAAATTAAAGATGCCACTTTTGACCAAAATACAACAGAAGCAAATGGTGGTGCTTTGTACAACAATAAGACAATTGAAGCTTTAACAAACACAACTTTTACAAAAAATACTGCAAGTGGTAATGGTGGAGCTATTTATAATGAAGGAATAATCGCGTCTACTGGAAAAAATACCTTTAGTGAAAACTCTGCTACTCAAGGTGGGGCGGTATATAACAAAGGGAAATTTAATATCTCGAGATATGCAAGTTTTAATAACAACTCTGCTAATCAAGGAGGTGCAATATATAACGATAAAGATGCGACAGTTACAAGCTCAGAGCTTTCTAAGCAAACATTCAAAGGAAATTCTGCCAAAAATGTTGGTGGTGCAATTTTTAATGACGGTACAATGAATCTTGGGGGAGGAAGTGACAAAGACGGAAATTCTGTAACATTTGACAGCAATACTGCCGTAAATGCCGGAGGTGCAATTTTTAATAATGGAACTCAAAATATTAGAAAAGGTGTTTTTACAAATAACAAGGCGAAATCTGCCGGAGGTGCTATTGCAAATAATGGAACGTTAAATATTGAAAGTTCAAGTTTTACTGGCAATCAAGCATATAACGAAGTTTCTGCAGAAGATGGAACGAAAACAATTTCTGGCGCTGGTGGTGCAATTCAAAATGTTTCAGGAACAGGCTTAACTGTAAAAAACAGTTCATTTTCTAACAACAAAGCCGGACTTGGCGGTGGCGCAATAATGAATAGTGGTAATGCAACTATTTCACAAACATCATTCAAAGGTAATACTGCCCAAATTGGTGGTGCTATTATTAATGGCGGAACGGAAGATAATCAAGGTGTTTTGAATATTTCTGAAAGCACTTTTGAAGCGAATACAGCAGAATATGGTGGAGCTGTTACGAATGATACTTACGGAAAGATAGAAAAATTAAGTGCTGATTTTTCTAATAATAGTGCTACTAAAGCAGGTGGTGCCGTTTACAATTTGGGTTCGATTAAAACAATTGGCGGCTCGTTTACGGCAAACAAAGCTATCGGAGAAGATACTGCCGGTGGTGCAATTGCAAATGTTGGAACAATTGAAGAAATCAATTCAAATTTTGAAAGTAACTCATCTGACGGAATTGGTGGAGCTATTGTTAACACAGGTATAATTAATTCAATCAGCGGTAAATTCAAAAATAACACTGCAAAAACAGGTGGTGGTGCAATCGTTACATTTGACGTAACGTCAGAGGGAAACACATCAACAGCTAATTTGAAAGAAATTAAAAACTCCGAATTTACCGGAAACTCTGCAACAGGTAAAGACTCCGCAGGTGGTGCACTTTTAGCAAATCAAACAGTTAACAAATTAGCGGTTAATTCAAGTAAATTTAATTCCAACAAAGCTGATAAGGGTGGCGCAATCGGAAATATAGGACTTTTAGATGTTGCAAATTCAACTTTTACAAACAACTCGGCAAAAGAGGGTGGTGCTATTGGTAACAGCGGAACAATGAATATTTCAGGTTCAAGTTTTACTGGTAACACAGCAGAACGTGGTGGCGCGATTGCAAACTTCGGAACTATGAACATTAATTCAAGTACTTTCTCATCCAACAAATCTGAAGGTGAAATTGTAATTGATAGCGAAAAAGCTGGAAATTCTGTTATTCCAAATGGTGGTGCGATTACATCTAAGGGATCTTTGACTATCAACAATTCAACTTTTACAAATAATAGTAACAATATTACTGTCAAAGATGATGATAAAGAAGCTGTCGAAGTTATTCAATCAGCAATCGGTGGTGGCGCCTTGTTGGTAAGTGATACTGCAACTATTACAAATAGTTCGTTTGCAGGTAACAGCACAAACTATAGTGGTGGTGCTATTTTAACAAACGGATCAACAAAATTGTCAGTTAATAATGGTGCTTTTTCAAACAACTCTGCCGGAATAAATGGTGGTGCAATTTCTGCCGGTGCTGATAATGTAGCTGCATCTATTTTAGCTCCGACTGCAAATGTAGAAATTAAAGATACTGATTTTGCGAACAACACAGCAGGAAAATATGGTGGTGCAATTTACTATTCAAACGGAAATACTAATACAACGGATAATCCGACATTGACTATTAATGCTCAAAAACAAGATGTCGTGTTTACAAATAACAAAGCTGAAAAAGGTGGAGATATTTATTTGAATAATTCTACTGCAAATTTGAATGCATCAAGTGGAAAACAAATTGTGTTCAACAGCGGAGTTGCCGGAAATGGAACAATTAACACAACAGGCACAATCGTATTGAATAGCGAAATTACTCCTGATGGCGGGAATTTATTGGTAAACGCAAAAGATAACAGTACGATTAAGGCAAGTGTTGACGAATATATTAACGGAATTGATTTGACTTTGGGGAATGGTGCAACGCTAGATTTGATGAATGGAAAACTCGGAGTTGCAAAATTTAACAACCTTACATCCAATGGTGGTAATGTTAAAATAGATATGGATTTATCTCGTGATGATCAAATTGCAGATATTGCATCAGTTGCAAATGGCTCAGGTACATTAAATCTTAAAGATGTAAATCTTATTGCGGACCTAAAAAATGATAATGAAAATTCAGTATCAGCAGATTTGTCACAACTAAATCTTGGCAATCTTTCTATTGTAACTAACAATGACCTTAATGTTTTGACAAACGACTATTTGTACACTGTTAAAGTTCAAGACAAAAACTTGAAAGTAGATAGACTTAATAAAGACGGAGTTGCTTCAAAGATTGATGGGTTTACTCTTGCGGTAAATCAAACGGATAAAGTTAATGGCGAAGACGTTATATTAAAAGATGATAGAAGTTTTTCAGCGACAAAAGATATTGAAATTTCTGGTACAGGTTTAGATAAAGGCTGGACAGGCGAAATGGGCGGTAACAGTTTATCTGTAAAAGGTAACGGTTATACTCTTAATGGTGCTGATAATAAAGGTTTGAAAATTGGAAATGCTCAAACATTAGATATTGAGGACACAAACATTGTTGGATTTAAAACATCTGACGATAGAAAAGGTGCTTTGACTGTCGGAGGAAAAGGAAATCTTAACATTTCAGCTAAAAACAGTGATGTTAGAATTACCGGTGTAAATGCTGGAACTTCTGCTACAGAGGGTATAAATCTTGACAACTCAATTTATTTTGAGGGCGATAGTGATGCGAATAAATCAAGTGCAACTTTAACAACTTCTACCGGAAGAAGTATTATTATTGATGATGGTGTTCGTTCCGCAAATGTAAGTAATGAAGTAAAAATGCAAGGTAATGGTACAATTTTGTTCAATGGAGTTGTTGATCCGATTACTTTGACTAACGAAAATGCAAGAACAATCCATAACAATCAAATTAAAGATGTTAAATATAACTTGAATAACGGTATGGTTGCTTTTACGAAAGATGAATATCTTTCAGGCGGAACAAATACGCTTAATATGAATGGCGGTATGTTATCTGTTGCCAATGGTGCTGTTGGCGCCATTGCTTTAAAAGATTTAACATTGAATGCAAATTCAAATATTGCGGTTGACGCAGATTTGGCAAACAGTAAAATGGATACGATTTCTGTTGCTAATCCTGTTACAATTGCCAATGATGCAAAACTTAATGTTAGCGGTATTAACTTGTTAAGCGATGCGACAAAAGATAGTACGGTTATTAATTTTGTAAATGATGAAACTCTAAAATCTCATATTACAAGTTCTGTTTCAGAGGTTGCATATTCTCCGATTTATAAATATGGAGTTGCATATGATCCGACTCAAGGAAGTTTCGAGTTTACAAGAGGTTCTTCAACTAACTATAATAACGTAAACCCTGCTGTAATGGTTGCTCCGGTTGCCGCTCAATTGGGTGGATATTTTAATCAATTGAATGCGTATGATCAAGCGTTTTCAAATATGGATTTGACAATGTTAATGACTCGTGCGCAACGTCAAGCATTAAAAACATATAACAAATATGCGTACGATGGAGATGGTTTTGGTTCTGTTGCGACTTCATCAGGAGCTATTCCAGAAGAAAGAGCAGGTATGTGGGCTAGACCTTACACATCATTTGAAAAAGTAAACCTTAAAAACGGTCCTAAGGTTTCTAACGTTATGTTTGGAACATTTTTTGGTGGCGACACAGCAATGAAAGAATTGGGCAATGGCTTTGATGGTGTATTTAGTACATATATTGGTTATAATGGTTCTCACCAAGTATTTAATGGAAATAGTTTGTGGCAAAATGGCGGTACATTCGGTTTGACAGGTACTTTATATAAAGGTGATTGGTTCGGAGGTTGGACTGTTGCAACAGGACTTTCCGGAATTGATGCAAACACTATGTATGGCTCAGAAAATTTTGGCTTATGGTCAATTGGTACAGCTTTGAAAACAGGTTACAATTGGGAATTATTGGATAGTAAATTAATAATTCAGCCTCACTTTATGGCATCTTATTCATTAGTTGATACATTTAACTATACAAATGGTGCCGGTTTGAAAATTCATTCAGATGCAATGAATGCAGTTCAGTTATCTCCTGGGGTAAGATTTATTGGAAATCTTAAAGATGGATGGCAACCTTATGTTGGCTTAGACTTTATGTGGAATATTATGGATAAAACTAAATTTACTGCAGTTGAGACAAGTTTACCTCAATTGTCTGTAAAACCGTATATTCAATATGGAATAGGTGTTCAAAAAAGATGGGGTGAACGTTCAACCGGTTACGCTCAAGCAATGTTTAGAAACATTGGACGAAATGGTGTAATCTTCTCACTAGGTTATAGAGCAGCATTTGGACGTGGAAAATAAGCCTTAAAATAAAAACAAAAATTAATATTAAATAAAAACAAGCGAGGGAAAATATCACTCGCTTGTCTTTTTATAGGAATTAAATTTTATTTTACTTCGTTGCTTTTTGTTTTTGGAGCTACTTCGTATGTTTTGATTGAGCGTTTGCCGGTTAAACGTTTCATAAAGTCATAGTATTTTCTTGTAAAGCCGGTTGCTTTTTCTTGTTTTTCTTCCAATGCAAGAAGTTGATCTCTTGAATGAGTTCCAACAGGAACACCTACTGATTTTCTTGTCAACCATTCGCCGATTGTTGTGTTTGTCAATGTAATCCAGCTCATTCCGAATAGTGATTGGTGGTACTGTTTGCTCAATGTTGTGTTGAACAAGTCAATCAATAATGTTTGGTAGAACAATCTTGAACCTTCCTGAACAAATCTTTCTTTGAATTTAGTTTTTGCGCCTTCAACATCGTTACCGTTTGATTTCAACATAACCATGTTGTAGTTATCTGTCATCAAGAACCAAATAGTTGCGGCAAGTGCTGCGGTTTTTGCAATGTTAGAAAGTTCGCTGTTTGAAACATTTGACATTGTATCAACGTTGAAAGCTTTCAATGTATTATCTGTTACATAATCGTGGAATTGTTTTTTGGTAATTTTACCTTCAGCATATTTATCTGCCATATCTTTGATATTATCAACACTCTTTGCTAGAGCGGAAAGTTCATCCGGCTTTTTAGCTGCCACTTTTGGTGCGCTTTTTGAGAATAATTTTACGACCATTTCTACTGCGTCATTCGCCATTTTGTATGGTAAAGTTCCATATTTCCAGATGAATTTGAATGGGGCTAATACAAAGTTTACAGCTGGTTTGATTTTTTTATCTTTTTTCCCTAAACTTACTGAACCATCTGCATTTGTTGATGTTTTTGCAACTTTTTTATATTTTTCTGCAAGAGCAGTGAAGCCGTTTTCTTCCAATACTTTTGTAATATTTTCAAATTTGTCTTTTGAAATTTTGTAATCTTCAATTTGAGTTAATTTGTTGTAATGGTTTTTGAAGAAGCCGGAGAATGATTTCCAAGCATTGTCGACTGCGGAGATTTTTCTAGCTCCTTTTATTGCAAATCCGCCGACAATAATTGTACCAACAGCTTTACCAACAGTTCCAATTGACAATAAAGGCTTTTGAACATTTTCTTTATCAGCTTTTTCTTTTTTCTCTGTGGCTTTAAATGACAAATCCGGTTTAATTTGAGCTTCCGGAGCGTGATTTTTTTCGTTCTCTTTACGAGCTTCTTCCGGTGTTAATCTTGTAATATGTTTCCCGTTAATTACACGTGAAAATGCTTCTGTTGTAAGGGTTGTCAATGCTGTCATCAACATAATACCCATTTTAGAATTGTTAATGTATTTGTTCAAAGCACCTAATGTAACAAGCGTAATATATGCATTAAAGCCAATTCTTGCCATTTCTTGGTTAAAACGAACTTTTTGTTCATGAGTTGCTGAATTTTTGTCGTCATCCATCATTCTGGACAAGTTGTATGCATCGTTTGCCAAGAAAATTGCAGGTGGCAAACCTGAAACAAGTCTGTTTAAAGAGCGTTCGTGTTTTGTATCATAATTTCCTGTTTTAGGGTCAAACATTTTTACAGAACGTTCAAACATTTTTGCAGATTTTTCGTTGTCAGGTAAATTTTTAATACTTCCCATTGTTTCAAAAAGTCCGCGCAAAGAGTTTGTTTCAGCATCTATTTTAGAACGTTGTCTTATATTTTGAAATAAAGGTTTTTGTAAAGTATTTTGTGCCCAGTTTTTGAACGGTTTAATTTTACCAATTAATTCTACTGCTCCGTTTAGAATATCTGCTGGCAAAACTTTTACAGGATAAATTAAACCATCCCAAATTAATTGAGGAATTGTTTTTTTCTTAAATGAAATTTTGTCCCCGTCAATTTTAACCATTTCGGAGGTCAAATTGGATTTTTTGGCGTGTTCTAATAATTCTTCACCAATGGAAGATTGAATAGAATTGCCAAATTTATCTTTTGTAATTCCTAAATATTTTTGAGAAAACTGTTTAAACTCGTTAATACTGTATGTTCCTGCGTCTTTATATCTAGGAGCAAATCTCAATGCCAAACCTGTTGCTAAAAGAGCTCCCACTGTATAAAGAAGAGGTTTCATTTTATCTTCTTTTTGGCGTTTGGTTGCTGCTTTTTGCGGTTGAGTTGTCGCAACTGTTTCCCCCTTAAAAGAAAGACCTTTAAAAGATAAATCGTTTAGATTACTTTTTAAAGGTCTCTCGTTTATTAAATTTTTTGAAGACAAGAACTCGGAAGAATGAGGAACTCGACTAGGGGACAGTGCTCCCGCTGATTTGTGTCGTTGTTTCACGGTATCATACGTTACATTTCCTACTATCATATTTTTAGTCCTTCCCAACATATATTTTTTACTGAACAAAAATTTTTGACAAGTGCATGCGAACAAAAAGTTTACAATATTTCATAATTAACCAATTTTGTTATATTACGAAATGTAAAGATGAATTTAAAAATGGCTCAAACCCAGATATAATGCCTCTATGCTATGCTGGCTTGGGCGGGGGATTATAGCAAGTTTTTCGGCCTTTCTGTTTTAATATTTATGTAGGTGTACAAACAAGAAAGGTGTAGTAATGTCAATAGATGCAGTAAGAAATTATTCAATTGGACTTCAACAAACTCCCAAAGCAAGTTTGAAATCGCAACAAAGTTTTACTTCAAATTCTGAAGTTGATGAAGAAAAATCAAATGCTACAAAATATATGATAGGTGCAACAGCATTAGCAGCTGTAATCGGACTAGGAGTTGCCGGTTATAAAGGTAAACTTGGTAAAGGTATTCAAAAATTTTTAGGTGGTGCAGAAAATGCTGTAAAAGATGGTGCTCAAAATGTAGGAGGAAATGTAGCGAAAAAGAAATTTGTTGATGGTAAAGAATATACAGGTTTTTGGGGAACTAAAAAAGCTAAATTAACTTATGAAAATGGTTATATTGTAAAATCAGAATTAGCTGATGGAACAGTTAAAGTTTATGGTCGAGATGCCAATGGTTTTGTTGATAGTGTTTCTATTACTAAACCAAATGACTATACTTTAAAGATATACAAAGAAAAAGATGGTTCTATTTTGATGTCTAAGTATATCCCAAATGGGAGTCCTAGTTTTAAATTAGCATCAGGTAGACAAGTTGAAAGCGGTAGTATTTGGTATGACACTAAAATTACTCCAGATGGTAAGTCTCATAAAATTAAAATTGAACAGTATAATTTGGCAAGTAAAAACTATAAAAATGGTAAAGAAATCGCTCTTCGTAGAGAAATAGATTTAGCAACAGAAGAAACTAAAACTTTTAGAAGAACCAAAGATTCCATTTGGTATCCATCAGCCAAAGGACACAAAGTAATTAATGGTAAAAAGTTTTCAGTTATATACGATAAAGAAGGAAAAATTGAATACGCTCATCATACATTATACAATCCAAAAACTAACACAATAACAAGAGAATACTATAAAATGCAAGACGAGAAATTAGTTCCTTGGCGTACTGATCAAATTGATAAAAAAACAGGAAATATGCTTATACGTTATGAAGATGGTCATATGATCTTGGATTTAAATAATAATATTTCTAAAAATGGTCGTTGTCATAGTGGTTATTTAGAAGAGCATGACATAGAAAAAATTAAGCAAACTATTGCAGAAAAAGGTTTCAATTTTAATGTATAAAAATTAAAAATTGTAGGGTGGAGAAAACAAAAAATTCTCCACCTTATTTTTTTGCATAAAAACTTATGTATCCAAAATTTTAGAATTTGTATAAATATATTTAAACTTGTCCTCTCTCCGAGGAAGAGAGCTAGAGAGAGGGGTTGGTTAAATAAAAATACCACTAATTTCGGAGAGGTGAAATAAATCTCATGTCCTTCCTTAAGATGAGGATATGAAGTAATAAGCTTTTTGCTTTGTCATTCTGAGCGATTAGCTTTAAACTTTACAATTCCTTGATTATCTCAAGTACTAACGACTTAAATTTTGCTTTAGCTTTGTTAGCAGAATCAATAACTTCTTCGTGTGAAAGTTTTCCGCTTGTTTCTGAACTAGCCGGATTTGTTATACAACTTATTCCCAAAACGTCTAATCCGCAATAATTTGCAACGATTGCTTCCGGGACGGTTGACATTCCGACAGCGTCTCCGCCTAGTTTTCTAATCATTTTAATCTCAGCAGGAGTTTCGTAACTTGGACCTGAATTTGCCCAATAAACTCCTTCTTGCAAAGTAATTCCTTGTTTTACGGCACATTTTTCTGCTAACTCAATCAAGTGTTTTTTGTAAACCTCTGTCATATCAGGAAATCTTTCTCCTAAATTGCTATCATTAGGCCCGATAAGAGGGTTTGCTCCCATATTATTAATATGGTCTGTTATTAGCATTAAGTCAGCAGGTTTATAACTTTCGTTTACCGCTCCTGCTGCGTTAGTCAGGATAAGTGTTTTAACCCCCAATGCTTTCATAACTTTTACCGGATAAGTTATCTCTTGCATTGTGTGCCCTTCATAAAAGTGGTTTCTTCCTTGCATCATGACAACATTTTTATTGTTGATTTTTGCAAAAACAAGTCTGCCTTTATGCCCTTGTACTGTTGATTTTATGAAATTAGGAATATCATTATAAGATACTGCTATGTCACAGTATTCATCTGCCAATTCGCCAAGTCCAGAACCAAGTATAATACCAATTTCAGGCTTGAAATTTTCTGTTTTTTCGTTAATAAATGAGATGCTGTTTTCCATAATTTACCCCTAAATACATAATTGATTTATACACAAAAAGGCACAAGCCCATAATGTCTTGTGCCTAAATAGAATTTTCTTAACCTACTAATCTGTCTTCATCTGCTTCAGCAGCTTTTACCATAATAGCGTGCTCAACAGGGTTTTCTTTTTTGTAAGTAGTGTCAAAATTTTCTTCAAAATTGAAATCATCATGAGCTTTTTTAGCTTGATTTTCATCAACAAGCTTTTTTGCAAGTTCTGCAATTTCATACACTAATTTGTATCTGTTATCAGTGTTATCGTTTAAGTCCCACGCGATTTTAATTATTTGATCCATCATAAGTTAATAAACCTCACTTTTATTTTATATATTTATAGTATAATACAAAAACTTTTTTGGCAAGTAGCAAAAAAACATTAGTTGATGTATAATGACGGCATGAAAATTTTCAATGGAATGCATAAATATGTGTGGTTTGAATTTGCAATATGGTTTTTAATCCTTAGTGTTTGTGTTATAGGCTTGCGAATTCACAATTATCACAAGGAGAAGGCTCTTGTTACATATCAAATTTTTATGCCTGATGTTGATGGACTTGTTGTAGGTTCTCCTGTAAAATTTATGGGGGTTCAGGTAGGTTATATTGAAAAGATAAAAATTGTTCGAGAAGAGGTTTATATAAAAGTAGTTATTACGGATAAAGAAGTAACTCTTCCGAAAGGTTCTGTTGCGACAGTTGAATTTAACGGGATGGGAGGTTCAAAATCATTAGAAGTTTATCCGCCTACGCAAGAGAGTTTGGCTGTAAATAAATTGATTGTAGTGCAATCTCCGACAAGGCTTAATGATGCTTTGGGATTGTTAAGCGAAATGTTTGATAAAATTGATTCTATTACTACAAGAATGTCAGTTTTTGCAAAAGAAACGGGCGTTGAAAATATGAACACCGGAGTAAATATTGACGAAATTCAGTCAAATATGAATGTTTTTGATAAAATAGTGAAAAAAGTTTCTGATATTAATGATAAAGGAGTTGAAAAAGATGAACAAAGCAAAAGTGAGAGTAATCAATAATCCTGTAGTTCTTTTGAATTTGTGTACTATGCGCGATAAAAATACTGATAGTCAGGGTGTTAGAATTGCAACAAGAAAAATTACCAGATGTCTTTTGTATGAGGCTTCTAAAAATTTACCGTTGGTGGATAAAGAAGTCACTACTCCTTTAACAACATTTACTACAAAAACGGTTGATCCGAATATTAATTTGATAATTTCGCCAATTTTGCGTGCAGGGCTCATTTTTACGGATGAAGCAATTGATATTCTTCCGCAGGCATGTATTAGGCATATTGGGATGTATAGGGATGAAAAAACGCTAAAGCCGGTTTGGTACTACAATAAAGTTCCGATGGATGCTCCAAATCCTGAAAATTTTTATATTTATATTACAGATCCAATGCTTGCAACCGGTAATTCTTTGATAGAAGCAATAAAACTTTATGCAGATAAAGGAATTCCAATTGAAAATATAAAAGTTATTTGTATAATCGCAGCACCACAAGGTATTGAAAATATTCAAAAACATTATCCGGATATTGAAATTATTACCGCTGCAGTGGACGATCACTTGAACGAAAAAGGATATATCGTTCCGGGCATGGGTGATGCTGGAGATAGAATTTTTAATACATAAATTCAAAAATTGTCAGAGTCATAAATATTTAAACATATTTGGCAGTATGCGCTGAAACTTTTGTGTTGATATGTCGGCAATTCAATTTACATTGTTATTTGCTTATAATCGCAAGTTTTGAGCCCACTTTATATTCTTGTTTATTAACTTGAGAATATGGGTTTGAAACGAAGTTGTATTGAGGATTATACATTGTTCGTTTGCCTGTAAAACTTGGTTGATAGTTGTTTATGCTATATAAAATCAATGTTGAATCTTTGAATGAAATTGGACTTCCGTTTGGATTAACAATTTGGTTATATTCGTTCACCTTGTAAATAGTATTGTCATTTTTGTCTGCATTCTTAAATTCAATACCTTGTTTTAATTCGCATTTCAAACCGGCTTTTCCGCCAAAGCCTTCATTTAGGTCAATGTTATTCATTGTTAATCTAGCGGGCTCATAATATTTGTCATAATCGTGGTTAAGCCCTGCTGTGTTGAATACAGAAACAGTCATTCTTCCGTCAGGACATTGTCTTAAAAGCGCAGAAACTTTTGTTTCCCCATTTTCTCTGTGATTAATACCTTTTGAATGATCAAGTTCGTCATTATAAATATTTTTTTCAAATTTTGCAGTTTGTTCTTTTAAAGCAAATGGAGTTCCGGAGTTCAACGGTTCAAGTTCTGGACGTTTTCTCAATGCATATTGGTAATCCATATTGTCTTTGAAAACTTTTACAAAGTTTTTAAATTCTTTACTTGACGGATCTGCCCATTCGTTGTGAATTACGTTTCTGTTTTGTAGGTAAATATTTTTTGTTGTTGTTTCGTAGCCAGTAGAACCTAATTCGTCACCTGCAAACAAAGTAGGATTCCCTGTCAATGCAACTAAGAATTTTGTTTGTCCCAAAAGTTTTGACATTGCAGGGTCAATAATTCTATGCATTGTTTCATTTTTTAAATTAGTTCTTTCTTCTTGGCTGAGACGTCTGTCAGAATTTGGTTCTAAATAATCCATTTCATTAAGAACAATATCTAGAGCGATATTGTAGTCTTTTGTACCAAAACCGTCTGCTTCAATTGTTTTTCCTTTGTAGCTTCCGTTTGCAAGATTTTCGATTGCTTCAAGCATTTTGCCATATACATAATCTTTGCGTTCTTGGCTTAAACCAATTCGTTCTTTGGCTTTTCCCATACCGCTAATGATTGATTCGCCTTTTGCAATAGCAATCGGGCTGATACGATCGTAATTAAAATGTTCAACTGCTTCATTGCTTGGAGTGTCGCCGTAGCCCATTCCGTGTAGGATTTTATATGCTCTGCGACGATAATCAAAGTTAGCAGGGTCTGTAAGATCTGAATATACCAATCCCATATCCATTGCAAACCCCTCTAATGCTCTGCATTTATCGTGGTTGCCTGCAAATGTGTATGTGTACATTAGAGATTCAAGAGGTTCTGAATTTAAGAAATCGCCATCACCGACTAATTGCTGTAAAATTGCTAAACTTTGTTCTGTACCTCTTTCTACGCCATTTTCATCTGCAAATAATTTACCAAAAATACCTGTCAAACTTGATGAAAAATAAGTGTAGTTTGCAGTTGTAGTAAAGCCTGCTTCATTTATTAATTTCCTTACAGCTTCTTTTGCGTCACCATATCTTGAACCGGATTTTGCTCCGTAACCTCTTTTGAATATATCGCCTTCATCTGTTACTTCTGCTGCGATGTAAGCATCAGGATGATACTCTTTTACCGCGTCTGTAAATTTAGACCAGAATTTAATAATTTGGTTCCAAGTGAATTCAAAATCTGTTTTTCCATTTCTAACAGATTCAATATCACCAATATCTTTAGTTGCGTCAATTCTCCAGTCCAAACCTGCTTGAGTTCGGTCAACAATCATTTCAGCTAATTTAAAACTGTTTGCGTTTGTACCTTTGATTGATTGGTACAAAGCTTTTTCAAGTTTTTCTTTAGATGAACTGTCTATTTTATTAATATTACTTTTTAATTTTTTAACAACAGAAATCGCTTCATCTTCAGGACTTTCGGCAATAATCCCCATCCCTGCAAGTGAAGTCTTTTTCAAATCATTGTAATTATAAGAAATTTCTCCGGTTTTTTCGTTATAAGAAAAATCTGTTTTTGGAGCTACACCTTTAATAATCGCAAAACGAGCAATTTCGGCTGTTAATAACGGAATTACATATTTCCCAAATTCGGTCGTATTTCCTGATTTGTCATGAAGTTTGTTGTTTTCAGGAAGTTTCGCGTCAATTTTTGTCAAAATTTCATTTGCAAGATTTGCCATTTCGCCTGTATACATTTTGTCGGTAAGATTGTACGCTCTTTCGTATTCCGGCATGACGTGAGGATTTTTAGCTTTGAATAAGTCAAACCTAGGAACTCCAATCTGATTTTCACTTGTAGCTCTTTTGGAAATGTATGAAGAGCCTAAAACGCCAATAATATCGTCACCGACTTCAATAGAATCGAGCGGTAAATCCATTAAACCTTGAACAACTGCTTCTTTGTATGAATCTACAGTGTCAGTACCTAATAGGCTGTAAGAACCATTAATAACGTTTCTAACAATTTTTTCTGAAACATTTAGGTCTTTAGGTAAAATTTTCCCATCTTTTTGGTGGTTAATTGTTTCAAAGATTTCGTGGACACTTTTGTTATCAATATTTTTCAAATGTTGTGCAACATTAAGATTTAAAATATCATTTGTTTTTTTAGTCCAATATTTTGCGGAAGAAATAGCATAGTCTTGAACTTCCATATTTTTTTGTTTAAGTAATCTAATTTTTTCGTCACGAATTCTTGGGTCTACAATGTTTCTCAATGCTTGAGTGTCTGCATGTGACGGAACAAAATTTAATTTTGCAATATCAGGGTTTGCATCCCAAGTGTAGAAACCGCTTTCATGTTTTCCATCAAGCCCAAAGTATTCAAATTGTGCTACGGCTCTTGTTGCTTCTCCGCTTTTTAAATCAAGGCGTTTGTCTGCGCTGACGCTCTTGTTGTAGTCGCTAAGAAGTTTTATGTTTTTCTTGTATGTTTCAGGATTGATTGGAAAACTGTAAGGAACTACTGTGTCATTATGATTGTTTATATCAAGGTAATTGTCGTCAAATTTGTCGTATGCAGAAATGAGTTCTTTGTTTGAGAGTTTTTCAGCATTAACAAGTCTGTCATCGTAAATTTGTATATATGTTGGTTTGTTTTTATCATATTTTGCAGATTTTACGGAAATTGTTCCATCAGAATTTTGTTTAAATTCGTATGGCGAATTTACTAATCTGTGAGTAACATGGTTTAATTTTTTACCAAAAACACCAAGGCTAAGAGGACTGTCTTGAAGTCCTGAAATGTTAAACCAGTTGAAATAAGGAGACTTATCCCCCCATTTTAAAACGTTTTTAAAGTGAACACCTTCTAAACCCTCGTTTACGTATGCGCCGTCTGAGACAAGGTTAATTCCTTTGGCGAACATTTTTCTTTGAATAGATGCGTAATTGTTGATGTTTCCAAGAGAGTTTGCCATTTGAAAACAGTTTTTGTTCCAGTAAGCATGGGCCGAAAGACTGTCATCTGTGAATAGCGGAGTCGTGATAATTCTTGTGAAATTATCTAACTTCCCGTCATCTAAGTCTTTTTCAATTCCTGCTAATGAACCGCCGATTTTATTTGCAAAGTTTTTGGAAGAAGTCATTAATCCTTTGATTTCTTCAGGGGATTTTTTTATGATATTGTTTGCATCATCATATTTCCAAGTGACATTGTAGTTGTCAGGAATAATAAGCTTCATTGAACCACCTTTGGTCGATGTTGAGGCTCTGTCGGAAACTATGTTATAAAGATCATAAGCGGTATTTTTATTCCTTCTTTCGTCGATTTTATTGCCTGGATCTAATGCATACATTGGAGAATGCTTTTCCCCTTTTGGATACAATTTATAATGGTACGCAAAAGCTTCATCCGGAGCAATGTCGTAATCTCCTGCTAAGTCTATTTTGGTTGCTTTACCGCTTTGAAGTTTTATTCCGTGTTCGTTGCTGTAAGGATTCGCATCATATCTTTTTAAAATGTCAGTTACGTAGTAATTGTTATTAGCATCTCTGTCTACAGAAAAAAGTTCAAGATAACAATCATATTTGCTATCATCATAGACATAATTAAATTCGTATTCTTTATCTCCATATTGAGATTTGGTTGGTTTGTATCCCTCAAAGGCAATGCTATTTATTGTTTTTGGTTGATTAATATTCAAACTGACTTTCACGTGAAAAACTCCTTACTACTTCAGTTATAACTCAAGTGAAGAAAATTTTTTGACATAATGTATTCTATTATTAAGAAATTTTTACAAAAAAAGTTATAATAATATGTTCTTGATATAATCAAGCTTGAAAAGGAGAAATTTAATGCTGATGAGCGAAATGAAGGGTGATATAAAAGATATAAACTTAGCCGAACAAGGGAAAAATCAAATAGAATGGGCATTTACAGATATGCCTG
The DNA here is from genome assembly GCA_934717855.1 of uncultured Candidatus Melainabacteria bacterium. Taxonomy (GTDB): domain Bacteria; phylum Cyanobacteriota; class Vampirovibrionia; order Gastranaerophilales; family Gastranaerophilaceae; genus Stercorousia. The sequence goes on from CAKUZI010000004.1 coordinate 178,939, forward strand.
TTTTAAAACAAATTCAAGAAAGATTTATAAAAGAACAGCCATTTAAAGGTTTAAAACTTTCAGCTTGTATGCACGTTACCAAAGAAACGGCAGCGCTGTGTGTGGTAATGAAATCTGGCGGAGCTGATGTTATGTTGATAGCTTCAAATCCGTTGTCTACTCAGGATGATGTTGCAGCCGGATTAGTTAAGTATTATGGAATTCCGACTTTTGCAATTGCGGGCGAAAGTGAAGAACAGCATACTGCTCACATTCATTCAGCATTAAAACATAATCCGGATATAATTATAGATGACGGGTGTGTTTTAGTTTCAACAATTCATGCAGATTATCCAGAATTAGCTGATAGAATTATTGGTTCGTGCGAAGAAACAACAACAGGAATTTTGAGGTTACAAGCGTTGGAAGCTGAAAAAACTCTTAAATTTCCTGCAGTAGGTGTAAATACAAGTTTAACAAAACATTTGTATGACAATAGATACGGTACGGGACAAAGTTCTTTGGATGGAATTATCAGAGGCGCAAATATTTTAATTGCCGGAAAAACTGTTGTAATTTCAGGTTACGGATGGTGTGGCAGAGGTTGTGCTCTTCGTGCAAAAGCTTTGGGAGCAAATGTAATTGTTTGCGAGGTAGACCCGCTAAAAGCTCTTGAAGCGGCAATGGAAGGCTACAGAGTAATGCCGATTGCAGAAGCTTCAAAAGAGGGTGATATTTTCTTAACAGTAACTGGTGATAAGCATGTAATTGATATTAAACATTTGTTGTCAATGAAAGATGGTGCGTTTGTTTCAAATGCAGGTCACTTCGATTGTGAAATTAATATTTGTGATTTGAAGGCTTATGCGTTAGAAATAAATCAAATAAGACCAAATTTGCAAGAATATAAATTGAATAACGGCAAGTCGTTGTACGTTTTGGCAGAAGGAGGACTTGTTAATCTTGTTGCAGCAGAAGGACATCCTGCAAGTGTTATGGATATGAGTTTCGCAAATCAAGCTTTGGGAATTGAGTTCATTGTAAAAAATCAAGGTAAACTAGAGAAAAAATTGTATACTTTACCTCATGAAGTTGATGTGAAAATTGCTGAATTAAAATTGAAATCAATGGGAATTTCGATTGATACATTAACACCTGAACAAGAAGAGTATTTGCACAGTTGGAATTTTTAGAAAATTATTAAAATAAATAGAAAACAAGACCGGCATGTGAATCCGGTCTTGTTTTCTAATTAATAAAATAAAAAGCTCCCTTAAGGAAGCTTTTTATTTTGGGCTCAGAGGGGCTCGAACCCTCGACCAATTGATTAAGAGTCAACTGCTCTACCAACTGAGCTATAAGCCCATATGTTACCACTTAATTATACATCAGGATTTTTAATTTGCAATATTTTTCTTTTTAGGATACTATAACTATTATGGTTAAGGATGTTAAAGCGATGATTATGGCTGCAGGAGTTGGCTCTAGGTTAGAACCGTTGACAAAATCGGTTCCAAAACCGCTTGTGCCGATTGCAAATAAGCCTGTTATGGATATTTTGTTTGAGAATTTGTCAGAGATAGGTATTAAAGATGTTATTTGTAATACTTATTATCTTGCAGAACAAATTACAAGTCGTTACAAAAATAATGATTTAGGTATAAATTTCAATTATGTAAAAGAGGAAACTCTTTCAGGAACTGCCGGTGGGGTAAAAAAATGCCAATACTTTTTCGACAAAGACAGTTCTTTTGTTGTTTTATCTGCAGATGGTTTGTCTAATGCAGATTTGAAGCATGGAATAGAAGTTCATAAAAAGTCCGGTGCAATTGCTACTATTGGGATTAAACAAATTCCAATGGAAGAGGTTCAACATTTTGGCGTTGTTGTGACTGATGAAAAAGGGTTTATTACAGAATTTCAAGAAAAACCGGCCATAGAGGATGCAAAATCTAATTATATAAACACTGGAATTTATATATTTGATTATAAAGTTTTTGATTATATTCCGGAAAATACATTTTATGACTTTGCGAAAAATGTATTTCCAAAATTATTGGCAGAGCATGCTATAAATACTTTTGAAGTAAAAGAGTATTGGAGTGATATTGGTACAATTGCTCAATATATTCAATCTATGCATGATTTGTTTGATGAAAAATGCTATTTTAAGCATGCCCCAATTGTTAAACAAAATACAGGAGCTTATATAGCGGAAAACACTTCAAAAATCGATGCTTCTGTAAAATTTAAAGGAAATTCGACAATAGGTAAAAATTGCATTATTGGAAAAAATTGTGAAATTGAAAATTGCATAATTTGGGATAATGTAGAAATTGCAGATGGTGTGAAGTTGTCAGAATGCGTTATTGCTTCAAATTGTGTGATTCAAACAGACTTAACAAATCAAATCGTTGGAGCAAACGAAATTATTGCAACAAGAGCAGTAGAAATATAAATGCTTGATTTTTTAACAATTTAATGCTAAATTGTAAATATTGAAATCAGAATGTGTTTGGACTATTGGCACTCTGTATTTGAAAATTGAATATTTGGGACTATGGCGCAGCGGTAGCGCAGGGGACTCATAATCCCTTGGTCGTGGGTTCGAATCCCTCTGGTCCCATATAAAAAAGCTCCTTTAATTAGGAGCTTTTTTATTGCGCAAAATTGAATTTATATAAAGTGAAAATTTAATATTTTCGAAATGTTAAATTTTTTTTTCTAAAGTAGCAAAAATTATTTTTACAAGGTTTGTATCTTTGGAGGCTGAGATGAGTATTATAATAAATGGAATACGTACAATTACAGGTAGAAAATCTTCTTCACAAAGAATGGTGTTGCAACGCTATGTATCCAATTTACTTAACCAAAATATAGACGATATTGTTGAATTAACAAAAAATGCTTCTAAAAAGCAATTATCATTGTTAGGAGTTTTAGCTGAAAATTTTAACAGATTTAATTTTTACAGAAAACCTGTAGAGCGTGATAATTCAAAAATAATAAATGAAATTTTTAATAAAATTAAAAAACCTAATGAAAAGCATAGGTATTTATGCGCTAATTTTTCAGATTCATTAAATGATTTGAATAGTATTGTTAGTTGGGCGGGTAGTGATAAAAAACGTTTGAATTTTGTTATTCGCTTAAATGAGGATCTTTTTAAACATGAACGCCCTGCGGGTAATACATTAATTACTGATTTGGTAAATTCACCTCACGCTGAAGAGTATATGAATCAGTATGATAAAGTAAGTGGTTTTCTAAATTCAAATAAAAATAATCCGGATGCAATTTCTATTTTGGATAAAAAATTTGTGGATGGAAGTATCGGAACACAAGATTTTTCACAAGTTGCAGAAGTGTATCCGTTGTTAGAAAAGGCTGTTGTTGATGGTGAAAATTGCCTTAAGTTATTAAATCCACAAAATAAAAAATTGGCTAAAATTTTATCAGAAGTTTATTCTTATTCAGGCAATGTTATGAATAATGGTAACGAGCATGCTGTCGCTAATATCTTAAAGTCTACAAACAAGAAGAATGCACCTTTAAGAGAAAAAGTTTTACATGTATTTGAACCAATTATTCAAAGAAGTTTTATTTCTAATAGTGGAAAAGATGAAAACTTAAAATTGTTAGAAAAATTGTATAATATTTTAGATGGTGATAAAAATGCGAACAAGTTTGTAAAAAAATCTCTTCCGAAACTTTACGAAAGTGTTACTATGAAGGAATTAGTGGATATTTTACAAAATGTTTCTACTAAAAAATTGAATATATTCAAAAATAATGCTTGGAATATTATATTGCAAACAAGTGGTCAAGATCGAATTGATGCTTTGAATAACAATATAACAGACGCATTTTTTGAAACTCAAGCCACTCGTGTTCGTCGCAAGTTGGAAGAAAAATACGGTTATGTAAAAAAACGTTCTTTGTTTAATGTTTTTTATACAAAAGCTAAAAATGCGGTAAATAAGTTAAAAGATGCATTGACTCCTGATCAAAAATCTCAAAAAACAAAACCATTGGAGCAAAAAGTTGAAACGCCGATTGTAAAACAAGAGGTAAAAGAGGTAAAAGTTGCACCTGCTTTGATGACAGATAATGAACTTACTGTTTCTAAAGAAAAGGTTGAAAAATTAAATAAAAAACAAATATTAAAAGAAAATGTTGTTTCTTTTGTAAAAACAAAACTTGGCAAAAAAACTTTTGCTTCTCAACAAGAAGGTTTTAGTAAAAATGCAACACAAATTAGAATGAGTTTACTTCCTGAGATATTTGCATCTGTTGCAGATACGAGAAAGATTGATAGAATTGTAGGTAAAAGAAGAAGCAATTCCGCGAATAAAGATGCTTTAATTTTGTATTCAAAAATAAACGGAAATAACAAAAAATTTGTTAATTATATGTTGAAAAAACGCAATGCAGATAATACTAGAATGTTTGAAATTAGCGATATTATTGCAATTTTAGACAAAGCAGAAACAAAAATTGCAAAGGATAAAAAACTTAATTCTGAATATCGAGCAAAAGATGCAAAAGCGTATTACAATCATTTGTTTGATGCCAAAATTGAACAATATGGCAAGCTGAAAAGAACAAAAAATTAAAATATAAAATAAATTGCAACTTTTAAACAATCTTTTTGATAACAAGTCTTATTAATTAATATTAATAAATTGCAAAAAAGAGAAAAATTTTCTAGGATACTTGTAATGTACAAAAATACAATAAGTTTTTAATTTGTTATTAAAACTATTTTAGACTGTTGGGTAATATTAAAACCAAATAGTTTATAGTATAAGTAGTCAAGAAGAATACAACATGGAGAATGTTTATTTTGAAAGAGAAGAAGTCAATTGTAATAATTTTGATGATAGTTGCAATTTTTTATATTTTAGTTTCCCCCAGAATTCTTTCGAGTGTAACACTTCCTCACTATGACGCGTGTATAATTTGTATGATAATCGCGATTGTTACTTTATCATTGATGCTTTTGTCAAAATTTGAAACAAAAAACTTGGAAAGAAAATTAATTCGACAACAATCACAATTAACAGCAATTATCAACAATTGCCCTTTTGTAGTGTATTTAAAATCGGTTGATGGAAAAATTATTTTAGCTAATGAAGTAACGTCAGAATTATCATCTTTAGATACAGAAAAATTAATTGGCATGTGTGCTTATAATTTAATTGCTGACCCTACAGTTTGTAAAAGAGAAGATGCCGAATTGTTGAAAAACAAAGAAATTATAACAGGTGAAAGGTATGAAAAATTTGCAAACGGAAAAAACCATTGGGTGCGAATTGTTAGAGTTCCGATTTTGGATGAAAAAGATAATATTTCCAGTATTGTAGTAATTTTTCGAGTAATTGATGATGTAAAAGATTTGGAAGATAGAAAAAATTCATTTATCGCTACATTAACTCATGATTTGAAAACTCCGACAATTGCGCAAATAAGGGCATTAGACTTATTTTTGAATGAAGCCTTTGGCGCAATAAGTGAAGAACAAAAATTGATGTTAGAACAAATTAAACATTCATGCCAATATATGTATGACTTAATTTTCACAATATTAGATACTTATATATATGACAACGGATTAACAAAAATAAATCCGGTAAAATTCAATATGCAAGATTTAATAAATGAAACAATCAGAGGGCTTTCTAATCTTTTGAGTGAAAGAAATCAAAAATTACGCATAAATGTTGATTTGGTATCATCAAATATTGTTGCAGATAAATTACAACTAAAAAGAGTTATTATCAATTTGTTTTCAAATGCAATAACCCATGGTTTTAAAAATTCTGAAATAGAAGTTTTTGTTGGAGAAAACGATGAAAATATGAAATTTGAAATTAAAAATAAATCAGAATATATTGCAGAAGGGCAAATGAAAGAAATTTTTGAAAAATATAAACACAAAGAAAATTCAAAATCAATGAAAACAAGTACCGGTTTAGGTTTGTACTTGTCAAAACAAATTATTGACGCTCATAATGGAAAAATGTATGCGCATAGTGATGAAGACCAAAACTGTGTGTTTGGCTTTGAAATTCCGAAGAATACATCTTTAATAGAACTTAATTCAAAAGAAAGTCAAACAACAAAATAATTGCTAAAAAGCCATTTGGAATTAATCAAATGGCTTTTTGTTTGTTATATTGTAAGGGGGTTATGAAGAAAGGGGATTATGGATTTATGCGTTGTTCCCAAACAACCAGCCTAGAACTAGGCCACCGGCTGCAGCTAATGCACCCCATTTGCCGGCTTTTGTTAGTTTGAAACTTTTTTCAGCTTTAGCCAAAACTTCAGGAGCATCTTTTTTGAATGCTTTTGCTGTTTCGTCCCAGTGGGATTTTACTTGAGATTCAAGATTAATATTAAGAGCATTAATTTTTGCTTTTCTTAGGTTAGCTCTTTTTTCACACCATTCTAACAAGCTTTTTTGATCTTTAAAATGTTCTGCTAATTTTTCAGCTTTTGCTGCTTTTTGAACATCTGTTCCTTTTATAGCAAAGGCTTCTTCATTTTGTCTAAAGAATTTTACTAAATCTTCTTTTGTTGCGTCTTTGCTCAATCCTTTTGCATTTGCAAGAGTTGCTTCGTTTTTGTTAAGAATATTTTGGTGAAATTCTAATGAGCCTTGATTAGCAGTTCTTGTTGCGATTTTTTCAAGAACTTCTTTGTCAATTTTATTTAATTCTGGAGTTACTCTATCAACTACTGCTTTTGCGTCTTTAGGAGATTGAATAGCTGCTGGTATTTGACTTCTGATTTCTGGAGGCAAATCATTCAGTGTACTTACTGTAGACAATTTCTTGATTGCTTCATACTGTTTTGCGTCTTTTACACCAACGGCATCATAAACTTTTTGAGCTTCTGCATTATACAAGCTTTCAAAGTTTGCAACCTTTGATTTTTTTACAGTTTCTTTGTTAAAAGCACTTATAAGATTTTGGTCAACTTTACCATCTTTTATAGGGTTAGCTCCCCATTTGTAAATTCCTGCTGCTGTAGCACTGCCTGCACCAAGAGCAAAAACTGCAGGAGCCCAAGAACCTCCACCTTGTGCTTGGCTTTGGAAAGTATCTGTTGTCGGTTGTTGTAAACCTTGTGAACCTTGGAACGCAGATGGGTAACCAAGTGATTGTTGTTGGCTAAAACCGTTTCCAAATGCTGATTGTGCCATAAAATCATCATTCATTTTGCTAGCATATGGGTTCATTAGAGAATCTGTAGCGTATGGATTTGTTCTGTACAAAGAATCCATTGCGTATGCATTGTTCCAATTTGTGTTTAATCCTGACATAATTCCTAACCTTTCAATATAACCTACCTTGTATATATAAAAAATTTTTGTTAGAAAAAATTGCTTAAATAGAAAGGCCTTGCTTAATATTTCTTAATAATTAATATTGTAAGTCGCAAAAATGCTTGTCAAATTCAGGGAAAGAGATATTTACCCATTCAAAATTGTTTATACAAATTGGCTTTTGGCAGATTGAGCCGGCTACGTATAAGCTCATTGCGAGTCTGTGATCGTGGTAAGTTTCGACTTCACAATCGCCTTGCAAAGGAGTTTTTCCGTTGATAGTAAAGCCATCAGGTGTTTCTTCGATGTCTGCTCCAAGTTTTTTAAGCTCAGTAACTACGGCTTTAATTCTGTCAGATTCTTTATTGCGAAGATCTTGTGCATCCTTTATAATCGTTGTTCCTTTGGCTTGAGTTGCAAGAACTGCGATAACCGGCAATTCATCGATTAGGCGAGGGATAATATCTCCCTCTATTGTGCATGATTTTAGGTCAGAATAAGAAATTTGAATATCTCCAACTTCTTCGCCGGAAGTAACCTTTTTATCCAGAATTTCAATATTACCGCCCATTTTTTGAGCAACTTCAAGAATGCCTGTTCTTGTTTTGTTTAACCCAACGTTTTTTAAGATAATTTTTGAATTAGGAACAATTAGCCCTGCAACAATAAAATATGCAGCAGACGAAATATCTCCACAAATTTCTATTGTACGAGGTTCAAGTTCGGATTTTTCGATTGAGACTTTATTATTATTGGTTGAAATATTTGCTCCCATATATTTGAGCATAATTTCTGTATGGTTGCGCGAAACATATGGTTCTGTAAAAGTAGTTATCCCATCTGTATTTAATCCTGCAAGAAGTACACAAGATTTTACTTGAGCAGAGGCAAGTTTTGATGTGTAATCTATTGCGTGTAGAGTTTTCCCTTGAATTTTTAGAGGAGCTTTATAATCATTGGATACAATATTAGCTCCCATAAGAGAAAGCGGTTCAATTACACGTTTCATCGGACGTTTAGAAAGGCTTTCATCTCCAATTAAAACAGATGAAAAATTTTGAGTTGCTAAAATTCCGGACATAAGTCTCATTGTTGTTCCAGAGTTTCCGCAATCTAGGTAGTTTGTAGGGGCTGATAATTTTCCTGTGGAATAAATAATCAAATCTTCATTGAATTCTGCATTAATTCCAAGAGATTTGCAAACTTTTAAAGAAGACAAAGGATCTTGCCCTTTAGAAAAATTTTTAATAATAGATTTTCCATTTGCTAGTGAAGCAAACATGACAGCTCTATGTGAAATTGATTTGTCTGCCGGAATTGTAATAGAGCCGTTAAGCCCTTTATTTATCTTGTTTACTATTTTTTGCATAGGTTAATTTTAACATAAAATAAATGTTTGTGATAAGATTGAATTACGAACTAAAGAGAGGTGTCCGAGCGGTTTAAGGTGCAATCTTGGAAAGGTTGTGTGGGAGCAATTCCACCGAGGGTTCGAATCCCTTCCTCTCTGTGTTTAATTTTTTTACCTCTTGACAAGTGTTGTATAATTATAATATGAGCATGAAAAAGATATTCTGCTTAGTATTGTTGAGTATTTTATTTATACTGGCAGGAAATGTTAATACACTGGCTATAGAAAACGATGAAGACGAATTGTTCAACAATCCTGTCACTATGCAAGATGGAATTTCTGTCTCTGTTTTTGATTGTGTTGCTTCTGCGTTTAAAAATAGTCCGCGCATCAGAAAACAAAAGTATAATTTAGATATTGCAAAAAGCAACCTCGGAATTGCTAAATCTCAATACTTTCCGGTAATTAATGCCGGAGCAGGGTTTTATAATGAAAATAATTCTGATAATATTTACTACAATTCTCACTATAGAGAACTTCCAACTGTTGGAGTAACTGTAAACAAGTTGGTTTGGAATTTTGGAAAAACTACTGCTTATATAAAAATGGAAGAATTTTACAAAATCGGTGCTGAATATGAGTTTATGGATAGCTTATGTTCAACTCTTTTTGATGT
>CAKUZI010000005.1 GCA_934717855.1 uncultured Candidatus Melainabacteria bacterium
CCGTCTTCCTTTCCGTTTGTTTCCTTATATTTTGCATGACGGTTCATGAGCTTAAAAACTTTAATATTTGGATAAGATTTGTTAAGATTTTGTAACATTAATTATAAAATCGTCTAATAACACTCTTTTTTTAGTTTTTTATTTTTTAAATAATAAAAAAAGGTTCAGCTTATAAACTGAACCTTTTTTACATTTTGTTTTTAATCACTACTTAATATTAGCGAATGTCCAAGCATCAAATGTAGGAGTTTCTGAAATATTCATTTCTTTTTTCTTTTCACCAGTGCTTGAATCATTATGAGCGATTGGCTTATACAATCTGTTGTAGTATTCAATAACCATTCTGTCTGAATTGAAATAAGCTTCAGATGTTCTGATTGCTTGTCTCATCATTCTAGCCCATTCTTGTTTGTTTTCGTAGTATGTAGGAATAATTTCATTTTCAATAATATTCATCATACATTCGTGGTCTTTCCAATGACGTTCTTCCCAAGGCATTTCATCATCAAGTTCTGGGTATTCGATAGTATAACCATTGATACCATTGAATGTTCCTTCTACTGTCCAACCATCAAATGTTGACAAGTGAAGAGCTCCGTTTGCGTTTGCAGACATACCGGAAGTACCAGATGCTTCGAATGGTCTTAATGGTGTATTTAACCAAATATCAGAACCACGTTTCAACTTACCAGAAAGTTCAAGCTCATAACCAGGAAGAACAACAACATTTTTCAAGCTGTGAGAACGGTTAAGAAGTTTGTTGAACATTTCTTTACCCATTACATCATCTGGGTGGAACTTACCGGCAAAGATAATTTGAATTTTGTTTTCGTCAAGAAGTTTATTAATTCTATCTTTGTCCATCAAAATTAACCAAGCACGTTTGTAATCAGCAAATCTTCTTGCCCAAGTAATTGTCAAAACGTCAGGATCAAATCTTTTACCTGCAACATTTGCAACGTATTCAAACAATTCTTCTTTCATTTCACGTTTAACAGCAAGAAGTTTTTCAGCTGTATCAGCTTTTTTAATTCTATCATCTTGCCAATAGTGAAGATTTACAGCATTTGTAATTGCTCTAATAGGACATCTTCCATCAACCCATTCCCACATTTTGTTAGAAACAAGTCCGTGTAATTGAGATACCGCGTTTGCAAGTCTTGACATTCTCAAAGCTGCAACTGTTAGAGAGAAGTTTTCTCCACCTAATTTAACAGCAGTTTCTCTTGAGCAACCTGCAAAGAAGCCTCCATCCAACAATGTATCAACCCAATGAACTTCGTTACCAGCAGCAACAGGAGTGTGAGTTGTAAATACTGTTTTCTTTTTAACTTCTTCCAAGTTACCATTTGCTTGTCTCAACAATTCAAATGCTGCCGGAAGAGCGTGTCCTTCGTTCATGTGAACAACATCAAATTTATAACCTACTTGTTGTAAAATTCTTACACCTGCAATACCAAGAACAGTTTCTTGAGCAATTCTGATTTTTTCATTTCCATCATATAGTTTATGAGAAATGCTCTTAGCCCAATCGCTGTTTCCGTCAATATCAGTTGTCAACAAATAAACAGGGCAAGAACCAAACAATTCAGGTTTTACTAAATAAGCTTTAACTTTTACTTTTTCGCCGAAAATATCAACTTCTGTGCTGACACCAGTATCTTCTAAGAAATCATAATATTTTCTAATGTAAGCAACTTCAACCTGACCATCTTGTGCAATACGTTGATCATAATACCCATAAGACCATAACATAGTTACACCGACCATCGGCATTTGCAAATAACCTGCAGACAACATGTGAGAGCCTGCTAAAAATCCTAAACCGCCTGAATAGATTTTTAAAGATTGATCTAATGCGATTTCCATTGAGAAATATGCTACATTTGGTAATGACATATTTAACCTTCCTCTTCTTATATACTATGTAAACTATTTTCACCCGACTTCAAGGGGTATGCATACATAATAGCACAAAAATCAAAGTATGAAATTATTCTATTAAAAATTTAACTACTAATCCTTAAGAATTAGTTATAAGTAGTTATACAGCCCTTAAAAAAAGTTTACAAAACTCATAATTTAACCTGTTTTACATATTATTTTGCAACTTTATCAAGAATTTTTGATAATGCAATTTTTACATGCGCATAGTTTAAACCACCTTGCATATATGCTGTATATGGAGCACGTAAAGGTCCATCTGCGGACAATTCTATAGTCGATCCCTCAATAAAAGTTCCACCGGCCATAATAATTTGGTCTTCATACCCCGGAACATACTCAGGAATTGGAGTTACATATCCATTTACAGGTGATAATTGCTGAATAGTTTGACAGAAATGTTCTAAAGGTTCTGCTGAACCAAAAGTAATATTTTGAATAATATCCGTACGTTTTTCCCAATATTTAGGAGCGCTGTCATAACCAATTTCATCAAAAATTTTAGATGCTAAAACAGCTCCTTTCACTGCGTCACAAACAACAGACGGAGCCATAAACAGTCCTTGAAAGATCAATCTGTGCTGGTTAAACATTGCACCACCCTCAGAACCAATTCCGGGTGCTGTAAGTCTATTTGCAGTTCTATCTACATAAATTTCTTTTCCGGCAACATAACCTCCTGCCTCTACAATTCCACCACCGGGATTTTTAATCAAAGAACCTGCAATTAAATCCGCACCAACTTCCAACGGTTCTTTTGTATCAACAAATTCTCCATAACAATTATCTACAAAACAGATACAGTTTGGATTTTTAGATTTTACAATTTTGCAAATCTTCTCAATTGTCTCCATTGAAAGAGATTTTCTTGTAGAATAGCCCTTAGAGCGTTGAATTAAAACCATTGTAACAGTTTCATCAATCTTTTCTTCAAGTTTTTCGAAATCAATATCCATACCATTTTTCAATGAAACTTCATCGTATAAAACTCCATTCCCAATCAATGAAGAACGCTTTGTTTCTTCATCTCCTGCCGTCCCAATAACCTCTTGCATTGTGTCGTATGGCGCGCCTGCAACAGATACAAGTTTATCTCCATATCGAAGATTTCCAAAAAGACAACAAGCCAAAGTGTGCGTACCAGATGCAAAATGAATTCTGACCAACGCTTTTTCTGCCTTAAACACATCCGCAAAAACTTTATCTAAAATTTCACGTCCCAAGTCATCATGCCCGTATCCTGAAACAGTATAAAAATGCTCAGGCGCGACTTTATTTTCAATAAAAGCATTCAATACTTTTTCTTGATTAAAATCTCTTATATCTTCAATTTGTTCAAACTCTTTTACTAAACTTTTTTCTGCTTGTTTTATTAATTCTTTGCTATTCATATTTTATCCCTTTAATATATTAAATAAATTCTTTTCGCAGTCATTCTGAGGCTTCAGCCGAAAAATCACAATTATTTTGCTAGAATGACGAATAGTTCAACTACACAATATAATATTGCAAGCAAAAATAATCGTCAAATGGGTTGGTGAATGGTGAGTAGTGAATTGTGAATAGCCTGTTTAAAATATGTACATGTTAAAATTTATATTAATATTGTTGATTTTGATTAATTTACCGGTTTGGGCTGATAATTATAATGTTTACAGAGGTGACGCAAATCCAAACATTAATGAAAACGAAAAAGTCTTATTTATTTTAGATTTTTCTAACAGTATGTCAGAATACTTAGACGGCAGGCGAAAAGTCGACTTAATGATTGACACTATGAGAGATTTGTTGTCGAAGCTCAACCCAAACATGTCCGTCGGTTTACGAGTTTACGGGCACAAAATGGGATTTACTGCTTTTGAAGCCTGTAGAGCTTCAAGCTTAATTTCTCCAATCAGTATAAATAACAATTTAGGCATAAGCGAAGTATTACAGAACGTCAAACCACGAGGAATGACTCCAATAACTTTTTCACTAAAACAAGCTGTAAAAAATGATTTTTTAGGATTTACGGGTAAAAAACACATAATTCTTTTAACTGATGGTGGTGAAAATTGTGATGAAAGTCCCTGCAAATATGTAATGGATTTAATACAAATCAGAAAAGATATAACAATAGATGTAATAGCTTTTAACATAGACAATGAAGACGATTTATCACAATTAGAATGTACATCAATGGTTACAAGTGGCAAATTTTATAACGCACAAACCGCAATAGAACTTGCAAATAGTTTAAACAACAGCATAAATAGAATAAAAGAAGTCGACGCAAGAATTATTGGGAATTAATTATTTACAACCTATGTCGTCATTATCCACATTTCCATCATAATTATTATCAACACCATCCGAACATGAGCCGATTGAATATTTTCCCTCGGGTCTTACGCCGTGTTGTAAATATTTTTTTGGAATTTTCTTCCACAAATATTCAAAAAAGCCCTTATAATATCTTGCAAGAGTTTTATTTTCAATTATTAAAACATTTTCGTCGTTTTTATTTTCTCCGCTATTGGTAAAATTCATGGAGCCTGCAACAATATATTCATCATCAATAATAATGCTTTTTGAATGCATTTTCCCAGCATAATTTTCAACTTTTACAGGAACACCGGCACTTCTTAATTCTTTTATTTTGCTTTTTCTGGAATAGACATTTGTTGCATCTATAATAAGTTTTACATCAACTCCACGTTTTTTAGCATTAATAAGTTCATTTGCCAATTCGTCATGAGTAATAATAAAAGTTGGAATATAAACATACTTCTTTGCATTTTGAATTAAAGGAAGAACATTATTTATTATAATTTTATCTTTTGGCGAAAACAGCGGAGTAACTTTTGTATCACCTAAAACTACAGTTGTATGCGAAATTTGCGATTTTGAATTATGAAATTTCCCTTGTAACATTTGATTAAACTCTTTTTCATATATATTCGCAATTTCTTTAGAATTAATAAAGAAAATACAATTCGAATTAAAGCCTGAAAATCCTGTTTTGGCAAAGTTCATAGAACCTGTTATTATAGAAGAATTGTCAAAAATCATAAATTTATTGTGCATCAATATTTTTGGAGAATCTGTAGACTTTTCATTTGCTATTTTCACAAAATTTGACAATTTGGGATAATATGAGTTTGAACTTGTGTCATAGACTATTCTTATCTTAACTCCGCGTGCTTTAGCTCGAACAAGAGCATTGTATATTACAGGATTGTCATCCCAACCATATAATGCAATATCAATTGAAGAATTTGATTTGTTTATTTGATTTAAGACTTCATGACAAACTTGTGAATCACAACTATTATTGGGCTTCAATGTTGATGTTAAATCCGTTAAATACATTCGAATACTTCCGCTCGAACGTGTTAGAGGATAAGTGGAAACAGATAAATTTACTGTTTTTAAATTATATTTATGATGTTTTTGTTGTTTTACATGACAAAATTTACATGGTTTTGCGTCTTCAGGCTTTTGTTTTTCAGGAATTACAACCGTATCATGGGCGATTAATCCGTACTTACAATCTAATGTGTGATATTTATTGCTTTTATGATTAAGAATAATTAGTTTTAATTTTTGAGCTTTTGTAAGTTGAGCCTTATAAGCTTGAACAGGAGCTTCTTTTTCTTTAAAACCCAGCCCTGAATTTTTCAATTTTTTACTATATAGCTCGTTTTCAACAATAATTTCTGCATATTTACAGTTTGGAGATGTTTCTCCTGTGTATTTGAGTTTTACAGATTTTTCGCTAAGAGTATTTTCTACAAAAATATCTGTCAAATAACCTAATTTTATCGCATCAGAATGAGTTATGCTTAATAAATTTTCAAGTTCTGGTTGTGACTGCGATAAATCTGACGTAAAAGCTTTTAAATTTGGAATGCAAATAATTTCGCCATCATCAAGGATGTTGTTTCCGTTCAAGTCAACTTCTATTTGAGTCGGATTAATTATACCAATAACTTTCTTTTCGGATTTTTGATAAATTTCAAACCCTAAGAATCCTATAAACGTCCCTATTATTAAAACAATTGAACTTATTTTACTTAATTGCATATTCTTTTTTGTAGTTTGTTAATTCAAAACCAAGTCTTGAAATTTTGTCTTTTAATTCTTTGTTTTGAGTAATTAAAAATTCTGTATAATGCTGATTTTTGTTTGAAGTTGCATAATGGCAAGTGTGAATTAGAGCTTCTGCAACACAATCTTCATCTAATGCTTTTAGACCATATTCAATAGTTTTATCATCCATTAATCCTGTATATCCTACACCAATTAAATAATCATTCGTCAAAAGACCATATTCCTTGGCTACAGGTTTATTTTTAGCTGTAAAATAATTTAGCAATAATATTTTTAGAATATTTGGCGGATATTTTAGATTGCAATGTTTTCTGAAACTCGGTACAAAATACATTTCTTCATGCTGAGTTCTAATGTATGGAATTCCGTATTCTTTTGCTAATTTAGCTGTTATTTTAAAAATATTCGGAATTGCATGCGTGTGAACATGCGAATCAATATGATCAACTTTAGTATAATTCATAACAGTTTCGATTTGAGTTCGAAATTCAAATTCAACTTGTCCCAAAAACTTAGGGTTTTGCGACAATAAAATCAATTGCCCATAACCTTTGTTAAATTTGCCACGTTTATTCGTTAGCATAGGAGCTTTGGTTAAAGAGCGCCCCTCAATTATATTTAAATGCACCCCTATTCCAAGATTAGGGCATTCAGGTATAATCTCGTTTACACCTGCATTAAAGGCTTTTCCATTTGCGCATAAACTTGCACTTGTTAAAAAACCTCTATGATACCCATCAAGTACTGCTCTGTTGAATGCTTTTGACATTCCAAAATCATCTGCATTTAATATAAATTTTTTGCTACCCATTTTCTAAAAAATCCTTGCTTTAACAATAAGTATATTATAATATAAAAGAGCCAAATTTGGCAAATTGGAGAGAGAAATCATGAACAAACCAAAATTAGCAGTTATTATTCCTTGTTATAATGAAGAACTTTGTGTAAAAACAACGGTTACAACTTTGTTAAACTTGTTAGATGAACTATCTCAAAAAGGTAAGATTAGTGAAGATAGCTATTTGTATTTAGTTGATGATGGTTCCAAAGATAAAACTTGGAGCATAATTGTTTCTCTCAACCAAATCGACAAGCGAGTTAAAGCATTAAAATTTATAAGAAATTTTGGTAATCAAAAAGCATTAATTGCGGGATTAGAGGGTGTTCGTGCTATTGGTTGTGATTGTGCAATTTCAATTGATGCCGATTTACAGCAAGATGAGAATTCTATTGAAGAATTTATTGATGAATTCCAAAAAGGAGCTGACATAGTTTCTGGAATTAGAAATGACAGAAAAACAGATCCTTTCTTTAAAAAACTTACAGCACTTGCTTTTTACAAAACAATGAATATTTTGGGTGCAAAAATTCCTCCAAATCACTCTGATTACAGATTAGTAAGTAAAAAAGCTCTTGACATCATGGAGCTATATCCTGAAAAATATTTGTTTTTAAGAGGATTTTTTAATGAAGTCGGTTTAAAAACATCGTATGTACACTTTAATGTTAAGCCAAGAATGGCTGGGCAATCCAAATTCAATTTTGTTTCGCTTATGGGATTAGCTCTTAATGGAATTACGTCATACAGCGTTGTTCCTCTTCGTTTTGTAACCGTTTTAGGTTTTTGTATGGCATTATTCGGATTTTTAGTTGGTGTTGAAACAGTTATTGAAAAAATATTTTGGCACAACTCTCCTAACGGTTGGGCTACAACAATTATATTGCTATGCGTTTTTGGCGGAATTCAACTATTTTGCTTAGGTTTAATTGGAGAATATGTAGGACAAGTTTATAGAGAAGTCAAAGGCAGACCTCGTTACATAAAAGACATTGAATTAAAATAAGCAGACCTACATAAAATAAAAAGCCGTACCTCTGTCTATCGAATTTGTCAAACAAAATCTCAAAATGCATTATCTCTTTTTACAAATATGACACCCGCAAAGATTGCCTTAGTGCTGCTATGTTTCCATCCTGACACGGTTCGGCAGATTACGCCATCATAATTATAAACCTCAACAATAACACATTTATCAAAGTTGTTTTTCAAACCCTCACAACAGGCTCTGCACCTCGCATTAACTTCGAGTCGAGGGATTGCAATTCCCCGTGGAGTACGGCTTATTTTTAATATAACAAAAAACATTTTAAATATCAAACCATAAAAAATATTTTACAGTTTTTAATCAACGAGCTTTGTTATCAATATCGGTAAATTATTTAAAAATAACGGAACATTTTTTGTTTTAGTTGTCCAGCCTGCCCAAACAATTCCAGAAAACTTTTTACTATCTAGATTTTCAAGTATTGCTTCGAAATTGGATTTTTGAGACTTTATCACTTTCAAATTAGTCATTTTAGCAATATCACCAATATTTATAATTGTATATTGCCCATCTCTCGCATATAATTCCTGAGCTCTCTTCAATGCAGCGTAAACATTTTTCAATAACTCGCTTCTTTTTAAATTACGTTCAAAAACTTTTCCCTCAGAATTAGTTCTCTTTGTAGTATGAGAGACATTAATAGTACGAATTCCAAGTTCTTTAGCATGCTCAACAAATGCATTTACAACTTCTGATAAATTAGAACTGTCTTTATCTGTAATGATAACACCGGATTTAAATCTTTTACTATGAATTATATTTTTATCGCCTTTTCTAAGGCACTGTAAAGGGTATAAAATTTTAGACTTTAATTCTTCTGCAGTTTTGCTAGAATGAGCTAACTTATTTAAACCTTTTGTTTTGTCAGCAATTTCTACTATATCAAGAGGAAACCTTTTAGGCCCTTTTAGGTTAAATAAAGTCACAAGAACAGCACTAAGCGCCAAAAAACCAGTGACTGCCTTTATTTTGTGAGCTTTTTCTTTAGATTCCATTTTTGCTAAATCTAAAGTATAAAGATAAGGAATATCCGATTCTCGCTTAATTTTACCTTGTGTACCACTAAATGAATAAGAAACCGCATGAACTTTCATAATATAATTTTAAAACCTAAGAATATATTTTTTGATAGTTTATTAAGAAAAATTTACTTAATAATTTATAGCCAATCGGTTAGTGCAAAAGTAATTCAAATAGTTAAATAATACTTTTGAAAGGAGAATCTAATGGAGAAATTAGATTTATATAGATGCGAAATTTGCGGTAACATTGTTCAGGTTTTATTTGTCGGGGGAGGCGAACTTGTTTGTTGCGAAGAACCGATGAAAAAATTTGAAATTCAAACAAGAGAAAATGCAATGCTCGAAAAACATGTTCCTATTTTTATGAAAGACGAAAATGGGAATGATGAAATTCGAGTTGGAGAAATCTTACACCCTATGACCCAAGAACATTATATTATGCTAATAGAAGCAATTTCGGAAGATAAAAATTTTGTACAAATAAAGTTTTTATCCCCTGAAGAAGAACCAAAAATGTCTTTATGTTCTCAAACAAATAAAATGATTGCAAGAGAACTTTGTAATATTCATGGATTGTGGGAAGGCAGTAATGATTAAACCAAATATATAATTAATTCTTTTCATTTGCTTTATTTTAGATATTAAAATAAAGTATTGTACTTGCTTTTATAAATTTTGTAAACAATTTGTCTCAACTGCAAAAATAGCTTATTATATTAATATGAAAAATAGTAAAATAGTAGTAGTAGACGATGAAAAAATGGTCACCTCAGCTTTTAAAGCATTATTTAAAGTTGAGGGATATACCGATATACATTTATTTAATGCCCCTAAAGACGCCATAGAATTTTTAAAAGGAAACAAACCGGATTTAATAATTTCTGACTTTATGATGCCGGAAATGAACGGGCTTGAGTTTTTAACAGAAGCAAAAAAATTGCATTCTGAAGTTAGTATGATTTTATTAACAGGATATGCAGATAAAGAAAACGCTATTAAAGCGATTAACGAAATCGGCTTATATAAATATATTGAAAAACCTTGGGACAACGATGACTTAATGATGAATATCAAAAATGGTATTGAAAGAAGTCATTTATTAGAAAATTTACAAAATAAAATCAATGAACTTGAAATTGCAAAAAAACAACTTCAAGATTATTCTGAAAACTTAGAAAAAATCGTTGCGGAAAGAACTGCAGACCTTTCCGAGGCAAATAAAAAACTATCAGGAATAATCAATTATTGTGCTGACGGAATTATTATTGTTGACGGTGATGGCAATATTTTGCAGGTAAATCCGGCATGCGAAAATATGGTTGGACTATCTGCGACATCTCTTTGTAAAAAGAAAATTCAAGAAATTGCTTATTCTAACGTAAAAGAATTTAATTCATCTAAAGACAATAAATCTGGAGAAATCTTTGGATTAAGCGATGAGAATTCTGAAATTCTATTGAGAGATTATTTTATTGTGAATACTTTAAGTAAAATTCATATTCCGGTGGAAATGAATTTTGCTACAATTTCTTCCGATGACAATAAAAATGATAAGTTTGTCGGTGTTATCAGAGATGTTAGTGTTCAAAAAGAAACTGAAAAATTAAGAGATGATTTTATTGCAACTCTTACACATGACATGAGAACACCACTTTTAGCAGCAATTCAAACTTTAAAATTTTTCTTAGAGGGTGCTATTGGAGAACTTGATGATAAACAAAAAGTTCTTTTGTCAACAATGTTGCAAAGTAACGAAGACTTGCTAGGTTTGGTTAACGCACTTTTGGAAGTTTATAGATTTGAAAGCGGGAAATTAACTTTATGTAAGACAGCTTTTCCAGTAAAAGATTTAGTACAACAGTGTTATTCTGAGTTAAAGCCTCTTGCAGAAAAGAAAAATATTGAATTTTCAGTAACTTTTGAACTTGAGGACAAGTTGAACATAACTGCTGACAGAGCAGAAATAAAGAGAGTTATTACAAATCTTTGCGGAAACGCATTGAATTATACTAACAAAGGTGGAATTGTAAAAGTCTTGGCAAAAGCACAAAGTGGAGATTTTATTTTTTCAGTAACTGACAACGGTAACGGAATTCCACAAAGCGATATACCAAACTTGTTCAAGCGATTTTCTCAAGGAACAGCAAGAAAACGTTCCACTGGAACAGGTTTGGGCTTATATTTGTCAAGGCAAATTATTGAAGCTCACAACGGAAAAATTTGGGTAGATAGTAAAGTAGATAAAGGTAGTGAATTTTCATTCCTGCTAACCGATGTAGTTGAGGATAAAAAAACAAAAGAAAGACAGGTTTCAAATGGCTAAAAACGTCAGAGTTCTAATCGTAGAAGATCACGACATGGCGCGCATGGGATTATCAGTTGTGTTAGGAAATAACGACAAAATAGAAGTTGTCGGAATGTGTGCTGACGGACAAGATGGCGTTGATAAAGCATTGGATTTAATTCCGGATGTTGTAATTATGGATATTGGTTTGCCAACAATAGATGGTATTGAGGCAACCAAGAGAATTAAATCTCAAAATACCAAAATTAAAGTCTTGATGTATACTTCTCGCGAAGATGAAGATGATATTTTTGATTCATTCAAAGCAGGTGCCGATGGGTATATTACCAAAGGTGCAACTTCCGAGCAAACTGTTTCTGCAGTCTTAGCCGTTTCTGAAGGTGCCGGCTGGCTTGATCCTGCAATTGCCAAAGTAGTATTA
The DNA here is from genome assembly GCA_934717855.1 of uncultured Candidatus Melainabacteria bacterium. Lineage (GTDB taxonomy): Bacteria > Cyanobacteriota > Vampirovibrionia > Gastranaerophilales > Gastranaerophilaceae > Stercorousia. The sequence goes on from CAKUZI010000005.1 coordinate 11,671, forward strand.
ACAAATGTTCGCAAATCTACAGCAACTACAGAAAAACGTGGTGAAATTAACTATAAACTCGGAAAAAATTTATACGGCTTAACAGAACGAGAGATGGAAGTTTTGGCGTTAATTGTTGATGGGTTAACCAACCCTCAAATTGCAGAAAAATTAGTTATTACTATTTCAACAACCAAAACACACGTTCATAGTATTTTGCAAAAATTATATGTTAACACTCGTTCTAAAGCTATTTCTACCGCAATGAAAGAGGGTTTAGTCTAATGATTTATGCCTTGTTGGCTATTGCGGCCGCTTTTTGCGCAAATATTCAATGGGGCGATGAAATTCATATGCCTTATGTTGAAAAAAATCAAACCAAACAAGAAGCAAAATATATTCACGAAGTAAACAAACGTGCTGAAAAAGAAAAATACGAACGCACAAAACTTAACCGTACTCCGTCAGGATATATGACAGTTGAAGAATATGAAGAACTTTCAGCGCCTAAAGATAGAATGACTATGGAATTTGATGTTCCAAAAGTTCCAACTCCTGCTGACATGATTTATGTTCCCAAACCAAATTACAAAATTGTAAGGTATAACAATCCTCCGGGAAGTACTGAAATAACAATAACAAATACATTGTACAAAAGATGGCAACAAAATGCGCAAGGAATAGTTTCTCCGGATTTTAAACGTTTAGTCTATCCTTCTATTTATTATTATCCAAATAGCGGTTCTACAGCCTGCGATTTGTTTGTAATTAATTTGGAAGAAGCAAAATCCAATATGGATAAAATTTTGACAGCAAACACTGTTCATAGACTTTCTGAACCTATTTTATCTACAGAAAAAAATAATAATAATTATTTTACATTCAGAACAATTACACCTGTAGATTTTACTCCGGATGGAACAAAGCTTTTAGTTAAAGAAAAAGTAGGGAATTCTCGAGATGGAATTTGGATGACAACTCCTATTGTTTATGATTTTTCAGTTGGAACTTCATATAGCTTAAAAGAGGTTCGCGATGCTATTGTTTATTATTGGAAAGAAACAAAAGATTTAAACTTAAACGATAAGCGCTGGGACATTAACCCCCTCGGGTTTTCTGCAAATAATCCAAACTGGGTTATTGTAAGTGCTATTGCATACACCGGAAAAACACCTGTAAATCTTGGAACATGGCAGATTTCTGCAAAAGGTGAAAGTCCTAAGCTTATATCATTAGCAAATTCTCCAACAGTACAAATTGGAATGAATGGCTACAAATTAGAAAAAGATGGTGTTGTAGCTCCAAGCATAGTTGAAAAAGAAGAAAAACAGCTTAAACAAGTAGAAAAAGCTGCAGAAAAACAGAAAAAAGCTCAAGAAAAAGCCGAAGAAAAGGCTTTAAAAGATTCGTACAAAGCAAAAATTAAAGAAATGAATGCTGAATTTAAAGAATCTCAAAAAGATTACGCTTTACGTGAAAAAATTCAAAGTTCTACATCTGGCAATGAGGCTATTGAAAAATATAAAGAAATAAAAGTGGAACAAGAAAACAAAAAAGAAGCAGAACTTTGGAAACAAAAAACCAAAGAACTAAAAGAACTTCAAAAACAAAAGGCTAAAGAAGCAAAGCAAAAAAGTAAATAAACTACAAATTAATGAGCTCTAATTTGTCTTTATGTGAAAGTCTTTTAATTCTTCTTTCTTCTTTCATAGCTTCTGATTTTGTATTGAATTCTTGTTGATAAACAATTTTAACAGGTTTATGAGAACGCGTATATTTTGCCCCTTTTCCTGCCAAATGAGTTTGAAAACGCTTTTCTACATCGTCAGTATACCCACAATACAATGTATTTTGTTCAGTTAAAAGAATATATATATAATATTTTTTATCCATAAAATATAAATAAATAAAAAAGACGGTTTTTTAAACCGTCAATTAATGTATTTCTTTTTCTTATCTCTTTATTTATCAATAATTTAACAAACAGATGTGAAACTTCCGGATGAACTGCAAGATGAACTTGTTCCACCAGAAAAGCCACAATCACCACCGGAGAAAGAGCCTCCATCAGATGAAGAAAAGCCCTCAGATGACAATGTTGAAAATGCGCTTGAAAAACCGCCTAAAAAACCGCCACTATAAGCAACTGTATCACCACAATCCGCATATTGAGTATAATCTACTGAAAATGGATTGCTTGATGAAAACATGTCATATACTCTTGTTTCAAATAAACTATGAAATTGGTTCATTGCCAAAGAACCGGCTGTTTCTATTGATTCGGAAGGTCTTGTGCTTCTGATATTATTTGTTCTTGTTTGTGAAGATTTAGCTAAGATGTCGTTCATTATCTGTGCTCCCATAATATCTCGTGTACATTTATATAAAAAAAAATTTTTTTACCCAATTTCAGCATGTTTCTCTTTTGTTACAATACTTAACACAATATATCAACCCATGGATTTATAACCTTAAAACTCTCGATTGATGTGTGTTTTGATTATCTACTGTATTGTATATGTGTGAGGATAGGATATGTTGAAGAAATTTTTACTTACATTAATACTTATTTTGGCAGGCGTAAGCGCTTATGCAACAGACAATTTTCTAAATTCTGTTGTAGTTGATAACGTAGATGGTGAAACTTCTATTGTTCTTAGAGCTGACGAAATTGCCAAAGTTAAGCGTGAAATAGAGTCACCAAACAAAATTGTTATTAATTTGAAAGGGATAAAACAATCTCCTGATATTAATACAATGTACAAAAACACAACAAAGGTTAAAGGACTCGCAATTCAAAGCGAAAAGAATAATGAATTGAAGATATACATTGAAGCTCCGGAAATTGCAAAAGCCAATGTTGTATTTGACACTCCAAATTCCGCTCCACTAACAGTTTCAAGTGTAGTAAGTGAGGGAAAAGTGTTGTGGTGTATAATTTCAATATGTCTATTGTTAATGGTTATGCGTTCTGCCAAAAACGCAAAGCCTAAAGTAGTAACAAAACCTGACATTAACGAAGTTATTAAAGAAAGAGAAAAAGCTTTGTACCGTAATTTTCAAAAGGAAGTTGCAACAATGCCAAGTATGAATTACAGATTAAAAGGCTATTCAAAGCATGTTCTAAAAGGTGAAACAATCCGAAGCTATGAAAGCAGAATGACAACAAGAATTTAGTTTCCTCCCAAATCATCTTTTGGATTTGTCATGCTTTTTACATCAAACAATTTTATAAAGCTTTTCAAAACAGCAGGATTTATTACTGTCGGCGGGCATTCAGATAAAAATATATTCTTAGCCCCGCCGTTTTTCAGATTTATTATATTTGTCAAAGAATTTGTATCACATTTTGTGAGGAAAAAAGTAACATTTTCTGACGATAGATCTATCTTTGAAAAAAGTTTATGCAATACTTCATAAAGAAGAGCATAATCATTTCCTAGATTAAATGCAAAAACATTTTTAATCTCCGGATTATAAGAAAATGTTATTACAACATCCTCTTTGGGATTTATTATGGAGTAGAATTTTTTAAAATAATTCTTTTGTTCAAACGATAGACTTGATAAACCTATAATATACAAATTTCTTGGTCTAATATCTAATATTTTGTCAATTATCACATCTAATTCTTGTTTGTTATAGCCAACAAACTCTGATTGTCTATTCTGTCCTTTAGCAAAACCTTTTGCTTGAAGAGCTGAATTTATAAGAGGATTAAAATCGTCATTTTCAATTTTTACAACACCTTTTGGAGCTATTTTATCAGTTGTAAAAAGTCTCCCCCTATAAAGATATTCAATATTTTGAGCTTCGTTTTTAGTCAATAAAATTGCTCCCGGAAAGGTCGCAAAGTCAAGGATGGACGTATTAACCCCATTACCAAAATGTCCTTTTAAGTTTTCAAATTGCTTAAAATATGGAAAAGAATGAGCTATTAACAAATTCCCATTTGTATAAACATCGACATTTTTTGCTTCTACTGCTAGTAAAACTTTTTTCAAGTCATTCAAATTTGAGCCGGAAACCATTATAGCTTTATTTGGAGTAGTCGAACGCGAAACTTCAGTTTTTTCAATTTGACCGTAATTTTCTATTTGTGTAGAATTAATCAACTTTAGTAAAAATATATCTTCACTTGCAAGACATTTAATCATATCTTTTACTTCTGTTGAATTAACTTTTGGTTTATTGAACAAATTTAAAGCATCTAAAACAACATTGCTTGAATTTTCACAAAAAACGCCATAATCATTAAGAGTAACTATATTTACGCACACACTTTTTATAGTCGCAACAAGAATTTCTGATAAATATTTTTGAGTAATACTCATTTTTTTATATTTTTGCAAAAACTCTTTATCACCCATCTGTAAAATAGCAGAAAGACTTGTTTTCGGCGACAATTTAATTAAATGTTTTAAATCTACACATAATTTTTTGTTTTTTTTACAAAGTTGCAAATATTCTTTACGAACGGCTATAAGATTGTTATATTCTTTTGAGAATGCATTTAAAATCTGCGCTTCTGACAAATCTTTAACAGCATCAACAGATGCTATTTGAGAAATTACATCCATTGCTACAGACACTTGAGGAGTGTTCAAATCTCTTAATTTAATAAGGTAATGTGCAATTTGTTTAAGCAAAATCATCATTACTTCTTGCATTGAGGAAATATTAGGAGAAACGGAACAAGCCCCCATTGATACACAATTATTATACTCATAGTTGTTTGACGAATTATAAAACATTTCTAACCTCTATTCTTAATATATTCAATAATGTCATCTGATTCGAACATAGAAACTCCGTTTTCTGGATCATCTAAAAATGGAACTTGAGCCTTACCGCCCAATTTTAACAATGAACTCAAGTTTTCTGGTTCCGAAACATCTTTTTTTATAAAACTTACAGTACTTTTTTCTAAAAAATCCAAAACTTTTTGGCAATATGGGCATGTTTCCGAAATATATAATTCAATCATTTTTCACTCCTTTTTCACTATTATAAAACGTTAAACATTTCGCATATCCCCTGAGTATCCAATAACAAGGATTATTTGCATATCATTAATTTTTATATTAAACTTTACATTATGAAGAATATTTTATTTGTATTCGGAACGCGTCCCGAAGTTATAAAATTGGCGCCGGTTATTTTGGAACTAAAAAAATATCCTGAAAAATATAATGTTATTGTTTGTAACACAGAACAACAAAAGGAACTTTCTAACCAAACTTTGGCTTATTTTGGGCTAAAGGCTGATATTAATCTTGATTGCATGAAACCAAATCAATCATTATTAGAAGTTCAAACTCGTATTTTAACAGCTTTAGATAAAGTTTTTGATAGCAACAAAGTTGATGCAACAATTGTTCAAGGAGACACAATGACAGTATTGTGTGGAGCTTTAGCAAGTTTTTACAGAAAAATTCCTGTATATCATGTTGAAGCAGGGCTTCGCTCTTATGATATTTATGAACCTTTTCCTGAAGAAGTTATGCGTCAAATGACATCTCGAGTTGCAGAATTAAATTTTGCACCTACAGAGAAAAATAAACAAGCATTGTTAAAAGAAAACATTGCTGATGATAAAATATTTGTTGTCGGAAACACTGTAATCGATGCTCTTTTCTGCCTATCAGAAGAAACTCTTAATGGAGCAAAAGATTTTTATGAAAAACTTGGAATAAAAATTGATGATAAATTAGTTCTTATTACCGCTCACAGACGAGAAAACCACGGGGAAAGGATTAACAGAATACTTGATGCTATTGAGCATCTTGCAACTAAATATTCAGACCATACGTTTGTCATTCCGGTACATCCAAACCCAAACGTTAAAGACAAAATTCACGCAAGATTAGAAAAATATTCAAACGTGAAATTATTAAAACCGTTAGATTATCCATACCTTGTTTATTTGATGAAAAACGCTAAATTAATTTTAACTGATTCTGGAGGAATTCAAGAAGAAGCTCCTTCTTTTGGTTGTCCAACTCTTGTTATGCGTTATGAAACAGAGCGCCAAGAGGGCATAGATGCAGGTGTTTCAATGCTTGTCGGAGCTGATTTTGACAAAATTGTATCTTACAGTGAAGATATTTTATCAAAAACAAGAGAAGAAACCCGACTAAAAGCTCAAAACCCGTACGGCGATGGAACATCTTCTAAAAAAATAGAAGAAATTATAGCAAAAAATTAATTACAATTAAAAAGAACATTAAAAGTCCCGTTTGAACGGGACTTTTTGTTAATAATGAACTCTATATGGATAATCATCAGGAATCTTCCATCCATTACGATGAATAACAGCAGTACAAAAACCGTGCCAACTATTTCCTGAGTCATAACACCCAAAACTTGTATTATATTTCAAAGCTTCTTCCGGATTATCACCCAATATTAACCAACCGGTACCAAACGTATTAAAAACCTTTGATACATTAGCATTGTTAATCCAAACAGGATTATAATAAAAAGCAAAAACACACTTTCCAACAAAATCACGATAATTATTCGTCGGAGATTTAATGCATTTATCTATATTACCAGAGAAAAAGAACCAATCTCGACCATTACTAAGAGTTTTAACTAAAACACTACCATCAGCAAAGTATATAGCATTCAAATATGCTCCACTTATACGAACTTTTGAAAACTTGTTGTACTTTAAATATGGTAAAATATATTTTTCAATCCAAGCTTTTTGCTCATCTATGTTTGATAAATCTGCAAACCAAGTCTCACGATCACCATAATCTAATTCAGCCATACTTATAGCTTGGTTCATTGTCGAATAAACCTTTTCAAGACGCGTTTCAACAACTTTTTCATTATGATGTTCTATAATAAGAGGTAAAGTCAATGCTGCGACAACGCCAATGATACCAAGAGTAATAAGAACTTCTGCCAAGGTAAACGCTTTGCGTTTACATAAATAGTTGGTATCGGTTAATTTATTTGAGAACATTTTTATTTTTCCTTTCTGGAGTATTAACTTGTATTTTTATAATATTTTATGTGTTAGAGTATCTAAAAACTCATGCATAATCTTTTTTCTACCGACAAACAGCACAAAGCGACTTTCTGTACCAATAACGACTAAAGAAAGACTTTCTTGCCTTAAAAGAGATATGACTATAAGAGGTTACTAGCGCAACAACGCGATTTTCCCCCCCCCGATGACTATATTTATTTCAAGTTTTCGCATTTCGTCTCCTCTTTTAGCTATTATTATATATTATTTTACTATATTTTTGTAAATTTAGCAACAAAAAAAAAAGAACCTTGAGAATTCAAAGTTCTTTTTTCTAAATATTAAATAATTAATTATTAATATCTGTAGTGTGCGAAAGCTTTGTTAGCTTCAGCCATTTTGTGAGTATCTTCACGTTTCTTACAAGCTGAACCAGAACCGTTTGACGCGTCAATCAATTCATTTGTCAATTTATCAATGAATGATTTTCCACCACGTTTTTTAGCTGATTCAATCAACCAAGAAGAAGCTAGAGCAAAACCTCTGTCTGCTTTTACTTCAATAGGCACTTGGTAAGTAGAACCACCGATACGTCTTGCTTTTACTTCCAAAAGCGGAGTAGCGTTGGTCATAGCTTTTTGGAAGATATCTAATGATTTTTCGCCAGTTCTTTCTTCTATTCTGTTTAATGTAGCATAGAAGATTTTTTCAGCTAATGACTTTTTACCACGTCTCATAATTCTGTTGATGAATTTTGAAATATCAACACTGTTATATACTGGATCTGCTAATGGAACTCTTTTTGCTGGTTTAGAACGTCTTGACATTACTTCTTACCTCCTTTAGCATTTTTCTTAGCACCATATTTAGATCTGCTTTGAGCTCTGTTAGCTACACCTGCAGTATCCAAAGTACCTCTAACGATGTGATAACGAACACCTGGAAGGTCTTTTACCCTACCACCTCTGATAAGAACAACACTGTGTTCTTGAAGGTTGTGACCGATACCTGGGATATATGAAGTAACTTCAAATCCGTTTGTAAGTCTAACCCTTGCAACTTTTCTTAAAGCTGAGTTTGGTTTTTTAGGGGTTGTTGTATAAACCCTAGTACAAACTCCACGTCTTTGAGGACAATTCATCAAAGCTGGAGATTTTGTTTTGTCTGTAAGCTTTTTACGTTCGCTACGTACAAGCTGGTTAATTGTAGGCATTTAATTTCTCCTTTTTCTTTTCTACCTTGCGACAAAACCATATCCTGAAACCCTTACGCATTCCGGTTATGATGGGACTGCCGAACCTTAAAAAAGATTCCTACGCCCTATTTTTGTCTGACTGCCAATATATTTCAGCACGAAAAACTTCGGCAGTGTACTCTTATTAAACAACGAGTGAGCCTGAATGTCAACAAATATTGCAAATTTGTTAATAATGCTATATAATTTATTTAGAATTTGGAGAGATTTATGAAAAAAGAAGTAAAAGATAAATTAAAGGAAATTGGGAATTACGGATTATGTATTGCAATTGTTCTAGGAATTGCGTATTATACCGGAATTTTAAAAGGATTTGCACCTAGCGATTTTGAGAATGCATACAAGCAAATTACTACAGATTTATCACAATCTCCTACAATTAAAAATAATAACATTAATCTTGGCAATACAACTTCTAAAGGTTCTACAAGATCTACTTCATATAATAATTATCAAGTTGCCAAAATACCTATTCCAGTAGTAAGAGGGGTTAATGCAGAACATTACTTTACAGAAATCTTTAATCCTTCAACAAAAACAGTATTTTATTTTTACGATAAACCAATGGACACATTTGATGCCTCTATTAAAAATTATTTATCAAGAGGACAAATTTCCGGTAAATACAGAATTTCTGCTTATTCAAAAGGCGACTTTAAGAACCTACATTTAGGCACATATGGTCAATCTAAAATCTGTGACAGCATTCAAGAGTGCAATACTGTAAGACAAAAAGCAACAGATTACACTTATATGAGCGAATTTTTAAAAAGTTGCGGTCGCACAATGTGCATAATTAACCAGTCCAAAGGGGAATTTATCCGCCTTAGGAACAGAGATAATGCAATAAAAATTTTGGAAGACATGCAAAATTGGTAATTAAACCAACTTAAAATCACCATTCTTTTTAATATGTTCAACAAGACCGCCATCGTTTAACAATTTTATCATCACAGGAGGAAGTGGTTCTATTGGAATAATTGCCCCATTAGTAAGATCAGTTAAAACACCTTTTTCAATATTCAAATCTAACTCATCTCCGGCATCAATAGCATCGGTATCAGCTTCTATTGCCAAAAGACCAATATTTATCGCGTTTCTATAAAAAATTCTAGCAAAAGACTTTGCAATAACCGCACCAACTCCGGCTATTTTGATAATTTGAGGTGCATGTTCCCTTGAAGACCCTAAACCAAAATTGGAACCTCCAACAACAAAATCACCTTTTTGCATTTTGCTGGCAAAAGTAGGATCAGCATCTTCTAAAACGTGTTTTGCGAACTCCGGCAAATTTGAACGCAAATGAAACAATCTTCCTGGAGCAATGTGATCTGTTGAAATATTATCTCCGAATTTAAAAGCTTTTCCCCTCATAATTAACCTCCTATAGTGATACCTGTCTTGATTATACTACAAAATAATGTTATAATAAAATTATTAAGCAAAAAAAGGAAATAAAAAATGTATTTTGATAGAAAATGTAAAATAACTTTTATATGTAACGGAGCAACAATATTTAGCGAAGATGACAGATTTACAGATTCAGAAACCTACCCGCCTCTTAGCGATGCAGGTGTAGATGAAATCGAAAGAATTTGCGAATTTTTAAAGAAACGAGGCATTAAAAACGACAAAATTTATACATCACCGGCAACTAGATCAGTTCAAACGGCAGGAATGATTACAAAATTATTCAAACAAGATTTTGAAATTATCGAAGAATTACACCCTAGAAAATGTGGGAAATTTAATAACTTAACTTTTGAACAAGTTTATGAAGAATACCCAGACGCGCTTGAAAAATTGATTAACTGTCCAGAAGAAGCCATCCCTGAAGATGCCGAAAGCGTAACAAATTTCATCAATCGCGTAAATACAACTTTAGAAAAAATAATTGAAGAAAATATAGGAAACCGAATTATAATCGTAACTCACAAAGATATTATCAAAGCAGGGATAGTACACGCATTAGGAATGCCACACAGCTCACTACACAGAATTTATATAAAATCCGGCAGTGCAACTCAAATTAGTTACTTTGAAAAATGGGCAAGTTTAGTTTACTGTGACTACACTCCGGACTAAACCTTTTGCTCTAATACACAATCTGCACATAGATAGTTCTTGTTCTGGCTTTGTTATCAAAATCAACCAAAACTATTTGTTGCCATTGCCCAAGTTGCAAAGCTCCGTCAATTAGCGGAACCATAGTTGAATTTCCCACGATTGAAGCCCTTACGTGTGCATAGCCGTTTCCATCATGCCAAGTTGCATCGTGATGATAATCCACATCGATTGGTGCAATTCTGTCAAGCGCTTCCGGCAAATCAACTAAAAGCCCGGGTTCAAATTCAATATTCGTAATCGAAACCGTACTCCCCGCAACATATACGTGTACCACCGCATTTTGCAAAGAATGCCTATACACCGCATTTTTTACTTTTTGTGTAATGTCAATAATATCCGTATTCCCTTTTGTATTAACACTAAATTTTTCATTAATTACAGTCACGACTACACACTCCTTTTAACCAAATATTTCATCGGAATAAAACGCAAATTCAAGATGCCCAATAATAACAGTATCACCGTCTTTTATACCTTTTCTTGCAAGTTCTTCAAAAACTCCCATTCCTTTCATAATGTTTTGGAAGCGAATAACTTGTTCAGCATTGCGTTCATCCGTAACACCGGCAATACGTTCGATTTTTCCGCCCTCAATAATATATGTATCTTTTGCAACTTTAAAAATTTCAAAAGAACTGTCATCATTGTTATAAGCTCCGGTATCTTCTTCAACCACAACAGAAATCTCTGTTTTTGGAATTTCGTCAACCTTTTCACCCATAAAATCAAGAAGTTTATCAAGATTTTCACCGGTTACAGCAGAAATTTCAAAAACATCTTCTGAAACTTCTTTAAATTGGTTTAAAAGTTCTTCTTTTCTGTCTTCATCAATAGAATCAATCTTATTTAATGCAACTATTTGATAAAGATTGGCTAAATGCTCAGAATGTTTTTCCAATTCCAAATTTATTTTTTTATAATTTTCAAACGGTTTTTCCTCTGTTGAGTCAACAAGATGAACTAAAAAACGACATCTTTCAACGTGACGCAAAAAATCGTGTCCTAAACCGACACCGTCAGACGCTCCCTCAATCAATCCGGGGATATCAGCCACGACATAACCGTCGCCTGAACGTTTTTTTACTACACCTAAATTCGGAATTAATGTTGTAAACGGATAATCTGCAATTTTGGGTTTTGCAGAACTTATTCTGCTGATTAACGTTGATTTTCCTGCATTAGGCATACCGAGCAGTCCAACGTCCGCAATCAGCTTCAATTCCAAGAATAATTCTCGTTCTATTGGAGGTTCTCCCGGTTCACAAAACTGTGGAGCACGTTTTTGAGCAGTCGCAAATCTTGCATTTCCACGACCTCCACGACCGCCTTTTGCAACTAGAACTTTTTGCTCATGTTTCGTTAAATCTGCAATAATATTACCAGTTTTAATATCTCTTACTACAGTACCGACAGGAACTTTTATATATAAATCTTTAGCACCTCGTCCGTGCATATTTTTTATACTACCGTTTTCGCCCCCCTCTGCTTTAAATACTGATTTGTGCTTAAAGTCCATAAGAGTAGACATATTTTCATCGCCAATTAGATAAACATCACCGCCACGGCCACCATCACCACCTGCAGGTCCGCCTTTATCAACAAACTTTTCTCTGCGCCAAGCAACCATTCCATTGCCACCGCGACCTGATACTACTCTAATTTTTGATTTATCTATAAATTTCATTTTTACACCATATTTAATTTTTTTGAAGATGTTTTCAGTTGTCCCTAATCTGATATGAACTTAATTACTTATTCACCTATTCACTTATTTACTTTTTTATACTACAATATTACTATGAAAAATACTAAAAATAAATTATTCTCTAAAGAACCTGTTACAATTGGACCGGAAAGCGGTTATGACAACTACATCATGGCTATTGAATCCAGCTGTGATGAGACTGCTTGCGCCATTGTAAAAAACGGACGTGAAGTTGTTGCTAATGTTGTTGCTTCACAAATAAAAACTCATGCTCAATTTGGCGGTGTAATTCCAGAAATTGCAGCAAGAGAACATTTAGACTCTATTAATATTGTAATAGATGAAGCTTTTAAACAAGCAAAAGAAAATGCGGGTATTAATCCTGAGGATATTACAGCTTTTGCCGGAACTGTAGGACCAGGATTAGTAGGATGCTTGTTAGTAGGATTAAATGCTACTAAAACTCTTGCATTAACTTATGACAAACCATTTATTGGAGTAAACCATCTTAACGCTCATCTTTGCGGGAATTATTTAGATACAGAACTAAAACCTCCATTTATGGCCTTGCTTGTAAGTGGTGGTCACACTCAAATTATTGATGTTAAATCATATTCAGAACAAACAATTCTTGGAGAAACAATAGATGACGCTGTTGGTGAAGCTTACGACAAAGTTGCAAGACTAATCGGCTTACCTTATCCGGGTGGGCCAAAACTCGACAAATTAGCACAAGAGGGAAATCCTTTTGCATTTAAGTTGCCGGAATCTCGTGTTGATGGCTACAATTTTAGTTTTAGCGGATTAAAAACAGCAGTTTTGCGACTTGTAAAGTCTTTTGACGGGAAAGAAATGCCTGTTGCCGATATTTGTGCAAGTTTCCAAGAAACAGTTTCTTCAACTCTTTTACATAAATTAAAAAGAGCATTACAAGAAAATAATTATGATCAAGTTGTTATTGCAGGTGGTGTTGCCGCAAATTCAGAAATACGAAAAAAAGTTTTTGCACTCCAAGAAGAAGGTTACAAAGTCTTTGCACCTCCTATGAAATATTGTACGGATAATGCCTCTATGGTAGCATCTTGCGCTTATTTCAACACAAACACATTTGACGATGTTAACGTAGAAGTTTTCTCAAGAGTAAAATAAAATATTAACAATTGTAAAATTTACACTTTATACTAGCAAAAAAGTTTTTTGATGTGTATTAATAAGATGTGATAAATCTTGGGAATACAAACTATACTATGAAACCTTTTTGCGGAACATTCGTTCCGCATTTTTGTAACAAAATTTTTACCATAGAGGTTTTATGGATGATCCATTTAACTACTTCCCTGATAAAAATATATTAGAAGAAACACAACATAGAATCGAAACATTGCTTAAAGAAAAACAAGATCCGTCAAGTAATAAGGATTATATGCAATACTTAGTTGACGAATTCAAAGAATTTATTGACGACAAAGTAATGGATTTACAAAAGCCATCCCCTTTAAGTTGTTGTTTTGACTACTAAACTTTACTGCAAAGAAAATTTTCAACTTGCGTTATGATAAATCCTGTAATTTTCTTTTCTAGGTTGCAATTAAAATGCCCGTTCACTTCTTTTATAAAATAGCACGGACTTGTAACGTTAATTTCAATAATTTTTTCATCAATTACATCAAGTCCGACTAAAGGCAAGCCAAGTTTTGTCAACTCTTTTGCAACAGGAATGAATTTTTCTTTTTCAGATTGAGAAAGTTCTGCTTTAATAATATTAGAATCACAATGTTCGCAAAATTTAAAATCATCATTTGACGGAAGCTTTTGTACGCAAACATCCAAAACTTCTTCTCCCAAAAACATAACCCTTTTATCTCCAAACCTTGCTTTGGGAATATATTTTTGAACCATGACAAGTTGGGTTTGATTTTTTGTCATTGTGTTAATAATTACAGCAGTGTTTTTATCACCTTTTTTAAGAGTCATAACACCAGCTCCAAAACAAGCATTTAACGGCTTTAAAACAATTTCTTCATTTTTATTCAAAAACTCAAGAATATCAGATTTTGAAGATGTCACAATATTTTCTGGCATCAAATCTAAAAACTTGCAAGTGTGCATTTTTTCATTGAAGTTTCTAATCGCGCTTGGATCATTTAAAATAAGTGTTTTATTTCTATCAACAAAATCAAATATGTAAGTAGCATTGATATAATCCAAATCAACCGGCGGATCTGGTCTAAACATTACAAGCGGGAAATCATTGATTTTTCTACATTGAGAAGATTTGTCATAGAAGATATTACCGTCTTTTTCATAAACCTCATAACTGTGAGCATATGGGACTCCGGCATTCAGCCCTAACTTATCAATCGTTGTAATAAAAACATTTTTATTTTCTCTTAGCAATTCCCTAATAATCCAAAAATTTGTAACAAGATTATTAAATTCAAAATATTTTAGTTCTAATCTATCAATAATAAACAGTATATCCATATTTACCCACTTTCTATTGTTAGATTACTACTTAAAGAAAATTGTTCAATAAACACAAAGATAATTCGTTGTAACAATTCTTAATAAAATAGTGTAAAAAAAGCAAAAAAATTTTTCTTTAAGTGTTAATATATATACAAACAAAGTGTGTAAAATTTTAAGAAAGGTAGAATTATGTCAGTAGACGCAATTAATGGAGCAAATGCTCAACAACAACCTCAAAAACACAGTGCATTACCTGGCGCAATTGCAGGCGGTGTAGGACTTGGTGCAGCAGGTGCACTTGGTGGTTATTTCCTAGGTGGCAAGAGACCAACTTTAGAACAAGTATTTGAACAAACACCTGATACTTTTAAATCAGAAGCAGTAACTAAAAAAGATGCAGAAGCTGCTAAAAAATTACAAGATGCAGTGCATGAAGTAGATATATCTACTAAAGCAGAACGAAAAGCTAGCCTAGATGCAAGCAAAAATATTGCAGATGAAGTTAACAAACAAACTGTTGACAAACAAGTAGAAAAACAGACTGCAATTGATAATGCAAGAAAAGCATTAGAAGGAAAAGAAGTTGAAATTGATGGCAATAAATTTAAACAAGCAGAAGTAAAACAAGAATTATTAGAGGCTAGAAAGGCTGTCAACTCTGCAAAAACTGATGAAGAAAAAAAAGCAGCTAAAGATTTGTTAGAAAAAGCTGAAAAGAAAGTACAAGCTTTCAAAGAAGGCACAAAAAACGAACGCAAAGCATTTGCAGAAGCTAAAAAAGATTTAGCAACTGCTAAAAGAACAAAATTTGATAATGCAGCTAAAGTCGCAGATTCTACAGAAAAGGAATTTGTTGATGCTGCAGAATCTGCTAGTAAAAAATTAACAGAAGCTGTTAACAACAAAAGAACAGAAATCTTAGCTAAAGACGAAATCAAACAAGCTTTCGAAAAAATCAAAGATGCTTTACCAAAAGAAGGAAAAGGCAAAATGGCAATGATTGCAGGTGGTATTGCTGCTGCAGTTGGTTTAGTTGCAGGCTACTTAATGAACAGCGGACACAACGATCAAGCATAATTTTACACTATGATATAAAAAAAATCGACTGTTTAACATAGCAGTCGATTTTTTATTGTTTAATTATTTAAAATTAACTATTAAAAATTTTTATTAATAATTTCAAAACAAATTTTTATAATATATCTTTATATTTATACAAAAAATAACAATTTTTATATTTTTTTAGTTTTTATAATAATATAAGGTGTGTGTGAAAAAATTTGAAAGGTAGAATTATGTCAGTAGATGCAATGAATGGAGTTAACGCTCAACCACAAACTCGTAGCGTGTTGCCGGGTGCAATTGCAGGGGGAGTCGGACTCGGCTTGGTGCAACCGGAGGTTACTTACTAGGTGGTAAAAGACCAACTTTAGAACAAGTATTTAAACAAGACCCTGATACTTTTAAATCAGAAGCAGTAACTAAAAAAGATGCTGCTGCAGCAAAAACATTACAAGATGCAGCTCAAGAATACAAAAACGCTGGTGCTAATGAAAAAAATCTTCTAAGAAATGCTAACGGTAAAATGAACAATGCAATTGCGACTTTAACTGTTGAAAACCAAGACAAATTACAAGAAGCCATTGATAAAGCCCAAGAAACACTAAACAACAAAGAAGTAAAAATTGGGGATAAAAAATATAAAGCAGAAAATATTGCAAAAGAATTAAAAGAGGCTCAAGCAGAATTTGCAGCAGCTAAAAATGGTACAGATGCAGTAAAAGCAGAAGCAGCAAAAAAATTAGCAAAAGCTAGAGTTAATGCTCAAACATTTAACAGCGAAGTAAAAAAAGAAATGAATGCTGTTCGCGAAGCTACAAAGGCACTAAGAAATGCTCGCACAACAGAATTTAATAAATTAGCAGAGAATGCCGGAAGTCAAAAAGCACTTAAAGAAGCGGCAACAAAAGCGAGTGAAAACTTCAACAATGTTAAATCAAGCAAACTTTCTGAGCTAGTAGGTAAAAAAGAAATTACAGAAGCATTTGAAAAAATCAAAAACGCTATTCCAAAAGAAGGAAAAACAAAAATGGCATTGATTGTCGGTGGTATTGCTGCCGCAGTCGGTTTCCTTGGAAATCTTTTATTAGGCAATCGTAACGCATAATTTTACACAACAACATAAAAACAAAATCGACTATCAATAGATAGTCGATTTTTTATTGTTTTATATTTTAGATTAACCATCAATCTTATTTGGGTCTAAAATTATACAATTTGAATTATTAACCTGAATTAATTGCATAAATTTTTGTAAATCTGCTTGAATTTCTGGGAATGTATTATAATGCATTGGAATAACCGTTTGTGCTCCAAGCCAATCAGCAGCGACTGCTGCGTGTTCAACATCCATTGTATAATTTCCGCCGATTGGTAACAATGCTATATTTGGTCTATAAAGTTCTTTTAATGTTTTCATTTCCCCTGTTAAACAAGTATCTCCGGCATGATAAATTTTTACACCATCAATATCAAAAATTATACCGGCAGCCTCTCCTGCGTATCTTCCATCAGGCAAAGAGCTTGAATGAAAAGCAGGAACAAAAACAACTCTGCCCCAATCATAATTAATCCAAGCCCCAAATCCTACAGAACGAACCTTACAACCTTGTTCTTTTAAATAATTAGCAAGCTCGAATGCAGCCGTAATTGTTGCATCTTTCTCTTTTGCTATTTCAATTGCTTGACCTAAATGATCTCCATGAGCATGAGTTAAGAAAATATCTGTTATATTCCTTTCATGCCAGTTATAATTAGGGTTTACACTAACATAAGGATCAACCAAAATAGATTTTTCTTTCAATGCAAATTCAAAAGCACTATGACCAATATACTTTAAATCCATAAAACTCTCCTTTTGTTCTATAATCAACTTTTTTATTATACAATACAAATATGGATTATGAAAACTATATGAAAAAATGTATAGAACTCGCCAGTAATGGAGCAGGACAAACTTCGCCTAATCCTATGGTTGGTTGTGTCGTGTTAGATAAAAACGGAAACGAAATTTCTACCGGCTATCACCACAAATATGGTGATAACCATGCAGAACGAGATGCACTCCTAAAACTTAATAATGGAGAAGAAAAAGGTGGAACTTTAATCGTAAACCTTGAACCTTGTTCTCATCATGGAAAAACACCTCCTTGTGCAGATTTAATTATTGAAAGAGGCTTAAAACGTGTTGTTATTGGAATGCAGGATGTTAACCCTATCGTTGCCGGAAACGGAATTCGAAAACTTAAAAAAGCCGGAATAGAAGTTATTGAAGATGTTCTTAAAAATGAATGTGAAGTTTTAAATGAAGTTTTCATAAAAAATATGACCCAGAACAAAACATTCGTAGCAATAAAAACAGCAACAACTCTAGATGGAAAAACGGCAACTTCTAACGGTTCTTCAAAATGGATAACTTCAGAACTGGCGAGAGAAGAAGTAAAAAAAATCAGAAATCAATATGATGCTATCATGACTTCTTCTTCAACAATTCTTGAAGACAACCCGACAATGTTACATAGAAAGAAAATAGTTTTAGACAAAAAACTCCGCACTAATCTTGAAGCGCCAATTTATAAAAACGGGGAAATTTATCTATTCAATGAAACTCTTGATATGTTTGAGGGTGGTATAAATTTTATCAAAACCCCGATAAAAAACGAAAAACTTGACTTAAATTTTGTTTTCCAAAAAGCATTTGAACTTGGAATTAAAAGTGTTTTAGTAGAAAGTGGCGGACACCTTGCCGGTTCTGCACTAAAGCATGCCGACAAAATTTACCACTTTATAGCACCAAAAATCACAGGTGATAACAATTCACTATCTTGCTTTGATTTTCAACAAATTGATGATATAAACAATAGTTTAAACTTTAAAATAACAAAAATTCAGCAATTTGAACCGGATATTTTATTAACTTACTATCCTATTCAATAACTTTCCCGTCAAAAAGTTCCATAACCATATTTACATTATCAGAATGGAGAGAAGCTTCTATCTTTGATGCCGTATCTACTTTGGCAGATTTTACAGCCTCTTCCCTTAATTCTTCAACTTCTTCTGCTTCTACTTCAGGGACTTTTTCCACATGTTTCATAACCGGAGATTGTTTTATTTGTGGTTTTGGCTGAGATTGCCTGACAGGCTGTGCTGAAACAGTACTTGGTTTCACTTGTGTGTCATCCGGATGAGGAAGACGAACAACTACATTTGAATTTGATTGACTAAACAAACTGTCTAACGCTTCAATAATTGCTTGTTTTTTGCTTCCACTTTGAACCTGATTTAAGAAAATTTCGTTTTTCATTGATAAAACAGTCTCATCAGGAGCTATTTTAATTGGATTTGCCCATTGTTTCAAAAGAGCTCTTGTCGGTGGACTTTGAATTAGCGTCAATAGTTGTCCCCACAAAACTGACACATCACTACTGTCAAGCGGTTTTGATTTTGGCATAGGTGAAAAATCGTCATTATCGACAGGCGCTTGTTCTTCAACGGTTTTTGTTGGCGAAACAGGTTCTGAAATCAGTTGTTTTGGTTTTTGAGTTTGAACATGTTCAACTTCTTTTTGCATAACAACATCAGGTTTAGCATGGCCAATTTCCGGTTTTAAAACTGGAGATGGTGCAGTTTTATATGTAGCGACTTTCACCGGTTGAATAGTTCCACCCTCAAGTCTTGCAACTCTATTTTGAAGTTCTACAAGAGATGTATTTTCGGTTAAGTTAGCCAAATCTATTATTGCAACCTCTAACCACAAACGAGGATTGTTTGTAAGCTTCAATTCTTTAATGTATTCAGAGCATTTATCAATTAAAAATACTATTTGATGTGTTTCCAGATTTTCTGCTTGTTCTATTAAAGCTTTTACTTGTGCATCGTTTGCTTGAGTTAATTCAAAAGCTATTTCTTTTCGACAATTTTTAATAATCAATAGATTTTTTAAATAATCCATCAAGTTTGTCAAAATTTGAACAGGTTCATTTCCGGAGTTATAAATTTTTTCCAAATCCTCAATTGCGTTCTGTGGCTCAGATTTTACGATTTTATCTGCAAGAGAATTAAGCGTATCAAAAGATAAACGTCCCAAAAGATTATTGATATCATCTGTTGAAATTGCTTCTTCTCCATCAAGCACACTCAATTGATCTAAAAGAGCTATACTGTCACGCATTCCACCAGCCGAATTTTTGGCAATAGTAAATAGTGCATCATCGGTAATATTAATTTTTTCATTATCGGCAATATAGCGAAGATGTTTTACAATATCATCAGTCGTAATACGTTTAAAATCAAATCTTTGACAACGACTTTTGATTGTGTCCAAAACTTTGTGCACTTCTGTTGTTGCAAGAATAAATATTACATTTTTAGGAGGTTCTTCCAATGTTTTTAATAACGCGTTAAAGGCGGTTGTAGACAACATATGAACTTCGTCTATAATATAAATTTTGTATCTGCTGTTTACAGGAGCATACATTACTTTTTCCAAAATGTTTTGCGCATCTTCTACTTTTCTATTGCTCGCAGCATCTATTTCAATAACATCCATCGGAGTAGAATTTGTAATATCAATACAGTTTTCGCACACTCCACAAGGATTTATAGTTGGGCCTTCTTTACAGTTTAGAGATTTAGCAAAAATACGAGCAGTTGAAGTTTTTCCTGTCCCTCTCGGACCTGTAAAAAGATATGCATGAGAAATTTTATCAAGCTCTATTGCGTTTCTTAATGCTTTTTTAATATGTTCTTGTCCAACAACTTCTTCCAATTTTTGCGGACGATATTTTCTGTATAAAGGTATATATTTTTCGTTCATGGTAATATGATAACATAATTATGAGAATTATGGGGAAAATATGAACATTATTAAGCCGGCATTATTAAAAAATGGTGATACTATCGGAATTCTAGCTCCATCAGGAGCAATGGGAGAAGATGATACAAATCTTAAACGAGGAATAAAATTCTTTGAGAATAGAGGTTTTAATGTAAAACTTGCAAAAAATGTTTACTCTAAAAATCACTATCTTGCAGGTTCTGATGAAGAACGGCTTGATGCTTTGCAAGAAATGTTTTTGGATAAATCTGTCAATGCGATAATTGCTCTCAGAGGCGGTTATGGGGCTATTCGTTTAATTAATAAAATTGATTATGACATAATTAGAAAAAATCCAAAGATTTTTTGCGGATATTCAGATATTACGGCATTAAATGCAATGTTTTTGAAAAGAGCAGGATTATCAACTTTTTCAGGCCCTATGATTATGAGTGATTTTGGACAAGAAAAAGTTTGTGACTACACAATAGATAAATTTTTTCAAACAGTTCAGCAAGGAAAATTTGATTATGACGGGAAATTTTGGGGTGGAAACTTGTCAACGCTTGTTTCACTCTGCGGTCAAGATTTTATACCGGATTTTAAGTTTACTTTGTTCTTAGAAGATTTAAATGAACCTCCATACAAAATAGATAAAATGGTAACACAATTATTCAATATTGAAAAACTTCGTAAAAATGTAGAAGCCGTTGCTATTGGTGATTTTTTAGATATTGAAGAAGATATAAATTATATCTTTGAAGAGCTAAAAGTCCCTCTTATCAAAAATTTCCCTGCGTCGCATTCAGCAAAGAAAGCTACAATTCCGATTGGGTAAATTATGCAACTTTTATAGAAAAACCTAATTCTTTTAATATTTTCAAAGTTGTGGACAATTGCGGTTGTTGTTGTCCATTAAAAATAGCATACAAGTTACTTCTTGAAATCCCAGTTTTTTTAGAAATCCCAGAAATAGAGTCTTTTGCTCTTACGGCGTATTCAAGCGCTTTTACAAAAGAATTCAGATCATTATCTTCAAGAAATTCCTCAAATCCGATATTAATCCATTCTTTAATGTCTGCGTCAGTTTTTAAATCATTTAAGATGTATTCATTAAAAGAACCGGTGTTATTCATTATTTAATCTCCATTCATTAAGAAGTTTCTGTGCTTTGAGTATATCTTTTGATTGTTGTGATTTGTCACCTGCATTAATTAACAATACTACAATGTTATTAACTACTGTGTAATATACTCTATAACCTTTTCCAATGGTAAAACGAAGTTCTGAAATGTCATTAGATATTTTTTTTGAATCCCCGAAATTTCCATCTTCAAGCCTCAAAATTCTTTGAGCAATACGTTTTCGAGTAGAATTATCTAAAGAATTAAGCCACTCTATAATTGGCGTTTTACCAGTAGGCGTTATTAAGTACTCAATTTTATAAGATACCATATTAGTATTGTACTGCATACAGGACACTTTGTCAATAATATTTAACAATAATTAATTTTATATTAATCTCTACTCTCATAATTTTTTTTATTATAAAATATAATCATAGCAAGATAGATAATATAAGGACAAAATATATGTGGGATTATTCAGATAAAGTTATAGATCATTATAGAAACCCTAGAAATGTTGGAAAAATTGACAATGCAGACGCTATTGGAGAAGCCGGTTCTTTGGCTTGCGGAGACTCTTTAAAAATTTATTTAAAAATTAAAGACGGCATTGTTACTGATGCAAAATTTCAGACTTTTGGCTGTGGTTCTGCTGTTGCGAGTTCTAGTATTTTAACAGAAATGATTATTGGAAAAACTGTTGATGAGGTAAAAAAGATTACCAATAAAGATATAGCTGATGAACTAGGCGGACTTCCTCCTGAAAAAATGCATTGCTCAGTCATGGGTTATGAAGCTTTGGAAGATGCGCTTAAAAACTTTGACGATTACACAGATTTAGACGATTTAAGAAACGAAGAAAACTCTCCAAAAGCTGGCGAAAAGATTGTTTGCACATGTTTTGGAGTTACTGAAAATGTAATTTGGGATGCTATCAAAATTAATGGTTTAAAAACTGTTGAAGAAATTACAAATTACACAAAAGCAGGTGGTGCTTGCGGAAGATGTAAAGCAGTAATTCAAGATATAATCGATACTTATTATAAAAAAGAAGGCAAGGAAGAGGTTCAAACTCTTACTCCTGCTCAAAAAATTCTTAAAATAAATAATGTTATTGAAAACCAAGTTTCTCCGGAATTGAGAAAAGACGGTGGCGATATTACTCTTGTTGACATACAAGATAACAAAGTAATGGTAAAACTTCGTGGCAAATGCTCCGGTTGTAAAAATTCTCATCTTACTCTTAAAGCTTTTGTCGAAAGAACTTTAAGAGACGCAGTTGACCAAAATATCGAAGTTGTAGAGGTATAAAAATGAGCTTAATATATTTAGATAATAACGCAACAACAAAAGTTGCTCCGGAAGTATTAGAAGCTATGCTTCCATATTTTAAAGAAGAATATGCAAACCCATCAAGCGTTTATGAATTTGCAAAACGTTCAAACCATGCCGTAAGAGATGCTCGTGGCGTTCTTAAAGATTTTTTCAATGCAAAAGATGAAAAAGAGATTATTTTCACGTCTTGCGGTTCTGAAAGTGCAAACACAGGCATTCGTGGCGTTTTGAATATGAACAAAAATAAGCGCCATATTATCACGACAAAAGTTGAACACCCTTGCGTTTTGAATTTGTATAGAGCTCTTGAAAAAGAGGGATACAGGGTTGACTATATCGGAGTTAATTCAAATGGAGAGCTCGATTTAGCACAGCTTGAAGAAGCAATTTGCGATGATACAGCTTTGGTTTCTGTAATGTACGCTAACAACGAAACAGGTGTTGTTTTCCCGATTAAAAAGATTTCGGAAATTATTAAATCAAAAAATCCGCAAACAAAATTTTACGTTGACGCAGTTCAGGTAACCGGAAAATTAGCAATTGATGTTCAAGATCTAGGCGTTGATATGATGGGAATTTCCGGACATAAATTTCACGCCCCAAAAGGCATTGGTGCTTTGTACGTAAATTCAAAAACATTGATAACACCGTTAATAATCGGTGGACACCAAGAACGCGGGAAACGCGCAGGAACTGAGAATGTTCCTTATATTGTAGGAATGGCAAAAGCTGCCGAACTTGCGACAGATGCTCTTAAATATGAAACAACAGAAATTAAAAGATTACGCGATAAACTGGAACAAAATATTGTAAAAAATGTGTTTAACTCAAGAATAAATGCAGGTATTCTTAATAGAGTTCCAAATACTACCAATATTGGCTTTGAATATATAGAGGGCGAATTAATGCTTCTTCACTTGAGCGATTTAGGTATTTGCGCAAGTTCTGGTAGTGCTTGCACATCTGGCTCTTTAGAACCATCTCATGTTCTTAGGGCCATGAATGTACCATTTACGGCTGTTCATGGCAGTATTCGTTTCTCATTAAGCAGATATACAACCGAAAAAGAAATTGATTATGTTTGTGAACAAATGCCAAAAATTATTGAAAAATTGGTAAAAATTTCTCCGTTCCAAGACGAGCTGGAAGCTTTGAGAAAATTAAGACAATAAGATTAAAAGCTTAAAAGATCTACAAAAAAAAGATTGCTCTTAACCAAAAGAGTAATCTTTTTTTAGAACAACTGTTTTTGTTCATTTATACTTGCATTTTTGTACCCAAGATGCCGATATGTTGCAGGAGAAACTTTTCTTCCTCTCGGAGTTCTTTGCAACAAACCTGATTGCAACAGAAAAGGTTCACAAACATCTTCTATTGTTTTAACATCTTCACCTATAGCAGCAGCAATTGTTTCTATTCCAACAGGCCCGCCATCATATTTCTCTATTATCAAACGCAAAAGACTTCTATCAGTATTATCTAAACCGTAATTATCTATTTTTAGAATATCTAATGATTTATTTGCAACATCTTCTGTAATTTTGCCATCATGTTTTACCAGTGCGTAATCTGAAACTCTCTTGACTAATCTATTCGCAATGCGCGGTGTTCCTCGAGAACGTTTAGCAATTGCATGTGCACCTTCTTCGGTAATTTCAATATTTAAAATTCCAGCAGTTCTTTTTATTACTTGTGCCAGTTCATCTTCTGTATAAAACTCTAAACGATGAATTATCCCGAACCTGTCACGTAGCGGGCCGGATAGTTCTCCAGCTTTTGTAGTTGCTCCAATTAGAGTAAATTTGGGGAGTGGAACGCGTAATGTCTTTACTGTTTGACTTTTTCCTGTTGTCATATCTAGGAAAAAATCTTCCATTGCTGGATAGAGAATTTCTTCTGCAACTTTGTTTAATCGATGAATTTCATCAATAAACAAAATTTCACCGCCTTTTAAAGACATCAAAATTCCAATAATATCCCTTGGTCGCTCTAGCGCGGGAGCTGATGTTATTTTTATATCAACACCCATTTGCTCTGCAATAACCCCTGCTAGAGTTGTTTTTCCTAACCCTGGAGGCCCATAAAACAAAAGATGATCAAGAGGGAGTTCTCTTTTTTTAGACGCTTTAATTGATATTTTTAAAGTTTCTTTTAATGCAGATTGTCCGATATATGTATCAAAAGTTTTCGGCCTAATACAATTTTCAAAATTTTTATCATTATCAATAGCTTCTGATTTAATTACAGAGGTTTTCTTTTTCTCTGCTATCGGTTTGCTTTCAAAATCATTATCATCTGCAATTATGCTCATTTATCCCTCTATAAAAGTCTTTTTTCTATTTGAAATTCCTATATATTCATGTTACCATAAAATTAATGTATAGCATAATTTATTAAGAAGGAGAAGTAATGAAAGTATCAGAACGTTTAGAACAAATCCCGCCATATTTATTTGCAGAAATAGATAGAAAAATAGCTGAGGCTAAGGCTAAAGGGATTGATATTATAAGTTTAGGAATTGGTGATCCTGACTCTCCAACATTACAACCTGTTGTTGATGCAATGCACAAAGCAATCGACAACCCTAAAAACCACGACTACCCACCTTATAACGGGACAGAGGGGTTTAGAAAAGGGGCTTGTGATTGGATGAAAAGACGTTTTGGCGTTGAATTAAACCCTGATACAGAAATGCTTGCAAATATTGGTTCAAAAGAGGCAATCGCTCATATCTTCTTTGCTTTTGTTGACAAAGGAGATTATACACTAGTTCCGGATCCCGGCTATCCTGTATATCATAATGCAACGATTTTTGCAGGCGGAACTCCTTTTGAAATGCCTTTATTAGAAGAAAATGGTTATCTTCCTGATTTTGATAAAATTCCAGAAGACGTAGCTAAAAAATCTAAATTGATGTTTTTAAATTACCCAAATAACCCAACAAGTGCAGTAGCTGACTTGGATTTTTGGAAAAAAGCTGTTGATTTTTGTAAAAAATACGATATATTACTTTGCTCTGATATGGCTTATTCAGAAATGACTTTTGATGGCTATAAAGCTCCATCCGTATTACAAGTTGAAAGGGCTAAAGATGTTGCAATTGAATTTTATTCTCATTCAAAATCATATAATATGACGGGCTGGAGAGTTGGCTTTGTATGCGGAAATTCAGATGCGGTAAAAGCTTTAGGAACAATAAAAAATAATATTGATTCCGGCACATTCAAAGCTATTCAAGAAGCTGCAACTACTGCGTTTACTGTTGATGAAAAATATATCAATGACTTGAATAAGATGTATCAAGAACGTAGAGATACTGCTGAAGAAGGATTTAAAGAACTTGGCTGGAATATCAAGCCATCAAAAGCTACTTTTTATTTGTGGCTTCCTGTTCCTCACGGAATGACATCTGAAGAATTTGTAACAATAATGCTTGAAAAAGCTCACGTAGTCGTTCCACCTGGAAATGGATATGGGAAATACGGTGAAGGATATTTCCGCGTTGCTTTAACTAAAGATGTTGAAACAATTAAAGAATGTATTAGAAGAATGAAAGAAGCCGGAATAAGATATAATTAAGATTGTTTCAGAAAGAAGTGGTATAATCCAATTATGGAATGTCCAAAATGCGGTTTAGAAATTGATGATAAGGCAATGGTTTGTCCTAATTGCAAGAAAGTGTTAAAACTTGCTTGTCCGATATGCAAGACAATTAACACGACAAATACTTGTAAAAAATGTGGATATACCATTATTACAAAATGCCATAATTGTGGCAAAGTAAATCAAACTGCATCAAAAAAATGTCGCAAATGTGGATATGATTTAGAAAAAAGTGTTATACAAAATGAGGCCAATACTGATGATTTTGCAATTCTAACCATTGATTTCCCTAATATGGATGAAATGAGGACTTGTCTTGGCTCTGCAAAACTTTTTAACAAGTTCAAGATTAATTTGGATAAAATAATCTATGATTATACTAAATCTATTGGACTGCGAAGACAAATTATCAACAAAACTTGTATCATTCGATGTGACAAAGATTATACATTTGGAAGTTCTGTTGAGACAGCAGTAAAAACAGCAATTGATTTACTAAATTTGATTACAGCAATGAACTGCAAACTTACAAACAAAAAAAATGCGACAGTTCGCTGTAACATGTTTATATTAAAAAGAAACACTGAAGACAACCCTAATGATTTTGATTCCGGCTATAACATAAGTCTTATAAATCAAAATGCGACTCAAAAAACAGACAAAATACTAAACACATTCCAAATCTTAACAGATGATCATGTTGCAAATGTAATAGGTTCTGAATACTCTTTATCTCCACTTAATTCAGTGATGGTAAAAGATGAAATGCTTATGTTTTACGAAATTGATTTAAGACAATATGTTAAAGTTGAATGGCCGGAAGAAGAGGTTGATAATGAAATTGAAGTACCAAATTTTGTCCAAAACATGTTGATAGAACAAGACAAAATGGATGGAGAAGCTTTAAACAACCTTGATTCACCCAAAGATCCGGATGCTATCTATGACATTGAAACAATAAATTTTGAACAAATTAATTGTGACTTTATTAGGACTGAAAACATAGATGTTCTATTTCATATAATGAATAAATTTCAAACAATACCGAAAGGTATTGTAACTATCAAAACTGCAGAAATGTATAAACCCTACACTCTAAAAGTATTGAATACTATTGGAGAAATTGGCAAGTTCGATAATATTATTACACTAACTTGTTATGAAGAAATGAAATATTCCCCATATTCATTTTTTAGAGATTTAGTTTCTGCAATTTTTGAATACACTGTTTCTCAAAAATTGTTTTTCGAAAACGATTTTTCAATGTTTGCATCTGTAGACCCTGACGGCTTAATTAAAGACTTAATCTCTTTACAAAAAAGAGAAAGCGACAAAGCTGAAGATACAAGATATATTTATTTTGATATTTTCTTAACTTTATTACAAATTATCCCTAAAACATTGATATATATTGAAGATTTTGAAAAAATTGACTCAAGCTCGTATGATGTTTTAAAATATTTGTTTGAAGCTTTTGAACAACTTGATATTAGCTTTTTAATATCTCACAACAAAGATTTCTCTTTACATAAAGACTGTCATTTCTTGTTAAGCAAACCTTATTACACTGAAATAACTCTTAAACCGACTTCTTTTGAGAAACTAATAGAAGAAAATAAAGTTTTTTATAAAGATGTACTAAATAATTTTTATTTCCAAAGAGTTGCCAAATATGCTTGCGGAAGTAGTTTATTTATTGATATCGCAATTCAATATTTAATAGAATCCGGCGTTTTTGCCATTAGAGAAGATAGCATTGAAATGATTGATCCTAAAACGATTATTATTCCATCCAGCTTAGATAAACTTGTTGCAAGGCGTTTAAATCTATTGCAAGATGATGCTAATGCGATGAAATTTTTAACTTCACTAGTCTTACTTGGAACTCGTGTTGATATTTCAACCATTCAAAGCTTAAATTATTCAAATCTTAATGAATTAATAGAAAAACTTTCTAATATGGGATTTTTATATCAATATAACAATTGCATTTATTTCCCTAATTATAATTTGCTTCGAAATAATCTTTTATCAACAATAAGCAAAATTTATTTAGAAAATGTTGCAGAAGATTTATTTGAAAAAGTTTTCGATGAAGGAATGCCTAGCCCAATAAAAGCTTATTTATACGGATTGTTACAAAAAACGGATAAAGAGCGCAGTCAATGGGAACAGCTTGCTGAAATATGCCTTTCTTTAGGTGATTTTAACGCATACTTGAATTGTACAGATAAAGTTATTCAACTTTTAAACCAAAATAATGATCCTGAAAAATTTGAAGAAATAGAGGAATACAAAAAACTTCTTTACCAAAATATTTCCAGCAATCTTTACGAATATATTCCAGAGAAAACAGCTAGCATTGCAGAAAGGACATTAAAAAATTTAGAAAAAACAGCGAATGCAGATGATATAATTTTGCTCTGCAATAAAATGATTAATGGGAACTTGCTCGTTGGAGACTATAACCACGCTTTGGAACTAACCCACAAAGTTTTATCTCTAATTCCTCCATCTTCATTGAATCCTAATGATGAAAATTTTAACAGTTATTTCTTTTTAATGTCTGTTATACATATTCAGATTTTATTCAATATTGGAGCTTTAACAGATTGTTTAGAAATTGGTTACAAAGTTTTGAATATCATAAATGATGAAACTATATCTCATTTAAAACCGGATTATATGTCAGATGAAGATTTCCAAAATTTAATAATTGATTCGGCAGGATATGTAGCTCTTGCCAACGTACTTTCTCTTAGCGGAAATGTAGAAGAATTTCTGAAAATTTTAAGAGCAGATTTACATTGTATACCGGAATCATTTGATTTGTTTATTGCTTTACAAAACTTGTTACACGGCAAACAAATTCCAGAAATTTCTGACCAAATATCAGATACAGACAGATTTGGAAGTGTTATTTATAATATAATTTGTGCTTTTTCAGAATTAAACGAAGGTTATACAAAGTTTGCTGAAAACATTTATAGAGCCAAACTTTTTGCAAACAATAATAAATTGCATTTTCTCGAATTATTCTGTGATTTAATGATTGGTTATGCATACATGAAGTTAAATTCTTTTGAAAAAGCTGATTCAATAATTTATAAAATAATCAAGGAAACAAACAATAATGGGATGACCACCCTATTATATTTAGCTTGGTTTGTTATGAGCGAATTACATTTAATGCAAAACAGATATGATGTTGTGTTTGGAATAGTTAATAATTCTCTTATTCAATTAGAAAAAACTGATACAACCAGCCCATATCTTTTAATGTTATTCAAGTATAATATGTATAAAATAATGATGTTTAAGAAACAATACGATAAAGCTGATATTTGTATTAGTCATGCAAGATATATTTCAGAAAGATATGGAATAAATTTTGAATTTGACACAGATGAAAATCATTATATTGCAGTAGAAGAAGAGACAGAAAACAGTGACATTGTAGCAAATGCTCAATTAACTAATTTTGAAAGTGAGGCAGAATGAAAATTTTATTTGTAGCATCAGAAGTAGCACCTTTTTCAAAGGCTGGAGGTCTTGCAGATGTAGTTGGAAGTTTGCCGAAACATTTAGAAAAAGAGGCAGAAATTGCAATTTTTACACCTCTACATGGACTTATTGATACTAAAAAATGGGGAATAAAAGAACTCGAAAATTCCGAAATGTGGTTAACTTTTGGAGGAATGGGACATAAATTTAAATTATTTATGTGTAAATTGCCAAATACTAATATTAATGTGTTTTTTGTTCACAATGATTGGTATTTTTCTTGTTTTAAAGATGTTTATCCAAAATGGCTTGACCCTAAATATGAACATGAAAGATATATCGCATTTTCATTAGCGACAATGGAATATGCAAAACTCTTGAACTTTAAAGCAGATGTTATCCATGCTAACGATTGGCATACCGCAATGATACCTGTTTATTTACATAGCAATTACAGATTTGACGATTTTTGGAAAAATACAAAATGTGTATTCGAAATTCATAATCTTGCGTATCAAGGCGTGTGGTTTGATGATGTTCTTGATTTTGCAAATATGCGCAAAGACATAGTTTACAACGAACATGGTGTTGAACATTATGGAAAAGTAAATTGGATGAAAGGAGCAATTAATTATTCTGATAAAGTTATTGCAGTTTCTCCTACATATGCAAGAGAAATACTAACTGAAGAATACGGCGAGGGCATGGATTATACTTTACGCATGAACCAAGGAAAACTCGTCGGAATTTTAAACGGAATTGATTATGACGTATTTAATCCAAAAACAGACAAAACTATTGTAAAAAAATATGATGTTAAGTCATTAGATAATAAAGAAGAAAATAAAAAAAGAGTTTGTGAAGAATTTGGACTAGAATACAACCCAGAACGCCCTCTTTTTGCAATGGTATCAAGGCTTGTTGGGCAAAAAGGTATTGATTTAATTAGAGAATGTCAAGAGGAATTAAAAAATATAAATGCCGATTTTGTATTTTTAGGAAGCGGAGAAAAAGATTATGAAAATTTACTGATTTGGCTTTCAAACAATTCATCTAATATTCGTGCATACATTGGTTATCGCGGAGATTTAGCTAATCAAATATATGCTGGAAGCGATTTTTATTTAATGCCTTCAAAATTTGAACCTTGCGGATTAAGCCAATTAATAGCTATGAGATACGGATCTTTACCAGTTGTAAGAGCAACTGGAGGGCTAGAAGATACAGTAACTGGCTATCCGCTTGATAATTCTAATGGTTTTAAATTTTGGGGTTACACTGGATGGGACATGATGGAAGCTATTCGTTGCGCCCTTGGGGTTTACGCAGATAACTATACATTCAACGCAATGAGAAAATCTGCGATGGAAGCTGATTTTTCGTGGAAAAAGAGTACAGCAGAATATTTAAACTTATACAAAAGCTTAATTTAATATTTGCAAAATAAATTCTTAAAGTTAATAGCCATATTGTTCATGCTCATTCAGATACTCTTTTACAGCATTTAATGAAGATTGAACAATACGAGTAACACGAGATGGAGACAAACCAATCTGTTTAGCAATGTCTTTAACCTGCATATTTCTATAAAATCTATATTCAACAACAGTTCTTTCTTTTGCAGGAAGTTTTGCAATAGCAGCTCTTATCATTCTACCCATTTCTGTAATCTCAGCACTTTCATCTGGTTGAGCATGAGGATCTTTTAAGAAATCAAACGGAGAATCATTATCACTTGCCGCTGCAGCCAAACCATCAATGGACAAAATAGTTTCGTAAACAGCTTCACGGACTTTTGCTTTTTGCATGTCCATGCCTTCAACAGCTTCATCCGGATCTATTTCATCATCAGACTTATGTTTCAAAGAGTACCATTTGTATCGAATTCTTAATTCATTTCTAATAGCCCATCTAACTGCAGTTGCGATATATGCTGCATTATATTTTTCAAGTTGCTCAGGCGTTTTGTTTTTTACTAAAACTTGAACAGCCAAAATCCCGATAGAAACTAATTCCTCGTAATCAACCATATGCTGAGGAATGCGCCTGTGCTCGACTCTGGCAACTTTTTGAACTATGTCTATATATTCTTGTAATCTATTTTTATTTTGCATAACCATGATTATATATCCATATTAGCATGGAATTTATTTCATTGTACCTTTATTTGGTGTATTTTTCAACTTGTAAACAAAAAGTAGTATTTCTGCAATAGCCTTATACAATTCTGGCGGAATTTGCTGGTTTAAATCAACCATTTTAAAAAGCGCACGTGCAACAGGTGCGTTCTCAATAACCGGAATTTGGTGTTCTTTTGCAATCTTAATAATTTTTTTTGCAATTAGTTCTGTACCTTTAGCAATAAGCATGGGAGAAGCCATTTCTTCCGCTTTATATTTCAATGCACAAGCAATATGCGTAGGATTTGTTACAACAAAATCTGCGTCCGGAACAGCATCCATCATACCTTGTTGAAGCATTTGCATTCGTCGTTGACGAAGTGCCGCTTTTACATTCGGATCACCTTCTGTGTTTTTGTATTCATCTTTAATTTCTTTGAAAGACATTTTTTGATCTTTCAAAAACTTCCATTTTGTAACCCCATAATCAGCAGCAGCAATCACTAAAAAAGCAATACATGCTTTAAAAATAAAGTCTGTAATAAGCTTTCCAAACTCAATCATTACTGCAAAGTTATTATCAATAGAAGCAAGCATTAGAATATTTTCAATATGTTGCATATAAACGCTCCAACCAATATAACCAAGCAGAACAACTTTTAAAATATTCTTAAATAATTCAAAAAGCGTCTTTATTGACATAATATTTTTAAAATACTTGGTTGGATTAAGTTTATCCAGTTTAGGCATAAGAGGTGCTGTCGCAACAAGCGGACCGACTTGAATAAAATCTGCCATAATTGCGATAAACCAAGCTATAAAGAGTATAGGCCCAATAATTAATGCCGCACATTTTGTTGTAATAGTAAAAATATAAGTCAGCCCAACTTGATCGATATGAGCATTTGGGATTTGCTCATACAAGAGCGTGTAAAGCTGAACAATTTGATCCCAAATAAATGGCGCTAATCCAAAGATTACCGAAAACAAAATCAGCAATGAAATAGCGGTTGAAAAATCTTTTGATTTAACAACCTGACCTTCTTTTCTAGCCTGCTCGAGTTTTCTCGGGGTGGCATCAAACTGTTTATCTTCATCACCCATATTTTATTCCTTAATGAATATTATAACATGGTCAAAATCTTATAGAGGCAAAGCCTGTTTATGAAACGATTTTTACACCGGAACTTGTACCTAATCTCTCCGCACCTGCTTCAATCATCTTGATTGCAGTTTCTTTATCTCTAATTCCGCCAGAAGCTTTTACTTTTAATCCGTGTGGAAAAACTGTTTCATACATCAATTTAACATCTTCCACTTTTGCACCAACACCGCCTTTTACAAAACCTGTTGATGTTTTTACAAAATCTGCTTTTGCTTCAACACATAACTCACAAGCTTTTTTAATTTCATCTTTTTCTAATAAATCAGTCTCCAAAATAACTTTTAAAGGCTTGTTTTGGCAAGCGGATTTGACTGTTTTTATATCATTTACAACGAAATCATAATCTTTATTTTTTAGTGCTGTAACATTAATTACCATATCAATTTCATCAGCACCGTCTTCTACAGCTTTTGATGTTTCATAAGCTTTGACATCGCTTCTGTTTGCTCCAAGAGGAAATCCAACAACAGTAACAACTTTTACGTCATTGTTTTTTAAATTTTCTTTTGCCAATTTCACATAAGCAGGATTAATACAAACACCTAAAAATTGGTGTTCTTTTGCTTCATTAAATAGTTTTGTAAAATCTTCTAATTTGGCATCTTGTTTTAAAAGTGTATGTTCAATATGTTTGTTTAAATTTTCCATAATTTCCCCTCTCTTTTTACTTGATTATATCACAAAGTTCATTTATAATACCGCTATGAATTTTAAAGAACGATTACAAATATTTTCAGGGGATATCTTAGGAGGTTTAAACGCCGCAATAATAACATTACCGCAAGCTCTAGCATTCGGAGTTGCAACCGGTTTCGGAGCAAGTGCAGGCATTTGGGGCGCAATAATTCTCTGTTTTGTTGCTGGGGAATTAGGCACTAAAGTTCCTATGATTTCAGGGGTTACAGGTCCTGTAGCAATTGTTATAGCGTCTGTTATGCATGCGCTAAACCAAAATTTTGACACTGTTGTTTTTATTATATTTATGGCAGGGATTTTACAAATATTGCTTTCTCTTACCAAATTACCTGAGATTGTAAAATATGTACCATATCCGGTAATTTCAGGATTTATGAACGGTGTTGGAGTAATTATTATAATTATGCAATTAAACCCATTATTTGGGTTGAAATCTTGTTCCAATACAATTGAAAGTCTTGAAAACCTCGTAAAAACCGGAGCGTCACTAAACCCTCAAGCTCTTGCAATAGGAGCTCTAGCACTGTTAATCGTATTCGGGTTTCCTAAAAAATGGAATAAATACGTTCCATCACAGATTTTAGCGTTAATTCTTTGCACATTTATTTCAATAAAAATGGGGTTAAATATTGAAAGAATTTCTCAAATTTCAGTATCATTACCATCAATTCATATTCCACACACGAATTTACATGATTTTATAGCATATTTTCATTATTCAATAATTTTGGCAATTATTTTTTCATCAGAAAGTTTACTAACAGGTTTGGTGTGCACGTCTGTAACAAAAATTCAAGTACCTCCAAAACGTTTGCTTGCCAGTCAAGGAATAGGAAACATTTGTTGCGCTTTGACCGGAAACCTTGCAGGTTCTGCAGCAACAATGAGAACAGTTGCAGCTTTAAAAACGGGTGCTACTACTCGACTTGCAGCGGTTGTGACATCTCTTATTTTGGTTTTGCTAATCTACCAGTTTTCAGGTTTTGTAGCAAAAATTCCTCTTTCTGTCTTAGCAGCCATCTTAATTAAAATTGGTTACGACATTATTGATACAAAATTCTTAAAAGTTTTAAAACTCGCACCTAAAGACGATTTGTATGTTTTGGGATTAGTATTTATGTTGACTGTTTTTTATAACCTGATTGTTGCAGTAGGAGCAGGAATTACTCTTTCTGCGTTGCTTTATGCCAAAAGAGTTGCTGATAAAGCAAAACTTGTTGACAAAATAATTTATGACAAAGACATTATGAAAATAGAAAAGCACTTGGAGCTCGATTCTCATCACAAAATAAGGGTTGTTCACATAAGCGGAGCATTTTTCTTTGGTTCTGCGACACAACTAATTTCTAAATTTGATGAATTTTTAGGAACTCGCTATTTAATTATTGTTTATGACGGAGACGACACACTGGATATTTCCGCGATTTTTGCATTGGAAGATATTATCTTACGTTTAAGATCTCAACATATTAAAGTTTTAATGGTAATTCAAAATGAAGCTGTAAAAAATCAATTGGAACAATACGAAATTACAAAACAAATCAAAGGTATATACACATCTGAAATTGACGCCATAAACCATGCCAAAGCATTATTTAAAAAGAAAGTTAAGAAGAAGTTTTTTAATAAGAAAGGATAATTTTTTTAATCTCGCCTTTTGAGGGAGAGAAAAAATTTCTTAGCAAATTTTGAAAGCTTAGAAATTTCAAGGATGGAAGTATAGTTGCCAGAATAGTAATTCCAACTTACAGTTGTTTCTCAGAATAGCTACTTTTCAGGAAAATCTATTCACAACTTACTATTCAATATTTCACAGAAAATTAAGTTATAAAACTTAATAAACGAAGCAATTTTTAGCTCGCAAAATTTTTTATATAAATATGGGGAATATAAGGATATTTGTATGGGATTAAGTAATATTGTTTTAAATTTAACAAAAAGAACTGCGAATTATGCTAAAGTTCTTGGAAAATCGAGTATTTTGGAGACGAAAGCTCCTAATATTTCAAGTATTAGTAGTTTAAAGTATTCTACTAATTTAAAAGCTGATACTGTTCAAATTGCAACAAAAGCAGGGAAACATAAAATTCCACGCTATTTATATCATATGACTTCTTTTGAGAACTATCAAAAAATACTTGAATCAGGCTCTCTAAAATGTAGTACTAATCGTATGCCTCAGGGGGTATATACTTTGGAATTAGATAGTTTTGGAAAATATTGGAGTAAAGATTTTAGAAATGATTTATGCGGTAAAATGCTTGATGATTCTAAAAAGATTGTAATGCTAAAAATTCCAACAAAAAATTTAGAACAATCGAAACTAAGGATAAGAACTCAAGATGAGGTTGAAAGATGTAAATTAGGACTAGATGTAGAACAAGAATTGAATAAATGGTTGTATAAACCAGAAATTCCGAAAGAACGAAAAATTTTACTTGATAAGCTTTTGGAAAAATATGATAAAAAAACAGCATTCGAAAAATATGTTGATATGATGCCTAAAAAAGTTTTACCTTTAGTCAAAGGTTATGATGCTAAAATGAGTCCATTATTTAAACAACGAAAAGCTGATTTAGAATTTGTTTATCTTGATGATATTCCAATGTCGGAAATAGAAGTAGTTGGTTCTGCGGATTGCAAAAAGCTTTTTGGTGATGATTTGCAATTTGGTTTTGATGCTCGAGAACATAATATAGCTAAAACTGTTTTTGGAAACATATTCAAATCTAAACCTGAAGAAAATATGCTTAAAGCTTGGAGAGAATAAAAAGAGCCTAGCAGATTTAGCAAGGCCCTTTTGGATTTATTTGAATCTAGAATTTATATTCCGGAATTTCAAACGGTTCATTATTTGCGTCTTTGTCAACAAATTCAAGGTAATATTTCATTGCCTCATCTTTGGTTGAGTTGTAGAATTTGTCATTGATGAATTTTTTGTGTAATTCTGTCCTTTCGCCTGAGTAGTTACCCATTATATTGGCATAAGTTTCAAGAACAGCTTTGTCAGAACCGCCACCATAAGCCTTAGTCTTGGCATCTGTTCCTGATGGTCTGATTTCAATGTATTTGTCAGAAAATTCAAGATATGTGCCATCACCTACAAATTTAATAGAAATCAAATTATCAAAAATCAAGCTTTTAAATGTGTCATTCAAAACTTCTTTAACGTCGTCAAGGGTCATTTTACCTTCTTTTACGCCCATTGCCATTGATAGATAGAAAAGATCGTTTTTAGTTCGTTTTGCTTCGCCTAGAACTTTTTCCTCTTTCAACTTGTTGATATCTGGTTCAGATTCGTTGTAATAAGCGATATCTACACGAGTGTCAAAACGTCCGATAATCTCGTTTTCTTCAAAGATTTGAACAAGATATTCAGACAATGAAACTTGTTCTTTTTGAAGTTTTGCAATCAATGCTGAAGCCACTATAATTGCCTCAGTTGCACTCTTTTCTCTCATTGCAATTGCAAATCTGCCGTTTTGAGATTTGATTAACTCTTCAGTCCCCATAATCATTCCACCGGATTCTTCGCCCGCAAAAAGCAATCTAGGGTTAACTCCAAGATTTATTGAATTTCCCAAAACATCGTCCACAACGACATCGCTGTCAGGAGCTTTTTTGAGTTTTAGTTCAACTTTTTTCATTATGTTTGCGATTTCTTTAAACCCGACAGGGACATTAACAACTTTTACACCTTGTTTTTTAGCCCATTCATCCCAAGAAATAGCTGAAGCTGTTGTTTTAATCATAAATCTAGGATGCTTATCCCAAAGATTTTGAGTTTTCAATTGTTTTGCCCAGAAATCCATAAGCATTAAGAATGCTTGGTTTGCAGTAAACACTGTTAAAATCAAGTCGTCACTTAGTTTTACATAATCAATACCTACCTTTTCAAGTTCAGGGATTGTACATGCGTATTCTGTTTGAGCAACTGTCAATCTGTCGTGATCCGGGTCTGTAATTAAAACAGCTGTTCCAACAGGAAGTTTTGTCAATCTTTCTTCATAATGCATTGTTTCTATTACTGGGAAGAATTTTTCTCCATTTTTTCTTTTTGCAACAACAGTTGCATCCACTGAGTAGTCGTAAAAAGCTTTTTCTCCTTTCGGAGTGTGATCATATTTCCCGATAGAATGGAAAAACGGATCTTCTTCTGTGTCGAACCAAGTAAACTTATCTGAAACATCAAGCTTTTCTAAAACTCTGCTTAAGGTTCTATATGCAGAGCCTCCAACACTTTCAATAACAATTTTATCTTTTATATTTTTAATTAAATCAAGGTTAATTTCCTGAGCAACTCCTGATTTTAGATACTCAACGTACAAATCTACACCATCATCAATTTTGGCAAGAACTTTCTCATCAATAAGCGGATTATCTTTTGCTGAAATTTTGATTTCATAAAAACCATTTTTTTCTGCTTCATCAAATATTTCTTGAATTTTACTTACAAATTCCATTGATTCTTCCGGCAAATATTGACTACCTTGACAATTTAAATCCTTAGTAGCATTTTTTACAGAAATGCCGTGGCTTGAAGTTATGTACTCACCACCTAACAAATCTAATTTGAAAGCCAAAAATGATGCAAGCCAAATTGGAATAGTTTTTCTACCTTCCGGAACCAGTGTTCTAATACCTTGTCCAGCTTGAATTCTTGCAATTGCATCCAAAAACAAGTCTGAATTATAACGAACTTCACGCCCTGCAACTTTTACAATTTCTTTTCCTTTATATTTTTCGGTTGCAACAAGAGCTTTTGCTAGTGTTGCCAAGACAATACCGACCAAATTAATCGGAAATCTTGTATCTTGCGGGAAAAGAATATTTTGAGGCCCTCTAATCCCTGCAGTAGAAACTTTTGCCTCTTTGGCATAATTTGCAAACCATTCTTCAAGATTTAAGCCCTCTGGATTTTTATCCTTATCATAAGGTTTTAGATGTTCTTTTTTTAGCGTAAACGTAAATTCTCCATCTTGAGAAAAATCTATTAAATTTAAATTTTTTATATAATCGGGTGTTTTTTCGTAAACACTTTTAAACAGTTCATTTTCTAACTCTATATCTGATGTTCTCATTTCTCTTTCTCCTTAATAATAGTTATAATATATATTAAAAACTTGTATTGTGCAAATTTTGTATATATAATTATATTATTAGACTTAAAGGAGAGAAACTTGTTCTGGGATAAAGATAAAAATTATACAAGAAGAACTGCAGACGAATATAATATTTGGAGAACTATTTTCCAATTCATTATTTGCAGAATTTTTTACATGATTAGATGTAAATTAATATATAGATTAAAAGTTGAGGGATTGGAAAATGTTCCAAAAGACAATGCATACATCGTTTGTCCAAACCATTTATCAACCTTAGACCCCCCAATGATTGCAGGAATTTTACCGAGAAGAGTTTCTTTTATGGCAAAAAAAGAATTGTTTGATATTCCATTTATCAGATGGTGGATTGACTGGCTTGGCACTTTTGCCGTAAACAGAGAAAGCCTTGGCCCATCTACTATTAAAACAGTCATGGAAATAAAAAAAAGCAATTGGGTTTTTGGGATTTTCCCACAAGGGACAAGAGGGGTTCCAGGAACTATTACAGGCGTTACTGAGGGTTTTGCAAAACTTGC
This sequence comes from uncultured Candidatus Melainabacteria bacterium, assembly GCA_934717855.1. GTDB lineage: Bacteria > Cyanobacteriota > Vampirovibrionia > Gastranaerophilales > Gastranaerophilaceae > Stercorousia. The sequence goes on from CAKUZI010000005.1 coordinate 51,257, forward strand.
AAAAATCACTAAGTGTGCTGTTCTTCCAATTGGAATTGTTGGGACACAAGAAGCAAAACACCTCCCATTTAGCGGTAAAATCGTTGTAAAAATCGGAAAACCTATTCCGTACAGCAAAGATCCCGAAGAAGTTCGTCAAAAATGGATTGAACAAATTCAAGAATTAACAGGATTTGAATATGTAGAACCTCAAGAAGAACATTTAGGAGCTGGGAATGAATAAAGAGCGTAATTATAACAGAAGATATCCAAATGAATACAATATTTTCAGAACTACATTCTATATGTGTTTTTTGTATTTTATCGTTGTTCCTTTTATGAAAATCTTTTACGATTGCAAAATTTCCGGACGTGAAAATCTTCCAACTAAAGCCAAAAGCGGGAAATTTATTTACACAGCAAATCACGTATCGCACTTTGATCCCCCTATGGTAACAATGGCATGCGGGAGACCTATTGCTTATATGGCTAAAAAAGAATTATTCCAAAAAGGGGACAAATTTGAATGGCTCGTAAAACGCCTTGGCGCATTTGCTGTAGACAGGACTAAACCGGAAATCGCGACATTCAAAACAGTTAAAGATATTTTATCTACAAGCTGGTCACTTGGAGTTTTTCCGCAAGGTGGAATAAGACCTTACGGTTCAGATATTAACGACTTAAAAAAAGGTTTTATTGTTATTGCAAAAAATGCTAAAGCTGATATTGTTCCTGTTGCAATTGGGGAATTTACCGGCTACCCAAAACTAAAACCATTCACAAGACGTAAAGTTCGTTTGCATGTCGGCAAACCTATTTCTTACAAATTATCACCGGAAGAAATCATTTACGAATGGTGTAAACAAATCTCTGAACATGCAGATTACACTAATTCTGCTCAAAACCCGACTGAAAAAGTAGCTGAAACAGTTTAATTAATTTTGCGTCTTTGTCATCGATTTTGAACGTAACTTTCTATGATATGTTATGGCAAATCTGTGCGCTTCGTCTCTTATTCTTTGGAACAAAAATAATGCACTGGAATTTCTTGGTAAAATTACAGGTTTTGATTGTCTTGGCAAAAATACTTCTTCATGTTTTTTGGCTAAACTAACAACATCTATTCCGCTAACACCAAGTTCTTCGATAATCTGCATAACACTTGATAATTGTCCTTTTCCACCATCAATAATTATTAAATCAGGTTTTTCCCATTTTGGTTCACCTAAACGAGAAAGGCGTCTTGTCAAAACTTCTTTCATTGACAAGAAGTCATCAGGTTTCCCCTCGGTTGATTTGACTTTAAAACGTCTATATTCAGAACCTTTTTTTACACCGTTTTCAAATACTACCATAGACGCAACAGTATTTGTCCCCTGAATATGCGAAATATCATAGCATTCCATTCTATGTGGAAAATTTTTCAATTGAAGCTTTTCTGCTAAATATGAACCAATTTCATTAAAATCCTCATTTATAGTCGCCATTTTTTTAATTTTTGCATTTTCAAGGAGAACTGTTGCATTTTTGTCGGCAAGCATTTGAAGTTCTTTTCCTTGTGCAGATTTTCCATAACTTATTTTAACTTTCTTTTGCGCTAAAATTTCAAGCCACTCTTCATACAAAGCTTTTTCTCCAATAGCTTCTAACTCGTTTGAAACAATCTTATCAGGATAACCGAGTTTGAGAGTACTGTAATACTCTTTAAAAAATGTGGCAAAAAATTCCGTCCTATCATCTTCTTCAACATCATAGACAAAATCTTTTTTATCAATAAGTCTACCCTCACGGATCATTAGAATTATAATCGCAAAAATCCCATCGCCAGACATCAAAGAAATAACATCTTCATTCAATTTAGTATTTTCATAAACTACTTTTTGTTTTTCCAAAGTTTTAGCAAGATCATTGTAGCTGTCACGCAGTTTTGCAGCTTTTTCAAATTGCAAGCTATCTGAATATTTTTGCATTTGTTCTTTCAACTGCTTCATCAGTTCAGATTGTTTCCCGGAAAGGAACAATTCAGCCTGTTTTACAAGGTTTGTGTACTCCTCTGAAGTAACCTTGTTTTGGCAAGGCGCCATACAACGACCGATATGATAATACAAGCAAGGTCTATCTTTAAATTTTGGAGTTTTGCATTGTTTTAACGGAAATATTTTTTTCAAAAAATCAAGCGTTGCATGCATCGCTCTTATATCAGTGTAAGGTCCATAATATCGGCCTTTTTCAGGGTTTAAATTTTTCTTTCTTACAATTGTAATTCTAGGAAAGTCTTCATCTGTAATCAAAAAATAAGGATATTTTTTATCATCTTTTAATAATATATTGTATTTCGGTTTATATTTTTTTATTAAATGGCTTTCAAGAATTAAGGCTTCAACCTCTGTATTAGTGATTATATATTCCATTCTCTCGATTTGAGAAACCAAAATTTCAACCTTAATTCTGTCATGTTTTCGATTAAAATAACTCATTACACGTCGTTTTAAAATTTTAGCTTTTCCAACGTAAATAACTTCCCCATCTTTGTTATAGTATATATAACACCCAGGAAGTGATGGTAATAATTTTAAAGTTTGTTTTAATGTGTCATTCATCAATTTTATTATAGCATATATTTATTTAAATTTAGCTCTGACCTAAGGCACAAGAGAAAAGCTTATTACTCCATGTCCTCCACTTGAGGGAGGACCGAAATCTTTGATTTCGTGGAGGGGAAAATAATAGTAATAGTTTTTAAATTTTTTATCAAGTCCATCTCTCTCTATATATCTCCCTTGTAGAGAGGACATCCAGTCTGTTTTTTAATTATTTTTAATTTTTATTATATTTTAATTTTCCACCTTGCAAAATACTATAAAGACTAGTGTCACCATATACATCCCAATAACCTTTTCCTATCTTGTTCGGAAAAACTGTTAATTTAAAAATATCATATCCATACTTATTTGGCCCCTTTACTCCATTTACATCAAAATCAATATTCCCACAAATATTTCTTATTTGGTGCCATTGTACAACAGCCCCGTCTTCATTATATTGGAGATTACCATCTTCATCTAATAAGACTCCTGAGACTGGAGTATCAACACATTTAGAAGACGTATCACGAGTCAACTGCAATAGTCCACCATCAGGTAATAAAATAACAGGAAGATTAATTGGGGAATACTTATTTTTGTACGCCGTTAATAAAGCCTTGTACGACAAATTTTTACAAATAGCATCTTTAGAATTTGTTAAACATATTTTTGCATTAGGTATATATTTTGCAAAAGCAACAGTCAAATCATCATTACTTTTTGCATTGGTAAACAAAAGGGAGTTATCATTTGGCGTACCAAAATCTGCCTGAGCCAACTGAAAAGCTTGCATAATTACAGAATAATCTTTTTTTATTCTATTTATCATCACTTTTTCTTTATAATTTTCGATTAATGTAGGCAAAGTCAAACTTGCAACAACTCCAATAATACCAAGGGTGATTAGAACTTCTGCAAGGGTAAACGCCACTTTTCGTTTAAGTGAATGGTGAATAGTGAGTGGTGAGTGGTTCGTTTCAGGGGAAGCAACTAAGCAACTAGGTTGTTTTGGTTGTAAATTGTTTTTATTCATTTTTATTTTTCCTTTCTTTTCACCAACACATACAATCACACACTCCGTTGTGCAATCTGTGTTTTTATATTTTTTATACCCCTCTCTGAAATTTCTAAGCTCACATAATTCGCCAAGAAATTTCTTCTCTCCCTCAAGGGGCGAGAGTAAAATGTTTCGTTTTACTAAACTTAAAATATCAACAATCTTCCTAAATAAATCAAACTTCCTTAACCGTAAAAAACTATGCCTCTTTACTTCTTCGCTTCTTTGCGTCTTCGCATCTAAATCACGCTTAGCTTCTTCGCTTCCTAGCTGCTTAGCTGCAAAAAAACCACATCTCTCTAAACGTAATAGTGTCGACGCACTGCCCCCCCCCCGACGGCAAGTTTTAGCGCAAATTCAATATTTTTCTGCTCTTCTTTTAACTTCATACACTAATTTTATCATATTTTTTAGAGTTTTTCAACTTTATAATAAATTCTTATTTAACTACTTTACAAAGAATTGATTAAAAAGTTTTATTCTATTATATTTGTTATAGGAATTAGGAATTCATGATTTTAAAACAAGGATTTACAAAAATTATAATATTACTTTTATTATTAATTGGAACAGAATCAAACTGTTCTGAGCTAATTTCTTTGCGTTGGGAAGATTTTTGTCCTGCCGGCTTAGAAAATGCGAAATATAAAGAAATTCAATGGTTTTGGCCGGAGGGAAGTAAAGCTACACAGGAGATATATAACTATTGGGCCAACAGACGTATTGAATTTAAAGAAGATTTGTACAAGTGTAATATGCAAAATTCCGTTGGGAAAACTGCTTGTTATGAAGACTTAAAACAACGTCAAAAATTTTATAACGACCAATATAAAAAAGGAGTTCATCAACAACAAATTACCCGACAAGATTGGCGCGACACACATGAAAAAGGTTCCAGTCCATTTATGATAAATATTTTTCAAAAATAAAATTTTTTGTTCTGACTTGGATTAATTTCATGTTTTTTGTATGATAGATGTTGCAAATATATGTAGATGGATTAGCAAATCCATAAAGGAGAGAAAATATGAAAAAATCAATTAGTGATTTAGGTGACGTTAGAGGTAAACGCGCTCTTGTTAGAGTTGACGTAAACGTTCCTCTTGACGAAAACCACAATGTTACAGACGACACAAGAATTCAAGCAATTGTACCTACAATTAACGCTTTGAAAGAAAAAGGTGCTAAAATTATCCTTATGGCTCACTTGGGCAGACCAAAAGGAGAATGGAAAACAGAATTTTCACTAGAACCTGTTGCTAAATATATGTCTAAAGTTTTAGGCGAAGACGTATTGTTTGTTAAATCACCTGTTGGCGAAGGCGCTGACAAAGAATTGGATGCTTTGAAAGACGGTCAGGTTGCTTTATTGGAAAACATCCGTTTCTACAAAGCTGAAGAAGCTAAAGATGATGATATGACTTTTGCAGAAGAACTTGCTAAACTTGGCGATTTCTACGTAAATGACGCTTTTGGTGCAGCTCACAGAAAACATACTTCAACAGCTAAAGTTGCTCATATTTTGAAACCTGCTGTTGCTGGTTTGTTGATGGAAAAAGAAATCAGATGTCTATCTCAAGCTCTTGACAATCCAACTCGCCCATTCACAGCTGTAGTTGGTGGTGCTAAAGTTTCTTCTAAAATCGGTGTTTTAGAAAACTTGATTGACAAAGTTGACAATCTAATCATCGGTGGTGGTATGGCTTACACATTTGTTAAAGCTAATGGCGGTAAAATCGGTAACTCAATTTGCGAAGATGATCAAATGGATGTTGCAAAAGCTATCGAAAAGAAAGCTGCAGACAAAGGTGTTAAAATTGTTATGGCAACTGACGTATTAGCTGCAGACGATTTTTCTGGTAACGGAACAAACAAAGTTGTAGCTATCAACGAAATCCCTGACGGATTTGAAGGCGTAGATGCTGGCCCTGACAGCCAAAAAGCATTTGCAGAAGTTCTTAAAAATTCAAAAACTATTTTGATGAACGGACCTGTTGGCGCATTCGAAAACCCTAAATTCGCAGAAGGCACAAAAGCTGTATTGCAAGCAATTGTTGACGCTACTAAAGCTGGTGCTGTATCAGTAATCGGTGGTGGAGACTCTGTTTCTGCAGCTAAAAAATACTTTAAAGCTGAAGATTTCACTCACGTATCAACTGGTGGCGGAGCTTCTCTTGAATTTATTGAAGGTAAAGTATTGCCAGGCGTTGCTGCTTTAGATGAGAAATAATTAATTTAGAATTTATAAATAATTTATAAATCAAAAATAGCCCACTCACTAAAAAGAGTGGGCTATTTATTTGAAAAATATTCAATTTTTGCAATATAAAAGACCTCAAACCGAAGTTAGAGGTCTTTTGTTTATATGAAGAAAGAAATTATTTGATTATGCAGCTTGTGCAGGTTGTTTTTGAGGTTCCATTTTTATCTCTTTAGCAACGTGTCCATCGGCATTTGCTGGTTGAGTGTTTGGTTCCATTTTAACCTCTTTAGCTGTTGTTTGTTCTGCCGGCACTTGTTCTAATTTTGCTAAAGCTGCGGTTGCTGCTTCTTGAACGTTTTTGTCTTGGTCGTTCTTAGCAATTGTGAACAATGTAGTCAAGTCTTGTTTGTAAGCCGGTTGTTGAATATAGCTTAGAGCTTCAATTGCAGAAGTTCTTACCATTGGGTTAGGGTTGTTTTTCAACTGTTCAACAATTGTTACAGCTCCAGGCAATTCAGTTAGAGGAACTGTTGAACCTGTTAATTTTGCAACTTCATCTCCGTATAGTTTTTGCATAATTGATGCTGTGAACATTGCATAGCTTTTATTTCTTTCAGCTTGTTCCATCGGAGTAATTGTTGTTGCTAATTTTTTATCAGCATCTGAAAGTTGTTCACCTTTCATTAGTTTTTCTCTAGCTGAAATTTGTTCTGCAGTAGGTCCTGCCAACTTGCTAGAGTCTGTACTGATAATTGTATTAAGAGCATTTACAACTTTTTCATCTAACAACTCTGTTGCTTTTTGTGGTTCATCTTTTACCATATTTGCGATTTCTTCCATTGCATTTGCTTGAACTTCATAGTCCGGATTAGACAATTTTGCAATAAATGAATTCAAATCAACTTGTGGAGCCATTGGGACTGGTTGTTCGATTTCAACTTTTGGTGCTTCAGCTGATTTTGGAGCTTCTGCCGGTTGTGATACCATTGGAGCCGGAGTGTTAATGTTTTGTTGTTGTATTACTTGAGGTGCAGATTGTGCTACTGCCGGTTCTGCAACTTGAGGTGCAGGAGGAACTACTTGCCCCGGCATACTAGCTACAGGTTGTTGTGGCATGTAATACGGTTGAGCAGGAGCCTGCGGATAATCATATAATTGTGCTTGCGGGTAGTTGTACAAAGGCATTGTTGGTTGAGCGTATTGAGGTACGTTCATTGCAACTTGCCCAACACCAGGAGCACTGACTGATGGGTTGTGTACATCAATTTTTACAGCATTGTAATTAGGTGCAGGAGTACCTTGTTGTGCATATTGAGGCACATAAGGCTGTACTTGGGGTTGCTGTAAATAAGGATTTACTAAATTTGGAGCTTGAATCATTTAATTTCTTCCTTTCAATAAAATATTCCAATATTTTTATTCTACTGTTTAAATATCCCTCAAGGAATAAAATTGCTAAAATTTTGACATTTTTTAATAATTCTTAACATGAAACTTATAAAAGCCGGTAAATTTTGATTAATTTTTGTTTGTGCTATAATGTTAAAGTGCACAGATGAACGGGATTGTATAAAATGAATATTAACAGAGAAGAAAAAAAATCAATTAGGTCTGCTTTTGGTAAAGCTTTAGCTGAGGCAGGGAAAATTAACCCAAATGTTGTTGTTTTAGATGCAGATTTGGCATGTTCAACACAAACTCAAATTTTTGCAAAAGAATTTCCTGAAAGATTTTTTGATTGCGGAATTGCAGAACAAGATATGGTGACTACTGCGGTTGGACTATCTACCACAGGTAAAATCCCTTTTGCATCCAGTTTTGCAGTGTTTGCCACTGGTCGTGCTTATGATCAGGTTCGCAATTCAATTTGTTATCCAAATTTTAACGTTAAAATAGTTGGAACACATGGCGGAGTTACTGTTGGCGAAGACGGAGCAAGCCATGAAGCACTAGAAGATATCTCATTAATGCGTGGGTTGCCGAACATGTCGGTATTTGTACCTGCGGATTGCAATGAATGTGCTCAGATAATTAAATATGCATCTGAACACAAAGGTCCAATGTACATAAGAGTTCCTCGTTCAAATGTTTGTGATGTTTATGAGGGAAATTACAAATTTGATTTTAATAAAGCTCAAGTTTTGCAAGACGGTACAGATGCTACAATTTTTACTAACGGCGAAACCGTTGCAGAGGCTATTGAAGCTGTCAACGAATTAACAAAAGACGGATATTCTATCGGAATAGTAAGTGTTCCGGTTGTAAAACCTATCGACGCAGAAACTATTATTAATCAAGCAAAAAAATCTAAATTCGTTATAACTATTGAAAATCATTCTGTTATCGGAGGATTGGGAAGTGCTGTTTGCGAAGTTTTGTCTGAAAGTCATCCGACTATTGTTCACAGAATTGGCGTGAATGACAAATTCGGTCAAACCGGGAAAGCAGAAGAACTGCTTGACTGTTATGGTTTGAGCGCAAACAAATTAAAAGAAGCTATCAAGCATTACATTGATAAATATTGTGAAAAATAAAGGGAAGTCATGATTCAATTTAGATCAGTTACAAAAAAATATAAAAACGATCATTACGCGTTAAAAAACATAAATCTTGATATTATGTCAGGTGAATTTGTTTTTATTGTAGGTGCATCAGGCGCAGGCAAATCAACGTTAATGAAACTTTTATATAATGAAGAACGTCCAACAAGCGGAACTGTTACAATCGGAGGAATTAATATTGCAAATCTTTCTAATGATAAAGTTCCTAATTTGAGAAGATGTATGGGGATTGTTTTTCAAGATTATAAACTACTTCAAAACCAAAGCGTTTTTGATAATGTTGCTTATGTTATCAGAACTTTAGGAATTAGCTCAAAAGAAATCAATGCAAGGGTTTCAGGAGCATTAAAAATCGTAGGATTATACGACAAAAAGAATGCGACACCATCAGAGTTGTCCGGTGGAGAGCAACAGAGAGTCGGTATCGCAAGAGCAATTGTTAACGGACCGCCATTATTAATTGCAGACGAACCTACAGGAAATTTAGATCCGAAAAACTCAATGGAAATTATGCAGATTTTAGATCAAATTAACCAAAGAGGCATTACAGTAATCGTATCTACTCACGATAATGCAATGGTAGACTATTTTAGAAAAAGGGTTATCACGCTTGATAACGGAGAAGTTGTAAGGGATATACAAGCAGGTACATATGAATAATTCAAAAGCAGAAATAAAGAAAAAAGTAAAAAAACATATTCCAAAAGATTGGTTATGCGAATTAAGAATATTATATCGTTTAACCAAACAAACCGTTCATGATATAGCAAGAACAGGTATTGTAAATCTTGTCATTATTACAACAATGGCTGCAATATTAACGATTTTTGCTTCTTTCTTCCGTTCTGCAATTTCAATTTCGTCTTTTGCACATGAGCTTGGAAATGTACTTGAAATATCTGTTTACTTAAAAGATAACGCAGATGCAAATGTTACCAAAAATCGAATTAAAGAATTTGAACATGTAGAAAGCGTTTCTCTTGTTCCAAAAGCAACTTCTTGGGCAAATTTAAAGCGAGAAATGGATTTGCCGGATATTGACAACCCATTACCGGATACACTTCATGTTAAAGTCGACAAACCTGAAAACATAGATGAAGTGTTTAAAAACGTAAAACAATTAACTTCTGTAGAAGATATGAGTTATGCTCAAGATTTAGCTAAAAAAATAGAAGCCTTAAACCATGTTGTTAACGTGATAACTGTTTTGGTTGTAATAATCATGGGCATGCTTACTATTACAATTATAAACAACACAATTCAGCTTGTAATCCAGTCCAGAAAAGAAGAAATCGAAATCATGAGATTAATGGGGGTTTCGAACTGGTACATAAGATTTCCGTTAATTATGCAAGGTGCTTTTTATGGATTTTCTGGAGCTGTAATAGCTCTATTACCTTTGAATTGTGTTCAAAACGGACTAAACCATATGCACCAATTCTTTATGGTTCCAACGCCTTTATATGCACAGAATTTTGTTATTGCTGTAATGTTTGCAATGGCTATTCTATTTGGTGCAGGTGGTAGTTTCTTGTGTATCAAAAAACACTTACAGGTATAATTAATGTCAGACAAAAACTCTATTTTACTAATTTCTGATGATAAAAATTTCGCAGAAGTATTAAAATCAAAATTAATATTTCTAAGAAAAGATGACGCTATTATTACATCGAATTTTGATGAAGCTGAACAAAATCTGAAATTAAGCCTTGCGAATATTGTTTTGGTTCATGAAAGCACTTCAAAAACTGAAACATCAGAGTTAATTAAATTTTTAAGACAGAACAAAGATATTTGCATTATATTACTTGCAAATGCTTATAATGAAGAGTTTATCTTAACCTGCTATGATATTGGTATAGATGATTTTGCAATGTCTAATGCAGAAGCATTTGAGCTTGTTATTAGGGTTGTAAATAATATCAAACATAATTCTATTAAATTACAAGCTTTACAAAATTCTAAAATTTTAGAACAATTGCATGTAACCGATGAAGCAACCGGAATTTATAATTATAATTACGCACAACAAGTTATAGAAAACGCAATCGATAATAATTTATATAAAAACGGAATTTTTATGGTTATATCACCATCAGAAAGTACTAAACTAAGTTTTTCATTAGAAAAAATGTCTAATGCAATATCAAAATCGGTTCGAGTTAATGATGTTGTAACCTTTGGACGTGGAGCAAGATTTTATATCTTTTTACCAAAATCAGATATAAATGGCGCATTAGTTGTTCTCAATAAAATCAAAGAAAATTACGGAGAAAATATTGAAATTTGTGCAGGTATTTCCGGAATAGCAAATAAAAGTTTTAGCGATTTTGAAAAAGATGCCCTACAAGCCTTGTCAGATGCCTTAGCAACAAATGCTTCTTATATCTTGGCAAACGACAAAGAGGAAACTCTTGACGAATGGCTCGAAGATACTGAGAATGAACCTCAAAATTACAAAATTTTTAAACAAATTTTTAATAAAAAACTAGAAAAAGTAATTAGTCCGGTATTTTTTAGGTTACAAAAAACGTGGGAAAACAAATTATTTGAAACAGAAATAGAACAATCCACCTCCAATGGACTATGTGCTTTTCATTTAAAAAACAAAAAACAAGACAGTACATTAAGAATAATCTACCCAGGATTTGCTAAAATCATAATAACAATCACCCATGAAGGCTTGGACAGTCCGGAAAACGACGAAATTCAATTGCCTTTGACAAAAGTCACACAAAAAGAATTAATTAATATAATTGAAAATTTCATCAAAGACTTTAAAAACACAGCAGAATAAAGGAGACAAAATGAATACATTATCAGCAGAAAACAGTTTAGTTTTAATTATTGATATACAAGAAAGACTTGTTGCAGCTTTGGAAAAAGATACAATCGTTGCAAATGCAGTAAAAATAGCAAGTGCTGCAAAAGCTCTAGAAATTCCTGTTTTATTAACAGAACAGTACCCAAAAGGATTGGGACACACAGTACCTCAATTGCAAGAAGTTTTACCTGAAAATAGCGATGTTGTTGAAAAGACATATTTCAACGCCTTATTAGAAGATGGCATGCTTGAAAAAATTAAAGCATTTGGCAAAAAACAAATTGTTATTTTCGGGATTGAAACTCACATTTGTGTACACCAAACTGCATCTGCCTTAATTGAAGCAGGTTTTGATGTATATGTAATCAAAGATGCTTGCGCAAGCCGAAATAAATATGAATTTAAACAAGGTATTGAAGCAATGGTAGCCAACGGTGTTAAAACATCTTGTGTTGAAATTGCCTTGTTTGAGTGGCTAAAAGGAGCTAAAAACCCTAAATTTAAAGAAGTTCAAGCTTTAATTAAATAGATTTCAAATCTAATTGAATTTGATTTTTAAGCGCATCGAGGGATGAAAATTTTCTCTCGGTGCGTATCATTTTACAGAACTCAACAGTTATATTTTGCCCATAAATATCTCGATTAAAATCTAAAATATTAACCTCTAAAATAGTGTTCATTCCACATACTGTTGGTCTTGTCCCATAATTTGCAATCCCCTTACCGTAATTTGTTTCAACAGCATAAACTCCATAAGGTAGCTTTACAACATCCATAGGATAAACTATATTTGCAGTTGGAAATCCAATAGTTCGTCCAATTTGGTTTCCTCGAACTATTTGTCCAGAAATAGAAAACTTGTAACCAAGCATGGCATTAGCTTTTTCAATTTGTCCACTTGAAAGATATTTACGAATTGATGTACTACTAATTATTTCATTATCTATTTTTTGAGGAGGAAGTTCAAAATATTTATATCCATATTTTTTTGCATTATCGTTCAAAAATTTCACATCTCCCGACTTTTTGCAACCAAAATTATGATTCCAACCTGTAGAAATAGACGCCGGACTAAAATTTTTAATTAATACATTTTTTAAATAATCTTCAGCAGAAAGATTTGAAATGTTCTTAAAATCCAATTCATATAAATAATCAACACCAAGAGATTTAATAAGATCTTCTCTTTTTTGATGTGTTGTAATATATTCCGGAGAAACATTTTTTAAATAACAGCAAGGATGTTCTGAAAACGTAATTACAGCCGATTTATTACCATTGTTTTTAGCAAAATTTACGGCACTTTCTATAACTGCTTTGTGCCCAAGATGAACTCCGTCAAAAAAACCTAAAGCAAGCGATAAATTCGGATTATGATTTAATTCTGTAAAAATTCTCATATTCTTATTATATAATAAATAAAAGTTTCTTAATAAAAATACAAAAAATAGCAAATTTTATTTATTACACGTATTAATACGAAAAAGGAAAATTTAATAATGAAAATTCAACCAAATTATCAAAGTAATGTAACTCCAAGTTTTAGTGCACACCTTCCAAGAACTTTTGGCGGAGTAATGAACTATATGTACAAAAACGCACAAAGAGCAGGCGGAGACGTATTTGAATGTCCAAATACTGTTCTTGTATCAACTCAATTAAAAAATGGAAAAGAAGTTTCTGGGAGTGTTAATTTTGTCAATGGACACTACGTTGGCCTAACTATGGACGAGGGTAGTGAATATTTTAGAAAAGAATTTATTACAACGGTTATTGAAAGATTTAAAAAATCTATGGCTAAAGGAAAAGTCAAAGATAAATTGGGTTATAACGATTAATGATTAATAAAAAAATCCCTTTAGATTTTCTCTAAAGGGATTTTTTATCTTATTTTTATCTTATTAGTTTTTATGGTGAGGTTGAACAGTACTTTTCAAATGAAGTTCTCTCAACTGTTGTAAAGAAGCTTCCCCAGGAGCATCACTCATAAGATCTTTTGCACCTGAATTTTTAGGGAACGCAATTACATCTCTAATACTATCTGTTCTGCAAAGCAGTGCTACCAATCTATCCAAACCAATAGCTAAACCTGCATGAGGAGGAGTACCATATTGCAAAGCGTTAACCATAAAGCCGAATTTTTCTTTAGCTTCGTCTTCTGTCAAACCAAGAGCCTTGAAAATAGCACTTTGAACTTCTGAAGAGTGAATTCTTACAGAACCGCCACCTAACTCAGTTCCGTTATAAACAATATCATAAGCAATTGATTTAACATTACCTAAATCACCTGATTTTAATTTGTCTAAATCATCAATGCAAGGAGATGTGAATGGGTGGTGCATAGCCATAAATCTACCTTCTTCATCAGACCATTCAAACATCGGGAAGTCTACAACCCAAAGTAAATTGTGCTTGCTTTCATCAATTAAATCTAATCTCTTACCGAAATACAATCTCAATCTACCCATAATGTCGTAAACTAATTTTGGCTTATCTGCAACAAAGAAGATAATATCACCATCTTGAGCTCCTGCGCGTTCTTTGATAGCTTGAGCTTGTTCTTCTGTAACAAATTTCAATACAGGAGATTTTGCAGTACCGTCTTCATTGTAAATAATATTTGCAAGAGCTTTTGCACCGAATGAAACTGCAAGTTTTGTAATATCATCAATATCTTTTCTAGAGAATTTAGAACCGCCAGGAATTCTGATACCACGAACAATGCCACCGTTTTCAAGAGTATCTCTAACAATTTTAAATTCAGATTGAAGAATAATATCACCGATATCAAACAATTCTAGACCAAAACGAGTATCCGGTTTGTCAGAACCAAATCGGTCCATAGCTTCTTGCCAAGGCATTTGAATAAACGGAGGTTTAACTTCTACACCTGCTGCTTTGAATGTATCAACAATTAAGCCTTCAACACATTTAATAACATCTTGTTGCTCTACAAACGACATTTCAATATCAATTTGTGTAAATTCAGGCTGTCTGTCTGCACGTAAATCTTCATCACGGAAACATTTTGCAATTTGATAATATCTTTCAATACCACCAACCATCAACAATTGTTTAAAAATCTGTGGAGATTGTGGTAATGCATAGAATTTTCCTTCTTGAACACGTGATGGAACAAGATAATCTCTAGCGCCTTCTGGAGTTGTTTTAATCAGGATAGGAGTTTCAACTTCCAAGAAATCTTGGTTATTAAGATAGCTTCTAGCAGCTTGACAAATTTTGTGACGCAAAGTCAAATTGTGCAACATGCTTTCACGTCTAATATCTAAATATCTGTATTTAAGACGAACATCTTCTGAAACATTTTCATCATCCAATACAAATGGTAAAGTTTTTGCTTCTGAAAGAATTTCAACAGAAGTTGGATACATTTCAACTTGACCTGTTGCATATTTTTCATTATAAGTTTCTTCCGGTCTGCGAGTAATTTTACCTTTTACTGTAATTACATATTCAGACCTTAGTTTTTCAAAAACTTTGTGAACTTCAGGGTTAATTTGCGGATTTGCAACTAATTGGAAAAATCCTGTTCTGTCTCTCAATTCAACGAATAAAATACCACCTAAATCACGGATAGTAGAAGCCCAACCTGAAAGAGTAACTTCTTCGTTCAAGTTATCAAGATTAAGCTCTCCGCAATTGTGGTCTTTAAGTTTGGTTTTAATCATCTTATCTTCCTTTTTCTAATTTTCAGTATAGACTTACCAGAATTTTACCAAAAACATAAAAAAAAGTGAACAAGTATGAAGTATTGTTAGCGTCGAGTTCTTGTTTTTACGTGGTTTGATTGTTGGTTTTGTATATCTTCCGCCACATTATCATCATCAACATCAAAATCTTCAGATAATACTTCAATAACCTGTATCGTAATAATACAAGAAAGATTAACATGTAACTGTGCAGTTCTATCGGGACGGAATGCCAAATTTTTTCTATCTTTAACTTCACAATTTTTTAGTATTAAAAATTGAAATCCGCCGTTAAGAATATAAAAAAGCATATTATCCGGATTTGCATTGCTAAATTTCATATTTTCAGGTAAAATAAGTTCACCCTCAATGTATTGATCATTCGTTGTAATTAAAACTTGTATTCTCGGCAAATTATCCACAAATATTCTCTCCATTTCTTGACTCAATTATACCATATTTTTCAAAAAATTTCTACCTTAAATAATTCCACAATGATCAAAAAAATATACGAAATGATTTTCCAAATTAAAAAAGCAGAGTTGTGAAACCCTGCTTTTGAAAAGTATCTGCCTATTTTCTATCCAGCATCTGTTTAATACCATCAACCGAAGATAGAATTCCTGTTGCTTCGTATGGCATGTAAACAACTTTATTATTTTCACCACTTGTAATTGCAGTCATTGTGTCTAAATATTTCATAGCAATCAAATATTTATCCGGTTGACCTTTTTCAGCTAAAGCTGTAATAATTCGATTAATAGCTTCTTTTTCGGCATCTGCTTCGATTACACGAGCCTGAGCAATACCTTCAGCTTTTAAAATTTCCGCTTGTTTTGCACCTTCTGCAGAACGAATTGCGGCCTCTTTTTCACCCTCAGCTTTTCTAATTGCCGCTTCTTTCAAGCCCTCTGCTTCTGTAATTGTAGCTTTCTTTTCTCTGTCTGCTTTCATCAATTTATCCATTGAAGCCTGAATATCTGCCGGTGGGAAAATATCTTGAATTTCTACGCGGTTAACTTTTACGCCCCATTTGTTTGTTGCTTCATCAAGAGTTGTTCTTAATTCGTCATTAATTTTACCGCGAGATGTCAATGTTTCTTGCAAATCCATTTGTCCTACAAGGTTTCTCAATGTAGTTTGGGTTAATTTTTCAATTGCATCAGGCAAATTTTCAATTTCATAAACTGCACTTTTTGCATCAACAATTTGGAAATAAATCAACGCATTTATTGTAATTGAAACGTTGTCTCGAGTAATTACATTTTGACGAGGGAAATCGTACATTTGTTCTCTTAAATCAATTCTATCAACCGGTTTAAGGTAATAAAAATTTCTACCATCAAGTCCTTTTTGAGAAACTTTTTTCAAAATCCCACGAGGAGCTTCCAAGATTGGAAAAATAAAGTTAGGACCGGCTCTAAGAGTTTTTTCATAACGCCCCATTCTCTCGATTATAACTTCCTGTTGTTGTTGCACAATAATGATACCTTTAAATACATAAATCAATAATGCAACTAATAATATTAATAAAAATAGTGTCATTTCACTCTCTCCTATATTTTTTCTACTGTAAGTACCAAACTTTCATTTTTTACGATTCTAACTTCGCTTCCCGCAGGAATAGTTTCGTCAGACTCTACTCGAGCTTCCCAGCGTTCGTCATAAATTGCAATTGCTCCAGAAAATTTTGTAACTGGTTCAATAACCTTTACAATTTGTCCGATATATTTGCCTTCCATTCCTGTTTCTTTTTCTTTAGACTTTTTCTGTCTAATCAAAATAGGTCTTAACAAAAGAATTGAAAGAACCGAAAGTACAACAAATATAATTGTCAAAACAACCCAACTCACTACAAACAAAGCAATGAGTGCTGTTACAAAACCTGCAATCGCTAAGTTCAAAAAGAACATCGACGGAACAATCATTTCCAAAATAAGGAATGCCAATCCCGATATTGCAAAAATTTCCCATAAAACCATATTTTTACTCCTTTTTTATTGAACCAATAATAGCATATTTTTTAAGAACCGTCAATAAAAATCTTATTTTGTTGTAAAATAAAAATATGATAAGTTTTGATTCCTTAACTCTAAAAAAATGGCTTGACCAAAATACAGAATATATTAATGGTGCTAGAATTCAAAAAATTCAACAGCCAACAAGGCGCGATTTTGTTCTAACACTTCGAAACAAAGGTGAAACTCGAAAGTTTTACATTAATATCAATCCTCAATATTATCACATTTGTTTTATGAACAAAGAAAACGAAACCAAACGTTTGATAGAAATCCCAAATAAACCACCTATGTTTTGTATGTTACTTAGAAAATATCTTGAAAATGCCGTTATTTCTAAAGTTGAACAACCTCCATACGAAAGAATTTTAGAATTTTATATTGAAACTTACAATGAATTATCTGAAAAAATATATTTGTGTCTTGCTATTGAACTTATGGGAAAATATTCTAACGTTATCTTGTATAACTATGACACAAATATGATTTTAGGTTGCGCTCACAATGTCGGGGCAGAAAAAAGCAGAGAAAGAGAGATGGCTGGCGGATTACCTTATGTTTATCCTGCAGGACGTCCCAAAGAGTGGTATTTTAACGAAAATTCTCTTGCGAATTCTGACACTACAGATATGAATTCATTAATTGATGACTATTATGCACAAGAAATTTATGAAGATAAAATCAAGCGTTTAAAAGGTCAATATTCTCAGATTATTCAAGCTAAACTAAAAAAAGATAAAAATTCTTTCAAAAAAATGGATTACAAGTTGTCAAAAGAAATAAACTCAGACAAATACAGACTTTATGGAGATTTAATAATGGCTAATCTCTATAATAATAAAGATTATTCTAATTTTATCAGAGTTTATGACTATGAAAACAACAAAGAAATTAATATTGAATTAGATGAAACTTGTACTCTAAAAGAAAATGCAAATAAATTTTATAAATTATACAACAAAGCAAAAACTTCTATTACAAAGCTTTCAGAATTAACTGAAGAAATTAAGAAAAACATTGATTATTACGAACAAACACTATTCTCTATTGATGTTGCAAACTCTATTGAAGCTTTATACGCGATAGGTCTTGAAATAGAACCTCATAAACAAGAAAAAAAAGTCGAAAAATCAGCATTCTTACCAACTGAAACAGAAATAGACAATTGCAAAGTATATATCGGGAAAAACAACAGACAAAACGACTATATTGTCTCAAAACTTTCGAAAGATGATGATTATTGGTTCCACACAAGAGATTGTGCCGGTTCGCATGTTCTTCTAAAATGCGAAACACCGACAAACGAATTAATCTTAAAATGCGCACAATTAGCAAAAAAATATTCTAAAGGTGCACAATCATCCAAAGTTGGAGTGATTTATACAAAACGCAAATACCTTAAAAAGCCTCCAAAAGCGAACTTGGGATATGTTACATACAAAAACGAACAAGAAATAATAATTGATTAGCATGGATAAAAATTTTGACGAAAATTCGAATATATCCGAAAATATTACTATGGCAAAGAAAAATATTATAGCATTAGTTGATTGTGACTCATTTTTTGTTTCTTGCGAACAGGCTGTAAATACTGAGCTAAAAGGGAAACCGGTTTGTGTTATGTCAGGACGCGGTCAATGCGTGATTTCTCGTTCTAAGGAAGCTAAAAAACTTGGAATAAGAATGGGAATGCCCTATTTTCAAATTGAGGGACAAATGAAAAAAGCGACATATATCAACGCAAATCACGATTTGTACTCTCAAATTTCAAAAAAAGTAATGACTGTTTTAAAATCTTTTAGCCCTAAAGTTGAAGTATATTCTATAGACGAGGCTTTTGTTGATTTGACCGGATTAGAAAGGTTATACAAAAAAAATTACCTCGAAATCGCACAAATGATTAGAGAAGAAGTATTAAAACAAGTAGATATTCCTGTATCAATTGGAGTAAGTTCTTCAAAATCTTTAGCCAAATTAGCATCTGATAAAGCCAAAACTCAGGGAGAAGGAGTTTTTCTAGTCGGGACTCGAAAAATAATTCCTCTTCTACAAAAAACAAGTATTGACGAAATTTGGGGGATTGGGAAAAATCTTTCAATTTTATTGCGAAAAAACGGTATTTTAACGGCTTATGAACTTGTAACCCAAGATGATTTGTGGCTAAACAAACAAATTGGAATTCGCGGGCTAGAAATGAAACATGAACTTTTGGGTGAAATGGTTTCTCCAGTGTCAGACGAAGAAAAACTTCCACAATCTATTCAAAAAACTAGCGCTCTTGCAAAATTTTCTTCCGACAAAAATTATTTAAAAAATTCTTTGAACTATCATATTCATAGAGCTTGCGTCAAACTAAGAGGAATTAACGCCAAATGCAAAGGTGTTAGTATATTTTTAAGAACCAAAGATTTTAGAGTTTTCTGCGAAAAGAAAGTTTTAAATGTTGCAACAGATTTTGAACTGGAAATCTCTGATATTGTTTTTAATTTATTGGATAAATTATACAACCCAAATATACTGTACCGCAGTACCGGCGTAATATTAGACACATTTGTATCTAACAATGAAGCACAAATGTCTTTATTTTCAGACGACACAGCAGATGAAAAGAAAGCGAAATTATCAAAATGCTTTGACAAACTGGAAGCTCGCTTTGGGAAAGACATAATCCAAACAGGCTTTGTAAAAAAAGATGTATAAAACACAAATTATTCACAAAAAAAATTCCCCTTTCTATAACGAAAGAGGAATTTTTCTTTATTTTGTTTTTTTATTCAAAAATCCAACCATTTGTCAAATCAACTTTTACCGGCTTTAATAATTTTATATAAACAACGCCATCTGCTTCGACATTAAGTTTTTCGCCTTTTAAAGTTGCTCTTACTATTTTCATGAACCAGTTTCTATCTTTAGTTACTTCTCCAACACCATTAAAAGAAACTGTCTGGTCATTATTAGTTGTTAGCAAAGAATTATCTAAAACTAATACACCATTTCTAACAAACCATTTACCTTTTCTAACATCCAAAAGTTGCCCTTTTAGAGTAGAACCTTTGTAAACAAGGATGTATTTGTCTTTTGTTACATAATTTTCTGGAGCAGCTGCAGAATATATTTCTCCTGCATCTGAAGTTTGAGAACTAATATATTTAGTAAGTTTTACTGGAACAATTGAACCAGCTGGGATTGTTCCAACACTGCCTTGAACTACAGCATTTTCAACAACAAAACCTTCTCCCGTTTTCTTTCTCATTGCTTCCGCTAGTTTTGCATTCGGATTAAGTTTTGCTTGTTCCATCATTTCATACAAAATTCCAGCGACTTCTGCACGAGTAGCAGGTCTATTTGCTTCTACTTTTGCTTTGTTTTGTGATGGAATAGTTACAAGCATATTTAAAATTTCTGCCTTTCCTGCAGGAATTAAAAACCATTCCGGGACTTCATTAATATCAGCGAATTTCTTTGACAAAACTTCTTTTGCTTTAACTTCACTAATTTGTTCAGTTGTTAAAGCATTAACTGCTACTGAAATAGATTCTGCACGAGTAACTGTATCATCCGGTCTAAATGGTTGTCCTTCCGGAGGACAAGAAATCAAATCAAAATACAAAGCTTTTTGAATTGCATCATACGCCCAAAAAGTCGGGTCAATATCTGTAAACTTAACAGGCTGAGCAACAGTTGTATGTTCTTGTCCTAAAGCCTTAATTGCCATTGATGCAAATTCTGCACGACTCACGTTATCATCCGGTTTAAACGTTCCATCAGGATAACCAACAATGACACCTTTTTCAGTCAAAATTTCAATCTGTTTTGCCGCCCAATGACTAGGTGACACATCCGGATAAGCTAAAGCCGGAGCTACCATGAACAAAGCAACAAGAGCAGATAACATAACTTTTAATAAATTTTTCATATTAACCTCTCCTATAATAACTAATTCCACTAATATGCTACACACAAAATATATTATCAGCAATATTACATAAAGATATGTTAACTACTAACAAAATTTTTAATTTACGTTTGTTCTTAATATAGTATAATTACAATGTAAAAAACTCGAGAGTTAATAATGAAAATATTACCCAATATAAACAGATATAAATTAGCCAAGGCTACAGTTTTAACACATAAAGCAGGCAATAAGCTATTAAGACAACTCGCAATTGGTCAAATTTGTCGAAATGAATACGCAGATAGAATTGTTTCGTCTGCAATAATTGCAAGTTCTATTATTCCTAAAATTATTACAAAGCCTCATTCTATTGTTACAAATGAAGAAGCAACTAAAACAATCACAATTAAAATTGCCCAAAAAACTACCAATACTGCCTCTAAAAAAGTACAGAATATTACAGGCGTATTACTTGATAAGAAAATAATGTTAAAGGGGAAAATAGAAGACGCTCCTAGACTTAACATATTATTTAATTCTTTGTTATTAAAAAATGATAACAAGAAAAATCCTCTTAATAATAAAGGAAATGTTTTTATAAATAGCGCAAGAAAACATGGTGTCGATCCACAAGTTTTAATGGCAATAGCACTACATGAGTCAAGAAGAGGAACATCCGCTGCAACTCTAGAAAAAAGAAATATCGGAGGGATAACAACTTCCAAAGGAAAGTTAAAACATTTTTCCAATATTAATCTATGCATTGATCAAATGGCAGAAATTTTAGCATTTCACCACAGAAAAGACAATATTAATACCGTAAAAGAACTTGCAAAAGCTGGCAAATACTGCGAAAAAAGTAGTGCAAAAGAATGGATTAAAAACGTAATGTATTACATTAATGAACTACAAGGCCGTAATAATATCTAAACTTTTTGATTTACATGTTGTTGAGAAGCAATTTGGGGTTTCGATTTATCATTCTTCTTACCAAAAATCATGTCCATCACAGGGTGTAAAATAATTTGTGACAAAATCGGCGCACATAATGCTAAAATAAATACCGTAGAAGCTATTGAACTAAATTCTTTTAAACCTTTTCCAAAATGATAATCAGGATTTGTATGAAGCAAATGAGTTAATTTTCTTTCCAAAGAAGTCTTTTCAGCCTTGCTTGTCGCGTTATCTATTTTGGACTGAAAAGCATTATACAAATCTATCTTTCTTTTATTTTCAGGATTTTTCGCGGATTGATATTTAGATAATTTATTATAAACAAAGTTTTTAACCGGTTTTATAAAACCTAAAAACAACCCTAAACAAAATGTTTGATATAGTAATTCTTTTGTAGCAGCATATTTTTTAGATTGCTCATTAGCATGCTTATCATAGTAAATAAAAGCAGGTCTACCTGTTGCTTTTAATGTTGTTTCAACAGCAATCGCACAAACAGTATTTTGAGCAAATGATGCAGCTTTCGGATTAGCTAAAATTTTTCTCATTTTCATTAAACTTTGTTGAACTGGGGTAACTTTCATACTACACCTTCATTCCTGAACTAAAATATGTAGGCATTTGAGGATACATATTTACTTTTTTAATTTTATTATTTATTTGTACATTCGGTTTTGCGACCTGGGCTCTATGAACAGATGAAACAGACTGGGAAGAAACTCCGCCATTCGGATCATAACTTGGCATTAACTTTTTCATAACCGGTGGCATAAACATATTACAAAATTGAGGAACAAGATAACCTGCAGCCACACATATTCCAAGTAAAGATAAAACAGCTTTTGTATTTTTGTAAGATGTAGAACCCTTTTTGGCTAACAATCCGGTTAAACTTTCTGCAACTAAACCGGCACACAAAGTCGTCGGAACACCAATAAATTCGGTCATCAGTTCTCTAAGCGCCGCATATTTTCTGGCATCTGGTTTTTCTTTTTTATCTGTAATACTAAGAATTGGGCGCACAGTACCTTTACCGCATGCAATTGCCATTACGGTGAAAATAGGTTTATTATTTTCTCCCAATTTATTACAAATCTTCTGAAATAATGATTGTTTACTTGCAGTTTCAGATACTGCTTTTACTGTTGTCTGGGTAAGTGTCATATTTAACACGCATTCTTTATTAATTGTATTTTTTACACTTATACTTTAACGCTTGAATATTTTTTTTCAACCCATTTGTTAAGAAATATTGCACTTTTTTTACTTATTTAAGTATGTTAGTCGTAAGTTTAATTCTTGTATTTTTTTGTCCAAGGTTAATCTACACAACCAGTGTCCTAAATCTTCGTCTGCTTTTTGTCTAATTTGTTTGGCTGTTTTTGCTTTTTCTATACCATCTTGTTCCATTAGTTTAATACACGCTGTCCTCTGCTTTTCAAGAGAAGTTTGGCGTTTAAGATCTTTTTTTTCATATTTTTTTACAAGTTGTTTTAGGTTTTCTTGCTTTTTTTGTATTTCAACTTCATTTAAAGCGGTGTCTATTTCATTGCTAAAATGATTCTCTAAAACATTTTTTATATTTTTACCACGATTGTGGTTATCTGTTTTGGCTGTTTTGGCTGTTTTGGCGGTGCCTGATGATAAAACAACAGTATCTGCGCTTGGTTGGCTACGAAGGGTTATATCTTTGTTTAAAACTTTGCGAGCAGTGTTAGTCGCTTTTTTGCTGACGTTTGCAGGTAATTCTACAGCTTTTTCTGCAAATTTATTTGCACTCTGTTGAATGTGTGGATTAACGGCTTGCGTGATTGTGAATTTCATTTTTGGTAAAATTTTCCCTGTAAACATAATAATATCCCCTTTTCCCTATATGATTAAAAACGATTTATATAAAAAGAACTCCGTTGAGGAGTTCTTAAAAATGGTGGGCAGGGGTGGATTCGAACCACCGTAGTCTCGCGACGGCAGATTTACAGTCTGCTCCCTTTAGCCACTCGGGCACCTACCCATATTTAATTATCAATAAATTTGCCTTTGACGGGATTTGAACCCGTGGCCTCTCCCTTACCAAGGGAGTGCGCTACCCCTGCGCCACAAAGGCTAGTGCCACAAGGGCTTATATTATAAAAGGGTTAGACTTATAAAAAAGTTTTAGCCCTCGTTTTTCAGAAAAAATGCCGACTATAGGAATCGAACCTACAACCTACGGTTTACAAAACCGTTGCTCTACCATTGAGCCAAGTCGGCTAGCTACAGTTATTATTGTATAAGGAAAATAATTAAATGTCAATACTTTCTTTTGATTTTTAATATATAATAATTTTATCAGTAAAATCAATAGAAAGGCTCATATGTACAAATACTTTACTCCTATAATATTGCTAACTGTTTCAAATATATTCATGACTTTTGCATGGTACGGGCATTTAAAACACAAATCAACAGTTTTGTGGGCAGTAATCCTTATTAGTTGGGGAATAGCATTTTTCGAATATTGTTTTCAAGTTCCCGCAAACAGAATTGGTAGTTCCGTCTATTCTCCGGCGCAACTAAAAACAATCCAAGAAATAATAACTCTTATTGTTTTCAGTTTCTTTTCTGTTTTGTACTTAAAAGAAGAATTTAAGTGGAATTATCTTGTCGGATTTGTTTTTATTATATTGGCAGGATTTTTTATATTCAAAAAATGGTAAAACTATTTTTCAAACACAAAAACCCTGTAATACTGTAATTTATATGCATTTTTTATTTGTAGGTACTGTGTACAAATCGTAAATGCTTCTGCATTCATTTTCGAAATACTACCAGTCATGACCGGAATTTTTCTATACGCCTCTTCGGATTTTAACGGGAACGAGTTGTAATTTTCATCCCAAATATAAAATAGCCTATCATGCTTTTTCATCGGACTAATCACTCGAGCGACAAAATCTTTTTCAAAGTCTGTATTAATCTTGCTTGTATCAAGAACATAAGCCAGATACTTTTCGTATTTATCAGAACTGTTTTTCATTGCATAAGGTTCATGTACAAAATCTTGAAGAATACTAAATTTTTTACCATTGAAATTTACATATTTGTCAAAATCATTTTTTCTAAGTGCTAATACTATCGTATCATTATTAGTAATATTATTATCATTTAATATCATAGCAGTAGGCTTTTCACCTAAATCACGATACCCCCTCACTGCACTTTGCGGAGATGCAATCAAATAAAATATATTTATTATTAGAAGATACGTAATAACACATTTTAACACTTTTGACTTTAAGTTCACCATACCCAAACTTATTAACAGCAAAAACGGAGGAATAGCCATAATTGTGTACCTTGTTAACATTCTTAATCCGCTATTCATACATAAAATTGTTTCAAACAATAAAAATAAGATTGGCAAGCCCAAGAAAAAATAAGTTTTTTTATCTTCTTTAATAGCTAAATAAATAGAATAAAAAGCTATAAACACTGGAATATATAAAAATATTACCTGAGACAATCCTATTGTAGGAATATAAACTTGAGGATTATTGTAAACCGCAATCAAACATGGTGTAAAATAATTTTGTATTAGAACAAATATTGTAAAAATATTACTTGTAAAAATCCAAGCAGCGCCCTCATATTTACTCATATGGGTTAAGATAAAAATTACAAAAGGTAAAATTAAGCTAACTAAGACAATATTTGAAACAATAAAATTTCTTAATTTATCTCTATCTTTCCATAAAATATAGGCTAAAACCAATAACCCTTGAGCAATTACATACAACACTCCAATTGTAAAAGTATATATAACCGCGACATTTACAAGAACGTAGCCTACATAATCTATAACTTTATTATCTTTTAAAAATCTAATAACATAATAAAGAGACATAGTAACTAGCAAAGACAAAAAGATATAAAATTTTACCTCTTGCGAATAAAAAATAAGTGTCGCATTAATTGCTGTCAAAGTCGCAAATATATTCCCTGTCTTGCAATTTTTAACCTCTTTCCCAACAAAAAATGCAACAACTACGTTTAAAACACCACCCAATACAGAGAAAAGACGAATAACAATATCTCCATTTCCAAAAACCTTTATCCATACCGCAAGCATTAATTGGTACAGCGGGAAATGAACATCAGCTTGCACAGAAGCTTTTATTATATCTGAAATTCCACCAGCTATGGTTTGATTGTACATAACCATTTCGTTATGCCAAAATCCTGCCGGTTTATCAATAAATAACAATCTTAACACCAATGCCATCAACACAACAAAGCAAAAAATTATTTTATCCTTTTTCATATTCCCTCACCTCATGATTGTACTATCAAAGTACTCGAATCTTTTTCTTCGTATTAACCCCTTAGTTAAACAGTCAATTGAGAGGTTCCAGTCCCTAATCGCATCTACCACTTTTCTGTAATGGAGCGGAAGACGGGACTCGAACCCGCGACGTCAACCTTGGGAAGGTTGCATTCTACCACTGAATTACTTCCGCAACATGCAAAGTCTATTACAAAGATAATTTGTATTCAAGTTTTGTTATTCGACTTCCTGTTTTTTGATACTTTCACCTAATAATTCAAAAGAACCTGTTGTGACAACCTCTTCTCCCGCTTTTACACCTGACAAAATTTCTGTGTATTGATCGTTTTTCTTGCCGGTTTCAACTTTTCGTTCTTCATAAGTGTGTGGAGCAACTTTTACGTATGCAAAATTATAATCACCAAATTTTTCAACTGCATCTGTCGGAATCGCTAATACTCGAGCGGTTCCTGTATTTACAAACATTTCAGCATACATATTAGGTTTAATTTTAAAGTTTGTGTTCGGAATATCTGCACGCACTTCAAGAGTTTTAGTTGTGTTATCCAAAATTGGAGAAACATATGATAAAACCCCGTCAATAGTGGTTGAACTTTCTTCAATCGTTCCCGTTACAGCCTCTCCTAAGTGTAAGTATGGAGAATCTTTTTCAAACGCATAACCTACTAGCCAAATAGTTTTCAAATCTGCCAGATTAAACAATTCCCTATTTTGTTCAACAATTTCTCCAGGATTAACTTTCCGTTCAAGTAAAACTCCATTTTTTGTAGCTTTTATTGTTATATATGGATAAATTTGCTTTGTTTTAAGAACATTGTCTATCGTTCCACCATATACCGCAAGCCTTTGTCTATAAACATTTATCAAAGAAGAACGTTTTATATTCAAAGCCTCGAGATTTGCTTTGTCTTTTTTCAACTGAGCATTTGCGGATTCATATTCAGCACGAGAAGAAATCTTTTCGTTATATAATGTTTTTTCTCTATTGTAATTTTGCAGTGACAAATTGTATTGTGCTCTTAATTCATTTACACTTGCATCAATATCAAGAATTTTTTCTAAAAATTCTAATTGAATTTGACTTATAGCATCTGATTTAATTTGAACGATAGGTTGACCAATTTTTAATATTGTCCCTGGTTCTACATAAACATTTGTAATTTTGCCGTCAATAGGGGAATATATTCTTTCAATAGATTGATTTCTTGCCTTAAATTGAGCAGGAATTGTAATTTGTAATTCAATATCCATAACACTTAATGGTGCTGTTCGAATTTTAGCATTTTTCTCTTGCGCTTCTGTTAAAACTAATCTTTTGTTATGAGAAACTTCTCTTTTTTGGCTTCCACAACCGGTTAAAATTAGTGCTAAAGAAAATATTATAATTAATTTAAGAATTTTCATGTTTGTTTTCCTCTGTAATTTTATATAATAGCGGAATAAGGAAGATTGTAAAGGCTGTACCAACCAACAATCCGCCAATTATCGCTATCGCAAAAGGTTTCTGACTTTGAGCTCCTATCCCGTTTGATAGTGAGGCCGGCAACAGACCTAAAATTGCAACGAGTGAAGCTGTTAAAACCGGTCTGAGTTTTTGGATTGCACCTTTTTCAATTGCTAATGATAAGTTATGATGCAATTTATGTTGTCTTATAATTGAAGATAACAAAATTACTCCGTTTTGAATAGATACACCAATAGAAGCAATGAATCCAACTCCTGCGGAAATTGAAAAATAAGTTCTTGTAATAAAGAGTGCAAATATACATCCTGACAGAGTTACCAAGATTGGAGACATTGCAATTAGAACATGTTTTTTATCTTTGTAGTTTAAATGAAGAATACAACCAATCAGTATCAATGTAATTGGCAAAATTATTGCAAGTCTTGTATCAGCACTTTTTTGACTTTCAGATTGACCGGCCCATTTAATACGATATTCATCAGAAAGCTGTATTTTTTTATCAAGTTCTTTTTGCGCTTCTTTTACAGTAGAGCCCAAATCTCGTCCCCTAATATTAAATCTGACAATTGCGACACGAGAATTTTCACTGCGCGTAATAATCATGGCTCCGTTATCGGTAGAAATATTTGTAACATTGCTCAAAGGCACCGATATTCCCTCCGGAGTTTTTACAATAATGTTTTGAATTTTTCTGTAAGAATCTCTATCTTCTGCTTCTAATCTCAAAAATACATCAAATCTTTTTTCATTTTCCAAAACTTGTGTTGCACTTTTACCACCAATTGCAATTTCAACAACTTTTTGAATGTCATCACTTCTTAATCCGTAACGAGACGCTTTTACTCTATCAATTTTAATTTGATATTGAGGTTGTCCAATAATTTGATCATATGACAAATCTACAATTCCCTTAACATTTGAGAGAACTGCTATTGTTTGATCTTGTAATTTTTGCAATTCATATAAATCAGGGCCGTATATTTTGACAACAACTTGACCTTTAGAACCAGAAACAGCTTCTTCTACGTTATCCTGAATATATTGTGTAAAATAAGTTGTAATCCCTGGGATATCTGACAATTTTTCGGACATATCCTGAATTAGTTTTTGCTTATTTTTATGCCATTTCCAACGCCAATCTTTAGCAAGTTTTAAATCAACCATATTTTCAATATTACTCAAAAGATTTGGATCTGTTCCGTCGTCAGCAGAGCCAATATGCGAAATAACATTTTTAACCTCAGGATATTGAAGTAAAACTTCTCTAATTTTACGTGCGACATCAACAGAATGTTCTATTGTCGTGCTTCTAGGCAAAACAGTTACCCTTAGCCAAATATTCCCTTCATCAAGGTTTGGCAAAAATTCTGAACCAATAAATCCAAACAGAGCAACCGCAACTATAAACATTCCACAAACAACAGAAAGGAAATTTTTAGGCTGTTCTAAAACTTTTTCTAACGTTTTTTTATAAACTTCTGTTATTTTATCAAGAATTGTATTTTCTTTTTCATGAATATTTTTCGCAGGCATGTAAATAGCTGAAATTGCAGGCAACAAGAATAATGATGCAATCACGGCGCCAATTAAAGAAAAGCCCATTGTAAAAGCTAACGGATGAAACAGTTTTCCGACAACCCCATCAAACGCAAATATTGGCAAAAAGCAACACAAAATGATTACAGTTGAAAAAATTATAACACTTCCAACCTCTTTTACTGCCTTATATATTATTGCCTCTTTTTTGATTTGCGTAAACTGTCCTTTATATTCTGCAAGACAGCGGAAAATATTTTCCATCAAAATTACAGCTCCGTCAACAATTATCCCAAAATCAACTGCTCCCATGCTCAAAAGATTTGCGGGAATATCAAATATTCTAAAAAGAGTAAACGCAAAAGCTAAAGCTAGAGGGATTACAAGTGAAGCAATCAGGGTTATTCTTAAATCTAAAATAAATGCGAATAAGACAATTATAACAAACACAATTCCACAAACAACGTTATGTCCGATAGTGTGCATTGTGTTGTGAATTAATTCACTTCTTTCATAAAATGGTTTTAAGTGAATTCCTTTTGGTAATTGAGCTTTAATGTCAGGCAATTTTTGTTGAAGATTTTTGATTGTTTTAGTTGGATTTTCACCTTTTCGCATCAAAACAATACCCTCTACAACATCGTTATCGAGGTTTTTACCAACTTGTCCTATTCTGACAGCAGGTTCAACAGCGACAATCCCAACATCCTTAACTCTTATAGGAATTCCATTTCGAGAAGTTATAACAGTATCTTCAATACTTTTTACATCGGAATAAAGCCCCAAACCTCTTACAATATAAGCTTGGTCATTTTTAGAAATATAATGTCCGCCTCCTGTGGAGTTTGAGGCTTTTATAGCATCAAAAATTTCTCCAACATCAAGATTGTAAAAACGAACTTTTTCATGATTTAGAATTACTTTATAAGTTTTTACAGGACCACCAAAACTATTAACTTCAATAATCCCCGGAACTTGTTTGAAAGCTTTTTCCATTTGCCAATCTTCAATAGCTTTCATTGTCATTGGGGTGTAATAATCAGATTCCAGTGTATATCTGTAGATTTCACCAATCGGCGATGCGTCAGGCCCTAATACCGGTTTTACGCCCTCAGGTAGTTCGGTTTGATAAACTCTTTCCAAAACTTGTTGTCTGATTAATGAAGATGGTAAACCGTCCGCAAAAACCACTTTTATAACAGAAAGCCCAAAAAGTGAACTGGAATAAAGTTTTTGTTCGTTTGGAATTCCATTCAAATTCTTTTCCAAAGGAATAGTTGCAAGTCTTTCTACTTCTTCTGCTGATTTTCCGGGCATTTGAGTAATAACTTGCACGATAGGATTTGTAAAATCAGGATATGCTTCAATATCAATTGTTTTAAAGCCATACAATCCACATAAAAGTAATATTAGTGCAATTGTCGCCGATACAAATTTATTTTTAATTGAGATTTTAATCATTTTGTCAAATAACTTCACTGTCTGTTTTCAACTCCTCTTGATTAACTTCTCTCAAAAAATCTATCCAGCAATTGTAATAATCTGCTAATGCATATGTATAGCCAACAACAATCGATTTATAAGACTGCTCCATTACGATTAACGAAGTAAGATTAGACTTGCCGACTTCATAACTTCTTTTGGAAACCCTAATCATTTCATCAGAACTTTTTAACAATTTATCATTATAAAAATTTAAATTCATTTGAGCCGTAACAAATTTTTCATATGCGCTATTCAAATCTTTTAAAGCTTTATTTTGGGTTGAAACATAATTCAATTCAGCTTTTTCAACTTCCAACTTGGCATTTTTAATTTCCGGTCTATAAGAATATAAAAGCGGGATATTTACAAGACTTGCACCTGCATAAGCTCCAGCTTTAAATCTTCCATCGTCGCTCATTGCTTTTGACTGATAACCATAACCGGCTTGAACTTCTATGTCAGGAATTCTCTGCCTAGCAACAACTGTCAAGTTTTTTTCAGCAATATCTATTTGTCGTTTTGCAATTCGAATATCAAAACGATTTTTTAAGCTATCTTCCGCAATCGCCTCAAATTCAGGCATCTTATTTTTAGGACTTGGTGTTGCAAGATCAATAAAATTGTCTTTAAACAAATCATCAGACGTGTCAAATTTCAGATAAGCTTTATCTTTTGGATTAATTGTTTTATTAAACTCAAATATCGCACTTTTAACATTGACTTTGGCAGTGTTAACTTGTGTTATCATTTGATTAAGAGCGATTTCAGCCTGAATTACATCTATTTCAGGAGAAGCACCCGCATCATAGCGTTTTTGAGCAATTGCTAAAAGATCCTGTAAAAGTTCTTGCTGATCCTGCAATGTTTTTAAAATCGATTTTGCAGTAACAAGATCTATATATGCTTCTCTTACATCCATCTTAAGGTCAAATTCATAGAATTTCAAATTTTCTTTTGCAAGTTCAAAATTTGCCTTTGCCAATTTTTTCCTAGCTCCACGTTTTGCAATTTCAATAGTTTCAGTCATCCCAAAAAGTTGAGGGTTTCCCTTGCCGGCACTTCCGTAATTGTAAAAAACATCAAAATCAGGATTCTGAAGCCTGTTAGCTACTTTAATATTATTTTTAGCAATTTCTGCATCAAGCTTATTTGCGTAAAAATCAATATTGTTTTTTACAGCAAGTTCAATCGCTTCTTCTAAAGTAAGCTTTTCAACTGGGTTATCTGCTAAACAAACTTGTCCAACAAATAATATTAAAATTATTGCTAAAAATTTCTTCATACACCCTAATCTTCTCATTATATTATAGCATGTATAAGCTTATACTGAACTAAATTTTAAGAAATTGCAACGAAATAAAATAATGCTTTTTTAATACATAAAATAAAAGACCGCTGAACTCATGTTCATCGGTCTTTTATGGAGCGGGAGACGAGGCTCGAACTCGCGACATCCTCCTTGGCAAGGAGGCATTCTACCACTGAATTACCCCCGCATTGGGTACTTTTCTATTGTTACATGAAAAAAAATAAATTGCAAGCACTTTTTTATTTTTTATGCAACTTGTTCTTCTTTTTCGTTGCTGTCTAATGAGCGAACGTCAATATCAAGCCTATCTCCAAACTGTTTTTTCAAGATATTTACCAACTCGTTTGAGCTTGCAACCCAAAACATAGAAGCTGTTAGAACTTTTACATCTCCGTCTAAATCTTTTAGTTTGAATGTGACAGGATCAGAACCGGCATGCTGACACAAAATATTTTTCAAATATACTACTTCTTCAAATTTAAAATCGTCATTCAAAGTTATTGTAAATATATTTGAATTATCAACTGTTTTTACACTTTCAACCAAAAGAGTTGGAGGCTCATCATCGCTTCGTCGACTAACTTTTCCTGACACAATCACCCTTTGCTCATTTTGCAAAAAGTCCCCATATTCCTGAATAGTTCTATTGAAAGCAATAACCTCAATTTTTCCGGACAAATCTTCTACTGTAACAAATCGGATAAATTTTGTCGGATCTTTTTTGGTTGGAATTTGCTTTACTGCCGTAATAAGTCCGCAAATTGTAACTATTTTATCATTCGGAAGTTCCGCAATTTCAGTAATTTTATGTGTCATTAAAAAAGGCAACTTACTTCTAATCGTAGAAAGCGGGTGACTTGTTACGTAAAACCCTAAAAATTCTTTTTCGAAATTTTGCAAAGTCCTTGCATCATATTCTTCATCTGAACCGGATAGCTGGAATTTTGCTTCTTCAATTGCTGATGTGTCACCAAGCATGTCAAACAAACTACCCTGTCCGGATTCTTTTGCTTTTGATTCTTTTGTCGCCGTTGAGGTTATATATTCAATATTATCCCAAAGCTGTTTACGGCTTTTTTCAATAGATGCAAAAGCTCCTGCTTTAATTAAACCTTCAAGCGTCTTTTTATTTGAACATTTTGTATCAAGTCGCTTAATGTAATCATAAATTGATTTATAATCACCATTTTCTTCTCGCTCTTTAATAATTTCTTCAATAATAGCTTCCCCTACTTGTTTGATAGAAGCCAAACCAAAACGAATATTCCTACCGTCCGGAGCATATTCCAAAAACGATTTATTAATATCCGGCGGAAGAACCTTAATACCATATTTCAACGCTTCTTCTATGTATGCCTGAGTTTTTTCCTGATCTCCGGCAACACTTGATAGCAATGCTGATAAGTATTCAACAGGATAATGGCATTTCAAATAAGCTGTTTGGTAAGATACAAAAGCATAAGCAGATGAGTGTGCACGGTTAAAACAGTATGCAGCAAAATTTTGGATTTGGTTAAACAACTTTTTCGCATCTTCTGCTTTCATACCATATTTGGCAGAACCCTCAATAAGTTTACCTTCTTGCGCAGCCATCGCTTCCGGATCTTTGTGCCCCATCATACGACGAACCTGATCGGCTTGACCAAGAGAATAATCCGCCATAACTTGGAAGATTTGCATGATCTGTTCTTGATAAACCATTGTCCCATAAGTATCTTTAAGGATTGGTTCAAGTCTTGGATGAGCATAAGTAATAGCTTGACGACCATGTTTTCTTTCTACGAAATCGTCAACCATGCCAGATCCCAACGGCCCCGGACGGAACAAGGCTACCAAAGCTCCCAAATCTTCAAAAACGTCGGGTTTAAGTTTTTTAACCAAACTTGTCATCCCGGAAGATTCAAGCTGGAAAACGCCAACTGTTTCGCCTCGAACAAGCATGTCATAAGTTGGCTTATCATCAAGCGGAATGTGGTTGATATCAACATCAATTCCCTGACATTTTTGAATAAGTTTGACAGTCTTGTGAATCATCGTCAAGTTACGCAAGCCCAAAAAGTCCATCTTCAAAAGTTTCATCTTTTCCAAGATTTCTCTATGGTACTGCGTAATAATAATTCCATCTTTTGACGGCTGAACCGGAACAATTTGGTCTAACGGTTTATATGAGATAATAACCCCTGCGGCGTGCATACCAATACCGCATTTTATCCCCTCAACACATTTCGCTGTGTCAATTACACGTTTGATCTCAGGATCTTCATCATAAAGTTTTTTAAGTTCAGAACCATCAATCATTGACCCTGAAATTGTATCTTCAATCAATGAAGCAGTCTTATTACTCTTTGCATATTCCATACCAAAAACACGAGCAACACTTTTAAAAGCGTTTCTTGCGGCAAGTGTACTGAATGTAATAATCTGACAAACCTTGTCAGCACCGTATTTGTCTACTACGTAATCGATTACTTCGCCACGTTTTTCGATACAAAAGTCCGTATCAATATCGGGCATGCTGAAACGTTCAGGGTTCAAAAATCTTTCGAACAAAAGATGGTGGCGAATAGGGTCAAGGTCTGTGATATCAAGTGCGTAAGCAACAACTGAACCTGCTGCCGAACCTCTTCCCGGTCCTACCGGAATATCATGTGTTTTGGCATAATGAATAAAATCCCAAGTAATCAAGAAATATGCTGAAAAGCCCATCTTCTCGATAATTCCAAGCTCGTATTTTACACGTTCTTTAAGCTCGTCATTAATATTTTCTTCACCATACTTTCTTTTCAAACCTTGCATAACAAGTTCTTCCAAGTATGAATCTGTTGTATGGTTAGGTGGAACTTTGAAATCCGGTAAAGGAGCTTCCCATTTGATTGTTACGTGACATTGCTCTGCAATATCAACTGTATTTTTAACACATTGGTCAAATGTTTCTGAATCCATCCACTTGAACGCATCGCGCATTTCAGAAACTGTTTTTACGTAAAACTCATTATTCGGGAAATGAAAACGATTTTCTTCATCTTTCATTGACTGAGTCTGCATACAAAGTAAAGTATCATGCCAGTCAGCATCTTCTTTTTTCAAATAGTGAGAGTCATTTGTGATAATCATTTTGATATCAAGTTCTTTTGCAATTTTGATTAAATCAGGGTTTGTGCGTTTTTGTTCTTCCAAACCATGATCTTGAAGCTCGATATAATAATCATCTCCAAACAAATCTTTATAACGTTTTGCAACCGCCTTAGCACCCTCATAATCACCTTTAATAAGGTGTTTCAAAACCTCTCCACCTAAACAAGCAGAGCAACAAATCAGTCCCTCATGGTGCTCTTTTAAAAGTTCAAAATTGATACGAGGCTTCATATAAAAGCCTTTGCAAGCAGCATCAGAAGCTAACTTTACCATATTCATATAGCCAGTGTTATTTTTGGCTAAAAGAATAAGGTGATATCTCGGATTGTTATGAGCATCACGCTCGTCAAGCGGTCCTGAGTGGACATAAAACTCACAACCGATAATCGGTTTTATACCTGCAGCTTTTGCCTCTAAGTATAAATCTAACGCACCATACATAACCCCGTGATCGGTAATTGCAACGGCAGGCATGTTATTTTCTTTTGCAAAATTACATAAATCTTTTAGTTTAATAGCACCATCCAGCAAAGAAAATTCACTGTGCAGGTGCAACGGTACAAATTGTGTGTTCTCATCCATACTTAAAATTTTAACACAAGAGTATTTAAAAAACTTGAATGTTAATTTATATTTAAATGATTTTTGGTTTTATTATTCTGAGCGATTAGTAAAGAATCTCAAATGTTGAAAAAATCTGCCTAACAACCTCTCTCCAAGGGAGAGTAGAGAGAGGGGTTGGATTTGATAAAAATAAAAAACTATTACTACTACTTTCCCCCTCCTCGAAATCAAAGATTTCGGTCCTCCCTCAAGTGGAGGACATTGAGTAACAAACTTTTGTAATACCAACATTTGTCATCGCGGACTTTGTTCCGCGATCTGACATGAGCAGTTAAGTAGGTCTGAAGTCTACCACATCATCGTATTAAAAATAACTGAACAAGACATTAAAAATATTATATTAATAATTTGCTAGTGTAGCGTTAATTTTTTCAACCATTTCTTCCCTCAAGAATTTCGGAGAACAAATTTCGCATTCTGTTCCATAACGCATTATTCTCGCCAACAACAAATCTAAATCTTCATTTTTATTAATTATAATTTGGCTACCATCAGCATCTATTTTATCAAGTCTTTCCCAATCTCTTAATTTATAGTTTTTAGCTAATCTGTTTTTAATTTTATAAACAACTGTTGTTGGGATAGAAGCTGAAGAAGAAGCAACCGGCAATTGTTTTATTGAGCGAATATTATCAATTGGGATTTCATATACTCTGCTTCCACTGTTACCTAGAACCTTTAAGCAAATTTTTCTTTTAACGTAAGTTTGTTCAAGTGGAGAACATATTAAATTAAACTCTTCACCTTTTTCATTTGAAAAAATAATTTCAAGTTTTTGTTTATCTTGGCAATATTTTTGGCATTGTTTAACTTGTTCAACCATCTCTGAGTGATAAAAAGAAAGGTGCAAATTTGTAGTATTATTTGCAATTTGTTCGCAACTTTGCGCACTTTCATCATAGCGCATTTCAAGTTTTCTTAAAAACTCATCAAAATTTGTTTTTGTTTTCCCATTCGGAAGAAAATTATCAGCCTCTTTAAGAATTGCAATACTTTTCAAATCTTCAAGGCTAAATTTTAATTTATACAAAGCGCTGAACATATGGTATTTGCCATGAGTTTTTTTAATCTTTACTCCAAAAATCTTTAAAGCATTAAGATACTTATTTAATGTAACGTGAGTATTTGATGTCCCGTCATAATTGCCGTCTGAAAAAAGTTCAAGAACTTTTTTAAATTCAACATCTCCATCATAAAGCATTTTAATAAATGTAAATAGTTTTATGCAGGCGTCATTGCATTTTTCTGTATACTTTCTAACCACAATAATACCCCGCTTTCATATCTTTTAAAATAGTAACAACTTTCTCTCGAAAATCGTCCGGCGCTACAACTTTACATTTTGGACCAAATTCCAAAATTCTTTGAATTGCTAAAAATTCATTTGAAATAGTTGCTTCTACTGTCAATTTGTCTCCAGCTGTATCCAATATTTTTTCATTCTCTTGCAATAAAATATCTTTTGGGGAGCATGCTAATTCATATTTAAATTTTAACTCTTGTAATCCGTTTGGAATTGATTTTCCTATTTTTATTCCATCAATACTTTTAATCCTGCTAACTAAAAAACTTCCATATTGATTATATTCAAATCCTGTTCCATACAAATATATTTTGCCGTTTGAAACATCTAATTTATCAGAAATAACTTCAATTTGTTTAACTCCCGAATTTGGAGAATTATACGATATTACAATTTGATCTTTTCTTTTACAATAATCGACCAAATCTTTTAAAACAGATTTGTTTATTTCTTTTAATGAAGAATGTTTTCTTAAACTCGCGACAAACTCGTCATCTTTCACATATTTTCCAAGCTTTTCAAAAAAATTATCCATAGACAAAAGTTCTTCAACACTCAAACTTTTTACAATATTTTTATAGACACTTGAAATACTATTTTTTTCATCCGGAGATAATTGAAGTTCAAAAGGATGTGAAGAGATAAAATATCTTGAAACTTTATCTTCACCTTTTATTCTTTTAATTTCACAACCGAGTCTTTTTAATGAATTCATATAAACTCTCATCGTATCCATTGAAATTTGTTCTCTTAAATACGGATGATTGTAAATATAATTTTTTATTTCTTCATAGGATTTTGGGCTTTCTGTTAATAAATTAAAAATTAACAAAGCTTTGTACCCCGTGAAAGACATTAGATTGTAGGTTACTTTTTGATTTTTAATAAATTGTTTCATACATATCTCCCAATCTCAATAAATTTTACCACGAATTTACTGACATGTGCAATTTCTTTAATAAATCTCCGAACAAATATTTTTGTCAACTAAAAAAAGTATCTTTTTTACTTAATTTCATTAAGATTTCTTCATTAAGATTTAAGAACTTAAATTTTTCTTTGTACTATCAAGGGGCATGGGCAATTGTAAATTTTATTTTATATTTTTTTACTTGTCAAATTTTTTACTTAGTTTTACATTAAAGAATGTGGAGGGGCTCAAAAGAGAGCAGAAAAACAACCCCAAAGATAGCAGTAGGAGATAGTTTCAAAGAGAAAGAGGTGATGGCATTAAGATAGTTGGAAATCTTAGGAAGAGGAAAAATGTTAAGTGATTTATTAAGAAAAGATTTAAAAAAATTTGGTAAAAGTTTAGAACAATAGAAGTGCATGATTAGGGATTTTTTTATTTATAGATTATTTGGGAATAAAAAAGAATTAATGGGGATGAGGAGATAGTTGATATTTATAAAGCTTGCGTTATCGCAAGCTTTTTTATATTATATAATTATGGTCATGGATGAGTTGGAAACAAAACTTGTTATAGGGTTAATGTCTGGAACTTCTTGCGATAGTATAGATGCAGGGTTGTGCGAAGTTCATCCGGATTTGTCTGTAAAGTTAATATCCGGTATTAATTATAAGTACCCAGAGCATATAAGAGCAAAAATATTCCAATTGTTTTCAGGAGATGCAACAATCCAAGATGTTTGCCAGATGAATTTTGCAATAGGACATTGTTTTGCAGATGCATGTAAAATGCTAATTTCTGAACATGGAAAACCTGATTTTATAGCAAGTCATGGACAAACTATTTACCACTCACCTAAAGAAGAGAAATTAGATAAAATATCTCTAAAAAGCACATTACAAATAGGTGAAAGCTCTGTAATTGCGAGAGAAACTGGTTGCTTAACTATTTCTAATTTTAGAGAAGCTGATATTGCGGTTTCTGGAGAAGGTGCTCCGCTGGTTTGTTTTGCAGATGAAAAGTGGTTCAAGCCATTAAAGAAAAATATGCTTATTCAAAATATCGGAGGAATTTCAAATGTAACAGTTATTTCAAAAGAATTTCCGACTTTTGGATTTGATACCGGATTAGGAAATATTATGATTGACTATTGCATGAACAAATATTTTTCAATGCCTTATGACAAAGACGGCAAAATAGCAGATTCGGGAAAGGTATCAGAAAGCTGGCTGGAATGCCTTATGCAAGATGAATATTATTTCAAAGTTCCCCCAAAAACAACAGGCAGAGAATATTTTTCTCCGGAATATATCGAAAATGCCCTCCGCTTTGGTCCCAAAGAGCCAAAAGATATTGTGGCAACAACAACAGCTCTCACGGCAAAATCTATTACAAAAGCTTACGAAAATTTTATTTACCCTGATATTGATATAGAAGAAGTTATTATTGGTGGCGGTGGTGCTTATAATCCTACATTAATGAAGTATTTACGCCATTACTTACCAAAACATATTAATCTAAAAACGCACGAAGCTTACGGGATTTCTAATAATTTCAAAGAAGTTATGGCTTTTGCTCTTTTAGGTTACTGTACTTATTACAATATTCCTAATAATCTTCCGTCCTGCACAGGAGCATCTCGCCGAGTTGTCCTAGGTAAGTTGACTAATTGTTAAATTATTTTTTAGAAATATTATAGTTTTGTTAATAAGTATTAATAAAAAAAAGAATTTTTAGCAAAATTATTTTTTAGGTGTTTTAATACGAATATACCCTGCAAAAATTTTTTTAACAAAAAGGAGAAAAAACATGAATAATTTAGCATTTATTACTGGTAGAGAAGGAATTCCTTCTTCAATGTTGAAAGCAGCATCTCGTAGAGCTGAAAATGCAGTAGAAGTAGTTAAAGCTTCTACAATTTTTAAAGCACCAGCGCAAACAGTGCTTAATGGAGTAGAAAAAACTACTTTTACAAGACCTGATGCTTTGGCAAGTGATTTCGCAAAAAGTGACAAAATTGGCAAACTATTAAACGTTGCTGTTTAAATAACTATTTATAGCTAAAGGAATGTACCTGATTGTATCGGACGCCAAAACTCCGTATGCACTCAGGTCTTCTTTTGCTAAATTTCCAGCCAAGCCATGCAAATATACACCTAAAACACTTGCTTCAAATATAGACATGTTTTGCGCAACAAATCCTGCAATCATGCCAGCCAAAACATCTCCGCTTCCGGCTTTAGCTAAAGCACTATTTCCGGTTGTGTTATGATAAGTTTTTCCATCTGAGGAGACAACTACTGTTCTATGAGATTTTAATACCGCAATACAATTATATTTTATAGCTATTCTTTGTGCTGATTGTTCTATATTTGCCAAAACATCCTCTAATGAACAATTTAATAAACGAGAAGCCTCTTTTGGATGCGGAGTAAGAATTGTATTTTGTGGTAATTCGATTTGCTCGTTTGCCAGGATGTTTAACCCATCAGCATCAATAACTGTAGGCAAGTTCATTTCAACTGCACTAAAAATCGCACGCTTAAATATTTTTACAGCATCCTCGCTTGTTGATAGTCCGCATCCTATCAAAAGAACTGTTGAAGTTTTAATAACTTCGTTAAGTTTTTCGAGGGGAGCAAGCACAACTTCAGGAATTTGACAAGAAATCGCTTTTAATACATTTTGATGACTAACCACCTCTACATATCCTGCGCCAACTTTATAAGAAGCCAAAGACGACAGAATTGAAGCTCCTGTCATATACTCAGAACCAGATACATTTAAGATTTTTCCAAAAGTTCCTTTATTTGAATTTTCATCTCTTATAGGTAAGTCAGGAAGTTTACAGCCCATTTTGTCGAATTGCCTCATATGCAACAATTGCGACAGAATTTGAAAGATTTAAACTCCTTTGCCCTTCACGCATAGGAATAGTTAAGGCATTATGGTCTTTTACGTATTTCTCAGGCAAACCTCTGGTTTCCGGGCCAAATACAATAAAATCTCCATCCTGAAAATCAATATCTGTATACAATCGTTTTGTTTTAGTTGTCAGATAATAAAAATTAACATCTTTATTGGCTTCCAACAATTCGTCCATCGTATCAATTTTGTGCAAATCCACACTATCCCAATAGTCTAGTCCTGCGCGTTTTGTATACTTGCTTGACAATGAAAAGCCTAGTTTGCCGACAAGATATAAACTTGCACCAGTACAAGCACAAAGCCTTGCTATATTTCCGGTATTTTGCGGAATTTCAGGTTCATATAAAACTATATTTAACTTTGACATTTTAGCCTCGATTATTTAAACAATTTTGGACTTTCAACAACAACAGGAATAGCTCTGACTACACAGAAAATAATTGCAATCCAAGCAAGTGTCATTGTAATCATATGCAAAGCCGGTGTCCAATTCCAAAGTTCCATGCCCGGAGTATTCACAACAATTAGAAGCATAAACGCCATTACTTTTGCAACAGCATAACTAATTCTCATAAATCTTGAAGCACAAATAAACTTTCCCCAAGCTGTTGATTGCATTGTTTTGTCTCCAAAAGCAGTCATGCCTTTTGATAAGGCAACACTTCTAATTCCATCTGTCGTGAACGCTCTTGCAACACAAACAAGCGGAAAGATAATATTAATCCAACCCATAACTGCAAAAACAATCCAATATGAAACTTCAACAATTCTGTCGCCTAAAATATCAAGCACTGAACCCCATTCAGATGATTGGTTATATTTTCTTGCAATATAACCGTCTAATCCGTCCATAGCGAAAGCTATTGCAGTCAATACAAATGCTAAAACATAAGCCCAAGTCGTTTTTTCGTACAAGCATAATATAGCAATATATGCCACAAAAATTCTTGAAACAGATACTATATTAGCCATATTATTTTTTATATTCATAATGTCTCCCTAATTTTTATTTTTTAGTTCTTGATAAAGCATAATTAACTTCATCAAGTTTTTTTACTTTGTCACCAAGCATAATTTTTTCAGCTTCTTCTAAAATTTGAGTTACCATAAAACCGTTATCTCCGTCTGAACGAGCTTTTTTGCCATTTGCACAACAGCTGATAAAATGCTGACATTCTAGTTTAAGCGGTTCAATTTCTAAGTAATCTAGTTTGATATTTTGAGTATTATCTTTTACAAAGTTATCGTATATTACAAGTTTGTTTTCAGGAACTG
This sequence comes from uncultured Candidatus Melainabacteria bacterium, assembly GCA_934717855.1. Taxonomy (GTDB): domain Bacteria; phylum Cyanobacteriota; class Vampirovibrionia; order Gastranaerophilales; family Gastranaerophilaceae; genus Stercorousia. Next base: position 93,340 of record CAKUZI010000005.1, read on the forward strand.
TATCATCCAAAATTGCAGTAGCTTTTGTACCACGTACAAGCAATTGAACGTGTTTTCTCGGCGTAATCCAGCTTTCAGAGATATGTCCTACAATTCCATCTTCAAACAAAATACCAACATGAGTAATGTCCATAATTTCATTTTGATCAGAAGAACAACCAACTGCCGAAATAACTTTAACAGGTTCTTTCCCGATTACATAAGAAATCATTGAAACATCATGTGGAGCCAAGTCCCACATTACACTTCTGTCGTTTTTAAAATAGTTTACATTCAATCTGTCACTTTGTGCATAAACAATTTTACCCAAAGCACCTTCTTCAATAAGCATTTTTAAACGATTTACTGCAGGATGGTACAATAACAAGTGACCAACCATTAAAACAAGTCCTTTGTCATGTGCGAGTTGAGACAAATCTCGAGCTTCTTCTGCCACTGTTGAAATAGGTTTTTCAACATATACGTTTTTACCTGCTTCCAACATCGCTTTAACCATTTTATAGTGCGTGTGACTAGGCGTTACAACACAAACTCCGGTAATATTTTCATTGTTTATAATATCATGAAAATCTTTTGTAACTTTAACTCCGGGATATTGTTCTGTCACTTTTTTCAAGTTTTCATCATCAATATCACAAACAGTATCAAGTACGTTCAAATTATAGAAATTTCGAACGATATTTCTTCCCCATACGCCACATCCAATTACGGCAACTTTTTGTTCTCTCATTTTATTTCCCTAATCTTTTTAACTATATTTAGAGGTTTCCCTCATATACTACCTTATACTATCATACTACTCAAATATTTTTTTGCAAATACATTTTACATGTTTTCTTGAGCTCTTTTTTGTTGTTCAATAGCTTGAACTCTTATATTGTGCATTTGTTCACATTTTTCAAAGAACAAATCTCTATCTGCTTCCGGATAGAATTTTGCAAGTTTTTCCAACAACGGTTTTGGAAATTCTGAATACTTCGCCATTTTATCAAGCATATCTTCTGTTAAAGGATATAAATTCCTAAAGTTTTTATAATAAATAGCCTTGCTTTCATTTTCTGATTTTACAGGATCCGCTAAAGCCTTTGTTCCTAACTTATATGTAACATAATTTGTATCAAAAAATGCCGGTTTATAACCTTTCATTATAATTCTCATAATAAAATCAAAATCAGACATCGTTTTAAATTTTTCATCAAAATAGTTTTCTTTTTCAATCATTGATTTTCGGAAAAACATTGCTTGCCTAGCACATGGCATTACCTGAAAAGCATTGTGCATAGATGGATTAAACAAAAAAACAAACCCCTCAGGATGTCTACAATAAGCCGGAGCGAATGTAAAATCAACTTCATTATCTTCCATTAGATTTACAATATCATAAATTGCAGTAATGTCATGAATAAAATCATCGCAACTTAAAAAGGTTATATATTTTCCTTTTGCACGCATTACCCCTTTATTGTATGCATTAAATTTACCGGTATCTTTTTCCGAGAAAAACTTAAAAAATCCTTTATTTTTGTAATCCTTTAACATCTCCACTGTACCATCATTTGAAGCATTATCAATAACCATATGCTCAATATTCGGATATGTTTGAATATCTAACAGAGATATTAAAAGATTAAAATCATCTGCGAGATTATTTTCTAACAAATTGTAAGTTGGTGTAACTATAGTAACAAAAGGTTCCATATTAATTCCTCATTTCTTATTTCCTTAATAGTAGCATAGTTAGCTACTTTTTACGAATTGTTACGATATGTAAATTCTCTTGCATAATAACCACAAAAAGTTCTATTATGAGTTTAAATAATTATGCGAGTGTTTATTATATTTTAGGAGGTTACTATGAGCCAGTACAATACTGTTTCACCTGCTGAAGTTGGAATCATGTCCGGAATTATCGGGGCAGGTGTTGGGTACACAATTGCGCCGAGAAAATTCAATCTGGAGCAACTTTTAACCCAAAAACCAGATGTTTTTGAAAAAACGCTTTCTAAAGAACTAATGAGTAATGCAACTCAAGATCAACATTCTGCACACAAAGCCCTGCAAGAAGGACGAAATATATTGCTTGAAGCTAAAAAACACAATACAATGGAAGCTAAACTTGCAGATTTGTTAGGTTCTCCAAAATATTCAAAAGCATATAGAAACATCAAAAATCTTTTACCAAAAGCACGAGTTCAAACTGCAATAGTTTTAGGTACAATCGGAAGTTTAGTCGGCATAATATGCAAAATTATTATGGGCGATAACAATTAGTAGTTAGTATAAACTTCTCTTAAAATATATTCTTCCAGTGATTTTTTGTCTCCGGATTTAGATTTTGGGTCATTAATCATAATGTCAAACGCGTAAGTTTTGCGGTTTCTTGAAGTTATATAACCGCTAATCGCACTAACATCTGCAAGAGTACCGGTTTTAGCTCTCAAATTATCTTTAAAATACAGCATTCTATTCTTTAGAGTTCCCTCACCGGCTGTTGGTAGCTCTGCTTTTATAGAATTTATAACTTCTTTTTTAGATAGGAATTCAGTCATAAAATCGGTTGTCATTAAGTTATTTTTAGAAACACCACTACCGTCAACAATTTTTATATCGTCTGAGTTCAAATTTAGCTTTTCAAAATAATTGTTAAGCATTTTTTGAGAATTTTTCAATGAGCCGGTGTTATTAACATATTTTCCACCAGCCAATTTAAAAACAGTTTCAGCAACAAAGTTGTTACTATTCTTCAAAATTTCATTAATCGCATCTGTTATGTCATGATCAACTTGTGAAACTAAATATACATTTGAACTTGGGACTTTCTTTTGTGCAAACTTTTCGTAATACTCCATTTTGGATGAAGAGATCGCATCTTCCATTCTCAAAATAAAGTATCTTTTTGGATGATTTATCGGAATCAATTCAGTTTGTTGATTTTTTATTATTCCCTCGACTGTAATAATATCTGGAGAAATTGAATTATTTCTGCTTATTGAAACATTATTTTCAGTCCCTGTTGTAACAAGATTCATAAAAGTAATAGGATAAAATTTTGATGTATAAATATTGGCAGGAGCATTTAAACTTGTAGATGCAACTGTAATTCCCAATAAATTTTTATCAATATTGTAAGAACTGAATTTTGGCATTAACGGATTTAAATCATCATCCCATTGCCATCCTTCTCCCCATTCGATGCTATCAAGTACATAATCGTCTACATAGATAAATTTTGGAGACAATATTTTTTTGTTTTCAACCGCAGTTTTAAATATTTTATTTAAGTCAGATGAAACCAAAAATGGGTCTGCACCGAGTTTTAAAAAAAGCTCATTATTTGTATTTTTGTACAATTTTGTTGAAAACTTATAATCTTTACCCAAAGTATCAAGAGATGCTGAGAGTGTAACTATCTTTAAAGTAGAAGCCGGCATGGTTGGTTTTTTACTGTTTTGTTCATATATAACTTTTCCGGTCGCAACATCTCTGATTGAAACAGAAATCCCATCTTTATTTATTCCGGACTGTGAAATTGTTTTACTAATTGCATTTGCAAAAGTAGTGCACTGCATGCTCAAAAAAGCTATTAAACAAATAAGTAGTTTTAATCCGTTTTTCATACTCTTTTTACCTCATAAGTTTCTCGTATATCGTTTATACAAGTACATTTATTTCTAAAATCATACATTTGTGTAAAATCAAGAGTTGCGTTCATTGCACCCTCTTGCTGATCTTTGATTTCTATAACAGAATCACCTTTAAAGTCAATTATTCTGGAATGACCAATATTCCATTCATCATTTTCTATGTAACCTGATTGAGTCAAAGCAATCATATAAGCTTGATTTTCAACAGCTCTGCATCTTGTCATACATTCCCATGGAATTGGTTTTTTAAGTCCCCAAGCAGCACAATTTACCAACAAATCTGCACCGGCTTTTCTATAAGCTCTAAAAATTTCAGGAAATCTTATATCATAGCAAATTGTTAAACCGACTTTAACCCCCTCAATATCAACCATAACAGGAGAATTTCCGACTTCAACATATTTTCCCTCATCACTACCGTAATATGAAAATAAGTGATTTTTAGAATATGTAACAATCAATTCTCCGTGCCTATTTAAAACAGGACAAGTGTTGTAATAATGATTCCCAAATTTAGTTATAAAACTCCCACCGATTACCCAACTTTTTTTATCTTGAGCAATATTTGAAAGGAAATTAATTGTTTCACTTGTTTGAATTTCTTCCGCACTTTCTCTAAAATGCTTTGGAGACCACCCAACAGTCCAAACTTCAGGAAGCACAATAATGTCTGTTTCCTCTTTTACATCCCTATCAACAATTTTTTTTACTTTTTCAAAATTTGCTTTTTTATTCGCAATTTCTGCGTTCATTTGAATTGCAGAAACATTTATTGTTTTTTCTTTTTCCATCTTTTTTGTTTTTTAGCCTCATTATAAATTTTAGGCGCAACAGTTTCTAATTTTAAAAGTTGTGTCTTTACTTCATCCTTAACTTGTGCAAGTTCTTCAGGCGTAGCATCCTCTTTTACATAAATAGGTTCACCATACAAATTTACAATTTTGCAATCTCCAAACGGAGTTTTCATTTTATCCCAAGACGGTAAACTGATAAATGTTTTTTGGGCAGAATACCAAGATACAGGAATAATAGGAGCTCCTGACATCTGAGCAAGTTTTATTGCTCCATTTTTAACCTTATGCAAAGGACCACTCGGGCCATCGACCATAATTCCGACACATTCCCCATCTTTAAGACGGCGAAGCATTTGCATTGTTGATTCAACGGCTCCCTTTTTACCGGAAGACCCTCGCACAACTTTAAATCCCATTTTGGCAACAGCTCTTGCAACAATTTCTCCATCTTTAGAATTGCTAATCAAGATACTTAAATGAGCCTTATCTTCAATTCCATATACTAAAAATTGATTTGCATGCCACATTACATAAATGCACGGATAAATCTTAGGGTTGTTATATTCATAGATATGAGTAAAACTTTCTTGCACATGCATCATTGAATATGCAATATTCGCCAATATGTCTATATTTTTTTCATTGATTAATTTTACCATGCTTCGATTATATCATGAAAACTTGCACAAAATCTTTTTTGAGGTATGATTAAGGCACATGTATTAATATATATAAAGGAAAAAGGTAAAATGAAAGTAACTTTAGAAAAAGAAAAAGAAAACGTAGTAAAATTAGATATTACAATTCCTGCAAAAGATGCAGTAGATGCTTATAACAAAGCAGTTAACACAATTTCAAAATATGTAAATATAGATGGTTTTAGAAAAGGTAAAGCTCCTCGAGCAGTAGTTGAAAGACACGTTGGGACTGAAAGAATTAAACAAGAAGCTATCGAGAACTTGATGCCAAAAGCTATTAACCAAGCTGTTGTTGACAACAATCTTGATTTGGTTGCTCAACCATATATTACAAATTATAACTTCAATATTGGTGAAGATTTGACTGTTACTGCAAAAGCCGAACTAAGACCTGAAGTAACATTAGGCCAATACAAAGGTTTAACTTTAGAAGTTAAAGATTCTCCTGTAGAAGAAGATGCTATGCAAAAATCAATTGACAGATTGTTGGAACAACACAGCACTCAAGAAACAGTTATTGACAGACCTACAAAAGAAACTGACATTGCTGTAATTGATTTTGAAGGAACAGCTAATGGTGAAAAAATCGTTGGTGGAGATGCTAAAAACTATCCGTTAGACTTAGCTCATTCAAACTTCATCCCTGGTTTTGCAGAACAATTAGTAGGCAAAAATTTGAATGACGAATTTGATATCAAAGTAAACTTCCCTGAAGATTATCACGATGAAAAATTAAAAGGACAACCGGCAACTTTCAAAATCAAAATTAACGAAATTAAAGAAAAGAAATTGCCTGAACTTAATGATGAATTTGCACAAAAAGTTGGTAACTTCAAAACAGTTGATGATTTAAAAGCAGATGTTCAACAATACTTGGAATCTCAACGTGAAAGAACAAACAAAATTAATTCTGAAAACGAAGTGTTCAAAGCAGTAATTGACGGAGCTAAAGTTGACATTCCTCAATCAATGATTGATAGAGAAGCTAATTCTCTAAGAGAAGAATACAAACAAAGACTTGCTGCTCAAGGTATTGACTGGGATGCTTTAGTTAAAGCTCAAGGCGAAGATCAATTGTTGAAAAACTTGGATGAAGATGCTCTTGTTAGAATTAAAAACTCTTTAGTAATTGACAAGATTGCAAAAGAAGAAAGCATTAAACTTGAACAAAAAGATTTGGAAGCTAAATTTGCTCAATTGGGAGCAGCTTACGGTTTAAAACCTCAAGATTTAATCAAACAATTAGGTCAAAATCCAGAAATGTTGGCTTCTATTTCTCAACAAGCAATGAACGACAAAGTTAGAGAATTTTTGATGGAAAACAATAAAGTTGAAATCAAATAATTTAACAAATTAAAAAAAAAATAATATATGTGCCGTATTTACTACGGCACATTATTTGATTAATATAGTAAAGAAATTTATAATTATGTTATAAGGAGAAAAAAATGAGTTTTGTACCTGTAGTAGTAGAACAATCAAGCAGAGGCGAACGTTCGTTCGATATTTTTTCAAGATTGTTGAGAGAAAGAATTATTTTCTTAGGCACTCCAATTGATGATATGGTTGCAAATTTAGTTGTTGCACAGTTATTGTTATTGGATAGTGAAAACCCTGAAAAAGACATTATGTTGTACATCAACAGCCCTGGTGGTTCTGTTACAGCCGGCTTTGCTATCTATGATACAATGCAACACATTAGAGCAGATGTTTCTACAATTTGTTTAGGACAAGCTGCTTCTATGGGTGCTTTCCTATTGTCATCAGGTACTAAAGGGAAGAGATTAGCGTTGCCTCACTCTAGAGTTCTTATTCACCAACCTCTTGGTGGTGCTCAAGGTCAAGCAACTGATATTGAAATCCAAGCTGCTGAAATTATTAGAATTAAAAAATCATTGAACGAAATTTTGGCTTCTAACACTGGTCAATCAATTAAAAAGATTGAAAAAGATACAGACAGAGATTATATCATGACTCCGGCAGAAGCTTTGGAATACGGTATGATTGATAAAGTTGTATCAAGAGACGCTATTAAATAGTTAAAAGGAAAGGAATTAGCTTATAAAACGATTTATAAGTTAAATAGTATAAGACATGGTTAAACATGATGATAGTAGATTAAAATGTTCATTTTGCGGGAAATCACAGGATCAAGTAAAAAAATTAATTGCAGGTCCTGAGGTTTATATTTGCGATGAATGTGTAGAACTTTGTAACCAAATTCTGGATGAAGAATTTTTTGAAGGCAAAGACAAAGAGGGTGGCGAAGACACCGAAGCTGCTGTAGAAGAAAAACCTATCCCAAAACCTCATGAAATAAAAGCTTATCTTGACGAATATATTGTCGGTCAAGATGATGCTAAAAAGGTTTTATCAGTAGCTGTTTATAACCATTACAAACGTTTGAAACATAATAAAGAAGCTGACAAAGATGCTGTAGAAATTCAAAAGTCAAACATATTGCTTGTTGGACCGACTGGTTCCGGTAAGACCTTGTTAGCTCAAACATTAGCTAAAATGTTAGATGTTCCGTTTGCTGTTGCAGACGCTACTACTTTAACAGAAGCCGGTTATGTTGGGGATGACGTTGAAAATATCTTGTTAAGATTATACCAAAACGCCGAATTTGATTCAGCAAAAGCTGAGCGAGGAATTATCTATATCGACGAAATTGATAAAATCTCCAGAAAGTCTGAAAACACTTCTATCACAAGAGATGTTTCAGGTGAGGGGGTTCAACAGGCTTTATTAAAAATGATAGAGGGCACTGTCGCACATGTTCCGCCTCAAGGAGGCAGAAAACATCCTCATCAAGAATTTATTGAGATTGATACTAAAAATATCTTATTCATTGTAGGTGGTGCATTCGTTGGTTTGGATAAAATCGTTGAACACAGAGCAGGAGAAGGAACTTCTGTAGGATTTGGAGCTAAAGCTCCGATGACACAGGTTGAAAAAGAAGCAGCTGCGGCTAAGATGTTGAAAAAATTACAACCGGAAGACTTGTTAAAATTTGGATTAATTCCTGAATTTATTGGTCGTGTCCCTGTTTACGCTGTTCTTGATCAATTGAACGAAAAAACATTGAAAATGATTTTGACAGAACCTAAAAACGCTGTTGTAAAACAATACAAATGTTTGTTGGAAATGGATGGCGTTGATTTAGAATTCGAGCCGGAAGCAATTGATTTAATTGCACAAGAAGCAATTAAACGTAAAACCGGTGCCAGAGCTTTAAAATCAATTGTCGAAGAAATCATGCTTGATGTTATGTATGATGTTCCAACCAAAAATGATATTCAAAAATTTGTTGTTACTGCAGATATGGTAAAAAACCGAAAAAATGCAGAAGTTGTTCCTCTTCCTAAAAAGGATGATAGCAACAAAGAAATCAGTGCATAGAGAAAAGGGCGACAACAATCGCCCTTTTTTATGTATAGATTAACTTAACAATTTGTCAGTCGTGCGTTTTTATGCGAAAATAGGTTTATGGGGAATAGTAAAACTTTAATTTTAATAGATGGACATGCACTTGCTTTCAGGCAGTATTATGCACTTGAAAGAACTAATATGAAAACTTCTGACGGTACTCCGACTTGGGCTGTTTATGGCTTTTTTAAAGCAATTTTTGACTTGCTGAAAAATGAAGACTTGAAAGCAGATGCAATTGCAGTTGCTTTTGACGTAAGTCATAAAACATTTAGAACTGAAAAATTTTCGGATTACAAGTGTAATCGTTCTGCTATGCCTGACCCGATGAGAGTGCAAATGGGTTTAATAAATGAGGGATTACATGCTTTTAATATTCCAATTTACACAAAAGAGGGATTTGAAGCAGATGACGTTATTGGAACAATTTCCCGCGAAGCATGTGAGCTTGGACATAAAGTTTTAATTTTGACCGGAGATCAAGATGCTTTTCAACTCGTTGATAAAGACGGTTGTGTAAAAGTTATTTTACCTAAAAATGGTGAATTAATTGAATATAATTGGGATAAAATCTATGACAAATTAGGAGTTTATCCTAATCAAGTTATTGACTACAAAGGTTTAAGAGGGGATACATCTGACTGCATTCCAGGAATTAAAGGGATTGGAGAAAAGACTGCACAAAAATTACTTGCACGCTACGGAACTCTGGATGCTTGCTTGGCAGATTGCGAAAACATTCCGGAAAAATCTGTTCGCGAAAAAATTTGTAATGGAATTGAGCAAGCTAAATTAAGCCAATATTTAGCGACAATTATAAGAGATTTAGATGTCAATTTTGATTTTGAGAAAACAAAAGTTGAGTTGCCTGATGTAGCAAAAGTTACTGAGTTTTTGAAAAAAATGCAATTTTACACTTTTATCAAAAATATTAACTCAATTATGTATTCTTTTGACAAAGTGGAGCACACAGCTCCAGCAGAAGCCCCTCAGGTTAATGCTGACGGTTCTATTCAATTGGGCTTCTTCTCAGAAGCAGTTAATGATGAAATAAACAAAAGTTCTGACTTCGCAACAGAAAAAAAATGTATTACGGATTCGACTGATTTACAAAAATTAGTTGAAGAATTAAAACAACAATCTCTAATTGGTTTTAAGCTATACGCAAATATTAAAAACGCCGTAAATTCGTCTTTAACCGGAATTTCTTTTGCTTATCAAAAAGGTTTGAACGCGCAAGATAGAATTTCAATTAATGAAGAAGATAAAGACACAAAATCGTTTTACATTCCTATAAATCACACATCACTTGAAAATCAATTACGAATAGAAGATGTAATTTTGGCATTAAAACCTGTATTTGAAAATGAAAACATCAAAAAAACTACTCACGATGCCAAATCCGAATACAATGTATTAAGAACATTGGGGATAGAAGCCAAAGGAATAATTTTTGATACCGTTTTAGCCAGTTACGTTAAAGATACGAACAGAAATCATGAATTAGATATTCAAGCTCTTGAAAACTTAAACCACGTTATAACCCAATTTGCACCTTTCGAAAAAACGAAGAAAAAACAAATTAAATTTGAAGATGCAAATATTAACGCTGTTTTAGACTTTGTTGCAGATGAAATTTTGATGGTTTTAGAATTAACAAAATTTTGGTTAAAAAACTTAGATGAAAATGAACTAAAACTGGTGTACGATGTAGAAGTTCCTTTAACATTTGTTCTTGCAGATATGGAATATGACGGAGTTTCTATCGACGAAAATTATTTGCACGAATTAACATCATACATGAATGGAGAATTAGCTAAAATTGAGGGAAAAGTTTATGAATTGGCAGGTGCTCCTTTCAATATAAATTCTCCACGCCAAGTCGGTGAAACTTTGTTTGAAAAAATGGGATTGAAAGCGAAGAAAAAACGCGGGAAAGCAACATATTCCACAAGTGCAACTGTCTTGGAAGAATTAGCACAAGAACATGAAATTGCCCAATTAATTCTGGATTATAGAAGATATGCAAAGCTAAAATCAACTTATACCGACGCTTTACCTGAATTAATTGAAAGAAAAGATAATCGAATACATACAACTTATAACCAGACAGTTACAACTACAGGCAGATTATCTTCTTCAAACCCTAATTTACAAAATATTCCGGCAAGAACAGAAGAGGGAAATAAAATCCGCAATGCTTTTGTTCCTAAAGATAAAGAAAATTCGTTGATTTTATCGGCTGATTATTCGCAAATCGAATTAAGATTGCTGGCACACATAACAGAAGACAAACATTTGTCAGAAGCGTTTAACAGCGGAATTGACGTACATACATTAACAGCTTCAAAGGTTTTTGAAGTTCCGGTTGAAGAAGTTACAAAAGAAATGCGTTACAAAGCAAAAGCTGTAAATTTTGGGATTATTTACGGACAAAGTAAGTATGGTTTGGCTAAAGCTATCGGAATTTCCAATAAAGAAGCAGAAGAATTTATAAATAAATATTTTGCAACTTATCCAAGAGTTAAAGCTTATATGGAAGGAACTGTAATGGAAGCTGAAAAAAAAGGCTTTGTTGAAACTATTTTCGGGCGTAAAAGATACCTTGAAACAGAATTAGCCAGTTCAAATGCAATGATTAGAGAATTTGGAAAACGTGCAGCGATTAATCAACCTATGCAAGGTACTGCCGCTGATTTAATGAAAATTGCAATGATTGATTTTTCTAAAAAATTGAAAGAAAACGGGCTTAAATCAAAAATGATAATGCAGGTTCACGATGAACTTGTTGTTGAAGTATTAAAATCAGAGTTAGACATTATCACAAGTTTAGTAAAAGAGGCTATGGAATTAAATCAGCCATTATCTGTGCCACTTGTGGTCGATGTAAATGTAGGTGAATCATGGAAAGAACAATAAAAAAGTTTTTAATTACAATGATAATACTTGTTTCCGGAAGCTGTGTTTTTGCAGAAGACGGAATGTCTTTGAGTACCTTGGTTACTCCGCAGAATATAGATTATAATATTTGCACAAGAAATTATATTTTAACACCGGAAAAATTGTTTTATATGGCAATTGCAAGTATAAACGCAAATCGATTTACTATTGACGAAATTCAATCAAAAACCGGTTATATTTTGTTTACAGCTGTCAACAAACAGTATTTAGCAAGTGTTGTTAAGGTTGATGCAAACAAATCAATGTTAAGAATTACACCAACAAGTAACAATTACTTTTTTGCTCCGGGAATTGTTTTGAACGTATTTCGATATATTGATTTAAACGGTGCTACTCCGGTTTATTCGTTAAGTAAAATCTAATCTACAACAGTAATTCTACCGTCGTCTTTTAATTCTACAGGCGCATTTAATTTTTTGATGTAATCGCAAGTTAATTTATCTTTATCAAAGTCAAAATTCTCATCAATTTCACCTTTTTCAATTTTATTAGAAATTAAATTATCTCCGCCCGATGCTAAGAAATCATCTGTTGCAACAGTATAAACTTTATCTGTTCTAGGATTATTTATATCGATAGAAGTTTCTTTTCCTGCTTTATCAATAAATGATGCAGCTTTTAATTCTCCATTTCTGCTAACAGTATATTTCAAACCTGATGGCATAATAATTCCCGGTTTATGCCCTGGATCTGTGAACGATTTTGCCCCAACTTTCAAAGCATCCACAAGTTCTTTTTCTGTTAATTTTAGTTTTACCATATTATTTTTTAATGGAACAACTTCAAATACTTGTCGCGAATCTAAAGGACCTTGTTCGAAGAAGCCTCTAATATTGCCTGCATTGATAATCGCTAAATCAGTTCCAAATTCTTCTCTTACCGCATCCATAATCAAAAATGCATTAGGGTTTGGATCAATTAATCTTTCCTTAGTTGGACCTGTTGCAAGTTTTACTTCACCTAAATGCTCAGGCTTTCCTAAAATTTGGTCAAAAACACCTTTCAAAACTCTGTTTCGTTTAAATATACTTGACGGCGTAACATTATTTTGAACTTTAACAATAGTACCTTTTTCATCATCCCAAGTAATTTTCAAATCACCAAAGTATTCACCGTCTTTTCCTGCTTGGGTAATAACAACGGGTTCATTTGATTTTGAAGTCAAGAGATTTTTTCCCTCTTCAACACCTTTTAACAAATCGTGCGTATGTCCGCCCACAATTACGTCAATCCCTGATGTTTCTTGAGCCAATCTCTTATCTTTTGTCAATCCGCAGTGAGAAAGGACAATGACTTTATTAATACCTTGTTTTTTGTAGTCATTAATAGCGTTTTGAACATCTTTTAATGTTTTTTCAAAATCATCAACACCTATTTGTTTTCTAGAATCATTATCTCTAATTCTTTCATGCAAATCAGGAGGAGCTAAACCAATAATTGCGTATTTATGACCATTTTTTTCTAAAACAAATGATTTTTCAATAACTCCATCTAAAGGATTTCCTTTCGGAATTTGCAAATTCATACCTAAACTTTTGAACTTTGCACCTTTTTTACTTTCTGCAATTTCAGGAGGATTTTCATCATATTCGTGATTTCCGTCCGATGTTGCTTCAATACCTAGCGCATTCATGTAGGTATTGGCCGCTTTTGCAATTTTTGTATCCGCCCCCGCAGAAATATCTCCGGCAGCTAACACTAACTTATCAGCTGTAGAATTTTTATTTTGATAATCATAAAGCTCTTTTGCTGAATAAATTCTTGACATATTACCAATTCTGCCATGGTTATCATTTATATAAAAAATGTCAGTTGTGATATATTTTGGAGATTTTTCCTGTTTTTTATCAGACTTTTCAAATTTATCTTGAACCGGTTGCGCCAACACTTTCTGAGAATCAGAGTGCGTTTGTGTAGTCTGCAAATTCGTTGTAGCCCTGAATGAAATCTTTGGAAGATTTGTTAACGATATATTCATATTTTTTCACCTTTTATTTTACTAAATTAAACATCATCAAGATTTTTTTTGCTTAAATTTTGCCTAATATTAAATAACATTAAGCAACTTGTCCGATATAATTTCTTTCAACAATCATTGGCTGAGGTTGCTGAACTTGTGGTTGAGTTTGTAATTGTGGCTGAATTCGTGGTTGCATAGTACTTTGGGCTTTCTTTTTCAATTCTTTATATGTTTTAAGACCTTCAACCCAATTTTCTACAACATTAACATCTTCAGCAACAACAGCCTGAGGAAGTGCTGCGTGGTGGATTTTTGGAAGCAAAAAGTCTTCCGAATACTCAACGGCTTTTGAAACATTATCATCTGTATCATTACAAATAAATGTCATTTTACCATTTTTATCAGTTCTTGTACCTGTTATTGTAATTTCATGACCATTGATAATTGTATTATTTGCATCAACTTGTGTATACCCGATAATAACATTTTCGCCCATATTTAAAGCATCAGTTATCTGTTTTTTCATTGTTTTAAAATCTGTTTCATATCCCACTAATCTAGCATTTTCATCAACTGTTTGATAAGTTACAGACATTTTATTTTTATCTTCTACTACTGATTCAGTAAATGTTTTTTCAAATTCAATTAAACCTTTATCATTTTGGTTAAATTTACCTGCACGCTTGTCGATCAAAGAGTTATAAGATTGTTGAGAACCTATTTGCATAAATGTTGATTGCATTAAAACATCCAACGGAGAACGTTCATATTTATCTTTATCAACTGTTTGAATTTGAGCTCTTATAATCGCATTTTTATCAGGGGCAAATTTCAAATCAGCAGTATCAAAGTTCTTTGCTTCATAAGGAATTTCAAAAGCATTCAACAACCAAATTGCATCAAGGGTATTATCTGCTAAATTGTTCATCTTTATTGTTTTTTGAACAGACATGTTTGGAGAACTCATTCCCTCTGCAAATCTTGCAAATTCTGCAGGATGTTTGTCTGCCAAATTAAACTCAATACTTGAAGCTACGCAAGTTCCAGAATGTTCAACATCAATTTCATCCGGTTTATTCTGTTCTAAAGACGCTACTTTTTCTCTAAATTGGTTTGGGATATTTCCAAATTGTTGAGTAATAATATGTGGATCATAAATTGTATTTATTGTGTTTTTTAAAATTGTTGCTTTATCCAAACCTTGAGCTCTGTTTGTAGTAGCTATTTTGTACAAATTATCTAAAGTTGTAGAATTGTCGTTTGAATCCGCATTCAATAAAGCTCCAGTTTTTAACAAAGTATTTAATTGTTTTCTACAATCTTTATCAACAACTTTAACAAGCTCATTGTATTTATTTTTTTCATCTTTTGAAGATAATTCTGTTCTTAATCTAGAAGCAGTTAGAGCCTTGTTATAAGGGACTTGTGTCATTTGCGGATTGTCAGCAGTAAAAGATGGAACAGATCCTTTTACAACTGGATTTGTAGCATGCTGAACTTTCACAGATTTTACTGTGTTATAATTATTGTATTGATTGGTATCAATATTTAATGAGTACACAATTTCACTCCACTACTACAATTATATAAAAAATAAAAATAAAAAAAAATTGCTAAATCAAAACAATTTAAATTTACAAATGTTACAATTAGGGATAAAAATTTGAAAATAAAACCATTAACAAAAGAACAACTCATAATCTCAATAGACAGACTAACTCGATTTAAAGAAACTGAAACAAAGTACTTACGTGTTTTTAAAGATATTATTGTCACCAACCTTATTGAACCAAAAATCAAAAGACACGAACTTGATGAGATAGATTATGAAGATATTAAAAATTATGCAGAAGAAATAATCAACTCTTCTGTTGCCAACATCCAAAACGATTTACAAATCAACCAAAACTTATTTGAATATGAAAATTCTGTTTTTAATTTGAGTAAAAACACGCAAACTCTTCTTAAAAACAAAATCAATTATAAAGCTATAATTAATATTTTTCCTGACGAAATACCAAACAATTTAAAATGGTTAAAAACATACAAAGGGAGCCTAAACACTGCAAACGGCCTTGGATACCCTGTCCAAAAGATAGTATTGTGCGAGGGAATTACGGAAGAAATATTATTACCGGTGTTTTCAAAACTCTGCGGATTTAACTTTGATGAACACGGGATTCATGTGATTTCTGCCGGCGGGAAAAATCAAGTTGTTAAATATTTTTACAACTTTGCAGAATGCCTAAAAATTCCGATTTTTGTACTGTTGGATAATGATGCTAAAAAAAATCTTGAAGAAATCAATCCAAAACTTCGGAACTTCGACAAAATTCATTTGTTAAAAAGTGGAGAATTTGAAGATTTACTTCCAAATTCACTAATTGCAAGAACTCTCAACTACGCGACTCAAAACATATCACTTGCACCTATTGATGAACTAGAAGAAGCAACATCAAAAGTTGAATTTTTAGAAGAATTCTTTAAACATAGAGGGGTTCATGAGTTTAAAAAAGCAGAATTCGCTAATTTGGTAAAACAAAATATCAAAGACGTCAGCGACGTATCTGAAGAAATTGTAGAAATTATAGACGAAATAAAAGGGACATATAGTCCCTTGAAAAATGGAGTTTAAAATATGCTTTAAGTCTAGCTTCCTACTAACCTCAATGCTTCTTGTAAAAGTTCTTTTTGAGATTGAATCAACTTATTTGAAACATCCATCTGAACCTTTGCCATTTGGTAGTAAGATATATTAGCTTTGAAATCTGCATTTGACATTTCTAATAAACCTGAACGAATTTCTCCAACACCGATTAAAGGTTTACCTGACTCTTCTGTTTCTAAAAATTGGCCACCTTTGAATTCATACAATGCTGCAGAATTGTTAAAGTTTCTTGTCGTAATTCTATATAATGGAACAGTACGTTTTCCGTTATCTGCTTTTCCGTAGATTGTACCATCTCCTTTTATTTCATAATCGTCGTATTTACCTAAATATTTACCATTATTCGGATCAATCCACATTTTTATATTTGTAGTCGGAATATCAAGAGCTCCACCTTTCATAGCAGTTTCTTGATAAAGGTCAGAAGTTATAGATTTAGTTCCTTGCATAATTTCACCTTTATCATTTAGAATATAGCCTTGAACTGTATTTCCGCTTCGATCTCTGTATACGCCCTCTTTGTCAAATGTAAATTCACCCAATCTTGTATAAATACTTTTCCCCTCAGCATTTTTTACCAAAAAGAAACCTTTACCTTCTAAGAATAGATTTTCTTTTGAAGTACCTGGGGTTGATTTACCTTGATCCATTTTCTTGTTATAGTCATCAGAAATTGCTCCACCAAGGAATGTCTTGAAATTAACTTGCTGTTCCCTAAACCCCGGAGTATAAACGTTTGTCATGTTGTTAGCAATAACGTCTATCCAGTTCGTTGTTGATTTTTGAGTATTTAAAGCTGTTACAAATGAATCATTCATTACTGTTTCTCCTTATTTTGACGTCTTTGCTGTTGCTGTTGACGAGAATTACTATAACTTAACTGAGAGTATGACAAATTTTGTTCATCAAATCTCTGTTTTAAGAAAGATATATTATTTCTTAGATATTGTTCAACCGCTTTATCACCCGGGATAAAGTTAGCTGACAAACTACCATCTTTATTTACTTTTATAATGACAGAAACATCTTTGTCAAAATCTATTCTAAATGGTTGATTAGTTTTCATTGATTCAGCCAATTTATCCATCAATACAGATGAAACTTGAACATTTTGCTGAATATTTTGGGCTCCATCAGCCACTTGATCATTAATATTTGCAACTATCCCTTTCATAGACATATCTGTATTTTGGACAAGATTGGCAAAGAAATTAGCATCTGAATCAGACATATTTATTACATCATAATCAAAAGTTGTTGCAGAATTTACAGTAGACATCAAACTTTTAGTATTTAACAAATCCTGAATATTTTGAGATAACAAAGATTGCCCCTCATTATGATATTTATAATCTGTGAAATTAATTCCTCCCGAATAAACATTATTCGGAACTATATCATCAGGTTCTTTCATTTCTTCTGCTAATTTATTCGCTTCCTTATTTGAATCCTTTTGAGTTTTCTTATCATTTGAAACTTTTTTATCATCTTTAGAAGTTTCTTTAGTGTCTTCAGTTTTGGAAGCAGTTTTCATCTCATCTTCAAAAGACTTATCAGCTTTAGAACTACTACTCGGCTTTGATTGACTTTTTGTAGAGCTTACATCTGAAGTGCTTGCTGTTGCAGCTGCTGCCGATGTACTAACATTCATTTTAACTACCTCCATCTATTTGTTCTAATTGTTTTAAAATCATGGCTTCTTCTTCAGCCTTTTCTTGACTTTGCCTAAAGTATCTTGTTACACCAAGCTCAGAATATTGTTTTAATTCCGCGGCCTTTTCTTCTGCAATATAGGCTTCTCTATTCTTCTCTTTGTGTTTTTCAAGAACTTTTACACCTTGTTCGAGCTTTATCAGCTTTTGTTTTTCAATTTCCAATTTTTGCTGTAATTCAACTCGGATTGCTTCAAGTTGCTCTGCTTTTTCCCATAAATGTATCAAATAGTTGTCATAAGTTTCATACATCATCGGATCTGCAAGTCGCATATTTTGTTTTGTAGCCAGAATTTCTTGTTCGTTACGCTTTATGTTCTCTTCTGCTTCATAAACCGCCTGTTGAGCTTTTTGAACTACCGTCAATTGCTCTTCTTTTTTACGAATTCTGAAATCCAGAACTTTCTGCAATCTGTACCTGAAAGGCATTTTATACCACTCTTTTTAGATTATTATGACTGATTTTATCGCCTTAATAATCATCTATATGAATGATTTAATAATTTTATACAAAAAGTCAATCTAAAATCGTTACGCCTGTACCGGTTCCTCGATTTCTATTTGAATAATAGTATCCTCGATTAGTTTGAACACCAACTTCCTCCCCATTTCCCGCCATTGCTCTTTCAGCCTCAAAATAATCCATATAAGCAGGATCCATTGCAGGCGTAATTCCTGTTGGCATACCTATAAATTGGTTTTTAAAATTTCCCCACAACGTATTTTTCCAATTACTTCCTGACATGCCAGTAAAAACGGGAGGCCTATAACTATTTTGAGCAGAATAATTTGAAGTATTGGAAGAAAATGAATTATAATTTCTAGATGCTATTTTTAATGTTTCAAACCGACTTGCCAAATCTCCCTCTTGCACTGCCCCAAACAACCTTTGTTCAAGTCGTTCTATCCTATTTTTTGCACTATCATATTCATAAGTTTGCAACATTATCTGTTTTTCAAGTTTTTCTATTCCTGAAAACTGATTTGCAACAAGTTTTTCACCGTCACTTATAGAACTTTTTCTATTTACTTTTGTTCGATAAATAATCGGACGTCCGTAATAGCCATCATATGGTTGTCTATATTGAATATTCGGTTGTGAATTATAATAATTACCGGTATAAGGATTATAATAATTATTATTATAATAATGTCGATAATAGTAATTGTTTGGATAAGGTGTTGGATGATAACAATTACCATTCATATACCTTATATTGGGCGGATAATAGTCATTATTGTAACTATTAAAGCCATTTAAGACATTTGCTAAAATTCCCGCTTCTGCACAATTTAATGTTAAAAACAATATTCCAAATAATAGTAAAAATTTTTTCATATAAACCTCACCTCAAACATAAAATATTACATAGTTTATAAATATTCATTCCTCTATTGACTATTTTAATTAACTAATTTATGTAAATTCTTTGCTTAAAAACAAAACATGTGTTACAAATAATAGTATGAAAAAGACAGTAATCGCGTATTTGCACACACATTGGGATAGAGAATGGTACAGAGAATTTGAAGTATTCAGACTTCGCTTGTTAAGAGTTTTTGATAATATTCTTGATTTATTAGAAAACAACAAAATCCCGTCATTTTATTTTGACGGACAAGTTAGCGCACTGCTTGACTATTTAGAAATTCGACCTGAAAAAGAAGAACAAATTCGGAAATTTATCAAAGAGAAAAAACTTTTTATAGGCCCTTGCTATACTCTTGTAGACGAATTTTTAACAGACAGAACTGCTTTTACAAAAAACCTAGAAATCGGTCTAAAAATCTCAAAAGATTTCGGCTGTACTGATTTTATCGGCTATCTTGCAGACACTTTCGGTCATAGCCAAAATATTCCAAAGATTTTTAAAGAATTCGGGATTGACAAATGCGTTGTTTGGCGCGGTTGCGGAGATTTCCCAGCAGAATTTACTTTTAACGGAATTAATACAGTCAACTTAATTCGCGGTTATTTTATGGATATTTTTTCTGCACCAATGACAATTGAACAAAAAGCGAATTGGCTTAAAGGGAATTTAGACTTAATTGCAGAAAAGTCAGGAGAATACTTATTATTGCCTATTGGCGCAGATCACCTTGGCATTGAGCATGATATAGCAGAACAAATTAAAAAAGTTAACTCTCTATTAAACGATTATGAAATCAAATTATCAAACCCGTTTGAATACTTTGAACTTGTAAAAGATAAATTTTCTCAATTTGAATGGAACAATGAATTACGCGACAACAGCAAAACATTTATCTTACAAGGCTCTTATTCCGCAAGAACAAAACTTAAACAATACAACGTAAAATGCACATACTTGTTAGAACAAGCTGATAAATTACAACAAAAATATGGCTCTGAATACAATTCAGTTATTGAATACGCTTACAAATTATTACTAAAAAACCAAGCTCACGACGGAATTTGTGGGTGTTCTACAGATCTAGTTCATAGAGAAAACATCACCCGCTACGAAAAAATAATTCAAATTACGAATACAATTATTGAAGAATTAAGATTAAAGCATAAATTCAAAACTCCAATTATGCAAAGCAAAGAGCTTATACCTGAATACAAAATTGTTTCAAAGTATTTTGGTGTAGAAAATTCTTTACTTTATGACACGCAAAAAATCCCAGTCACAGAAGATTTTTCTGAAATGTATAATCTTAAATATTTTCCTGCAACAAAAACAGATTTGAAACTAGAAGTAAAAAATGGCAAAATATTTTTGTCAAATAGCCAAAACAAACGAGTTCAAATTGAATTTGTAAGATTTAAAGATGATGGTGACACATACAATTTTGGAGCTATTGAAGATGATTTGGGCGAAATTGCAGAAGTTTATTCATTTAAAAACAATATCATTAAAACAAGCTTTTTTGATGTCCAAATTGAGTTTGGCGAAACTATAAACTTTAAAATAGAATGGGATAATAAACTTAAAAACCATTTGTGGCAGGTTAAATTTACACTAAAAAAACCAATAACAGAAACATATTCAGAAGACCTGAATTCTGTTATCAAACGAGAATTTAATCCAAATTATGACATGCGGAAACATTTACCAAAAACAAAAGGAATTGAAGTTAAGACTAACTTTGCTCCAATGCAAAGATACGTCGGAGTTCAGGGCTTTGGAGTTATTACGCAAGGACTAACGGAGTACGAAGTCAAAGAAAAGTCTTTACTTGTTACCATTTTGAGAAGTACAGGAATTATTTCAAATCCGCACAACCCATCTCGTTCAACTCCTGCTGGCCCACCGATAAATGTTCCGGAAGCACAGCAATTAGGCTATAATTGTGCAGAATTTTCTTTAGCGTTCTTTGAACCAGAAGAATACCAAAAATATATTGATATTGATTTTCCACCAATTACAGATTAAAATAAGAACAAATAAAATAAAAGGAGAGTAACATGTTTAATAATAAATCAAGGATTCCCCCCCCCGAAACACTTTTCATTTTAAACAAATCCAATTACATTAATGCAATTGGACATATCAAAAGAAACAACGGATTTACACTTGCAGAAGTTTTAATTACTCTCGGAATTATTGGTATCGTTGCAGCAATAACTTTACCAACTATTATAACCAACTATCAAGACAAAATCACAGTTACAAAAGTAAAAAAAGCTTACACAATTTTTTCTCAAGCATATTTAAGAGCTATTGATGATAATGGAGGACTTCCTAAAGAAGAATGGGATTGTAGTAAATTTGAAAATACATCTGATGGGTCAAAATTTGCAAGATGCTATATGAGTTACATGCTACCATACCTAAAAAAAGTAGAAAATTGCTATGTTGATTCTAATACTAGAAAAAAATGTCACTTTTCGTCTCTTACAGATAATAATAATACGCAAGGGAAAAATACACCACTTTATAACTTACATGGGGAAATACACGGTTATTTAGGCGATGGTGGAGGTGCATATTCAATTGCCTCTGATGGAATTGAATTTATGATGTATAGAGATTATATAGCTATTAAAACAGATACAAATAGTAAAAATATCTTAAACAAAAATTTGTTCTTCTTTAATTTGGATAATAACAAATTAAGAACAACAACTGTATACCAGACCAATATAGAACAATATTGGACGGGATTTACTTGTCCTGGCTGTACTTCAATAGCTACAGGTTGGATTATACAGCATTCAAATCTAGATTACTTAAGATGCCCTGATAAGGTCAAAATAAATGGTCCATACTCTTGTAAATAACTAATTTTACAAAAAATTTAACAAAGAGCGGTTCAAGCAATATAAAGGCCTGATACGGCTCGCGTTAACAAAACCCGAATATCACCCAAAGCGGTATTTAGAACATTAAAAAAATTTTACTAATTTTTAACAAAAGCGCAAACACAAACACTGTCCCAAAGGGGGGAAGCCGACTTCGTCGGCAAAAAAAAACCCTATCTGAAAGATAGAGTTCGGAATACTTTTACGTAATTCCTCGTGTGTGTAGAAGGTTAGTGTGTAGTAGGTAGTGTAAATTATATATCTCGTGTTTATTTAAATCTTTTTTTGTTTAGCTATCGCTTACATATTAATAAAGTATTTTTGTTGTATATAATTGCTATATATTGTTTATTTCGTTACAATTGTTTACAAAGTTCTGTAAAGGCTATTTTTACAAGTATTTAAGATTGAAAGCATGGTAAAATTTTCAATCAAAACTTTGTTTTTTATTAAACTTAATTCCCTGTACTCCCTTTGTAATATAAATATTCCCTCTTTTTTATAAAATTAACACTATTTTTAGAAAAACATCCATGTTTTTATAAACTCTCTTTTACCCCGTCTTTACTTAATCTTAATATATAAAGTATTGACCTTTTTCAAAAAAAGTATTCTAATAATAAAGTACTAATTAGAGAAGAAAGAGGTCTATATGAAAGAATTTATGCACACCAGATTAGACAACAAACAGTTTACGGAAGAAGATATTAAAGGCTTTATTAAAGACTATAATATCAAGTTTATCAAACTTCAGTTTGTTGATATTAACGGACAAGTTAAAAATATGACTATCCCTTCTCACCATATTGAAAAAGCTTTGAATAACGAAATTATGTTGGATGGTTCTTCTATTAAGGGATTTAGAAGCATTGAAACATCAGATATGTTTTTCCATCCTGATAAAAATTCTTTCCAAATTTTACCTTGGAGAGGAAAAGACGGAGTTAATTCTGCAAGATTAATTTGCGATATTTATAACGCTGACGGAACTCCTTTTGAAGGTTGTCCAAGATGCAATTTAAAGAGAATTATGAAAGAGGCTGAAAAAATGGGCTTTTCTATGAACGTAGGGCCGGAAGCAGAATTCTTCTTATTCTCAAAAGATAAAGATGGCAATGTAACAACATCAACTCAAGATAGTGCCGGTTATTACGATGTTGGGCCAGAAGATTTAGGGGAAGATGTTCGATCTGACATTGTTTTAACATTACAAGAAATGGGATTTGATATTGAAGCCTCTCACCACGAAGTTGCAGACGGGCAACACGAAGTTGACTTCAGATATGCAGATATTTTAACAGCAGCAGATAATGTTGCGACATTCAAGGTTGCTGTTAAAGCCATTGCTGCAAGACATAATTTACATGCAACATTCATGCCAAAACCTATTTACGGAATTAACGGTTCCGGCATGCACTGTAATGTATCTTTGTTTAAAAACGGTAAAAATGCTTTTTATGACGAAAAAGCAGAATATCAGCTTTCAGATGTTGCAAAATACTCAATCGGCGGGATGTTGAAACACGTAAAAAGTATTACAGCCGTTCTTAACCCAACCGTAAACAGTTTCAAACGTTTGGTTCCTGGGTACGAAGCTCCTGTTTATCTTGCTTGGTCATTAGCAAACAGAAGTGCATTATTGAGAGTTCCAGCAAAACGAGGAGCCTCAACTCGTGTAGAACTTCGTTCTCCGGATCCAGCTTGTAACCCATACTTAGCATTTGCAGTTATATTGGAAGCTTGTCTGGATGGTGTTAGAAACAAAATTGATCCACCAGCACCTGTAGAAAGCAATATTTACAAATTAACAACTAAAGAACGCAAAAAGCAAAGAATTGATTCTCTTCCGGGAAGTTTAGCAGATGCAATTGATTTGTTTGATAAATCTTTAGTTTCACGAGCTGCTCTTGGAGATCACATTTTCAATGAATTCCTTTCTGCAAAGAAAAAGGAATGGGATTCATTCAGAACATATGTTTCTCAATGGGAAATCGACAGATATCTCGAAAGATACTAATAAACTAAAAAAAGCCTTCTTAAGTGAAGGCTTTTTTATTAAACCAAATTCCAAACATACTCAACTATTTCTTTTGTTGAATAAATATCTTTAATTACAAAAAACTCTTTTCCCGTTTGTTCTTTAACATAAGACAAAGTCTTTCCATCCAAAAACATCTCGGAATAAGGTTTTAGCATAACTGATGAAATCACAACCACATCAGTATCTAAATCTTTTACTGTGCGAATTAAGTCATCGGTCGTAATCAAGCCGGAAACAGTAATATCTTGTCCCCAATAATCTGATTTGACAGGATTTAATGTAACTTTTAGATTTTTTATTTTGTTTAACTTTTTTGCAATTTTTTCTACCGCATAAACTGCAGCGTACCCTGTTGCAAACGAAATCTTAAAAGGTTTGCTTATTTTTTGAGGCAATTCTCGGGATTTAAAATCTTCCAAAAGCATTCTCAAAGAACCAACACCGTCATCAAGTTGATTGTAATTCCCGTAATACCTAGATGGAGGTATTTCACGTCCTGCGAGCAAGAAAAATTCATCTGAGCAACAAACTCGTTTGAATTTTGAAGCAATATCAAGAACTTGCTCTGCGCATTTTTTGTCTACTTGTTTGAGTTTTTCTTCTCTGAATTGTGTAATTCCAACAGGAACAATAGCAACAGAAAGAACTGTATTTTTCAATTCTGCCAAATCTGACAATGTTCTTTCTAATTCTTTGCCATCATTTATCCCCGGACAAAGCACAATTTGCGCGTGAAACGGAATTTTATTTTTTCTAAACCATTTTAAATTTTCCAACGCTTTTCCTGCATTAGGATTTCTTAGCATTTTCACCCTTAAATCCGGATTTGTTGTATGAACAGACACATAAAACGGTCCAAGATGCATTCTTTTAATTCTGTCTCTATCCTTGTCTGTAAAGTTTGTCAAGGTAATATATGTACCTTGAAGATAAGACAACCTGTAATCATCGTCTTTAATATATAAAGTATCTCGTAAACCCTTTGGTTGTTGGTCCACAAAACAAAAAATACAATGATTTAAACAAGGTTTAATCCTATCAAAAACCGCACTTTCAAAAACTATTCCTAAATCTTCATCATAATCTTTTTCAAGTTCAACAACTTCAACTTCACCATCAGTCTTTTTTATTTCAAGAGTTAACAAATCTGATTTACAAAAAAAGTTATAATCAATCATATCAAGCATTTTCACATCATCAATAGATACAATTTCATCTCCTGCTTGTATTTCTAACTCTTCAGCGATAGAACCTTTTATAACAGAACTAACTATTGCGGGCATTATCTTTCTCCAATCCCTCAATCAATGTTATAAAATTCGAAAATTCGCACATTGCATTATCGATAACAACTTTTTGATAAAAATTAATATGATTATATTCGTCATTCAACACATTTTGAGATGCAACTTTAAATTGGATTGCACGAGATTTAATCAAAAAGAATAATCTTTTGCGCTCATCTGTGTTTAAGCAATCTGCACAACACAATTTAGCTCTTGCATTAGACAAAAACTGAAGCGGATTATCACTTAAATCTTCCAACATCAATCGTTTTAATTCAGAAATTCCGTCTTTTGAAATTTCATAGTAAACTGATAATTTTCCACCATCAGACATCAATTTCCGAGAAGTCAAGCATTTCTTTTCTTCCAAACGGCGAAGAGCTGGTTTCAACGCTCCGAAACTCGGTTTTGTAAAAGGAGCAAAATTTTCATCTATGCGTTTTTGTATCGCATACATCGTAAAATCTCTTTTCAACAAAACATATAAAATTAGAAGTTCAATCATACTAAAATATTAACATAAATAAACAATATTAAAAGTAACTCTATCATTACTTAAAAGCATCTTGCAAATTATGAACTCCGCCTTTTTCCATTGGCAAACAATATGTCACATTCGGGTGAAAATAATAATCACCTTTTGCATTACGCATAATAACAAAACTAAACAAATCGTATCCCGCACGATTAGGGAATAACATTCCATTAGTATCAACCGCAAAAAGTGGATTTTGAACATTCGCAGGCATATTAAACACTGTCAATATAGTTTTATCATTCATTACAAAAGTCTGATTATACCTATTAATCATATTTTCAGAGAACCCTGCACATTGAGGATTTCCAATATAATTTTTATAAACCGGAACGCAACCTTTTGCAAATGCATTATTTTTACAATATTTAGTAACACGTAAATTAGTCGCAAAATTTTTGTAAAATTTATCACAATGCGAATAATCAGACGGATATTTTCTGTCAGAACTAAAATAACATCCTGTATCCCCCTCCATTTCATCCGCAGTAATCAGCAATGCTTGAGAATAAACTGAATACAATTTTTTAAATGACACAATCGCGGTTCTATCAACAAAATAAATTGTTAGTTTTACTGAAATTAAAGCTAATAAAACAAAATAAATCGCAATTCCAACCAACCCTCTTAATTGCCCCTGCATCTACAAAAGCTCCTTTGGTTCAATCGCACAATCAATAATAAATGTTCCATCAGCAGATAAAGCTTCATTTACAGCATTTTCAACATTTTCTAATTTTTCTACTCTTAACGCTTTAGCGCCATAACTTTCTGCTAATTTTATAAAATCCGGATTTGATATTTTGGTTGCGAAATATCTTTCATCACAAGATTTTTCCTGAAATTGTCTTACCATTCCAAGATACCCGTTATCTAAGATAAAAATTTTCACCGGCAAATTATAATCCATACAAGTAGCAAGTTCTTGCATATTCATCTGAAAAGAACCGTCTCCGGCAATACAAATAACCGGTTTGTTTTCTGCAATACAAGCTCCTATCGAAGCTGGGAAGCCAAACCCCATAGTTCCCAACCCACCTGATGTGATAAATTTATTCGGAGAATTAAATTGTAAATACCTTGCAGTCCAAACCTGATGTTGACCAACTTCAGTAGTCACAACCAAATTTTTTCCTTTTAAACAATTCGCAATTTTTTCTAAAACCTCAAAAGAGTGCATATTATCAGTTCTTTTAAGCGGTTTTTTATTACTTTTTTTTAATTCTTGGGCTTGTTTTAGCCATTCTGTGTAATTAAATTTTCCAAATTTTAAGACTTCAGCATTCAAAGTTTCTAAAACACTTCCAGCGTCACCAACTACACCAATTTTAGCCGGAATAATTTTTGAAATTTCTTTGCTATCAATGTCTATATGAACCAGTTTTTTAGACAATTCTTCTTTTTTAAAACAACAAGTAATTCTGTCATTAAAGCGAGTTCCGACAGCTATAACTAAATCACTTTCTCTTACTGCTTGATTTGCACTATTTTGCCCAAAAATCCCTATCATTCCGAGATAATTTTCATCGAATTTCGGATACGCGCCTAATCCCATCATCGTAGAAACTACTGGAATATTCAAAGATTCAACAAATTCAAAAACTTTTTTAGATGCTCCTCCTTGAACAACTCCACCACCGACAATTAAAAGAGGTCTTTTGGCAAAATTTAACGCATCTATAATTTCAGAAACATTTGCTTGCGAAGATTTAATTTCCGATTTTAAATCTTCTAAAATAAATTCTGCTTCTTCTGTAAAAACATTTTTTGTAATATCTATTACAACAGGGCCTTTTCTTCCATTCATTGCAAGTTCAAAAGCTTCTCTAACCGTTTTTTCTAAATCTTTTGCACTTGTAACCTGAAACCCTTTTTTAGTACACGACTTTGTTATATCGATAATATCAACTTCTTGAAAAGCGTCTTTATGCAACAATTCTGAAGAGACTTGTCCTGTTATAACAACAAGCGGGTAATTATCAAGATATGCATTTGCTAATCCTGTCACAATATTAGTAGCTCCAGGTCCTGATGTAACAAGAGCAACTCCACATTTTTCGGTAACTCTGGAATACCCCTCAGCAGCATGGACAACAGCTTGCTCATGACGCATTAAATAATGTTTGATAGCTTTTTGTTTTGACAATTCATCATATACATTAAGAACAATTCCGCCCGGGTAACCGAAAATTGTGT
This sequence comes from uncultured Candidatus Melainabacteria bacterium, assembly GCA_934717855.1. Lineage (GTDB taxonomy): Bacteria > Cyanobacteriota > Vampirovibrionia > Gastranaerophilales > Gastranaerophilaceae > Stercorousia. Next base: position 121,531 of record CAKUZI010000005.1, read on the forward strand.
CAATACCAAGGCTTTCCAATGTTTTTAATAATATTTTTGCCCCTGATAATGTCTTTGTTATTGTCTGCATAAAACTAACTCCACTATTATATAATGATTTTACCACAGGAAATCAGTTTATGCAAAACTCTAAAATTTTTATCTTCTACTAGCAAAAAAATTTTTTAGAGTTTTTAAAATAAAGGAAAAGGAGAAGATATGATAACAGCAATTAACAACACACAACAGCCATCTTTTCAGGCTAAATTAGAACTAAAAGGAATTAAACTTAGAGACCAACAAAAGATTTGTGAAAGATTTGAAGCTATTACACAACATTACAAATCAGATGTTCTAGAGGTGGCTCCACAAGTAATAGAAAAAGCCGATGGTTCGACATTTAAAAACACAAATTTTGCCTGCAACGGTAGAAATGTCGGATTTATGATTTATCTAAAAGAGTTTAAAGATTTTTGTAAACAACACACCACTGAAGAAATCGCAAAATCTTTATCTAAAATATTTAAAGCAGCAAAGCAAAATGAAGTACATAGAGCCAAAATGACAGAACTTCAAAAAGGCAAAGAAAGAGCTCTAACAAATCTAAACAGAGCAGAATACATGCCTAACAGCAAAATTTCTGAAAGTTTAACAGCTAGAAGTTTAGCAAGATTGGAAAACATAGAACAACAAACTGCTTCAGAACAAACAAAACACAATACAATTACTGAAAAAATTCTAAAAGACGACCCTATCAATGAGAATTTTTATTTAGAAGACTAAAGCAATCAACAAAAAAGCTCCCCTAAAAGGGAGCTTTTTTATTGCAAAACTCTAAAATTTTTATCTTCTACTAGCAAAATATATTTTTTAGAGGTTTTAAAACAAGAAAAAAGGAAATTTTTCATGCTAACTACTATCAACAATCAACAACATCTCTCATTTCAGGCTAAACTAAATTTTAAAAACATTGATATTCCGAAAAAAGAAGAGATTTGTAAAGAATTCTCAAATATTACAAAACGCTATAAAAGTGATGTATTAGATGTTTCTGCAGAAATAATTCCAAGAGATGATGGCACCTTTTTTAGAAACGCAGAATTTAATTGCAATGGTGGGAATGTAGGCTACTTTCCAACACTAAGCGAATTTAGAAAATTCTGCAAAGACCGTTCTCCTAAAGAAATTGCAAAATCTTTAGCAAGGGTACTAAAATTAGGTAAACTTTATGAAAAGACAGAAGATAAATTCTCTAAAATTGAAAAGAATATGACAAGTGTGAAAATGGCATTTTTTAAGCTGAAAACAGGACAATTAAGTAAAAATCCAAAAGTCCAATATAACATCCTCAATAGATTAAGAGGTCGCTTAACGAAACTAAACGAGAAAACCACTTCTACATTTACAAACCTCGTCACAACTAGAAATAAAATAATTGGGAATGATCCATTGCTAAATAAAATGGAACAAACAAACGCATTAAATGACCTTAATTGGAGCAACCAAATCCCAAGTTAAAATCAAAAAGCAGAAGAAAAAGCCAATAAAAAAAGCTTTCCCAAAAGGGAAAGCTTTTTCGTTATAAACACATCATTCAAACTAATTAATTGTAAACAAATCTTTTAATTGTTTTTTCTTAGTATCAACTTTCTTTTGGTGCTCAGCAGCTTTCTTTTGTCTTTCTAGCTTCTTTTGTTGAGCTTTTGCTTTTTGTTTTGCAACTTTTTCTTGTTGAGCTTTTTTCTTAGCAGCAATTTTCTGTTGTTCTGCTTGTGATTTTTGATTTACAGATTGTTCTTTTTTAGCGACTTTACCTGTTACATTGTCTAACCATCTTGATACAGGGCCTTGAGTTTCTGCTGCAGAAACTGTCATCATAGTCATAACCATAACTGCCATTAATGTTGCTAATTTCTTTTTCATATTGTTCTCCTTATTCTGAAATCAATTTGTTAAACAAATCTCTCTTTTCTTGTAATTTTTTTTGTCTAGCTTTTGATGCTTCTTCATTAGCTTTCTTTTGAGCTTCAACTTTGTTTTTCCATTCTTGTTGTTGTTTCAAACGAGCATCTTCTCTAGCTTGAGCATCCTTTTTAAATTGTTCTTTTTGTTTATCCCAAGCATCTTGTCTTGCTTGAGCGTCTTTTTTTAATTGTTCATGTTTTTTGTTCCAAGCATCTTCGTTTGCTTTTTGTCTATCTTGCAATTTCTTTTCAGCATCAGTTATTCTCTGAGTATGTTTTTGAATAAACTGTTCTGTATAGGTTGGTTGAGTTGTCGTTGTTTTCGCAGTAGTCGTCGCAGCAATTGCAACAGACGAAATCATTACTAATGTTAATGATGCAATCAATAATTTTTTCATGCTTATAACCTCCATATTAAATCACGCAAGTATTATACTAAATTTTTTCGTACATATCAACTATTTTTTTTATTCCATTTTGAGCAACATTAAAAATTTCTATCATTTTATCTTGCTCATAAGGTGCTCCCTCAGCGGTTGTTTGGAATTCTATAATCTTTCCGCTTTTTGTTAAGACAATGTTACTATCAACCTGAGCGTGCGAATCTTCAACATAATCCAAATCCAATCGAACTTCACCATCAATAATTCCCGCAGAAATCGCACCTATAGGTTCAATGATTGGATTTTCTTTTAATTTCCCATCTTTTAGCAATTTTTCAACCGCAATTTTCAATGCAAGAAAGCCTCCACAAATACTTGCAGTTCTTGTTCCACCATCTGCTTGTATCACATCAGCATCAATTGTTATAGTCAAATCAGGCATTTTAGTCAGATCAACACAAGCTCTCAAACTTCTGCCAATAAGTCTTTGAATTTCCTGTGTTCTACCTGACACCTTTGTTCTTTCTCTTTGGCATCTTGTATTAGGAGCAGATGGCAACAAAGAATATTCTGCAGTAACCCAACCTCTTGCATCTTCTTTATCCATCCACTTTGGTTTAACTTCTTCCACTGACGCAGTTGTGATTACTCTTGTATCACCAAATTCTACCAAAACAGACCCAAGAGCGTGTTTTGTAAAATCTTTTGTAAATTTTATTTCTCTTAATTCATTATTAGCTCGATTTTCTCTTTTCATATCAACCTTTCAATTTACTTTTTACTACCCTCGTAATCCCACATATAAATTTGTCCACAGTATTTACACACCGCATGCTCATTCATAAATTGTAAATCTGGCACAAAACAATATCCATCTACTGTTATTTCAATGTCTCCGTTTTTATTATATTCCTGCAAAAACTTCTTTTCTCCTCTATAATCGGGAGAAAACATTAATTCAAATTTATCTACAGATTTACAATTTTTACAGATAAACATAATTAATACTCATCGTCTTCTAATCTTGCACGCCTGATAATTTCAGGATCTATACCTCTTTTTTCAATTTTAAATGTTTTTGCCGTAGATTTTTGTTGAGACCTTTTTGTAACTTTTTTAGTTCGTTTTTTAGGAGTATTTCTAACCTCCGGGCAATTATCTTCGGCAAGCTCATTATACCACAAAGTCCAACAAATACTTCTTAATGGCAACGTAAATCCAACAGCCAGAAGAAATACTAATTCTTTTACCATATGCGTACCGATTAAAGCGGGAGTAACCCCAAATTGCTCTAATGGATCAATAGGTAAAGTGTAAGCCCAAGCTTCAAACATTTTTCCAAGCGAATTTGACCAATTAAACGCGTCAAACAAAACTCCTAAACCGGATGTTATTATCACATAAGTAAATATTGTCAAAATAACCATTAAGAGAAAAGTTCTTCCAAAATTTCCTTTAATTAATGACATACTTCTCTTGAAATACCCAACAGGAGAAAGTCCGTTTTCAAATGCAAAAACTTGAAAAACTAAAATAAAATATATAAAGAAAAGACCTGCAAATATCCAAAATACCGGAATAATCGCCAAAACAGACATTAAACCTATCAAAATCCATATCGCAATAAAAGAAAATGTTTTTTGAGTCGCTACGGAATTATGAGCCTTAAAATCATAAACTCTGCCAGTGTTAAAATATCCCTCAGTCATAGAGTTCAATGCAACAAAAGCAACTAAATAATCCCAAATTGCTTTTATTAAAATCAACAACCCCGGAATTACAGAAACAACAATAAGAGTAACCATTGTCGACATATTGTTTAATGCTTCATATTTTGTGGCAATATCCTGCATATTTTGGGTAAACCAAAAAGTTAAACCAAAAATCAAAAACAACCCTATAACTTGTCCCAAAACAGGGAAAGCCATATATAACATAAATTTATGAATATTAAGGGCGAATATTTTTATACTCTCAAAAAATATTAACCACACACTTTTCTTCGCCATAACTCTCCTTTTGTTGTACAATCATTTTAGTACAAACATAATTAAGTGAATAGTGAGAAGAGAAAAGTGAGAAGTCTGTATCAAGATGAAATCAAAAATTTTACGAAAGAAGATTTTGAAAGCAACAAAGTAAATTTACATATACACACAACTTTTTCTGATGGGAAAGCAGATGCTTTTGATATTATTAGACAAGCAAAAGAAAAAAATTACAAAAAAATTGCGATTTGCGACCATAATACTTTTGAAGCACACAAAGAAATTCAAGATGACATTCTTATTCCGGCTGTAGAATTTGACGTTTGGTGCGGGTACGTATTTTTACACCTTTTAGCTTATGGAATTGACGTTAACAATAAGGAACTACAAACTTTTTGCGCAAAAAACAAAAAAGAAACTGAATTAGATATTATAAGAATTTTTGCCAAAAGAGATATAAAAAAACTTATCCAAGCTATACATAACGCAGGTGGAATAGCCGTTTTAGCTCATCCTGCTTGTTGTTGGGCTATTAGTTTAGACAGATTTGTTAAAAAATTAATTTCTTACGGTTTAGACGGCATAGAAGTATATTATCCGTACAAACGCCACAGAGGCATAATTAAATTTCACACTGCACACGCTGTAAAAAAAATAGCAGACAAATACAAACTTATAAAAACAGGCGGAACTGATTTACACGGAGAAGAATTGGAATAAATTGAACCATTACTTTTTTAGTCTTATTAATTTTCTGATTTTAACTGATTTTGAATCCACTTAGATGCCCCGGCTCCGGCAATCACACCTAACCCCATTCCGATTAATGATCCGAGAGCTCCATATTTTTTAGCCCCTATAGCACCAATATACCCCATGCCTGCAGTTACGCCAAACACATTTAACGAAGACTTACCAACCTGTTTTGCAAAAGATTTCGTTTTTTCCTGAGCATCATCACCTTTTGTTATTGATTTTATAATTTTTGGAAGCTCTAACAACCCCATAAACGCAAGTCCTAAAAGAGAAGTTCTTTTCATTGCTCGACCGGTCAACTCTTTTAACCCTAGAAAATCTTTTTTTACAATTATTTTTTGAACAGAAACTTCTTGGCCATACAAATTTTTAATAGAAGATTTTATATTTTTACCATTTTCTATCCCTAGAATATTTTGAACCCATTTACCAAACTTGGTATTATAAAGAGTTATATCTGATTTATAAAGATTATCAACAATTTTCTTTCCTCGTTCAGATTTTACACGCTTCATTGCCTCATGCAATAAAGTTCCCCTGAAGAAAGAAAAATCATGTTGATATTTATGATAATTGTAAGGAGCAGAAATCCTTCTTTTTCTTAGCACACAAGACGAATGGTTGTAAGCAGCTTTCAAATCTCTGCAATCTTCCGGTAAACTTACAATTGTCAACCCTGCTAATCCGATAGCAGCAATTGTATCTCCACTCCTAACCATATCCGGGATATCACACAATCTGCGCGCTGGCGCAACAGTACTAACCACTGTTTTTTCAACAGGGTTAAAATCATCTTCCTCTTTTTTCTTTTGAGGTTGACAATCATACATATTAGATTGTGACCAAAACACTTTATCTATGGACATAGTTCTACCTACTCATATATAAAGTATTTTTTTACAAAAAAATTGCTCTTTATTAACTAAAAATTAACAGGATAATCTTTTGGAATTTTCCAACCACTATATTCAATTAAAGCTGAACAATAACTCCTGCCATAAGTAGGAATTTCTTTTGTACAAGCAACTTTATAAGACAAACCGCTTTGAGTTTGTCCTAAAAGAGTAGTGCGCTTCCCATCCCATTGCCACTTATACGTTTCTAAACCTTTATTATTCATGTAATATTCTGACGAATTGGGGTTGAAAGTAAATGCAAAATATTTTCTTCCACTACATTCTAATGGATTGTCCATTGCATAACATTTCTCATAATCTCTTGCTTCCGGGAAAAACAGCCATCCACCAACGTCAAATTGAGCCAAACTACCATCAGGAAAGTATAATAAACCTAAATTTTTGTTAAACGTATTATCTCCAACAGAAACTTTCAAGACTAATAAATATTTTGCCAAATATTTATTATACCAATCAATAGGGCTTAACCCACCATTTGTAACAATTTCTCCATCAACCTCAATATTACTTCCCATTTTGTCCCAATACAATTTATTGCCATTATCAATTTCTGATTGCGCAATGGCTTGGTTCATAACAGAATAAAACTTTTCTAATCTTGTTTCAACAACATGCTTTCTGTAATCAGACATTAGAGTTGGAATAGTTAATGCAACAACAACACCAATGATACCGAGAGTAATTAAAACTTCTGCAAGAGTAAATGCAAAACGCTTTATTTTCATATTAAATCCTTTCCTTTTGCTAGTCACACTAGTTGTAATAAATGCTAGTATAGCTGACAATTTAGAAATGGACAAGGAATATTTACAAAAATTTGCAAATAATCTAAAAAAATTAAGAAAAGAAAAAGGCTTAACACAAGACGATTTAGCGGTTTCAGAACAAATTTCCAGATCTATGATTAGTCTGATAGAAATAGCTAAAACCGATTTAACTGTTTCAAAAGTCAAGATTATTGCAGATACACTAAAAGTCCATCCAAAAGAATTATTCGACTTTGACTAATTATTCCTTAAGTAAGCCTCAATAAAACCATCCAAATCGCCGTCCATAACCGCATCTACGTTACCAACTTCGTAATTTGTTCTATGATCTTTTACCATTTTATAAGGGTGAAAAACATACGACCTAATTTGCGAACCAAAATTTATATCAACATTTTCGCCTTTCAATTCAGCTAATTTCTTTTCATGTTCAGCTTGTTTTATGGCTAGTAATTTTGATGCCAAAATCTGCATTGCATTTTCTTTATTTTGAAGTTGCGAACGCTCTTGCTGGCATTTAACAACAATGCCGGTCGGTTTATGTAAAATCCTTACAGCTGTTTCTACTTTGTTAACATTTTGTCCACCCGCACCACCGGATCTCATTGTATCAATTTCCAAATCTTCAGGCGGAATTGTAATAGTTTTTTCAAAATCTTCAATTATCGGAGAAACTTCAACAGAAGCAAAACTTGTTTGACGCTTTCCATTTGCATTAAATGGAGAAATTCTAACAAGCCTATGTACACCTTTTTCTGCTTTTGCGTATCCATATGCAAATTTACCGGTAATTTTTATTGTTGCAGATTTTATTCCTGCTTCATCTCCATCAAGCTTGTCTAACAATTCAACTTTCCAGTCATGACTTTCTGCCCAACGCATATACATTCTAAGCATTAAACTAGCCCAATCTTGAGCATCCGTTCCGCCAGCTCCAGCATTAATCGTTAAAATAGCATCTGCTTCATCATATTCCCCACTTAGCATTTGCTTAACTTCGAACTTTTCTAATGCTCTTTCCATAGCATTTAATTGTTCAACAGCCTCTGTCAAAAGTTCTTCATCAGCGATTTCTAATGCTGTTTCTGTATCATCAATTACATCTTGCCATTTCTTTAGAAATTCAAGATTATCTTTTATATCACGAATTTGAGAACCAAGTTCAGATGCCTTTTTCTGATTAGCCCAAATTTCAGGCTTTTGCATCTCTTCTTCTAACTCTTGCAAATCTGACTTTAATTTAGTTGTGTCAAAGACACTCCTTTATTTTTTCAAATCTTATTTTTAAATTTGATAATTGTTGTTTAATTTCTGTATCCATAGAACAAGATTATCACGAAAACATTCATAATAAAACACATATTGCAATCGCACAAAAAACTGCTATAATAAAACTTGAAGGAGAGATTATGAGTGAAATAGTTGATAGTTATAAAAAAATATTTGAAAACAAAAAAGCCAATGTTGGAATAGCTGTTTTTGCTCTTATTTGGAGTATTTCAACGGTATTATTTGATATTAAATTCGGAAATGAAAATTCTACAAAAAATAATCCTATTGATTTTATTTTTAGTTTGCTCATCGGGGTATACAGTTTACAATTTTTGCACAATGCGATAAACAACGTAAATGAAAGAATTTTACCAACTATTAAGGAAATTCAACCAAAAATTTTATGGGGAATGATTAAACTAAATATTGTTTGGGGCATTTATGCTGTTTTAATACTGATTTTTGCGCTTACAACCTACATTTTTACCCACTTATTAGTAATTCCGATAATAATTATGACCGCTTTAGTTATTATATCTGCTCCTTTATATTACATATATCTTGCATACGCTGAAAATCTTGACACTAAAGGATTATATAATATAACAAAGATTTTTAAATTCCTAAAAGCGTCATACAAACCTCTATACATTAACATTTGTTTGTATGCCCTTATTTCTGTTGCTATAATAATTATTTTTGCAATATTATATCTGCTTACTCAAGAAAATTATGTCTTTGATATAATTGCAGGCTTTATTTCGAGCTATTTATTTATAATAACTTGGTATTTTGCGTTCCCATATTCATTAATCCCATCCTATTTTGAGAAAATTCGTCCTATCACAAATGGAGAATTAAATGGCTAGATTAATTGAGGGAATTAAAGTTTTATATTCTGGAAAAGATTGGCTTAACAGGCAAATTTGTTTGTTTTCAGTTTGCGGAATTTTAGGAATTATTAATGCGTACTTAGCCTTAGGGATGCAAAGTATTAATGAAATCTCAACAATTCAAAAACTTCTATTCGCGGGACTAAACCTGATTTTCTGTCTATTTTTTGTGGGATATGAAACAACTTTTCTTCGCACAAGAGAATTACCTGATATAAGTTTAGAAACACTAAAAATCGGATTAAAAAGAATTCCATTTATTGTTTTCTTGGTAAGCATACCAATTACAATGCTAAGTTTATTTTCCAAACAGCATTATTTCGCTTTTTGCGCAGATACAATTCTTGCAATTCCAATGGTGATGCTACTTGCAGGTTTTTCTTATAATTATGATAATAATGAAATTTGTAAGTTTTTTAAAATATTCAGAGCAAAAGAATATTTTACATTGTTAATTGAAAGAATTTGGGTCGTAATTATGTGTTATATAATTACTTTATCTATAATTTTTACCAAAATTGTTGTTTTATGTTTAATAATTGCATTTACTTACAAAGGTGATGTCAGCACTATCGGCCTTTTACTCTCCTCAAAAATGGTTATAATTGCAAAATTGGCAAGCTATATAATAATAGTATTACTTACCTATATTTTATCCATAGGCACCTTAGCTTGGGATTACGAACTTATTACTACAGGAGAAGAAAAAGAAAAGAACTTAATCTAGAACTTGTATTCTGCCATCATCTACAATATCTACCGGTTCTTTATGTTTTGCAAAATAATCTTCTACGCACTTTGTAATATCAAAATCGCAAACTTTTTCAGCTTGGTCAAATTTCTTCAACATAGTAAATCCATCGTGTCCCTGTGCATAATAATCAGTTAAAACTGTTTTATAAGTTTTGTCGGTTCTCGGATTTTTAATATCAATCGGAGTTTCTTTTCCATCTTTGGCAACAAAAGATGCACTTCTTAATTCTCCATTATGATCAATTGTATATTTCAAACCTGAAACATGAACAATTCCAGGCTTATTATTTGGATTTGTAAGCGATTTTGCAGAAACTTTCAATGCATCAACTATTTCTTTTTCAGTATAATCAGCTACAACCATTTTGTTTTTGAATGGAGAAATATCATCCAACCACCTTGTATCAAGTTTTCCTGCTTCAAAATAGCCTCTAATTGTTGCAGAGCCAAACAAGGCAATATCTGTTCCCAATTCTTCTTTCATACAATCACACAAAAAATTCGCATGTCCGCTAGGATCAATTGAAGCATTTATTGGTGGAGGTGGAGCTGAATTTACAACACCAACAACTCTTGGCTTACCCAAAATCTGTTCAAAAACATGTTTAACTAACGGACTACGCCTAAAACCTCTAGAACTTGTAATATTATTTTGAACTTTAGTCATAACACCATCTTTATCCCACTCAACGTTTAAAACGCCAAAATAGTTTCCGTCACGACCAGCTTGAGTAATAACAACCGGTTCTCCTGCCTTAGAATTAAACAAATTAACATTAGGCTTAACATCTTTAACTAAATTATGAGAATGTCCACCCAATATTATATCAACACCATCTGTGTTTTTTGCAATTTGTTGATCGTAGCCAAAGCCGACATGAGAAAGCAAAATTATTTTATTCACACCTTGTTTCTTTAACTTGTCCGCTTCTGCTTGAATATCTTTTATTGTATTTTCGATATTATCAACCTTTAATTCTTCAAATATTTTGCCATATTTCAAACGAGAGAACAAATCTACAGGAGCTGCCCCGATAATTCCATACTTGTTTCCATCCACCTCTTGAATATATGATTTTTGAATTTTGTCATGAAGTGGATTTTCAGGTTTTATATTTACATTACAAGCCAGCAACTTGTAACCCATATGTGGCACCAATTCTGCTATATGATCCGGCATATCGCATTCATGATTTCCAACTGCAGAAGCCATAATCCCCATTACATCCTGAGCTTCAACCATAGCTTTATTCGCTAGAAGAGGTTCCCCAAGCTGGATATCACCTGATGACAACTTTAATTTATCCGTAGGAACAGACGGCACAAAGCTATCAAATGCATTTGAAGCAGTAACAGCTCGTTCCATATTAATGGACTTGCCATGGAAATCATTAATATAAAAAATGCTAGTCCTATTATTAGGTTCTGTTTTACCGTCTGGCGATTTTTTATTTTGAAGCGCCTGAGCTGTAAAATTCAATTGTGACCTAAATACGGGCTTTATCATCAAATCAAATTCCCCTTACATTAAAAATCATAAAAATATTTTTTGCTACATTAAAAATAAAAGGTTTACAAAAGTTTAAAATAATGATTTCTCAAAAAAACAAAAATTTTATGCACAAAAAAGACACCCCAAAGGGTGCCATTTTTATTTAAAATTGATGAGTTATATTTTATTTTTCCATCTCATCCATAGCTTGAAGCTGTTTTTTCTTGTAATTATGGATTACTGCGTCCACAAGAAGCTCATAAGATTTCATATTCTCGATATTCGGAAATTCCTCTTTGAGTTGTTCTCTGACCATTGCTTCCAGCTTACGTTCGTCAGAACTTGATTTTAGTTCGTCAACTCCGCTAACCATGCTAATATAATCAGCATTTTTTCTGTTACGGTTCATAAAATTCAACCAGCGCAACTTCGGACTAATTTGATTTTCCAAAGTTTTCACTATTTTTAGATTTTTTAAACGTTCCAACATGAGTTGACTCCTACTAATTTATTTTAATTTTTTGAATTACCTTCTTTACACTATTGTAAAGTATCCTGAAAAAAATAATTTACTTTTTTACAAAGATTGTTTACAATTCTTTATAATTTACTAAAATCAGCTATATACGCATATTTTGACTTCAATAGAGTTAATAAAGCAAGTCTGTTTTCTTTAACATTTTCGTCCTTATCCATAACAAGAACATCATTAAAGAATTTTTCTACAGACGGATTTATTTCTTCTAATTGTTTCAAATATGCATCATAGCTCATATTTTCAGAAACTGTTTCTATTTGAGATAAAAGCATGCTTTCAGCCGGCTCTTTAAACAACGCTTTATTAACTTGCTTTTTGCTGTCTTCTTTTAACATTCTAAGAACTCTGTTTGCACTTTCCAACAATGCCGGAGAATTCAATTTTGCAACAACTTCAACTCGCTTAATATAATCTGTTAAATCTACAAGCGGATTTTTGTTCACAGCACAAGCTTCCAAAACATTTTTCGGATATTTTTCTGACAAGAATATAATTAATCTTTGGATAAAGAAATCATAAATTTCATCAGTTATTTTTCCTGAAACTCTATTCACACAAGAACCTGTAGCTTTTTTAATTTTATCAACAAAACCTGTTCCCTCAGTTGAAATCGGCAATAGCAATAATACTTCATTTACCAAAGTTGCTAAGTCGATTTTCAAATCATTCGCAAGAATTGTTCTAATGATACCTAAAGCCGAACGTCTTACTCCTAGTGGATCAGAAGAACCTGTTGGTTTTTTACCCTCAGCAAAAACAGCACAGATATTATCCATTTTGTCAGCAATACCAACAATTTGTCCCTCAAGAGTTTTTGCAATTTCACCATCCGCATTAAGAGGGAAATAATGTTCTTTAATCCCTTCACAAACACTTTCTGGTTCATTTGAAACTTTTGCATAATCCGCTCCAATAAAACCTTGAAGCTCTGTAAATTCAAACACCAATTTTGTTGCCAAATCAGCTTTTGCCAAAAGCGCAGTTCTTTCAACTGTCGGATTATTGCCAATCATTAGTTTTGACAATTTAACAAGTCTTTGAGCCTTATCATACATTGATCCCATTCCTTTTTGGAACGTAATCCCTTTGATGTCTTCCACGTAATCAACAAGCGGTTTTCTTGTATCTTCATTAAAGAAGAACACAGCATCATCAAGACGAGCTTTAATTACACGAACATTTCCTGATGCAACATTTTCAAAATTATTACCCAAATAATTTGTCATCGTAATAAATTTGTTAATTAGTTTGCCATCTTTATACAATGCAAAATATCTTTGATGAACAGCCATTACAGTAACAACAAGCTCTTCCGGCAATTTCAAATATTCCGGAGAGAATTCGCAAACTGCAGGAACCGGATATTCCGTAATAAATGTTACTTCTTCCAACAAATCGTCTGTGTAATAAGGTTCTGCACCTAACTTTGAAGCTTCTTCTTTTGCTCTATCAATAATAATTTGTTTTCTTTCTTCTTGGTTGACAATAACATTATGTTTACGCATCAATTCAATATAATCATCAGGAGAAGAGATAACAAATTCTTTTTCAGTAGCAAATCTGTGTCCACGAGAAATGTTTGAGCTTTCTCTATCAATAATTTTAATTTTTACTTCTTCATTATCAAGAATTGAAACAATCCATCTTATAGGGCGTGAGAATTTAACTTCATTTTCAGCCCATCTCATAAAGTGAGAACCTTGAAGTTTCAAAACAATTGATGGAACGTTATCTTTCAAAAGTTCCACAATTGATTTACCTTTGATAACTATTTTTGCGTGAATATAATCATTTTCAATATACAAATCAGCCGGATTAATTCCGTTTTTCTTGCAAAAACCTTCGCCGGCTTTTGTCAAATTTCCATTTTCGTCATAAGCAACTTTTTTGATAGGCCCCTTAACAATTTTTTCTTCATCTTTACTTTGTTTTTCAAGACCAGAAACAATCACTGCAAGACGTCTTGGAGTTGCATATACTTCAACCTTTTCAAAATCTACTTTATTGTTATTCAAAAAAGTTTCAAAACCGTTTCTTAACTGCTGAATTGCAGACGGAATAAACTTATACGGTAATTCTTCACATCCAACTTCTAATAAATATTTACTCATAATAATATCCTTTAATTCTACTGTACCTTGATTATATACTTGTAAAGGGAGAATGTAAAGAGAGCACACACAGTTCAAGTAAACTTTATTTAGAAGACTTCCAATAGCTCAAAGATTTATACAAAACATCCCAATACGGCTTAGAACTATCTTGCGGACTAACATTGCGATGCGCCCAATGATAACACCCCTTAAAGTTTTCTGAATTTACAATATTAGGGTTGCACATGGTATTATAATTCATTGTTTCATACCTAAAAATATCATATCCAAAACGATTTGGACCTTTATATGGACCATTTGTATCAAAAACAGCTGCTATTAACACTGGATGGTTAAAACCTCCTAAATAAGCAAACAAAGGCGACACCGTCATTCCATCTGCTAAAACCATATGTTTAGCCGAACCTGGATATAAACAACTATATGTCGTATTGCCATGTTTTACACCAAAGAAAGACTTACAATAAATATTTTTCCGATAAGCTTCCGAATCATCAAAAAATTTCACTGTCTTAAACTGTTGATACCATATATCGTTTATTTTTGGAATTTGTTGTTTAAGTAATCTATAATTTTCATTGTTATCACAATTAGGACATCCCGCAACATTCAACTCTGCAAGAGAGGTGTATCCGTATTCATTAGCGGTTTTTTGAATAGCTTGCTGAATAATAGAATCAGCTTTTTTAAATTGATTTTCTAGAACTTTAACCTTGTAATTGGCAACAACACTTGGAAGAGTCAAAGCCACAACAACACCAATAATTCCAAGAGTGATTAGAACCTCTGCTAATGTAAATGCGAATTTGAATTTTAGTTGTATATCAAAATTCAAGCCCCCCCCCCGACAGCTCTTTTTAAACCAAACATTTTCATAATTTTCTCCTTTTCTTAGAATATAAACTACTATACCATATATTCAAATAATTGCAAAATTTCCCAATAAAAAATTGCGCTTGGCGCGATTCGAACGCGCGACCTATCCCTTAAAAGGGGAGTGCTCTACCTGCTGAGCTACAAGCGCAAGTTAAAATTTGCTATTCATTTCGTCTGTGGTTTTATATTAACAAGAAAAAATTTTAATGTCAACTGTTTTTTCTTATTTTTATTAAAATCTGGAAAACTTTTATTTTTAAAACTTCTCAAAACAAAAGCCCGTCTTGATTAACGGGCTTTTTATCATTTTAAATGCATATATTTTTTTGCACAATCAAACATAGTATTTACAAGCACTGCATTAGAATAAATATTCATCCCATTTAATTCTAAAACTTGTTTCATGCGCTTTTCCCACATTGCATAAATATCATCTTTGCTTAAATCTAATACCTGCGCAATCATGGTTAATTCTTTAAAATCTATAGGAATCGGAAGACTTCCTCTAAGCATGTCAACAATATCTAGTCGTTTTTTTCGTGGAAACGCTTTTAAAAACGTCACAACCGAC
This sequence comes from uncultured Candidatus Melainabacteria bacterium, assembly GCA_934717855.1. GTDB lineage: Bacteria > Cyanobacteriota > Vampirovibrionia > Gastranaerophilales > Gastranaerophilaceae > Stercorousia. The sequence continues at coordinate 136,794 of CAKUZI010000005.1, forward strand.
ATTTCTTTTTCTTTCATAACACTTCTAAAAAATTCAACAGCATCATCAACTAAAATAGGTTCTTGCGGAATTTTATACTCTTCAAAGTCTTCCGGTTCAATTTCCATGACCGTGGCAATTCTTTCTAAAGTAGTACTTCTTGTCGAAAATGGAATTGCATCATCTATCAAATTATAAACATAAGAAAGAGTTACACCTATCATTTCTGCAAAATCTTTTTTGTGCAGAGAATTCTTTTCTAAAAACTTTGCAACTTTTTCTGAACTCTTTTCTTGTACAATCGGTTTATTTTTCATAATTATATCCTCACCTTTTAAAGTATCTTCAAGATAAATGTTTTTTATCAATTTGTTAAGCGAAAACATGGCAAACAGGTTCGGTAATATTTATTTACGTTAAAATAATAACTATAAAGGATAAATAAATATGAAATTAATCGCAGGACTAGGAAATATCGGAGATAAATACTGTTTTACACGCCACAACGCCGGCTTTATGGTTTTGGACAAATTGGCATTTGATAACAATTTTCCCTTTAGAGAAGAAAGTAAACTAAAGTGTTTTCTCGCTAAATCAAACGACATAATTTACATTAAACCGACAACGTTCATGAACTTATCAGGAGAGGCAGTTCGTGCAGTCATGGATTATTATAAAATTGATGTTAAAGATATCTTAATTGTTTATGACGACATTGCACTTGATTTAGGGAGAATTCGTTTTAGGGCAAACGGTTCAGACGGAGGGCACAACGGGATTAAATCAGTTATTAAACACGTAGGGACAAAAGAATTTGATCGCTTAAAAATCGGCATAGGCCCGCAACCAAACATCCCATCCGAGAATTATGTTTTACAAAACTTTCCTAAAGATCAACTTGAAACTTTAAAAAATGTTTTGAAAAAATCAGACGAAGCTATTAAATTTTATCTTGAAAACGACATTCAAAAAGCCCAAAATAAATTTAATTAGCCCAAATGATTATTGATATTACAATTTTTTATATATAATTAAGAATAAGTATTAGATTTAAGGAGTTCCAAATGAGTTTACAAATTGCAGAACAATATGAAGAAAATGAACAATATTCTCAAGCCTACGAAGAATATAAAAAGTTACACGAAAAAAATCCAAAAGACTTAAGTATTTTGGAACGTTTGGGACACCTTGCAATGCTTCTTGATAATAAAGAAGAAGCTGCTGATTTTTATACAAAAATCCTTGAATTCGACGCAACAAATGTTCTTGCATACGAACAATTGATGGATATTTACGTTACTACAGACAGATTTAAGTATTATGTTTATAGAGGGAACATGCATACTGTAGAACACCAATTAGAACATGCTATCAACGACTACAAAAAAGCCATAAACTCTGCACAAGAAGACAAAGATCAACTATCTGCAAGATTTGTACTTGGAACTTTATACGAACAAACAGGGAATAATTTAAAAGCAATTGATGAATACTTAAAAGTTATTGATCACGAGGGAACTCACGAAGAAGTATACACCAGACTTTCAAAACTTTATCTTAAAGAGGACGCAACCCCAAGTGCAATTGAAGTTCTTGAAAGAGCGCGGAAATCAGGTTTTGACACAACAAATATAAAAGAAATGCTTTCTGATTTATATTTAAAAAACGGAAATCCTGAAAAAGCAATCGAAATAACATCGGACGAACTTACAAAAGTAAAATGTTTGCTTGATATGGGCAAAAAAGATGAAGCTATTGAAAAATTACAACAAATGGAAGATCAATACGGGCACATTGCTCAATTTCATTCTCTCAAAGCCCAATATTACTATATGAGCGGAGAATATGACAAATCCTTGGAAAGTGTTGAAAAATTCGACGAATTAGAAAAGAATTCTCCATTAACTTATCAAATGCGCGCACTTATTTTCGAAGAGAAAAAAGATGATTATAACGCGCACAAAAACTGGGGAAAATACAACATTGTCAGAGGGAATAAAGATATTGCAATTAATGAATACTTAAACGCTTACCAAATCAAGGATAATGACATTGAATTACTAAACACTCTTGCTGTTCTTTTGGAAGAATCTAATGACAAAAATCATGCGATGGAATTTTATGAAAAAATTTCTAAACTTGATGAAAACGATAAAAAATCATTAGAAAAACTTGCTGAATTCCGTGAAAGCATCGGTGATTATAGAATGCAAGCAGAATATTTGCTAAAACTTTACCATTTGGATAAAAGAAATGCTTTAACTGTAAAAAAACTTGGTGAAGCTTATGAGAAACTAAGAAACAAACCAAACGCAATTGAGTGTTATGAAAAATTCTTAGAAATAGGGAAAGGAAGCCCTGAATACTCTAAAATTCAACATAAACTCGAAAAATTAAAAAATTTCGATACACAGGAAGATGAAGGTTTTTTAGATAAATTTATTAATTGGTTTAATAAAGGTAAAATGTAATTGAATCAACAATATAGTATTAAAAAGGTTCCTATAAAAATAGGAACCTTTTTATGTCGTATATAGAAAAAAGAGATGTTTTACTCTCGTTTTATTTATGAATGCATTTGAGGTTTCACCAAAAACTTAATTGCCTTGCCATCCATGTGTTGGTGCATTGCCCACTCAACTTTATCAAGAGGCAACGTATCAGTAATTAATTTTTCAACTTCAACATCTCCTGACGCAATATAATCCAACGCCATTCTGAAATATTTTGGAGTATGGTGAAAAACACTCATCAATTTTATATCACCATAGTGCATTTTAGTTGTGTCAAAAGTTACTGTAGAACCGGATTTACACCCACCAAAGAAATGTACCGTTCCACCTGGGCGCACGCAAGAAAAAATTCTTTCCCAAATTTCAGGAAGCCCAACGCATTCTACTGCAACATCTAACCCTTTATGCTCTTCTGTATATTCTCTAAAAATCTTTTCAGGATTTGGATATTTTGTTAAATCAACAATTTCATCGGCATGAGCAAACTCTTCAGCGGCCTTTAATTTTATCGGATTTCTTCCTGCAACAATTACTTTAGCACCTTTTAATTTTGCTAAACGCGCAAACATTAAACCGATTGGACCAATACCGATAATCCCAACAGTTTGCCCTGCTTTAATTCCGGTTCTTTCAACACCGTGAACGACATTAGCCAAAGGTTCACAAAACGCTGCTTTATCAAAGCTCAAATCGTCAGGCAAAATCAACATATTCTTTTCAACAATTCTCGCCGGAACAGTAATATATTCTGCATAAGCTCCATTTAGCAAATCTAGATTTTCACATAAATTATATTCTTCATGCCTGCAATAAAAACATTTTCCGCAAGGAGCTGAATTAGCAGCGACAACTCTGTCTCCAACTTTAACATTTACAACACCTTTACCTACTTTTTCAACAACTCCGGCAAACTCATGTCCAAAACCTGATGGCACCGATTTTATCAATACAGGGTGACCACGCCTGAATGTTTTAACATCTGTTCCACAAGTTAATGCTGACATAACTTTTACAACAACTTCACCTTCTTGTGGTGGTTTTACCATAACTTCTTCATACTTAATATTTTGTGGTCCGTAATATTGAATTGCTTTCATTGTTTTTCCTTTTTAAAGTTGAGACTAAGTTACTTTATATTAAACAGAGCAACTTAACTAGCTACTTGAATATACGCTTTCATTATCCTATTTGCCATAGTATCTTCAAACGCGTGCGCTATATCATCTAATTTGTATTCGGTTGACAAACCTTTTACTTTAACTTTTTTTGTTCTTAATAATTCTAAAGAATCTTTCAAATCAGCAGGTGCCGGCGAATAACTCCCCATAACTGTTAATTCTCTATAGTAAATTTCGTTGTTTGGATAAGATGTTTCATCATGCGGTGTACTAGAAAATACAACAATTTTTCCACCGTTTCTAACATATTTTAATGCAGTATCTATTGCCTTGTCAGCTCCTGACGTCATATAAATCGCATCGAATTTATTTTCTTCAGACAAAGTACGAACATCTAGTGCATTTATTCCTAAAGATTTTAAAACATCTATTCTTTCCGAAATCAAATCGCAACCGGTCACTTTGGCACCATATGCTTTTAGCGCCTGAGCTGTCAAAATTCCGATTGAACCAAGTCCAACAACAAGAACCTCGTCACCCTCCAACAAATTTGCTCTTTTTACAGCTCGAACAATACACCCTAAAGGTTCATAAAAAGAAGCTTCAATATCTGTCAAATTTTTAGGTTTTAAATGTGCAACATTTTGTAAATGCTCTTCACTCAAATAAACCAATTCTGAAAAACCTCCAGGGCGAATATTTGTTGATTTAAAATGCTTACACATAGACACATTCCCGTGCTTGCAATACACACATTCTCCGCACGGAATATGATGAGATGTGACTATTTCATCCCCAATTTTAAAATCTGTATCTGAATTTATGTCAACAATTTTCGCAACAATTTCATGTCCGAGAACTGTTCCATTTTTCGCTATTTTATGTACAAACTTAACGATGTCGGAACCGCAAAGTCCACAGCCCAACACTTTAACTAACGCGCCTTTTCTATCACCTAACTTTTCATCTTCGGCTTGTTTTATAATAATTTTATCATTTTCAATTACAGCTATTTTCATAACATCCCTCTTACTTAAAATATTATCACAAACTTGAAAAGAAAAGAAATTAATTATATAATATGTTTATGACGTTAATAAGAAGATTAAATTGTTTTGATGCACCAAAAATAAAAAAAATGATTTCTTACTTAGGTGATAACGACAAAATTTCTAAAAATTTGTCTAACGAAGCCTTTGGCTTAATCCATGGTCTTTTGCCATTGAAATATAAATTCCTACCGGAGTCATATATTTTATTGGAAAAGAAAGAGATTTTGGGACTTATAACAGTAGTTCCGACAAGTGGAAATCCACACAAAATGAATATTACAAAATTAATTTTCCAGAAAAATATGTATGATGTTGGCAAGCGACTTGTTGAATTTGTTATTGCAAGATTTGGAGCAAAAGGAGCAATTTCTTTCAAAGTTACAGTTGATCAATCTCATGAAGAACTTCTTAATCTTTTTATGCAAGGTTGCGGTTTCAGACAATGCAGTTACGAAAATCTATGGAAATTAGATAATTTCAAACCAGATACAGAAAAAAAAGCAAACTTCAGATATTGCCAAAATTCCGATGCAAAACAAGTTGCGCAACTATATAACAACGAATTAAAAAATCTTTATAAACCATCACTACAAAGAATTAAAACAGAATACAAAGAACCGGTTTTTGAGGGATTAACAAATTTTTATAAAAACAGATATGTCTTGGAAGAACCGTCAAATCATAGAATTATTGCATATTTATCAATCACAACAAGTGACAATCTCAATTTCATAATAGATATGTCTATGAATGATGCCTACAATATTTCTTATGACGAGATAATTAATTTTGCACTTGGAGAAATTTCTCGAAGAAAAACAACTTTTTATGCGTTTTTAAAACACAGACAATACACTATTAATGCAGATCTTTTTGAAAAATATCTGCACGAAAAAGAACTTAACTGCATTCAAACTCAATGTGTCTTAATTAAAGATTTTTATAAACCGATAAAACAACAAGAAAACGCTTTACAAGTATTCTTATTAGGCGAAAACGAATTAGCCTCAAATTAACTGCTTTATTTTTGTTTATATTACCGTTCGATATTTATTTTTATGCTAAAATCGGTTAAAGGGAAAAGAGGCGTAAAATGAATAAATTACATATTTATCTTGATAAAGATATTAACAAAAATTTAATTAAAACAAAAAAAATTGCAGTAATCGGTTTTGGTTCTCAAGGTTACGGTCAATCTATGAACTTAAAAGATTCCGGCTGTGATGTTGTTTTAGGTTTAAGACTTGGTGGAAAATCCGACGTAAAGGCTCGTGATTATGGATTTAAAACAATGTCTATTGAAGACGCAGTAAAAGAAGCTGATATTATTCAAATTCTTATACCTGACGAAATTCAAGCAAAAGTTTATGAAGAACAAATAAAACCTTATTTGAGAAAAGGACAATACCTAATGTTTTCTCATGGTTTTAATATTCACTACAAAAAAATTGTTGCTCCAGAGGGTGTTAATGTAATTATGGTTGCACCTAAAGGTCCCGGACACACTGTAAGAAGTGAATACCAAATCGGCAGAGGCGTACCATCATTGATAGCAGTTTACCAAGATCCGTCAGGGAATTCAAAAGAGATTGCTTTGTCATACGCATCAGCAATCGGAGCCGGACGTGCAGGAATAATCGAAACAACGTTTAAAGAAGAAACCGAAACAGATTTATTTGGAGAACAAGCTGTTATCTGCGGAGGTGTTTCTGCTCTAATCAAAACAGGTTTTGAAGTTTTGGTAGAAGCAGGATACTCTCCATATATGGCTTATTTTGAAGTTTTACACGAAATGAAACTTCTTGTCGACTTAATTAATCAAGGCGGTTTGGCTGATATGAGATATTCTATTTCGAACACTGCAGAATACGGCGATATGACACGCGGGCCAAAAGTTATTGGCGAACAATCTCGTAAAGCAATGAAAGATTTGCTAAAAGATATTCAAAGTGGCTCTTTCGCTAATGAATTTTTAAACGAAATGGAAACCGGTTGTAAAAATTTCAATGAACTTAGAAAGGAAAATGCAAACCACTTGATAGAAAAAGTTGGTGAAGAAATTCGTTCTTCATTCGTATGGGGAAACGATAACAAGATTATTGACAGAAGTCGAAATTAGGCGACTAAGCAGACAAGATGCGAGGCATAGACGCAAAGTTCGTTACAGCAAAGTAGGTCGGTAGACTTACTCCAACATCAAAATATGTAAAAAGGAAAGTCAGGCAATCCCTGACATAGTAAAAAAACAAGGAAACAGGTATGTTCAGCACAGATGTAGATTATGAAGTAGTAAATTTTTCAGTAGGCGACACAAAAGCCGGTACAAAAATGGGAAAACTCCAACTTAGAAATATGGAAGACAACTCGACTTTGAACTGTATTTTATGGGAAGAAACCCTAAATAGATTTGATAGTAAAGTTTTTAGAGCCGGAAATATCGTAAAAATCATTTCTGCAAGCTTTAACGAAAGATATAACAATTGTCTTGTTTCAACACTTTCGTTGGTTAAAGAAGCTAAAATGGGACTGGAAGAAAACGAAAGAGAAAAAGTCTATTCACAAATTCTTTCTTACTTTGACAAAATTAAAGATGAAAAATTAAACAACTTTTTAACTACATATTTTATGGAACATAAGGATAAAATTAAAGTTATGCCGGCTGCTAAAATGATGCACCACAACTACGTTGGCGGGCTTATGGTTCATATATTAGAATGTCTTCAATTTGCCGAAACAAATATGGAAAAATCTGTTTATAAATTCAATAGCGACAATATTTATTCTGCCTGTATTTTACACGATATTGGCAAAATTTTTGAATATACTATTAACCTTGAAACAGGGTTGATTGATTACGACGAAAACTTTAGAAAAGAGTGGCTGACTCACTCTCAATACGGTTTTTCAATATGTATGAATAATGGTTTTAAAGAAATTGCAAGAATGATTGCAGCTCACCATGGAAGAAGCGATTGGGGCGCAATAATTGACCTTGACCAAAAAGATTTAGAACCGGAACTTTATTTTATCCATATTGTAGACAACCTGTCTGCAAAATTTGGAAAAATCAACACACGACTTTTAGAAGAACAAGGAGTATAGCAATTGTCCAAACTTACGACAGATCACAATTACAGCGGAACACTAATTTGCGTTGAGGGGATTGACGGCTCTGGCAAGTCAACTCAGCTTGCACTTTTAAGAGATTGGTTAAAATCTATAGGACAAGATGTAATTTTCACAGAATGGAATTCATCTGAACTTATCAGCCAAACAACAAAACTTGCAAAAAAGAAAAATATGCTTTCGCCAAGAACCTTTTCTCTTTTGCACGCTGTAGATTTTGCTGACAGATTAAAACAGATTATTGCACCTGCTTTAAAAGCCGGTTTTATTGTTTTGGCTGACAGATATGCTTACACTGCGTTTGCAAGAGATGTTGCTCGTGGCGTTGATTCTAATTGGGTTAGAAATGTATACAGCTTTGCCATAAAACCAGATTTGGCAATATATTTTGACATTAATCCAAAAGATTCTATGGAGAGAATTTGTGCAAACCGAGCTCCAAAATTTTATGAAGCCGGAATGGATTTAAAATTGAGCAACGATCCTTACGAAAGTTATATGATTTTCCAGGGTAGAGTTGTTAACGAATATCAAAAAATGATAGATGAATTCGGGCTAATCAAACTAGACGCAATGGATTCAATACACTCTAAACAAGTTGCAATAAGGAAAATGTTAAAAGAAGTTTTGACTGCAAAAGGAGTAAACTTATAATGGGACAATTCAAAACAAAACACGGATATGAAGGTTTACTTGTTGTAATTGAAGGGACTGATGGTTCCGGCAAATCAACTCAGCTTCAACTTTTAAAGAAATCAATTCAAGCACAATCTTATGGCGTAATGGTTTCTGAATGGAAAACATCCAGACTTATTTCCGGTGTTATTGATGACGCCAAGGACAGAAACTTGCTTAACGCAACAACTTACAGTTTGCTTTATGCTGCTGACTTTGCAGATAGGTTAGAAAATCAAATTATTCCTGCATTAAAATCCGGTTTTATTGTGCTTTTGGACAGATATTATTATACAGCTTTAGCTCGCGATGTAGTTAGAGGACAAGATATAGAGTGGGTTAAAAACTTATACGATTATGCACCTGAACCAGATTTAATATTTTATCTTGATATGCCGATTGATGTATTGTTGAAAAGAATTATCGGCACAACTGGTTTAAATTACTACGAAAGCGGACGTGATGTAGGTTTTTCAACAGATTTTTACAAAAGTTTTGAAATTTATCAAAACAAATGCCTTGAACAATATGACAAAATGAAATCAGAATACAATTTTATCAGCATTGACGGCACAAAATCGATTAACGAAATTCACACAATTATGAATAACGAAGTTCAAAAGATTTTGGATTCAGGTGTATTGTATTAAAAAGTTGCTAAGATACTAAGTCACTAGTGCATTAAGATAATATTTCAGCTTTACAACTATACGCAAAGAACTTAGCGTCTTAATGTCTTAACGTCCTAGTAACTTTATCTAATTGTTACAATAAACAACAAAAATTTACGTTGCGAAACATTTTGAATCATGGAGCATGGTTTATGCTACATTAGAGAATGTAAAGAGACACAGATTATAGTTTATAGGAGATTATGAATGTCTGAATATTTGAGCAAGGAAGAGATTAAACAATGGAGAAGCTCATTAGAAAAGATTACATTAGAAGAATTTGCTGCTAGATTAGGGAAAAAGATAGAAGAGGCAAAACCTACTAACGATTTAATAGATATAGTTTTAAAAGGGAAACCAGTTGTTTCAACTGAACCAGAATGGAAACAAAACCACGCTGAAAGAATTAGTGCAATTGCAGAACGTGCTTATGAAAGAGAAAGAGAAATTGCTCCTACTCCTTTTGCAATTCACAAAATTCATGAAGAAGAAACTCCGGCAAAACCGGAAAAAACTGTTAAACCAAAAGCCGAAAAGAAAACAACATCCGCAAAAAAATCTGTTGCTAAAACAGAAGTAGAAACTCCAAAAGCTCAAAACTTGAGAGATGAAGTTAGAATTGTTTTCAAAAAAGCTTTAACAGACAGAGAACAACGAGTTTTTGATTACTTTGTACAAAATAAAGGTAAAATTGTTTATGCTAAGGACTTGGCTGCATTACTTGAATTGCCAAGAGATTATGTTTACAAATACATCAAAAACTTAAGAGCTAAAATTGATGGTGAAAACCTTCAAAACGCCGACAAAGGCGGATTTATTTTAAACTAAAATAAAAACTTTTCATAATCACAATCACCAAAAAAGGAAGTTTCTAAAGATTTAGAAGCTTCCTTTTTATATGAATAAAGTATTTTTATACTTAGTATGTCATCTGCCATCCATCTGCAATAATCTTACCAATTGGCATAGGTCCATTAGGGTTTAAGCTAAATGACGAACCATCTTCTTTCCATTTACTATCATATACCAATCCATTTGGAGCCACATCGAGAGAAAAAAGATCTCTACCATTTACATTTGGACCTTGAGGGCCATTTATATCTACTTCAATAGTCAGAGCTTGTCCTACATTAACGCCATTATTTGTGATTACATCATTTTCGTCAATTTTGCCATCTCCATTTATATCTTTATCGGCTTTTACTGATTCAAATGCACCTGAGTCCATACAAATAGCCGCACCACTTGCTAATGTTCCTGTAAACATACATGAATGACCTTTAACTGTAAACGAATCTCCCTCGATTTTATCATAGTTTTCAGAAAAACATGGCGTATAAGACCCATGACAATTTTTTACAACTTTAAAATATGTTGTTGCGAAACGATTTACCTCAGTAGAATTTCCTCTAAGACGACTTTCCGTTAAAGATACTACATTGTTATCTGCAGCATATCTTTCTGCAGCTTGCCCAATTTCACTATATACTTTTTTTAATTGGGTAACATAACTTTGTCTCTGGTAATTCTGCATTAAAGTAGGAATGGTCATTGCTGCAACCACACCAATAATACCTAATGTAACAAGCACTTCTGCAAGTGTAAACCCTGAGCTTTTTGTTAAACTATATTTTTGCACTTTTGACTCCTTTCGTATCCTAGAATTTATACCAAAATTAACGCCTTAGCAATACATTCATTCCCGCAATAAAATAATTTTTAACTTCTGCGAAAGAACGAATTCTTGTTAACATTTTTAAAATATACATCGGTCTTAAATAAAATCTTTTTATTGCAGATTTATGCAATTCAAAAACTCTATCTTTTGACAAATAATGAGTATTTACAGCAGGATAAAAATATGCATTTTCAAAAGAAGTTTCTTTGTCAAATAAATTATGTTCTTTTGCATAATCGTAAAACCTTGAACCAGGGAGAGGAGTTGCTGTATAGAAACTTATAAAATCACTATCTAATTCTATCGCAAACTTTATAGTTTCTTCTATTGTCTCTTCTGTTTCCCAAGGCAAACCAATTACAAAGTAATTATAAATTCTTATTTTTGCTTGCTTAAATATTCTCACTGTACGACGAACATCTTCAAGAGTAATTTTTTTACCCATTTTTTCAAGCATTTCTTGCGAACCGCTCTCAACTCCGATACTAACCAAACGACAACCTGATTTATACATCATTTTCGCCATTTCTAAATCAGCAGTATCAGCTCTCGTATTTGCTGACCAAGTAATTTTCAAACCACTATCAATAATTGCTTGGCATAAATTCATCGTCCATTCTTTGTCAAGGTTGAAAATATCTGACCAAAACAAAAAATTTCGAATATTATATTTTTCAACACATTCTTTTATTTCTGCAACTATATTTTCTGCACTTCTTCTGCGCACTTTAGCACCTGAAACAGGCGTTGCCAAACAGAAAAAGCAATGAAAAGGGCATCCTCGCTCAACCTTTATTGTTGCCTGAACCTTATTATTATCAGGACGTCTGTAAATATTATTATCAACCAAATGTCGAGCCGGGAAAGGTAAACTATCTAAATTCTCAATAAACGGTCGCTTTCCTGTAAATTTTACTTCGCCATTTTCACAATAATAAATACCTAAGATTTCAGACTTCTCTTTTCCTAAAAGGATTTCTTTTAATGTATCTTCTGCTTCACCCAAAATTCCAAAATCCAAAAAATCGTGTTCGGTAAGAATTTTTTCACCTAAAGTTAAGAAACCGGCACCTTTTGCAATTGTTACTATTTCCGGATTAATTTCTTTTGCACGTTTTACAGCATCAAGATCATGTTCTAAAGTAGGTGTTGCAATATTTACGACCAAATAATCAGGTCTAAATTCTCTTAAATCATATTCCAAGTCTCCACCTTGACTGTAATCTTCAATTTTTGCCTCTAACCCAATTTGCTCCGCAACAGACGCTAAATACATCAAATCCGTTGGAGGTAAAGGAGGAATTACAATCAAATCCTTTGTAGGTTGTTGACACCTGTCTTCCCTATTCATTACAGGAGATGGAGGATATATTAAAAGAATTCGTTTCTTAGTCATTATTAAACCTTTTCCTTTACCATAGAAGCAATTACCGCTGCAATTGCAAGACATACTGCCCCGATTACAAATGCGTATTCCCAATGATAATTTATGTACTCAGAACCCATTGTAAATGAACATTTTGAAATTATCCAAGCAACAAGCGTGCAAACAAAAACTTGCGGACCTGCGATAAATATATTAAAAATCCCCATAACAGAGCCTTCTGTACCTTTTTTAATAAATTGAGAAAGCATTGCAAATGGCAAAGCGCAAATGCTTGCCCAACCAATACCTGCCAAGCCCATTAAACACGCTACAGCTTTTGGTTCTTTTACAAAGAACATTCCCAAGTAAGCAAATATCATTGTAATTATTGAAACAATATGAACTTTTTTATTCGTATATTTAGCTGACAAAAAACCGATTGGAATTGCAACAACAAAACAAATTAAGTTAAATATTGCAAAACATATTGATGAAAAATTTGTACCCGTTAAAGTTGCTTGTGCATAAAGTTCTTTTGTTGCTTCTGAAGCAGTAGTTAAATCAGGAACACAATAAATTGTGTGAACAGCATACTGAGTAAAGAAAATCATCATACACATTGTACCAATCCAAGTAAAAAATTGCATTGTACAAATTTTTGAAACTTCCGGAGATAACGCAAAGAAATCTTTCAAAGACTGCCAAAAAGATTTTTCATTAACCTCTTTTGTTTCAGACTTCGCCTCTATGCCTCTATTCTGCTGAGCTTCTTTTATAGTAATACAAGTCCAAATCATACCAAGAGTAAACGCCAATGCTGCCATTATAAATTGAGCAGGAATTGACATTTGATAACCAAAAGCCCACTTCAAAAATGGAGCAGTTCCGGCCGCAACTACAGAGCCTAACCCGATTGCAAGACTTATATAAGAATTTGCAATTGAATACTGTTCTTCTGGAACCACATCAGGAATTAAAGCTCTATAAGGACCTTGAGCAACGTTTACACAAGCATCAATAACCCAAATCATAATAGCCGCAATCAACAATGCAGTTAAAGGCGGAAGATTTAAGCCGGTAATTTTATGTAACAACTCCGCAACACTTGCTGAATTCGGAAAAATCCAAAGTGCCAAAGAAGCAAGCAAAGCTCCACCCAACAAATATGGACGACGACGACCAAGAGGAGAAACTGTTTTGTCACTAAGCGCACCGACTAACGGCTGAACCACCATTCCTGTAAAAGGCCCAGCAAGCCAAATTAACCCGTAAATAAACGGAGAAGCTCCTAACCCCTCAGTAACCGGTCCTGACAAAATAATCCTCATTTGCCAAGCAAATTGTAATCCAAAAAAGCCCAATGCAAAATTCAAAAATTGAGCTGTCGTAAATTTCTTTAAACCATTATTTTCAGTCATATTAATATCTCCCCAAACTCTCTCGTAATACAAAGATACACGTAACAAACGCGATAGTCAAGCCTGCAACTTTTGATTATTTGGGCTACTAATTAATAAACTTTGGCCAATTTAAACAAGTAGTCTTCTTTTGCTCCGGATTTAAAACCCATTGGAATAAAGTTTTCTTTGTATCTTTCAACAGCATATCTGTCAGTCATGCCTGAAATATAGTCAGTCACAATACGTTCTATCTTTTCTTCAGGGCAAACAGGTTTCAACATGTCACAATAAAAGAAAAACAATTCTCTGATAACATTTCGAGCTTTCTTTTCTTCAAGTTTTGCAGGAGAAGCATCTTCATAAACATTTTCAAACATCCATTGTCTTAATTTTGTTGTGTAGTGCCAACCTTCTTCACTCATTGCAACTTCCGGTTTCCCTATTGAATTTACAACAATTTCGCTTATCATTTTGCTCAAACGTTTACTTTGAACTGAAGTAAAATATTCAATACAATCTTTAGGCAAATCACTTTCAACAATAATTCCTGCACGGATAGAGTCCTCTATATCATGATTAATATAAGCAATTTTATCTGCCAATTGAACAATTTGTGCTTCTGGAGTTTTTGGAGTATATCCCCAAGTATGAGTTAAAATCCCGTCAATTGTTTCTTTGCATAAATTCAAATCTTCCAAAACTTCAACCACTCTTACACTTTGAATATTATGATGAAATCCGCCTTTTACAAGTTCATTCAAAACACCTTCTCCACAGTGACCAAATGGAGTATGCCCCAAATCGTGTCCCAACGAAATTGCTTCAACTAAATCTTCGTTAAAATCAAGAGCTCGAGCAATAGAACGACCTATTTGAGAGACTTCTAATGTATGAGTTAAACGAGTTCTAAAATGATCATCGAACGGAGATAAAAACACTTGAGTTTTGTGTTTTAAACGTCTAAAAGCTTTTGAATGTAAGATCCTATCTCTATCGCGCTGAAATTCTGTTCGCATAGGACACGGTTCAATTTCTTTTTTTCTCCCTTTTGTAAAACGGCTTTTTGTAGCATATTCATTTAAATTATCGATTTCTCGTTGTTCAAGTTTATATCTGATCGTATCTTTAATTGTATCCATTATTAATCCTTTTTCTAAGATTGTAGCAAAAATAATTTTATTGTTTATACTTTATCTGATTGAGCTTTTAGAATATCTCTCGGGTGAAGAGAAACATCCAAAGCGTATTTTTTTCTGGTATCATCAACAAATTCTCCGACTTTGTTGATTACCCAGCCTGAAGCCAAGCCAAAGAACATTGCCTTTCCGCCTGATATTAATTTGGCAGTGCATAACAAAGATGTTGCAATTGCGCCTACTGCCGGAATTCCGTATTTCAAAGCTGATGAAATTTTTTCATCTTTTCCATCTGATTTATTCAAATAATAGCCAACAGCACCAACAGTTGCCAAAATTGATAAAACATCAGTCGGCGCTGCGCCTAGTTTCAAATCTCTTGCTTTGTCAACATATTGAACAGTTTCAATATCAATTGATTTGTCTAAAGATTTTACAGCTTTTGCAACTTCTGACTTAAGTTTTAAATATTCATTTCTAGGTAAAAGAGATTTGTAAATCGTCAAGATTTCTTGTAATTCACCCTTAGAATTGTTACTCAAAGCATTTTCTATTTTAGCAATATGTTTATTTACTGATTCTAAAATAATTTCATCATATTTTTGTTCAGTTGCAACAGATGTAAATCTTTCATTTAATTCATTCAATTTTTTAGAAATTTCTTTACACAAATCAGCTCTTTGAGTTGCTTCATCAGCACCTGCCAAATTTTTATATTTAATTAAACTTTGACGAATTTCATTTAAGATTTTATTAGTTTCCATATCTGACGGATTAGCAAGTTTTTGAATATCTTCAAGCATTCCTGAAGAAGCCTTATAGCTATCCGTAATATTATGAGAAATTATTCTTCTCAAATCCCTTGTTTCTTTAGCAAGTTTTTTCTTGGCAGGAGCCATATATGTCTCTCCAATATAAGTTTGCCACATATTTCTTGATCTAAAGTTTCTTATATCTTTCAAACTTGCATTCCAAAAATAGTCAAACAAACCATCTGTAGCGAGATTTACTTCTTTTAATCTTTCTGTTCTTGCGTTTATTCCAAAACCTTTTTCTAAATTGCTGTTAACAGATGAAATTCTGGAATTCAATTTAGCAACGATATTTGAGGTAATAGAATCCGAAGGATTTTTCCTCAAAATTTCTTCATTTATTGTTGCGAAATGCTCTGATAATTTAGAAAATTTACTTTGAGTTGTTGCATAAGAAGAATTTACTGTACTCCTACTGATTTTATTGAAAAATTTAGTAATTCCCTCATGGATTTTTCTGGTAAATGTTCTTTCTCCATTTTTTCCACACATTAAACGTTGGCAAATTACATCTTTAAAAGTTGTAAAATTGTTTATACTTTCAGTTTTTGCAAGGAAAGACTCTACTTTCCCTAAAGTGTAGCGATAAAAGTTTTGATATTTACTTCCTTTTGCCAATTTTTGCTCCAAGGATACACGCCATTTGGACAAAAGCTTAGTGGCTCCTTTATTCAGTCCGCCACTGAATATTGCAAGGGTTCCAAAGCCTGCAACTAATGCTGAAACAGCAATTGTTTTACCTAATTTATGCTCTTTTTTCTTTTTATTTTCTTCTGTATTATTTGAGATTGGCGCGTTTATATAATAGCCACTATTCGGCTGTGAAAAATCTTTAAATGCACTGCGTTGTGCAGTTGTTGTATAAACCGAATTAATCATACGCTACCTATAATTATATAAACGCATATACAACTTGATTTTTGCCCAATTCTAAAGTTTTGTTAAGTTACAGAGAACTATTAATAACTTTTGCGACTTCTTCTGAAGAAATTTTATCTGAGAGTAAAGCTTTTACTTCACCTAAATCTCTTATATTTTGAGCTCTATATTCTTTATCGAAAAGCAATTTTTCTATTTCATAAGAAATTTTTGTCACATTAACATCTCCCTGAATTATTTCAGGCACAATTAATTTGTCCGCAATAATATTAGGTAGAGAAACGCGCTTAATACATCTTACTATCAAATAAATTAAATAAAATAACCAAGGTCCGCGATATGCTATAATCATCGGAGTTTGATAAAGACAAGCTTCTAAAGCAACTGTACCTGATGCCAAGATTAACGCATCGGAAACACTTAATAATGCTTGGTTTTCTCCTTTTATTACAGGGAAATCTGTTTTCTTTAAATATTTATCATACACTTTATCTGACAAATTTGGTGCATGGGATATACAAAACTGCAAATCTGGATGTTTTTTCTGTAGATTTTGAGCTGTTTTAATAAAAACTTTCATCAAAAATTTTAGCTCAAATTCTCTTGACCCCGGAAAAATAGCAACAAGTTTTTTGTTTTTATCAAATCCGTGTTTTTCAAAAAACTCATCTTTGTTTGCTTTTTCTGGTAATTGAGAAACTAAAGGATGACCGCAATAATGTGTTTTTATTCCATAACTTTCATACATTGTTTTTTCAAACGGGAAAATACATAGAACTTCATTAATATTTTTCTTTATTGTATTTATGCGCCACTTCCTGCTAGCCCAAACTTGAGGTGGAATATAATATAAAACTTTTATTCCTGCTCGTTTTAAAAACTTTGAAATATTCAAATTAAAAACGCCATAATCTATTAAAAGAACCAAATCAGGTTTATATTCTTTAGTTAAATAATCAACAATTCGTTTCCCCAACAAAAAATGATCTGTAATTATTTTCAAAGAAAGCCCTACAGCTCCCATCTTTTTTTGATCAGAAAACAATTTAACTCCGGCATTTCGAAGATTTTCACCTCCGACACCTTCTATCTCAACATCTGGATTTAATACTTTCAAAGCTCTTGCTACATGAGATGCGTGGATGTCTCCTGAATATTCACCTGTAATAATAAAAACTTTTTTCATACTAAACTGCCATAATTACAATACCGTGTTTATCAGCGTATTCAACAACTTTCTCTTGATCTACGATAATTGTCTCATTAGCTTCAACCGCAATTAAATCTGCTTTATATTTATGCATAGTTTTCAATGTTCTTAATCCAATTGCAGGGATGTCAAACCTCTTATCTTGGAATGGTTTTGACACTTTAACAACAACCGCTTTACGTTTTGCAAGTTTTGCTCCACGTCTGATACACATATCGGTACCTTCAATTGCTTCAACCGCCATAATCATTTTATCTTTAATTACAACTGATTGACCAACATCAACTTTACCCATCTCTTTAGCAAGCCAAAAACCGTAATTTACATCTTCCATTTGTTGTTCTGTCGGTTTTAATTTTCCTAAAACACCTGATGGAATCATTAAATTTTTAATAAAAATAGTTTGATCAAGAACGGAAATATTGTGTTTTTCAAATTCTCTCACAATTAAAAGCATTACTTCATCATCATTTAGTCTTTTTACTGATTTTAAGATTTCAATAGCTCTTTTGTCGAATTTGTGAAGTTGTAAAAGAACGCGTTTGTGAACTTTTCCTAAAAAAGTAACCTGTTTAATTTCTTCTTCAGTAAAGATTTTTTCAATTCTGCTCATTTCGCCAGGGTGGCAAGAATAAACTTTTGAGCAATACTTTTTCAATTCTTTTAAATTATCATTAGCTAAAGAAACACAAATAACTTCAAAGCCGTTTTCTTTTGCGTGACGAGCCATTTCTACAGGAAGAATTCCGTCTCCCGCGATTAAACCTTGTTTATTTTCCAACATTATAGACATTTATTTTTCCTCTTTTACTAAATTATATCACAACTATTTTTTTAGAGAATTTATCTCGTCAACTTGTTTTTGATTAAACAAAACTGCACCGCCCAGCAACTTTGTATTCAATACAACTTGCGCGTAACTTTCTGCTAATTCTAATTTTAAATAAGCATCTTTTATTGTCTTATCCCCAACAATAAACCCATGATTTGCCATCAAAACGGCATCATAATCTTTAAAATACTTTGCTGTTTTTTCAACCAAATCCATAGATCCCGGAAGAGCATATTCTGCTAACGGAATTTGTCCGAAATAAAAAACATTTTCCGCCATAATCGGCTCATCAAGTGCGATATGGCAACAAGCGAAAGAACTTAAAAAAGGCGGATGAACATGGATTATATAATTTACATCAGATCTTTGTTTATAAAATTCTACGTGAAGCATTTTTTCAGAAGACGGTTTTTTATTACCCTCTACAAGTTGTCCGTCATAATCCATTATGACAAGTTCATCTTCAGACAAATATCCGTTTGAAGAACCTGAAGAAGTAATTAAAATTTTATCACCATATCTTGCAGAAAAATTTCCAGAATAACCTGGAGTAAAGTTTTTTACTCCCGCAAGTTTTCCATATTCAATCAATTCTTTTTTTAATTCATCTAAATTCTTCATCTACAATTGTTCCTTATCAGGATCCTCAATATCAATAACTTCTGCGTACATCATCTTCTTCGCAACAGGTTTGTTATCGACACTGTTTTCAGTATCATAAACTTTTAATTTAACATCTTCTTGACTACTTTTAGCAAGTCTGTCTGGATGTTTTATCTCCATTTTATCAAATTCCACTGATGATCCTTTTGTATCCATTGCAATACGGAAAGAGAAATATGTTTGACGTCTTACCCAGTCATAGCCTAAATTTAACTTAAAATCATCCGGTCCAAAAGCAATGATAAAAGAGTTTTCTTGGAACAATTTTTCATTTGGAGCATCACCTGTCAATGTTACTGTTCCTGCCCAAGCTAAAGTTAAATATTTATTTACTCGGAAAGCTTCTCTCAAATATACATTAGCATGACCATATCTATACATATCATACACTTTCATCGGTGTTCCATCTTGAAAAGCAGAAACAAAACCGCCAATATCCTGCATCCAATACTTGTATTGAGTATGAACTAATGGCCCAATCCTACCTACAAACTGCGTGTCACCAGTCCCATATAAAGCGGCACTACCTTGCATAACTAATGACAAATCATAATTAAACAATTTATCATCATCACGATAACTGAATAATTTTTGATTAATTTCTGCCATATATCGAGTTCTTAAAGTACCAATATTTTGAACCGGTATTTTTTCATCATGCCTATTAAAATCACTATTTTGCATATAACCTATGCCTAAACGGTGTTTAAAACTTAAATCTAAATCTTTACCAATTGTTGATGGAACGATTGTTTGGTCTTTATAAACCAATTCTGCGGCATATTTTGCCATTCTACCGCCAAACCACCACTCATCTAAGTATGAATTCGAACCATATTGTAAGAACAATTTATCATCTAAACTTTGTTTACCTCTTAGTACAAAACGGTCTGCAGCAGATGCATATCCAAACGCTGTAAAATTGGTTGCACTACGATATTTTACCAAACCACCAATACCAATACCACTTCTACTATTGATAATTGGCATTAATTTCATTGAAGAACCGCCCTGTAACGGAGTATCAAAAACCCACCCCGGGCCAGCATACATTCCGAAACCTGCAAGCGAACCAATTTCAGGGTAATTTCCTTCAAAATATTCATGGTTTTTGTTAGTATGTGCCGACAATGATCTGAATTTAAATAAATTACTATCACCATAGCGAATTTGTGCATCTTTTAATGTTATTACATCATGATCTTTTTTGGCATCTACATTTAACTCTTTAGTTTTAACACTAATGGCTGTTTCTCCAACAAGATCTACTAATGAAGACTTATCTTCATCACCAATAATCATTCGATTAAAATTATTGCCACCAATCATTTTGGTTTCTAAATTGAATATATAATGATCTTCTGATGACAATTTCCCATTATATAAAATAATCTTATCATCTTGCATATCAGCAGATCTTGCTCTAACCGTCAACATTGAAGCTTTTGTGTTTAAATTATCAATATGCGAACTTTCCTCGTTCATATTAACTTGCATATAGTCGCCAAAAACATGATTTCCATCTCTGATAACTTCAACATTTCCATAGGCATTCAAAATATTAGAAGCTTTGTTGTAAACCATTTTATCTGCTTTTATAGTAACATTTTGAGGGGGAAATTTTAACACTGGAGATCCGGTTGCAATAATATCCATTGTTTTGTCGTCATAATCAACATTATCAGCATCTAAAACAACATCATTTGAAGTCACTTGCTCTTTTACTCCGCCTTCCAACTCCAAAGTTGTATCAGTTTCATCTTGTTTTACTTCTTCTTTAGGAGCTTTTTTAGACTTTTTAGAGACTTTTGCCTCTTTTTGAACAGGATCAACAAAATTAATGTTAAGTTCTTTGTTTAATTTAGCATTTTCTTCAGCTTCTTGCTTTTCTAATTCTTGTTTTTCTTTTTCTTGAAGCTCAAGATTTTTTTTATAATCTCTTTCTCGCAAATAATTAGTTACCTTTATACGAGTTTTTTTGAAAAGAGGCATCCCTTTAACAGTACGCACTCCAGAATTACCCTCAACTTTCACATCCGGCATCATTAAACTTGACGGAGCCTCATAAAAACTTTCACTAAAAAGCTCTTCTAAATTATTAGACACACCCATATTTTTGGCTTCGTCTGCATAAACGCTACCTGACATCATGGATAATATTAAAGCTGTAACTAATATATATTTTTTCAACTTCCCGCCTTTTCAAACTAAATATAATTTAACGGATTGTTTGGTTTTCCGTTAATTCTAACTTCAAAGTGAACATGAGGACCGGTACTATAACCTGTGGTTCCCTCATAACCAACAACCTCTCCTTTATTAACAAATTGGCCTTGCCCAACCTTTATTGAAGACATGTGAGCATAAAGCGTTGTTGTCGGTTTCCCGTTTACCACACCATGATCCAATATTACAACTTTACCATAACCGCCATACCAGCCGGAATAAATCACCTTGCCGGAATTTGAAGCTCGAATACTGCCGTGGTTTGGCCCAGCAATATCAACACCTGAGTGGAATGTACGACTATTAAATATAGGGTGAGTTCTCCAACCAAAAGGAGATGTAATTCTCCCTCCAATAGGTTTCATAAATCCAGTTGATGTAATTCTTACAGTTGAACCACCTTTATTACGAGCAATCATACTTTGAATACTTGCAGATTGTCTTGCTAATTCTCTTTCTGCTCTTTCATAAGTTTTTCTATCTGTTTTGTATTTGCTAATCATACTTTGATTCATAGCAATGGCAGATTTGATATTTTTTTGTTGAGAGTTTATGCTTTGAATAGATTGTGCTATAGCAATTTTCTTTGCTTGAACATCTCTTTTCATAATTGCAATTCTTTGCGATTTTGCTCTCACTGCTAGAATTTGTGCATAATTTTTCTTTAATACAATTTTTTCAAAATACACAACATCTAACAATGAATTCAAATCTTTTGCTGTTATAATCAATTGAAACATGCCTGTTCTTTGATTTTTATAAACTTGTCGAATTCGTTTTTGCATATCAACATTTGCTTTATTAAATTCGGCTAAAGAAGAATTCAAATCTTTTTCAAGTTGTGCTAATTGAGATTCCAAGCTAGAATACTGATTTTTAGTCCTTTGCAAACTTGTTGAAGCTTGTTCTAATTTCTGCTGATTCTTGTAAAGTTTGTTTTTTTCAAGATGTTCTAAAACTTTCAATCTTTTAATTTTTTCATGTGTAACTCGTTGCTTATGCTGAATAGTTCTCAACTGATTTGCATTAGCAACTAAGCTTATATTTCCTATAAGCAACGCTACAAATACTATGAACATTTTCTTAAAAAATCTACTTATAACCACAATATACCTATTTTACTATTAGAGGCAACAGCATTAAACCAACAGTCCAAGCAAGGAATGTAATTCCCATAATTGCAATTATGATTTTTTGGTGTTTTCTTAAAAATTCCATTTTGTATCCCCTATCCGTTCTTCTAAGATTGTACTATAAAAATTTTTGATTTGCAAAATTTTAAGAAATCTATTAATATAGCTTTATGGAATTTATTAAAGAAACAGTCGACAAAAAGCTAATACAAAAACAAGATATTGGGATTAATCCCTTTTTAATAGAGAATAATTTGGACAAAATTGAAAAAATTATAAACTTTTTTTCAAACAATACTCCAATCCTTTTAATAAACGGATTTATGGGAACCGGAAAAGTTTTAGTCGTAAATCAAGCTTTGTCTTTTTTAGATATTGAAACTATCGTCTTGAAATATAATTGTTTTGAAACAACTACTCTTGATGATATTTTACTTCAATTTTTTGATAACTTTAAAAAATTGACAACTCAAGGTATTATTCAAATTCCTAAAGCTAGAACAGAAAACTTCACACAAAAAATTAACGCATATTTTGAATCGATAGAAAAGCCTATTGTAATAGTTTTTGACTCATTTGAACAAGTTACAATAGAAAATAAACAGGAAATTCTGGATTTTATTAAACATCTTGCCAAATCAGAAAAAATTAAACAAATTTTAATTTCCAGAAAATTTGATTACAACGATTTTCCTGAAAATATTGAGCGAGTCGCAATTACAGCTTTAAGTAAGCCCGTTTTTGAAAAATATTTAAAATCTGAAGATTTAAAACAAATCGGTCCTCTTTCAGATGAATTGTACAAATACTCTCGCGGATACTATTTCTACACAACATTAGCCATAAAAATAATGCAAATTAGAAAACTTAATTTGATGGAATTTTTATCCGGTTATACAAAAAGTTTTTTGTCATTTAATGACTTTATTTTGCGTGAAGCATTATCACTTGTTGATCCGATAAGCGGGCATTTGATTAGATTTTTAACAATTATGCGCCATCCTGTTAGCATAAATTTGCTCAAAACATTACACTTATATGACGCCGATAGGTTAGCATATCTTGTCGATAATTTGGTTTTGACACGTGAAAGTTCTTTTGTGTATTTACAAGATTATTATAAAGAAATTTCAGAAAATTCAATTGCAGACAATATTGCAGTAAAAATCCACAAAAATTGTGTAGAATTGTACAAAACGCAATTACCTTTAAAACCTCTTGAAAGAGACTTGCTGATTTCTCGTCAAACAATGCGTTCTGAAATTGAATTTCACAGTCTTTTTATCCCGAAAAAACCGGTACTTCCACAACGTCCGGTACCGGAAATTCAGTTTATTGAACAAAAAATCGTTCCTGCGATTCCGCAATCGAAACAAG
Source organism: uncultured Candidatus Melainabacteria bacterium (assembly GCA_934717855.1). Classification (GTDB taxonomy): domain Bacteria; phylum Cyanobacteriota; class Vampirovibrionia; order Gastranaerophilales; family Gastranaerophilaceae; genus Stercorousia. The sequence continues at coordinate 160,640 of CAKUZI010000005.1, forward strand.
AAAAAGACGAACAAATTAAAAATATCTCATTCGTCTTTGAATCCGAAGAAAATGAAATGGCAATTATGAACAAAATTGCAGATTCTATAAATAATTTCGTAGATATTTCGGATAAAAATCAACAAACTTTTGAAGAAATTAAAAACTTATCACTTGTTAATTTGTTAAATCTGGCCAAAAAAGAAGAGCAAAAATTTGATTACAAAAAGGTTATAATGATTTTGCAAAAAGCATTAACAATGAATACAGATGATGATTTTTATACATTTTTACCAACACTTTATACAAAATTGGGAGAAAATTTCAATAAACTTTCAGATTGGTTTAATTCTCTAAAATATTATGAACTTGCGGAAGAGTTTTACGTTTCAACAGGCGATACTCAAAAAATTAACGAGTGTAAATTTGAAATCGCAAATATTTACTATATAACTTTTAAACGCGACAAAACTCAAAATATTTTAAAAGAAATTCTTAATGAAAATATTTCTTTGAACCTAAAACTTAAATCAGAACTATTACTTTCAAGTATAACGGGAGAAAGTATTAAAAACTTCTTACCTGAAACAACTGATGGGGTTGAAAAAAATATTCTTGCAGAACTTTACTTTAAATACGCCCTAAATTGCGACGAAGAGGGAAATATTGAAACTGCAGTAAAATATTACAAAAAATGCGTTGAAACTTCCCAAGATCCAAAAATAAACCAATACTTGTCTTCAGCACTAACAAACCTTGCAACTATTTTTGATGAAAACGGAAAATCAGATACCGCAATTAAATATTTACAAGAAAGTTTAAGATTGGATGAGTTAACTCAAAATTATAACGGGATTTATGTTTCAACAATGAAACTTGCAGAAATTAATGTTGTAAAAGCTCCTCAAAAAGCGTTAGAATTCCTTAAGCGAGCTAAAAATTGTGCAATAGAATTAAATGAGCCGTTTTATATAGCATCATCAGACGTAGCTCTTGGAGATTTTTACTATAATAAAAAAGATTATAAAAACGCTTTAAATCATTATAAATTGGCACACACACTTGCAAAAGATAACTTTGCAAAAGACAATATTGAAAAAATAGAAACACGAATTAACGACATAAAAAAGGTTTACAATGCAGAATAAAGAATATTTTAAAGACTATATAGAAGCTTTTTTAGAACAAAATTCTAAACTTAATTTAATCTCAAAAAATGATGAAAAATTTTTATGGGAAAAACATATTTTTGACAGTTTGGCGATTGAAAAATTTTTTGAAAAATATCAATTCGAGGTAAAAAACCTATTAGATTTTGGAACCGGCGGAGGTTTTCCTGCTGTACCTATCGCGTTGGCTTATCCAAAAATTCATGTTACAGCAATGGATAGCATCAGAAAAAAAATTAATGCTATCACTGCGATTAAAGAAGAATTAAAAATACCGAATTTAATCCCGCTTTGCGGACGTGTGGAAACACTAGATGAGAAGTTTGATTTGATTACATCTCGCGCAGTAGCTAATCTTGGCAAAATAGTAGAATACGCCATGCCACGACTAAAAAAAGATGGATATTTTATTGCATATAAATCGGTTAAAGCGCAAGAAGAAATTGAAGAAGCTAAACCTATTTTGAAAAAACTCAAAGCCGAAATTGTTGACATAATCCAATATGATTTACCTTTACAAGAGAATCACACAAGAAATTTAGTTGTAATTAAGCATAAATAATATAATTTTTGTTTGTTAAGATGCTTCTTTTTTCATGTTCTCCACTTGAGAGAGGACTTTAGGCAGATTTAACCTCTCCGAGGGAAGAGGTCGGAGTCGTTTGCGAACGGATGTGAGCATTACGAATTCGGGAGAGGGGTTAATTTTTTGTATAAAAATAATTATTATTTTCATGTCCTCCACTTGAGGGAGGATTGAAATCTTTGATTTCGAGGTGGGGAAAGTAGTAGTAATATTTTTTAAATTTTTAAAACAACGAACCCAACATCGCAAAATACATTTGATAAAAACCAACAGCGATAAATGCAACAGCAATTCCCATTATCACGATTAGTGTTGGCTCAAAAAGACGTGTCATGGCTTCTAATGCCATATTAACTTTCTTGTCTATAACATCAGCAGAATCTCTAAACATTTTCCCGAGAGTACCTGATTTTTCTCCTGTGGCAATCATTGTTATTAACGCTGATGGAATTGCACCAGTCACATTAAACGCCTCGGATAAAGGTTTACTATTTTTGACCATATTAATTGCATTAGCAACTTTGTTCTTAATTGTATAGTTTCCTATAGTTTTATTTGAAAGCTTCAACGCATTAACAATCGGAACTCCTGCCTCATAAGCTATATACAATACCGTCATAAAGTTAGACAAATTTATATATTGTATAAAATCAGAAACAACCGGAATTTTCAGAACATAGTCATCCCATTTAGATTTAATCTGAGGGTTTTGAAACAGCATTGAAGTTGCTCCGCAAAATGCACCTATACCGACAATTACCAGCCACCAAAAATGATTTATAAATTGGCAAAAGCCTATTAACATTCGAGAATAAAAAGGAATATCCGTACTATTAAATTGTAGTACTCCATAAAAAGCCGGAAAAACTTTTATCGAAAACAACATTAAAACACCAAACATTATTAGAATTAAGACAGCAGGATAAATCGAAGCGCGAATAATTTTACTTTTTATATCATCCTGATTTCTTAATAGATATAACATTCTACCCAATGTTATATCTAATTCTCCTGCTTCTTCTCCAGTTTTTACAAGCGCAATATAAAGTTCTCCAAAAACTTTAGGATACAAACTTGCTAGTGCAGTTGCAAAAGTCATTCCATTTATTATACTTTTTTGAACATTATGACAAATTATTTTTATTTTTTCTCTTGGACTGCTATTTTCTAAAGAATGCAAAGCATCCAAGATCGGAATTCCTGAAGCTATCATAACTTCCAGCTCCGATGTAAACATTATTTTTTCCTGCAAACTCAAGCTTTTCACGATTTTACCATTCGTTAACAGTGTTTCTTGAGAAGTTACAGGGAGCGCATCAACTATAATTTCTTCTGTATAAACTTTTGTAGGAAGAAAACCAAGTTCATAAATCTTTCTCCTCGCCTCTCTCGGAGAAGAAGCTTCAACTTCGCCAGTCACAATCTGAGTTTTATCTTTTAATGCACTATATTTGAACTTTGTCATAACCAATTAATCCAAAATTATAATATAATATTTTGCTAAAAATAGCAAGAAAAATTACTCAATTATGTCTGCCAAACTAAATTTTATAATTTTTGAGAGGTCATCAAGCCCCATTTCAACCTGATAACCAATCTTTCCACCACTAAACATAATTGTCTCAAAATCTTTTGCAGAATTATGTATTGTTGTCGTAAAAAACTTTTTCATACCTATCGGAGAACAACCGCCATGAATATAACCTGTCAATGGTAATAACTCTTTTGATTTTATCATTTCTACAGATTTTTCACCAACACTTTTGGCTGATTTTTTCAAATTTAATTCCTCTGCCACAGGAAGCATAAAAACATAATGTTTACCGGATTTTCCTAAAGTTACAAGTGTTTTGAAAACCCTTTCCGGATTTTGATTTAAAACTTTTGCAACTTCAACTCCACTTACAGCGTCAGTACCAAGATAACTGTAAAAATTGTATTTAATTTTAAGTTTATCAAGTTCTCTCATTACATTTGTTTTATGTTCCATAAATTTCTCCTAAAAAAAATCTCTCAGCTTATTGTTGAGAGATTTTTTATTTTATATTTTTACCCTCTTGCACAAATTGTTCTTGCAACATGAACACCTGAAGCAGAAGCTTGGATTAATCCTCTTGTAACACCTGCGCCATCACCGATTGCAAACAAGTTCTTAACACCTTCTGTTTCAAGTTTATCTGTCAATTTTACCCTTGCTGAGTAGAATTTAACTTCAATACCATAAAGAAGAGTGTATCTTGATGCTGTTCCAGGACAAACCTTATCAAGTGCCTGTAGCATTTCAATAATACTTGTCATTTGTCTGTAAGGAATTACAAGGCTCAAATCCCCGGGAGTTGCACAAGTAAGAGTCGGTTTTATTATACTTGATTTAATTCTTTCAGGAGTAGAACGACGTCCGTCTAGCAAGTCTCCAAATCTTTGAACCAAAATCCCTCCACCTAACATATTTGCAAGTCTTGCAATATGTTGACCATATTGGATTGGTTCTTTGAATGGTTCTGTAAATTTCTCACTTACTAACAAAGCGAAATTTGTATTGTTAGTTGTTTTTTCTGCGTAACTATGTCCATTTACTGTTGAAATTCCGTTGTAATTTTCTTGAACAACTTCTCCATTCGGGTTCATACAGAATGTTCTAACCTCATCTCCAAATGTAGGAGAATGATAAATTAATTTTGATTCATACAACTTATCTGTTAATGGTTCAAATACAGGTGCAGGAAGTTCTACTCTAACACCAACATCTACCGCATTATTTACCATCCCAATTTTGTGTTTTGCAAATTCTTGAGTTAGCCAATCTGCTCCTTCTCTACCCGGAGCAACAATTGTATATTCTGCTTTTATTGTTTCACCATTATCAAGTAAAATACCTTTAACCTGCTCGCATTCAACAATTAATGACTGTGCGCAAACATCATTTAAAATAGTAATTTTATCATTTAAATAATCTTGCATATTTTTAAGAACATTCAAACTTCTTTCTGTTCCTAAGTGTCTTACAGGAGAATGAACTAGTTTTAATTCTGCAAGAACTGCCTGTCTTTCAAGTTCGTGGAACACTTTCATATCTGTTCCAAAAACCTCTTCTGTTGCACCATAATCAAGATATAGTTGATCGGCGTAAGCAATTAAATCTTCAACTTGTTTTCTGTCCATATAATCAACCAAGTGACCACCAACATCAGGAGTCAAGGTCAATTTTCCATCGGAAAATGCACCTGCACCGCCCCAACCGCATAACAAACCGCACTTTTTGCAAGTCGGACATTTTGCATAGCCTTCTCGAAGCAAACATTTTCTTTTTTCTATTCTTTGCCCCTTTTCAATTAAAACTACTTTCCAATCAGGCTTGAGTTTCACAATTTCTAAAGCCGTAAAAATTCCAGCAGGTCCTGCTCCAATAATAGCTACGTTGTACATTTCATATCTCCAATATTTTACTTAGTCAACCAATTAAGTTTAATTTAAACATATTTATTTTTAAAGAGGTTGTGAAGATTTTGTTAAGGTTCAACTTTTGAAAAAGAAATATCATTTAAAGACATCTTAAAAGCTTTTTCACCATATTTTTTATTACTGGTCAAATGCAAATTCAAAGAGACTTTTTCACCTGTTCTTTGTTTTGTTTCCCTGTCAAACGCCTCTGTTATTCGCAATTTAGATGAACGCAAAAAATTCATAATATTAAAACCGTAATTACTTTTAATTTGTTGAAGTTCATAACTTGCTTGTCCACCTTTATTTTTGCAAGCTTGCTGTGCTTTGCCTAAGTTTTTACCGATTTCTATTAGTTTCTTTACTTGTAACCCCGTAAATAGAAAAGTTCCCGTTGTATCAACAATGCATCTAAAAAAATCTGACGGTTGAGATTTCTTTTTGTTACACCCACCTTTAAAACCATAATATCCTTGAGTGTAGTCATAATCCGGATCATGCTGTGCAAATTTTCGAATAATTGCAAGTTTTTTTTCATCTCCATTTGCCGGACCGGCTAAAACAGATGTTAATTGGCGAGTAGCCGGACGAGTAAAAACTGGACTAAATACTTCCATATCATCCAAAAATACCCTTATAGGAATTACACTTGTAAAAGAAGGATTATTGTTATTTATTGCAGAAATCATAAGAACTCCTTTTTTGTCAAAAAACACGTAAAAATATTTTTTGCTAATCGTTTACATTAGGATTTAACAAACCTTTAAATGGTCTCTTTTTTGATTGTTTTGCGTGTTCAATATTTGATATTAATTCTTTTATATCATCATTATTTGAAATCTGTTGTGCCTCTTTAGCGTATTCTAAAGCCTCATCCAATTTATTGATGTTAGTGTATATTGCAGAAAGATTATAACAGACAATATATTTATCTTCACTTGTTTTTGATAATGCATACGCTGTTTTTAAAGATTTTATAGCGTCGCCGGATTTGTTAAGCTCAGAGTATGCAATCGCCATATCTACATACCCGCCAGGCAAATCCGGAGCATTTTTTATATAATTTTGCGCTTCTTTCAATTTTCTTAATGACATTTGATTTGAAGTCCCCAAAACTATTGGAGCATATATAAGTCCTTTTGTTTTTATTTCTTTTTGCGGGGTGTTAGTAATTGCCGGAACTAATTTGTACAGCAATCTAATTGTATTTATATCTTTAGAAGACAAATACTGAAAAGAACTTCTATATGGAGCGTAAAAACTTGCATTTTCGGTTGTAGACATATACATCAAATCTTCCGTACTATAGCTATGTCCCATTATTCCAAGTGCATGGCCTATTTCATGCAAAATAGTGTTATATAATTCCTTGTCTGAAAAGAAATTTCCATTAGGATCTTTTGAATACAAAGTGATTTTCATTTGTTTTAAAATATCACCACGATAATCTGGAGTAGTGTACCCTACAACATATTTACATTCTTTTTCATTACATGTATTTGCCGGCGGAGCTGATATTTCAACTACAATATCAGAATTTGAAGATTTTTCTACTGTTGCAAACGTAATAAATTCTGTTGAAGCTTGCCATTGACTAAAAGCTCTCAAGATTTCTGATTTATAATATGGTGGTAATTCGGCATTTTGATTTTCAATAATTGAGATTTTTAATGGGAATTTGCCAGTATCCCAGCGCAAAATACCCTTGTCCATCGGAGCTTGTTCAATATAATTATCTGCAAAATTTGTTGAAATTGTCCTTTGCCATTCAGATAGTTTGTTTTGCGCTACTTGTTGCGCACTATCTTTTTGATTTCCAGAAGCTATTTCAAATATTTCTTTTTGAATAGTATAATTCGGAGTGAGATTTATTAATGCTTTTACGAAAAAATACCTGTAATCTTTGTTGTGCGGATTTAAAAATACCGCATTTTTTAAATTTTTTCTTGCAGTGACATAATCCTCTTTTTTTAGAGCTGACTGTCCTTGCCAATAATAAAATGACGGCATCAACTTAAAAACAACACCGAAAATAATTGCAAATAAACAAATTAAAACAACTGTTCTTCTGTCATTATTGTTTGTTCGAGTCATCCTTTATGCCTTTGTCAATCTCTAATATTTTAGCAAGTGATCTTGTATCACCTTTAAGTTTAAAATATTCTGCGAATTTCGGAGTTGTTTTCAAATTAAAACTTCTTCCGTTTTTATCCCGAGTTTTTGAAACAAGACCTTTTTCAACTAATTCTTGTACATGTTCATACGCGGTAGAACCTCTTAACTCTTTTAAATCTGTCTGTCTGATAGGCTCTTTCAACGCAATAACTGAAAGCGTTCTCAAAACAGCCGGCTTTAAATCTACAGGGCAAAGGAGTTCAACTAAGTCCATATAATCTTCTTTTACCTGCAAAATATATCCATTTTCATCGTCAATTTCTAAAGCTCCATCTCGAGTTGAATAATCCATAATTAACTCTAAAATAGCTTCTTCAATTGTCTCTTTTTCTTCTCCAAGAATTACTGCAATTTCATCTAGCGAAACCGCTCTTGCTGTTATGAATAAAACAGCCTCAATTCTGGATTTCAACTGTTCCATCTTCATGTTTTTCTCCACCTTTTACTACATACAAATCTGAATAAAATTCATCTTGTTGTAACTCATAATCTGTTTCTGCTGTCAGGAATAGTAATGCGATATAAGCACTAATTCTATCCATTCCTAAAAGAGTTAATTCATTCAATTCAATTTTGTCGTTTTTTTCAAAAATTTGTGATAAATTTTCTTTTAACGACTGAACGCAACTTTCAATATATTCTTCGTGAGCAAGATTTACAATATCGTTTGGAGTTAATCTTGAATAAGATTGAACTCTACGCTTTGCTCGTTCATGAGCACTTTTCAAAGACTGCTTGTGTTCCAATTTTTCATAAAATTGTAACTGCCTAATCAAATCTTTCAAAGTCACAACACGATTATGGTTAAGTCGAACACTTGTACGTCTTTGCAAAACTTCATCAATTGAAATTACATTGTTTGTAGGAACATAATCATCTTCCCCGTAATCTACAATAAATCCATCGTCGTCATATTCTATATTGGCATCTTGCTCAGAATCAAACTGATTTATATCAATTCCTTCGAGGACATTTGATTTTAATTTTAAAAGAACTGCCGCAAAAAGGAATGTACGCCCTGTTACTCTAAGATTTTCAGATTTCATATCAATCATATGAGCAAGATATTTATCTGTAACATCAACAATATCAATATTCCAAGGGTCAATTTTACCGGCTTTTGCCATATCGACTAAAATGCCGATTCCCTCGCTTTTGGTTTTACCATCTTTAGTCAACCCTAAATCAGGTAAATCTAGATTATAATTTAGTGCTGGTTCTGTACTCATATCCTTATTCTTCGTCTCTTAGTTTTATACCTGTAACTTTTGTAATCCCTTTTTCTTTTTGGGTTACACCTAAAGTTCTGTTAGCTGATTCTATCATAGGTCGTCTGTGACTAACTACTATAAATTGCGTATCTTTTGATTGGTTTTGAACCATTTGAGCAATTCTCTCAACGTTCATAGTATCCAAACTTGCATCAACTTCATCAAATGCATAGAAAGGTGATGGCATATAACGTTGAATAGCAAATACAAACGCTAACGCTGTCAAAGACTTTTCACCACCTGACATACTTTCTAACCTTTGAAGCTTTTTATCTCTCGGTTGAGCTTCAATTGTCATACCTCCTGAAAGCGGATCATCAGGACATTCCAATTTTAATTCGCCCTCACCCTCTGACAATTGGTGGAATACTTCTTTAAAGTTTTCGTTTATGTGGTTATATGTTTTCATAAACGTTTCTTTTTTCAACTGTTCATATCCTTGCATTCTTTCTAAAATTTCTTTACGTTCTTTAGAAAGTGTTTCAATCTGTTCTTTAAGTTCGCTTTGACGAGCTAAAACTTCATCATAAGCTGCAAGTGCACGCATGTTAACGTCGCCCAATTCCGCCATTCTTTTTTCCAAACGCTGGATTTTTGATGTAATTTCTTCAATTGAAATCTCAATCGGTTCAAGTTTAGCAACATCTTCACCCGCATCTTCAAGATCTTTTCTCGCACTTTCTAATTGTGGTTCAAGTTCTCGTCTGCGCGCCTTGAAAGACTCAATCTGTTCAGCTATTCTATCAATATCTGCTAATTTGATATGTTTTTGTTTTTCAAGTTCTATTAATTCTGCATTAATTTCATCACGTTCCTTAAGTAATTTGCCAAGTTTTTCTTCAATTTGAACAATTTGCTCATGAAGAGTTTCCATTTTTTTATTAAGCTCTACAATATCGTTTTTGTAACGTTTTTTATCTTCTTCAAGCTTAACATTATTATGCTCGATATTTGTAATTTCTTCATTTTTAGTTTCTATCAAATTGTCGTGGAAAGAAATTTGACGATTTAATTCATTTTTATCGTTTTCAGCCGTCATTAATTTAGTTTGCAAACGTTTAATTTCGGTTTCAACACCCTCTGTTTTTTCTTTTAAATCTTTCAAATCCTTATCATTAATTAGTTTTTCAACTTCTTCAATTTGTTCTTGACATACTGTCATATCGTCATAAATTTTGACATTTTTTTCTTCTAATTTGTCTAATTTATTATTCAATTCAACAATTTTGGGTTCTGCAGATGCAATGAAATCAGCTTTTTCTTTTAAGATATTTTCACTGTTCGCATAATTTTGATTCATATTATCAAGTTCAACTTTAGATTTTGAAAATTCACTCAAAGCATCAGAATATTTGCCACGAACATCTTCTAACTTAGTTTCCAAAGAAGATTTTTTATTTTCTAATGACGCAAGCTTTTGCTCCATATCTTTTAATCTGTCTTTGAATTTATTCAACTCTTCATCATCATTTTGGCTAAAACTCAAACCTGTTCTTAATCTTGTACCACCAGTCATTGAACCTGATTTTTCAAGAAGTTCACCTTGAAGAGTAACCATTCTGTATTTACCAATTAATCTTTTGGCAGATTCTAAGTCCTCAACAACAATTGTGTCCCCGACTGCATAATAAAATGCATCAATATATTCGTCATCAAAATCAACAAGATTAATCGCAAAATCAATAACACCTTTATCTTTAGGCAATTGTAATCTTGTTGGAGCTTGTTTAATTTTATTCAATGGAATAAATGTTGCACGTCCGGCATTTGAAGATTTCAAAAGTTCAATTGCAACACCTGCTACATGTTCATCATCAACGACAATATGAGCCATACGACCGCCGAATGCAACTTCCATCGCAACAGAATATTCTTTATCAACAGTTCCTAACTTAACCAATGGCGCGTGAACACCTCTTAACCTAGCGTTCATAATAGTATCAACCGCACGACCAAAATTTGAATCTTCAGCCATTTGTTTTTTTGTTTCCATAACGGCAATTTTTCTTGATGCCATTTGAATATTATAATTTAAGTCGTTAATTTCATTCTTTGTTGTATCAAGGTCATGCATTGCATTTTGTTGAATAATCTTGAAATCAGCCATTTCTTTTTGCAATTGGTCAACAAGAGTTTTCTTCAAATCTTGATTTGCAACAAAATTAGTTTTCATTTCAGTCAATTCTGCAAGCTTTTCTTTTGCATCTTCCAAATCACGTTGCAAAGTCTTTAATTCACTTTCAAGCGGTAGTTTTGCCTGAATAAGTTTTGTTTCTTCATCTTTCAAATCTTCAAGCTGTTTACGTAAATTGTTACGTTTTTCAATATGTTGATCTGCGGTAGCATTAAGACCGGTCATATCTTCCAAAATCTTTTTCAACTCAGCTTCACGAGTTTTTGTATTTTCTTTAATAACTGCAATTTCATCATCTTTTAATTTTATTTTAAGCTTGAAATCTTCTATTTTCTTTTTAAAATTTTCAATTCCATTTTTAGCATTTTCAATAGAACGCAAACCGTCATGAATTTGCTTGTCTGCGTAATTTGTTGCATTTTCTTTTCTGTCAATCTCGCCTTTTAATGTTTCTTCTTGCTTTTTAAGTTCAATTTGTTGAGCTTCACCTTTTTCTTTAACAAGTTCTGAAATCTCTTGATACTTTTGTTTTATAAGGTTTAATCTTTCATCTAAATCTTTGTTTTTAACTTCTTCTTCTTTTTTCTTTTTTGTAAAATCAAGAATGTTTTCGTGCGCTTTTTCAAGGCTTTTTTTAATGTCAAAGAAACGAACCTTGCTAACTTGGCTTTCCAAACCTTGTTTTTCTTCTCTTAATTTTTGGTATTTTAAAGCAACTTCACGTTCTTCTTTTAGTTGTTCAAGCCTATTATCAACTTCATTTAAAATTACAGTAGAACGTTCAACACGTTGTTCAACTGTTTCAAGTTCATTTGTCGCCTGTTCTATTCTTCTGTCAAAATCCGCAATTCCAGCAATTTCGTCGATGATTTTACGTCTGTTTTTAGGGGTACAATTCGTAATCCCCATAACATCCCCTTGCATCATTACGTTGTAACTGTTTGGAGTTACATTATATTTTTCAAGAACGGCATGGACATTCGTTAAAGTTGTAACACTATCATTTATGTAATAAGTACTTGCATAACCTTGAGAAGTTTTTCTAATTTTACGTCCAATAGTCAAATCTTCCCCATTTTCGAGGTCTCCGAACGTTACTTTGACAAATGCATCATTCCTTTTTGTGTAGGTAGAAATAAAATGAGATAAATTTTCTGCACGCAACTCACTTGCATTCGCAAGTCCTAACGCGAACAAAACACTGTCAATAATATTACTTTTGCCGGAACCATTCGGGCCGGAAACTGTTGTGAATCCTTTCAACAAAGGAATTTCCGATTTATTGGCAAATGATTTAAAATTATCTATCTCTAACTGTTTTATGTACATAAATTTCCTACCAAGTCTTATCATCTATTGAACAACAACTTTTTAGGCATGTCAAAAGGTTAAAGAAATTGTTACGTTTGCTATTTTATGTAATTATTAATTTCATTCAATAAATTAAGCTCTTTTTTACTTTCTGTTGAATTACTTTGCCTTAACATATTAATTTTATTTTCAAGTTCTGCTTTAAATTCAGCATTACGTTTTATTGGGAGGTAATCAAATAATATAGCACAGACTTCTTTTTCATCTCCCTCAAAACTTTTTACGTATTTTTCCACAAAATCAACACTTGTAAGTTCTGGATGATAATCTTCAGCTCCTATTAGAAAGTGTTCAAATTTATTTATTGGGACAAAATCTTTTTCGTTTCTTGGACGATATTTATGTAAATTATTTTTCATAAATGGAATTACATCAAAAATATTTCTAATTCCTTCCTCTTTAGACAAACCACAAAGTTTATATAATGTAAATGGTTCACTAACATTTCCATAATTAAAATAACTTCCATCTGAATTTTTGGCTTTATCAGGATTTACTATAAAGAATTTTGTATTTGTAACAGAATTTTCCATAATTGGAGGATTGTTGAATTTTTTTATTAACTCTCTAAAATTAACTTCAGTATGAGCAGATTTGTTACTAATGATTTCAATATTATCATTTGGGTTAATTCCAAATGTGTTTATATAAGTTTTACTCATTAATAATTGATTATTAATAATACTTTCCGCAAGGTAGTAATTTTTATTTGGAATATGAATATCAGCATTCTTAAACCTATCAACCATCTTTCTTACCATTTCTGCTTCCGGAGTTTTTTCATTCATTTTATGGTATGTTTCTAACACATATTTTAAAGGTTCGTTTCCCCTTTTACTAACAATTCCTTTAAAATCTTTGCTTTTTAAAATTTCAAGTGGCATAGATTCTGCAAGAGATTTTGTTAAAAAATATCTATACATATCAGTTCCTTTGCCTGTCTCAAAATTATGTACAATTTTATCTGCTAAACTTTCGCCAGAATAATCAGCTTTAAAATCTACAAATGGCGAAGTTAACAAATCGTCAAGTCTTTTTTTTAGTGCCGAAGTTGCAGGTAGCGTTATTATTTCTTTAATTTCTCTTGCAACATTTTCTCGTAATTTTTTTAGTTCTTTGGGTGAAAAAATAGTAGTGTCACTATCTAATTTAACGTACCTTAAACTGTTTTTCTTAGGTAAAAAATTCCAAAACCCTGTAAAATTCGGGGTTGAAGCTAAATTATTAGATTTATTAGTATTATATTGTTTAGTTGTATTAATTGTATTTGTTATTGCAGTAATTTGCATGACTACTCCTTTATTATATTTTTACTAATTCTATTAAAAACCATAAATAAAATTTTTGCCATATTTTTTGATTAATGTTATTATTAATTTATGCTAGATTTTAAAGAACAAAACGACAAAGAAAGAGCTTTTTTTGAACAAGATTTTTCTCCTGTAAATAAAATTCTGCAAAGGATTCGAAATTCTCTCATAACAGGTAAAAAATTAAATATTACAGACTTGGATCTGTCTAATATTATAAATTTTAACAGAGCAGAAACTCTTGTTTATATTACTCTTTTTCAATCCGGTCAAAAATTTATCCGATACGGAAGCAAAAGACAGGATTTTGAAACAACTTTAAATCGCAATGTTGAAATGTTACGACAAAATAAAAAGTTTTCAGAATTTGATATTGCAGATGAAAACAAATGCCGTATTATGTTGGAATATGTTATAGACAGACATCCCGTTTCGCCTGCAAAGTTAAACTCTGAGCGTTTTGACCAATCTCGTTTTGAAATAGGAATAAATGGTTTAGAATTAAGAAAAGACGGAATTTCTTATTATTACATGCCAACTGACGCAATTTCTTTAAGTCACATGGGCTTGCGTTCTGTTTTAGAAACTTTAGTTAGAAAAACTCCAATTGCAAAGCTTTCAAACAGTAGATCAAAAAGATTAGAAATTCTTTCGCAGTCAAATGATTATGAATATTATCTATTCAGGAGCAGAGCGTTTATTTCATACAAAAATGACTGTATTCCTTTATATAGAGGGAATATTAGATACACAGAATTTAGCTATGATGTCCTTTATAATCAGGTAATAAAATCCGCAGATTGGCTATTGGCAAATATGTATGATGACGGACGTTTTTTGTACTATTACGATTGTTGTGACGATACTTACAAAGACCACGAGCATCCTACAAGACCTGAAAACAATTTGTATTACAATGATTTAAGACATTGTGGCGGGATTATTGCATTAATCAGAGCATACGAACTTACCTCTGATGAAAAGTATATTAAATACGCTAAAAAAGCTGTTGATTGGAGTATTTCAATCTCTAAATCTCACGATACTCAGTGGGGGAAAGCTTATTATGCGTTTTATAACAGAAAAGCAAAACTTGGCGGAACTGGTGTTTTGTTAGTCGCAATGATGCAATATCGTTCATTTACCGGCGACAAATCATATGATGAATATATAAAAGGCTATACTCGCCATATTATGAGTAGAGTTTATAAAAATGGAGAAATTTTGGGTTATTATATTCACCCTCAATTCCAAAACGGCGAACCTTTGATTAACATGACAGATGAAGAACGCAAAGAAACGTTCTCATTCTATTACCCAGGAGAAGCTCTTTTGGGATTAGCTCTTTTTGCGAATAATTTCTTAGATGATGAAGATTTAGCTAAAGAAGTTAGAAAAATTGGCAAAAAGGCACTAGATTGGATTATAGACGAAAGGCCTCATATTTATGCAGACTTGTTTACGGCACTTCCATCGGATGCTTGGTTGATGCAAGCGATTGAAGAATGGTGTAAAGACAAAGATTTCCAAAAGCAAAATTATATAAATTTTGTTTTTACAGATGCCGCAACAATGGTGGAAAAGACATACAGACGTGATGACTCTCCATATATTGATTACGAGGGCGGTTATTATTACGAATACGGAGACCATTATTTCCCTGATGGAGCACGTTCCGAGGGATTGATTGCATCGTATTATCTTGCAAAATATTTAAAAATGGACACATTGGCAGAAAAACTTTTGAATGCTTGTAAACGAGTTGCAATGTGCCAATTTCACCTTTTTAATGATGAAATAAACAATTATTCTCACAAAAATCCTGAACGTTCTTTGAATTCTATAAGATTTAAAGCAACAAGGCAATGGGTTAGAGTTGACTCAATTCAGCACGTAGCTTGCTTCTTTGCAAGATTGTATAAAGCAGAGAATTAATTATAGAAAATATATATTACATATTTGGCAATTCAGGACCACCTAGTTTTCTATACAAATCTATAACTTCTTTAGAAACTTTACGGCCCTCTATAAGTTTGGCAAAAGTTTCGGCTATAAATTCACCTGGTCCACTAGTTGAATATCCAGAAACCTTGCTAGCTATTCGAATATTATCATCATTATCAACCCAATCTTTCAGTTCTTGTGAATACTTTGAATAGTCGTAATTATATTTTACTGTAGTCAAACAGCGAGGCTTCATATCTTGTAGATGCCCCATTTCATGGTAAATTGTAGCGAATGGACTTGATTTATCTAGTTCATCAATATATAGCTCAATAGGATAAAAATTTTCTTTTTTACCAGTATATTCTTCTGTATATTTTATAATTTCTGTTAATTTCTTTGGCTCTATCTCTTTAATAGTTTCTACTTTATCTAAAAAGCCTTTTTCAACTAATTTTTCGGCATATTGTTTATCGCTGACTATTAGATTATTAACATAACTTGCTTCATTTTGTTCTTTCAACAAAGCTGTCATTGTTTTACGAATTTCAATCTGTTCTTTTAATGAAAGATTTTTAATATCATTTAAACTTGTATTAATGCCTGCTTCTTTAAACATAGATATATTCTTCTCATCTTTAAACAGTGATTGAATTACCTCTAATGGATTTTTTGTATACGCATTTATTGCATTACGCATATTTTCTATTGCAACGCTTACTCTAACAGCAGAGTTAAAAGATTTCTCTCGTTGACAGTCTTTAATTATGTCTATAAGCATATCTCCAGTTTCTGGAGCAAACAGCGAATTCACTTTAATTTTTCCATCTTCTGTTTTTTCGAAATATCCATGCTTCAAAGCTTTTTGGAAATCATTGTTTACAGCCTCTATTGGGTCTGAAAAGAATTTCTTATTCAAGAAAAAACTGCCAAAATATTTTTTTAATTTTTGAGGCAAATTACTATCCGAAATAACTCCAGCAAGAGAATGCTCTCCCAAAATATTTTGATCATCAGTGAACAAAATTTGTTTAGGCATTCTTAATTTACCTTTCATGCGATTTGAAACATTTACAAAACCCTCATTCAGCCAATTTATAGCCGATAAATCATTTTCACTAAAGTTATTATAAGATTTTATTCCAAGATTTTCTTGCCCAAATTTTATTGCCTCTTCCAATGTTTGTGCTGGCTTAAATTCGATATGTTCTGCTAGTTGTTTTGTTTCTGAAGTCCTACCTTTCATCACTAAAAAAGCAATAAGTCCAGCAGTTGCCAAAACACCTGCGCCAATACCAACTTTGGCTCCGGTTGAAAGCTTTTTCTTTTTCTCGTCTTCGCCTTGTTTTACAAACTCATCAGATTTTTGAACAGGAATAGTTGCTAATCCGCTATTTGCCCCCCCCCCGACGGCATTTATTTGTGGAGCTACTCCAGCAAAATTCACATTTTTTACTGCGTCTAACATTCTTTTCCTTTCAAAAACAGTTTTCCCTATATCTATTAAGTAATAAATATAAAAAAAATTGTTAGTTCTGTTACAATTTATTAAATTTTGAATTTACTATTCTAGGCAGATCGCGGAACAGAGTCCGCGATGACAGATTATAATACAACATAATAAAAAAGACCAACAAGTCTGTTAGTCTGGAAAAAGGGAAAGGAAA